>UQIK01000020.1 GCA_900541125.1 uncultured Collinsella sp.
TCCGTACATGTACGGATGAATGTGGGAAGTGTTCGGATGAAGTTGCCAATCAAGGAGGCCAAGCCAGACAGGCAGCCTCGCATCCCGCTATCCTCCCCATGCACCCGAGCGTGCTACACTAGCAGCATCTATGCCACCGCGAACGGCTCGGCTCCGCGCCCGCCGCTCGCAAACGAACTTTAAACGCACGAGGGTTGGCCATGCCGCTTTTCTCGCAACATACCGCCCGGTTCTCGCCGGACGTTCCTTTGGAGGGCACCAGCTCTCGCGAGCTGCTCAAGCGGTACCAGCCGCTCGAGACACTTGCGACCGGCGGTTTTGGCTCCATCGAGATCTGCCGCGACACGCACCTGCGCCGCCGCGTCGCCATTAAGCGTATCCCCCTTATCAACGGTGCCGGCATGCCCGCCAGCGACATCATGGATGTCCTGCGCGAGGCGCACACCGCCGCCATGCTTCAACATCCCAATATCGTGCAGGTCATCGACTTTACGCACGACACAGCCTATGCCTACCTGGTTATGGAATATGTCGATGGCATGTCGCTGGCCGAATTTTTGCATCGCGTGGACGGCCACTCACTTACCTTTGACGAGGCCGCGGCCATTGCCGATGCCCTGGGCCAGGCGCTCACCTTCGCCCATAGTAATGGCGTACTCCACCTGGACATTAAGCCCGCCAACGTGCTCATCGACCACTCGGGCAATGTAAAGCTCACCGACTTTGGCATGGCGCGGCTGTCGTCCGCCGGTGGCTTTGGCGGCTCGCGCGGCGGCACCATCGGCTACATGCCGCCCGAGCAGCTCGATATCGAGACCGGCACGGTCGATGAGCGCGCCGATGTCTTTGCCCTCGCCTGTGTGATCTACGAGAGCCTGTGCGGCAGCGCCCCCTTTATGGCGGCTACGCCCGCCGACTCGCTCGACCGCATCATCGGCGGCGCCACCTATCCCAGCGAGCTGATACCACACTTCCCCCCGGGAGCCGAGGCCGCGCTCATGAGCGCGCTCTCCCCCATGCCGCAGGACCGCCCCAACAGCATCGAGGCATTTTGCGACCAGCTCCTTGCCGGTCTGGGCAGCGTGCGCGAAGGCCGTCGCAGCCTGGAGCAAATGGTTGGCGAGCTTTCGGATGACGAGCAGGAGCTCGACGATATCGAGCCGTCGCACTACGAGGACGACGCCATCGAGGTCGACCCCGCACTCGGCTGGGCGGGCACGCGCTGGAGCCATGCGCGCGACTACACCATGCGCACTATCTCGGCGCTAACGTGCGGCACCTTTAGCTTTTTGTTGATGCAAACGGCCGGGGTCGCGGCGCTTCCCGGCCTGGTCATTGCGGCTATCGCGATCGGAGCGGCGGCTGGCCTGGCCCCCCAGATCGGCTCGGCCATCTCGGCTGTGGGCTTTTTGGTGCTCATGGCCAACGCCACCATGCAGGCACAGGGCATCCTGTCGATGCTGCCCGTCGCGGTGATCTTTGCCGCCGCCATGTCCGGTTGGTGGATCGCCTGGGGTCGTACCGAGGCTGCCGCGAGCGCCGCGCTCACCTGTGCACTCGCGCTTGGCTGTCTGACCGGCAATACCTTCCTGGCAGCTGGGGTCGCCGCCGGCGTCGCGTCATTTTGGCTCGGCCCGGCAAGCGCCGCCGCGGCAACGGGCATGGGCGCGCTTTTTGCCCGTCTGGCCACGGTCGCGCTTTCAGCCGGAGGCGTGCTGGGGCTCGGTAACGTTGCCGCAGCGCTGGGAGACCCGCTCCTTTGGGCTGCCTTTGTGCTGGTCGCGGCAACTGCCGCGGCGTCATCTGCGCTGCTCAATGCCCATGCCAAGCGTGCCGATCAGGGCTCAAACCTTGCCGCAATCGCCGCCATCGCTGTCACCGGCATCGGCTGCGCAGCGGCGTCCTGTCTTGCACACCATATGGAAATTGCCAGCCTTGCAGCCGCGGTCGTCGCCAAGGCGGCGGTTGCGGGAACCCTATCCTCTATAATCGTTGGGATATGCCTATATTTGCTCGGATACCAAAGAACCTATACGGAGAGTGATCTTTCGTGAACTTCCTGAACATCTTCGAGGACCACGTGGCCGGCATCTTCGGTGCCACCCGTGCCCCGTTCTCCTTTAAGAAGCTTGCCAAGCAGGCCGCTCGCGACATGGAGGATCAGACTCTGGTGATTAACGGCGTCAACACGGCGCCGGCACTCTATACCATCCTTATCGCCGCCGACGACGACCCCATGCTCGCCCCGTTCTACCCCGAGCTTTCGCGCGAGGTCCGCGAGTTTGTGAAGGCGCAGGCCGAAAAGCGCCGCTATGTCTTTGTCGGCGAGCCCCTCGTGCGCTTTATGATCGATCCGCAGCTGCGCGCCGGCAAGTTCTCGGTCTTTGCCGAGAACGTCGATGCCCCCACGCTCGGCCGCCTGTACGAAGAAGAGCGCGCCTATCAAAACGGCCTGGGCCAGAACAACTCCGCGGCAAGCCGTGCCGCCAGCGCCCCGCGCGCCGGCCAGCAGCAGTTTGCTGCCCCGCAGCAGCAGCGCCCCGCCGCCATGCCCCAGCAACAGCCGACGCCTCGCGCCGCCGCTCCCGACCCGCTTGCCGTGGCAGACCCCTTCGCGCCTAGCGTCCCCGACCCCGCCGCAGCACCCATCCCGGTGCCGCAGACCGTCTCGCGCGACGCGCTTGCCGGCATGGGCGGAGCCGCCGCGACCGGTGCCGCCGTGGGCCTAGGCGCCGCAGCCGGCATCGCCTCCAACATGGCGAGCACTCGCGCCCCGCAGCGCCCGCTCGCCCAGCTCGTCGACGTCGTGAGCGGCGAGAGCCATAGCATCACCTCCGCACAGGTGACCATCGGTCGCGAGCGCTCAGTTTCCGACATTGCCCTGCGCGACCCCAACGTGTCGCGCCGCCACGCCCAGCTCACCTTTACGGGCTCGGATTGGTCGATCGAGGACCTCAATTCCACCAACGGCACGCTCGTCAACAACCGCCGCATTACGCGCTGCCCACTGCGCAACGGCGATCTGCTGACGTTTGGCCTGAGTACCTTTGAATTTAGGGGATAGTCGCTTATGAACATCGATATCGTCCTTTTTGCAGGCCGCATCGTCTTGGTCGCCCTGCTCTATATCTTCCTGTTCGCCGTCATGAAGACCGGCGTGGGACTTGTGCGCGGGCAGCGCCGCGACTCGGCTATCTGGACGATTGATGTGGACAAGGGTCCGCGCGGTATCCGCGGCATCCACGTAGACATGCTCGGCCCCGTCATCGTCGGTCGCTCGCCATCTTCGGACATCTGCATCAACGAACCGTTCGTCTCGGCCTCGCATGCGCGCTTTTCGCTGCAGGGCCCGGCGCTCATCATCGAGGACCTCAACT
This sequence comes from uncultured Collinsella sp., assembly GCA_900541125.1. Classification (GTDB taxonomy): domain Bacteria; phylum Actinomycetota; class Coriobacteriia; order Coriobacteriales; family Coriobacteriaceae; genus Collinsella. The sequence continues at coordinate 3,378 of UQIK01000020.1, forward strand.
CGCTTAACGGCACGCTCGTCAACGGCCGCCAGCTCGTGGAGCCCGCGACGCTGCGTGAGGGCGACGAAGTCCAGATTGGCGACGTGGTCATGAAGGTGAACCGTCGATGATCGACGAGGAGAACAAGTCCGCAACTATGACCGAGGCACCGGCCGCCGCCACAGCTGCGCCGGCCCACGCCGCTCCGGCGGGCTCCGCACCCGTGGAGCCCGAGGACACCGTGTTCTCCCTGCCTCTTTCGCATGTAACGCATGATATTTCGGATCTCGCCGATAACGAGGACGAAGAGGATGCCGTAGCGGCGCCCATCGGCGCACATGCTGCGGAACAGCCCACAGCGCCCGAAACAACCCCAGCGCCGGCTCACTTTGCAGAGCCCGTCGCCGCGGCAATCAACGAGAGCGCTGCGGTGTTTGCGGCACCCGAGCCCGCCGCGCCGGCGTTTCCCATAGCCCCGGCATCCGAGGTTGCGCCCGCGTCTACGCCGGCGCCCGAGCCTATAGACGTCAGCCCGCAAGACGACGAGTCGACCGCCCGCGTGTCCGAGGAGCCCGACTCCCCGGACACCGACAATTCCGAATCAAACGCCGAGACCGACACCGTCTCTCCCGGTGACACAGCCGAGATCGACGTTGCCGCCGTTGAGGCCAAGCTCAAAGACCCCGGCTCGACCATGAGCTTTGAGCCCCTGACCGAGGAGCGCATCGAGACCGACTCGACCTATGATGCCGGCACCACCACGCAACTCATGTGGGGCGCCCGCTCCGACGTTGGCTGTGTGCGCCCGCACAATGAGGATTCCTACCTGGTGCAGTCGCCGCTCTTTTGCGTATGCGACGGCATGGGCGGTCACGCCGCCGGCGAGGTAGCCTCTTCCATCGCCGTCGAGACTATTGCCAAGACGGCCCCGCAGTCCGCCGACGCAGCACGCCTGGCCGCAGCCGTCGAGGCAGCCAACGCCGCCGTAATCGAGGCGGCCATGAACGGCCTGGGTAAGCCCGGCATGGGCTGCACAGCCACCTGCGCCTATATCGAAAACGACACGCTCGCCATCGCCCACGTGGGTGATTCTCGCGCCTACCTGCTCCACGAGGGCACGCTCATCCGCGTGACCCGCGACCACTCCTATGTGGAAGAACTCGTGGACGCCGGCGAGATTACGGCAGACGAGGCTCGCGTCCACCCCAACCGTTCGGTCATCACCCGTGCGCTGGGCTCGGACCCCGCCATGTATGCCGACCACTTCACCCTGCATATCGAGGAAGGCGACCGCCTGATCCTGTGCTCCGACGGCCTTTCGAGCATGATTCCCGATAGCGATATCGAGAACATCGCCACGCAGTCCTCAACCGCGCAAATCTGCGTCGATAACCTAGTGGACGCGGCGCTTGCCGCCGGCGGCCACGACAACGTGACCGTAGTAGTCGTTGACCTGGTTGACGATGGCGTTATGCGCGAGGCGCGGCGCGTGCGTCGCCGCAACATTACTATCGCCGCCATCCTGGCCCTCGTCTTTGTGCTGGCAGCTGGCATCTGGGCCTACACGGGTGTCACCGGCTCGTACTACCTGGGTACCTACCAGGGCAATGTCGCCGTCTGGCGCGGCCTGCCCGGCAAGCCGCTCGGACTCAAGCTCCACTGGCTCGAAAGCGAAACCAGCATCAAGCTATCCGACCTGCCCGAAGACACGCAAAACCGCCTCAAGGCGGGCATTCCGCAAACAAGTGTCGACGATGCGCAGGACACGATATCCAAGTACCGCCACCAGATCGACGAGGAGCAGACCCGCCAGGTGATCGACGCGCAAACGATTCGCGACAACACCAATCAGGGATCAACCTCCGAATCAGATTCCGAGAAAACCGCCGAACAGTCCGCCGAGGCCGAAGCCTCCGATAAGAATTAGAAAGGGAGTGCCGCTTATGAGTCGCCGCAACACCGAGCTGCTCTTGCTCATCGCCTCGGCGTTCCCCGTCATCCTGCTGTATGCGATGTACGTCCTCACCGCGGGCGCTGCCATCTCCTTTGAGACGCTCGCCGTACCGATCGGCCTCTTTGCCGCCTTTGCCGCGGCACATATCGCCGTGCGCATCTTGGCGCCCGGTGCCGACCCCGCCATCCTGCCCATCGTATTTATACTTTCGGGCATCGGCATCACGTTCGTGACGCGTCTCGCCCCCGCTCTCGCCATCTCACAGCTCATCATCCTGTTTGTCTCGGTGGCGCTCATGGTAGGAACGCTTGCACTGGTCAAAAACCTCGACGTGGTCATGCGCTACAAGTACACCTTTGGCATTATCGGCATCATTCTGCTGATGCTGCCTATCTTTATCGGCACCACGATCTCGGGCTCCAAGCTGTGGATTCGCATCGCGGGCTTTACCATCCAGCCTGGCGAGTTCGCCAAGGTCTTTATCGTCCTGTTCCTGGCCGGCTACTTGGCCGAGAACCGCGAGTTGCTCTCCATCTCCAACCGCAAGATCCTGGGCTTTAAGATCCCTCGCCTGCGACTGCTGCTGCCGCTGTTTGCCGTGTGGGGTGTGTGCCTGCTCGTCGTCGTCTTCGAACGCGACCTGGGTTCGGCCGTGCTGTTCTACACCATCTTCTTGCTGATGCTCTACGTTGCCACGGGGCGCTTTTCGTATGTCGTTATCGGCCTTGCGCTCTTAGCTGTTGGAGCCGTGGGCGCCTACAAGTTCCTGTCGCACGTTCAGGTGCGTTTCCAGGTTTGGGTCGATCCGTTTAAGGACGCCCAGGGCCAGGGCTACCAGATCGTCCAGTCGCTCTTCTCGCTTGCCGATGGCGGTCTGGTCGGTGTTGGCATCGGCAACGGCATGGCCAACAACATCCCTGTCGTCGAGTCCGACTTTATCTTCTCGGCTATCGGCGAGGAGATGGGCCTTTTGGGCGGCGGCGCCGTGCTCATCCTGTTTATGCTCTTTGCCGTGCGTGGCCTCACCACAGCTGCCCGCGCTAAATCCGACCTCGCCGCCTTTAGCGCCACGGGCCTTACGGCCGCCATCAGCTTCCAGGCCTTCTTGATCGTTGGCGGCGTAACCCGCCTGATTCCGCTGACCGGCGTCACCCTGCCCTTTATGAGCCAGGGCGGCTCCTCGCTGCTGGCGAGCTTTATCATCGTCGCGCTCCTGCTGCGCGCCGGTGACGAGGCGACCGGACGCGAGGCCGAGCTTACCGGCACCGGCACCATGGCCGCCATCACCGATGATCAGGTCGCATCTGCCGCCGCCCCGACGGGCACGCGCTTTGCCTCCTCGTCTTCCTACGGCAGCGGCAGCCATTCCGTCGGCTCGCGCATGCGTCGTCGCCTGCTCGACACGCCTGAATCCGGTGTGCTCGGCCGCGTTGCGCTTGCCAACCGTCTAACTCGTGCGGTGCTCGCCTTTACGGCGCTGTTCGCCATCCTTATCGGCAACCTCACCTATGTCCAGGTCATCAAGGCCAAGGACTATCAGGACATGCCGACCAACAACCACACCATCGCCCGCTCCAAGTACATCCAGCGCGGTTCCATCATCACGTCCGACGGCGTGACGCTGGCCGAGTCGCTGCAGCAGGAAGACGGCACCTACGTACGCTCCTACCCCAACGGTAACCTAGCAGCGCACGTGGTTGGCTACGTGAGCCAGCAGTATGGCACCACCGCCATCGAGAGCGTCATGAACGACACGCTCACCGGTTCTAAGGACTACTCCAGCTGGAACAACGCCATCGCGTCGCTCGCGGGCCAGACCCAGCCGGGCAACACCGCCAAGCTCACCATCGACTCGCGCATCCAGACGGCTGCTGAGCAGGCGCTCAAGGGCTTTAAGGGCGCTGTAGTGGTCATCGACCCGCGTACCGGCGCGGTGCTCGCATGTGCCAGCTCGCCCACCTACGACAACACCAACATCGATGCCCTGCTACAGACGGGCGGCGGCGAGGACGGCTCCATGTACAATCGCGCCATGGACGCGCTGTACACGCCGGGCTCAACGTTTAAGGTCGTTACGCTTTCCGCGGCACTCGAGACCGGTACCGCCAGCCTTACCAGCACCTACCAGGCGCCCGGCTCCATGGACATCGGCAACGCACCGGTCACCAACTCTGCCAACGAGAGCTACGGCACCATCAGCCTGCAGCAGGCCTTTGCCGTGTCCTCCAACGTCGTCTTTGGCCAGGTGGCAAACGAAGTTGGCGCAAACACGCTCGTGCAGTTTGCCAACGCCTTTGGCTACGGCCAAAAGCTCGGCCAGGACCTGACCTCCGCGGCCTCCATCATGGCCGACCCGTCGCTCATGACCGAATGGGAGACCGCCTGGGCCGGCGCCGGCCAGCCTGTCGGCATGGACCACACGCCCGGCCCGCAAACCACCGTCATGCAAAACGCCGTGATTGCCGCCGCCATCGCTAACAGTGGCGTAGTCATGGACCCGTACTTTGTAGCCCAGGTACTTGCCCCGGACGGAACCGTGGTCAAGACCACGCAGTCCCGCTCGCTGGGGCAGGCCGTCAGCTCCGCCACGGCCGACCAGGTCAAGCAGGCCATGCTTGCCGTCGTCCAGTCCGGCACCGGCACCGATGCCCAGATCCCCGGCGTCAAGGTCGCCGGCAAGACCGGCTCGGCCGAGGTCGGCGGCACCAACGTCAACTCGATGTTCGTTGGCTTTGCACCTTACGATTCACCCACGGTCGCCATCTCGGTGGCCTTGGAGGATTTCGACAAGCATGACGTCGAGGCCGCCAAGATCGCCGGTATCGTCCTGACTGCGGCGCTTGCCGCACAGGGAGCGTGATGCCCATGATCGAATCGGACACCCGAGGCGCGCCGCGGCCGAAGAGTTAGCGGCAACGCGCCACACGGCCCCAGCGGCCACATCGTAGGTACTACACACATCGTTGAGCGAATAGTTATGTTAGGAGCAGGAATGGAACAGAGGGTCCTCGGGGGAAGATACCTCCTCAAGGATAAGGTGGGAACAGGCGGCATGGCGACCGTCTACCGTGCACAGGACCAGGTCCTCGACCGCACGGTAGCCGTCAAGATCATGCTGCCGCAGTATGCTGGCGACGCAACCTTCGCCGCACGCTTTAAGCAGGAGGCCCAGGCAGCAGCCGGTCTCTCCTCCCCCTATATCGTGGGCGTCTACGATTGGGGCAAGGACGGCGACACCTATTACATCGTCATGGAGTACCTGCGCGGCACCGACCTTAAGAGCGGCATCAAGAGCCACGGCGCCCTCGACCCCAAGAAGGTCGCCCAGATCGGCTCGCAGATCAGCTCTGCGCTTTCGGTCGCCCACAAGCACGAGATCATCCACCGCGACATTAAGCCGCAGAACATCATGGTGCTGCCCGACGGCAACATCAAGGTGATGGACTTTGGCATCGCGCGTGCCAAGAACAGCCACCTCACGCAAGACAACAACGTGCTGGGAACCGCCCACTACGTCAGCCCCGAGCAGACCCGCGGTCAGGACCTCGGCCCCACCTCGGATATCTACTCGCTGGGCGTCGTGATGTACGAGTGCGCCACCGGCCGCGTTCCCTTTGACGGTGACGACGCCATCTCGGTCGCACTCAAGCAGGTCAACGAGCTGCCTATTCCGCCGAGCCAGATCAACTCCGGTGTCGACGCCGACCTTGAGCGCATCATCCTCAAGTGCATGGAGAAAGACCCGGCAAACCGCTTCCAGACCGCCGACGAGCTTCGTCAGGTGCTCAACAGCTACCTGTCGGGCCGTGCCGTCAACGTCTCGGAGCCCACGCGCATCATCGGTGCCCCCGGTGAGCTGGGCGCCACCAAGACTCGCGAGCTTTCCGATCAGACGCGCGCCATGGTGCGTCCCGTCTCGGGCGTGAGTGGCCAGAATACCGCCCGTAGCTCGGTTTCGGGCTCCACCGGCTCCTACGAGGTCGAAAAGCCCAAATCCAACAAGAACAAGATCATCGCCGCCGTGGTGGCAGCCGTTGCCGTCATCGGCATCGTGGTGGCCTTTGCCACAGGACTCTTTGGCGGCGAGCAGGTCACCGTGCCCGATGTGCTGGGCAAGGACCAGCAGACTGCCGTCGAGCTGATCAAGGAAGCCGGCCTCGAGGTCGGCACCATCGACCAAAGCTACAACGACGATGTCGACGAGGGCAAGGTCGCCGAGCAGACGCCCAACGGCAACACCAAGAAGGCCAAGGGCACCAAGGTGAACCTGGTAATCTCCAAGGGCCCCAAGCCCTCCGAGAAGGTTGAGGTTCCCCAGCTTGTCGGCCTGACCAAGGACCAGGCAGAAGCCGCGCTGGCAAGCGTTGGCCTGAAGGGCAACGCCTCCGAGGAGGCCAACGAGGCCGATGAGGGCCAGGTCTTTGAGCAGACCACCGAAGCCGGTAAAGAAGTCGCGAAGGGCACGACCATCTCGTACAAGGTCTCGGGCGGCCCGGATACCACGTCCGTCCCCGATCTGACCGACATGACCGAGGCCCAGGCGCGCAACGCCCTCGATATGGCAGGCTTTGGCGTCGACGTTAGCTACCAGGAGAACGACTCGGTTACCGAGGGCACCGTGATCAGCTGGAACCCCAGCGGCAAGCAGAAGCCCGGCGCCACGATTACCGTCGTCATTGCCAAGAAGTCCGGCAAGGCCGCCGTCCCGGGCAACCTGTACGGTAAGAGCATTTCCGCCGCCGTCACCGCGCTCAACAACGCCGGTTTCTATAACATCGGCTTCTGTGACCAGAACGGCAATCCCGTAAGCGGTAACGAGGATGCCACCGTTACGGGCGTCTCCCCCACCGGCAAGCAGTCCACCGACAGCACGATCACGCTAACAGTCGCACTTTCTGGCTCTGGCTCTGGCTCTGGCTCGGGCACGGGTGACGATTCCGGTACGACCAACTAGTCGCCACCCCACCGCTCATCACGGCTTTCGCCGCAAACATATTCGCTCACAGGCGCCCGCTTGCTCCCCCAGCAAGCGGGCGCCTCGTTTTTGACATCGCATGAACCAGAAGAGCCAGGCACCGTAGCGGTACCGGGCTCGATATTCCTCTGGTGCCCCCGGGCGGATTCGAAAACTCCCCCCGCGGGGAAATTGGTGACGCGGGTGTCGACAGCCCGAATCCACCGGCGGTCCCACAAACCAGAAACGGCGCCGCTCTCGCGACGCCGTCATAATCTTCTGGTGCCCCCGGGCGGATTCGAACCGTCGACACCCGCTTTAGGAGAGCGGTGCTCTATCCCCTGAGCTACGGAGGCATGTTGTACTAGTGTAGCAGATTTACGCCGTTGTAATACAGCGTATAGCCACTCTTCGAAGTTGCGGTGGAACAGCCCTCCGGAAAGTGTGTCCCACTATCCAGGCAAATTCTGGGTCAAACTTTCCCAATGGGACCTCGCTGGAAACTGTGTCCCAGAATTTCGGCTCGAAACGGGACACGGTTTCCCAAACGACCCCGTTCCGGAAACTACATCCCGGAATCGGCGCTCGAACTGGGATGCACTTTCCCAATCGAGCCCCGTGGGAAACTGCGTCCCACTTTGGGGGGCGCTCTTTAATGACTAGTTACCTTTGTGGAAGAGGTTTTTGATAACGGAGGGGATGCTCTTGGCGCCCTTGGCCGTCACATCGATAAAGTCGGGCGAACGCACGAGCTTATCCTCGTCGACGTACTTGCGGACCGCGCGCAACGTCTCTTTGTCGTCGCGCGTCGAAAACGTAAAGTGACCGTTGTCCTTGGTGAAGATGGCAAAACGCGTGATCTTCTTGGTGCCGCGTAAAACCTCAGCGGCAATATAGTCGACCTCGTCCCACGGGATTTGAATATAATCCTCGGGATTGCGCTCGTTGTAATACTCGAACGCCTTATTGCCCACCATCACGTTACCGTGGCTGGTAAGCCCCATCAGGCAAGTTGCCGGCGTTGCCAGATCGACCGTGCTGTTCTGAGATTGCGCCATGCGCGCCTCGCCCTCCAAATTAAACAATCGGACCGCATCCAGTGTACCCACCGGGTGCGGTCCGTTTCAATGGCTCAAAAGCCCTTGCCTAGCAATTCTCGGTCTTAAGCCGAAACGTGCTTACATGAAGCCGCAGACGCGACCGATGATGCCGATGGCGAAGAGAGCCAGGATGATGACGATCGGGCTGACCTTCTTCTTGAGGAGCTTGCAGACCAGCAGGGTCAGGCACACGGCGGCAAGGCCGGGGATGAGCTGATCGAGGTTGGCCTGAAGCGTGGTGACCTTCACCTGATCAAGGGCGTTAGCACCGATGGAGTTATACATCGTCAGTGCTTCCTTGACACCCTCAGAACCGGAGGGCAGGTTAGCCCAGTCGATAAAGGCGCCAGCAGACTGCGTGACCTTGGAGACGACCGGGGTGAAGGAGATGGACACCCAGCGCTCGACCAGGGCGCCGATGATGAACATACCCAGGATGGAAGCACCCTCGGTGACCTTGCCCATCAGACCGCCGGAGAGGTCCTTGGCGATGGAGGAGCCGACCTTGTAGCCAAACTCCTGCGTGTACCACAGGAAGGCGTAACGGATGATGTTCCACGCGAAGAAGAACAGCAGCGGACCGGCGATGCTGCCGGACAGGGCCAGGGAAGCGCCCAGAGCACCCAGAATCGGGCGAAGGGTGAACCAGAAGGCGGGGTCGCCGACACCGGCGAGCGGGCCCATCATACCGACCTTGACGCCCTGGATGGCGACGTCGTCAATCGGGGCACCGTTGGCGCGCTCCTCCTCGAGAGCGAGGGTAACGCCAATGACGGGGGCGGAAACATAGGGGTGGGTGTTATAGAACTCCAGGTGGCGCTTAAGAGCGGCAATCTGGTCATCCTTGCTGGTGTAGAGCTTCTTGATCGCAGGGATCATTGCGAAGCACCAGCCGCCGTTCTGCATACGCTCGTAGTTCCACGAGCCCTGAAGGAACTGATGACGGAAGCAAACCTTCTTGCGGTCAGCCTTGGTGAGCTGAATCTTGTTCTCTGCCATATGTATCACTCCCCTCCTACTCGTAATCGTTCAGAATGTCGCCGAGCGGGTCACCGGAGCCGCCGCCCATGCCGCCACCCTGCTTGGCCAGATCCTTAAGGCCAAGGTAGATGAGGGCAAGGGAGATGCCGATGAGGCCAAGGGCGATCAGCGTGAGCTGAGGGATGGCAGCAAGGACAAAGCCGAGGATGAAGAACGGCCAGGTCTCCTTGGTGGCCATCATGTTGATGACCATGGCGTAACCGACGGAAGCGACCATGCCGCCGCCGACAGCCATACCGCCGGACAGCCAGTCGGGCATAGCGTTAAGCGCGTTGGTAACAGCCTCGGCCGGGATGATGCACAGAAGTACTGCCGGGATGGCGATACGAAGGCCCTGCATGAGGATAGCAGCGTACTGCCAGCGCTCGATGCCGGAGAAGTCGCCCTTCTCGGCGCAACCGTCCATGGCGTGAGCGATAGCGGTAGCCAGGGTACGGCAGATCATGGTCAGGAACAGACCAGCGACCGACAGCGGGACAGCGACGGCGATGGCGGCGGTAACGGCCTTGGCCGAATCGGTGGCGCCACCGTTGAGGGCGAGCACCATGATGATCGAAGAAGCGACCGAGGCCAGAGCGGCGTCAGGCGCGACAGCGGCGCCGACGTTAGCCCAGCCAAGGGCCATCATCTGGAGCGAACCGCCCAGGAGGATGCCCTCCTGAAGGTGACCGGTTACGAGACCGATAAGCGTGCATGCCACGAGCGGCTGATGGAACTGGAACTCATCCAGAATGCCTTCCATACCGGCAAGCAACGCGACAATCGCAACAAGCAGAATAGTGATTGCAGACATGTATCGGACCCTCCTTTACTATGCTTGAGCGGCCAGTTCGGCCTTAGCTTTCTTCAACATGGCGTCGAGATCCTCGGAGGAATCCGAAGGAACCTTGCGGACCTCGAACTTGACGCCCTTGGCCTTGAGGGCCTCGAGAGTCTTAACGTCATCATCGCCCATAGCGACGGCGTTGGTGACGACGACCTTGCCCTTGGAGTGAGCCATGGAACCGATGTTGACTTCCTTGATGTCGACGCCGGCCTCGATGGCCTTGAGCAGATCCTGCGGGTTCTCAAAGAGCAGCATGGCCTTGGTGTCACCAAAACGCGTGTCCTTGACGACCTCGGCCATCTTCTTGATGGGCACGACGTTGGCATGGACTCCCGGAGGGGCAGCCTGCTCAATCATCGTCTTGCGAAGCTCGTCGTGAGCAACGCCGTCGGAAACCACGATGATGCGGTTGGGGTTGATCTGCTTGGTCCACGTGGTGGCCACCTGACCATGCAGCAGACGGGTGTCGATACGGACGTGGGCAATCTTGATGTGCCCGTCGCCGATGACCGTTCCCGGAGGGATGGCGCCTGCAAGAGCAGTGGCGGCCGTAGCCGGCTTCTTCTCCTCGGGCTCCAGAGACTCGGGCTTGACGCGCACGCCAGCCTTAGCCTCAGTCACGAGATGTTTTGCGATCGCATGTGCAGTGTTCTTTGCGTCAAAGCGCTGCGAATATGCCTCGATGAGCATAGGCAGGTTGACACCGGTGACGATAGCCCAGGAATCGTGGCCCTCGATGAGCCCGCTGATCTGGTTGAACGGCGTGCCGCCCCACAGATCAACGAGGAAGAGCACCTGCTCCTGGTCTTCGAAGGAAGCGACTGCTTCCTCGACCTTGGCACGGAAATCGTCGGGGCCCATGCTCGGCTCGAGCGAGACCACGGCAACAGACGGCTGATCGCCAAAGACCATCGAGCCCGTCTGCTTGATTCCAGCTGCCAAGTCCCCGTGGCTAGCAAGAACAATACTTACCATCACATAACCTCCTTTTTGTCTACGTATTTCCTACACGACATGAAAGGAGTATAGCTGTTTGGTTTGTGGAATTATAGCTAAATCCGCAAAAAGTTGGATTATTTGTTTAAACGTCTAGGTTTGTTACAAGTTGATTACGTTACTGCTTTTTGACTCATTACACGACAAGGCGTCGCTCATCAAGCCATGTATTTTATAGATACAAGCAAGCTGTTCATTAATATCGATATTAAGCAAATGCGAATGTGCTCGTACTGTCACTATTTTGTTTAAACAGACATGGCTTGACTATTTGCACGACTTATGCTCAACAAAACTACTCAAAAAAGTTGCGGTGAAATAGTTCTTGTTGGGGGTGCGGACAGAAAGCTGGACCGTGAAGCGGTCCGGACTGGAGGTTCGCATGTACAGCAGGGAGAAGGTCGAGCTCTTCCTCCTGGCGACGGAGGACGGCATGGGGCCGACCGCCGCCGCGAAGTTCGCGGGGGTCACGGTGAGCGCGGCCAAGAAGTGGGCGACGGGGCACCTCCCGCGCAGCTACACCGGCGGGGGCTGTAGAATCGTGGCGAGGAAACCGCCACGGAAGGAGGCCAGCTTGGGCCCCGACAAGTCGATCTACGCCCCACCCGCGACCGGCCCGCTCGCCGGGCTCAACGAGGACCAGATAGAGAACTTGCTGCTCAGGGCGGTGTTGGCCGACCTAAAAGCGGAAGGGTGGGACCCGGCTTCGATCTCGAACAGGAGCAAGTGCGAGCTCGGCGAGAGATTGAGGCGGGCGACCGCCCTGCCCCTCCGCTCGATCACAGGTTTCTTGAGGATATCGAAGAGCTCCTATGAGTACTGGAGGCCCCGCGTCGCCGCGCCGCGCGACCGCGACGCCGACATACGAGACCGCGTGGTGCGCATCTTCCGCGAGGGCTCGGGGTGCTGGGGGTACCGCACCGTCTGGGCGCGCCTGCGCCGCGAGGGCGTCCGCGCCAGCGAGAAGCGCGTGGCCCGCGTGATGCGCGAGGAGCGCCTCGAGGTCGTCTACAACAAGAGACGCGCCCGGGGCTACAGCTCCTACGCCGGCGAGGTCTCCAAGGCGCCGGAGAACCTCGTGAACAGGAATTTCCACGCCGACGAGCCCAACCGGCTGTGGCTCACCGACATCACCGAGTTCAGGCTCCCGGGCGGCGAGAAGGTCTACCTGAGCCCGGTCATCGACTGCTTCGACGGGATGCCCGTCGCCTGGTCGATCGGGCTGCACCCCGACAAGCGCCTCGCGAACTCGAGCCTGCTCAAGGCCTGCGCGGCGAGGCCGGCGGGCGCGCGCACGACGATCCACTCGGACCGGGGCGGCCACTACCGCTGGTCGGAGTGGATTGGGATCTGCGAGGAGAACGGCCTGGTCAGGAGCATGTCCGCGAAGGGCTGCAGCCCGGACAACTCGGCCTGCGAGGGCTTCTTCGGGCGCCTCAAGAACGAGTTCTTCCACTACAGGGACTGGGAGGGCGTGACGGCCGAGGAGTTCATGGGAAGGCTCGAGGCCTACCTCGTGTACTATCGTGAGGAGCGGATCAAGAAGTCCCTCGGGTGGCTGAGCCCGATGGAGTACCGCAGGAAGCTTGGATACGCCTAGGCGCGGTCCAAGAAATCGTCCGCACCCCCGCTGGGCGCGGCGATCATCTTTGGCGCGGCTCCGCTGGCCATGACCATCTATTGCGTCGCCATCGCCATCGGCGTCTCGCAGGGTGCCGAGTGGGCGCTCACCAACCCCACCCATGTGTACCAGAACAGCTGGTTCCACTACGCTAAGGTATACGCGGCGCTCGCCGGTTGCTGGGGCTTCATTGCCATTAAGTACCAGTGGGGAAAGATCGGCAAGGCGCATTGGTTCCGCGCATGGCCGTTTGTGATCGTCGCCATCAACATCATGATCGCCGTCGTGTCCGACTTCGAGAGCGCCTATCACTTCTTTGTCCTGGGCGAGTCCACCTGGGTCACCTCCGAAGGTGCCACGCAGCTGGCCGGCTGGAACAACGTGTTCAACGGCATCGCCGGTATCATCAACATCTTCTGCATGACCGGTTGGTGGAGCGTCTACGCCTCCGAGGATCAGACCGACATGCTGTGGCCCGATATGACCTGGGTCTACATCATCGCCTACGATATCTGGAACTTCTGCTACACCTACAACTGCCTGCCCACCCACTCCTGGTTCTGCGGCTTTGCGCTGCTGCTGGCGCCCACCGTCGCCGCCTTTATCTGGAACAAGGGCGGCTGGATCCAGAACCGCGCCTTTACGCTGGCCATTTGGTGCATGTTTGCCCAGGTGTTTCCGTACTTCCAGGAGGAGTCCATCTTTGTGACCCACTCCACGCTCGACCCCGGCGCCGCCACCGCGGTCTCGATTGCCGCGCTGGTCGCCAACGTCGCCGCGATCATCTACATCGCCTACCGCGCCAAGAAGCTCGGTCGCAATCCCTACAAGCAGGATGTCTTTGAGGGCACCAGCGATTGGGAGAAGGCTACCGCTCGCCGCGCCAAGGTTGATTACGCGCACGCCGAGTAACATGCCCGGTGCAAACGCCGCTTGAATGTGAAGCCGCCTGGCCGACTCCGCGCAATGCAACGTATTGCATGCCCCCGGAAAGCGATTTGTTCGCTTTCCGGGGGCTTTTTGTTGTTGCGCGCATCCACGCACATATTCAAAACCTCTCGCACAGATAAAATCAGATTTCCGATCGCCTGACAGCTCTATATGACCCTGTTTTTGGGTACATTGTTGTCCCGATATTGAGCTTGGGGGATGTATGAATGATGAGACGATGGGCCAAGAGGATGCGGCCCAAGATGCAGAAGCTTGCGCTGAGGCCTTGGAGAGCTTAGACCGGATTTCACTCGATGAGATTGCGTTTGACGATTCGGGCGTTGATGTGCAGGATGAGCCGGAAGCCGAGGCGCAGTCCGATGGTCAGGATGCAAAAGACGATGGCGCCGCGCCCACCGAAGACGAGGCGGGGCACGAGGAATCCGAATGTGGGGCCGACGACCAGCCCGAATCCGACACGAGCGAGGAAACCATCTTGCTCGACGGCTTACCGGCCGAAGATTCGCTGACCCGCGAGCTCCCTGGCTTAGGCTCTGCACCTGCCGTGGACGAGACCATCGCCATGGGCGATATTCCCCTGCCGTCCGTTCCTTCGGCACGCGAAGCCGAGGTTCGTCATCGTAAGATGTCGCCCAAGCGCCGCAACCTGATGGTTGCCGGCGTTGTGGCCGTCGCGCTCGTCGCCGGCGGCGCAGGCTATGCTGCCTGGAACGGATACCGGCAAGAGCAGGCTGCCATCACCGCCGCCAATGCCCACACGATGATGTCGGTGCAGATTGGCGTACATGCCGCGGGGCTCGACTGTTCCGCCGGCTCCAAGATTCCCGTACAAGTGAGCGGCCAGGATTCTGACGGATCCTCCGTGAGCGAAACGCTCTATGTTGACGAGCACGGCCGCGGCATCAAACTGCTGCCCGGCGATTACACGCTCTCCATCGCCGCCTCCCCCATCGCGGCCGACGGCACCATCTATACCGTCCCGACCACCAAGACGCAGGTCACCGTTAAGAGCGATGAACAGGATTTAAGTGCCCAGGCTACCTTTAAGCTCAAGGTGCCTTCGGCCGACACGGTAACCGACGACCAGATCGATGCCGCCGCCAAGTATGCCGAGGAGGGCGGTGCGAGCTCCGCCGCCACCGCCAAGGTGCTCCAGCAGGCAGCAACCGCGCGGCGCGACGCCGCCGTCAATGCCGTGAGCGCGCAAAAGGCACAGGCGGCCCGTGATGCCGACGCCCGTCACAAGGCAACCGACCTTTACCAGCTCGATATCCCCGTCGAGTGGTACGGCAAGGTCGAGACTTGGCAGAATGGCAGCACACTATGCATCTATCTTGCCGGCGACAGCGATACGCCGATCGTGACGCTCGTCGCGGTACGCGAGGGCGAGAGCTTTACGCCCGATGAGGGCGATACGGTTTTGGGTGCGGCCAATCTAGGCAACGGTTATACCGTCTACGCCAGCGGCCCCGTCTATCCGTACGTGGTGCCCCAGACCATCAACGGACGGACGCAAAATCCCGTGTCAACCTACCCCATGGACACGGCCATTGAGCTTGTCGAGCTTACGACCGGCAACCGCTACACCTATAGCCAGATCAAGAATGTACTGGTCGGCAAAGACGGCAAAGCCGACGCCGCGACCAAACTCGAGACCGACTACCTCGCCCAGATTCTGATGCCGAGCATCAAGGCCCAGGACTAGCCGGGCGCAGCAAGGTGCTCCCCAACCGTGATGAAAGAGCCAGGAGGTCCTGACCCCACAGGTCCATAGATGATTAGGCAAGGAGCCACTTCCATGCGGGCATAACGTGTACCACACCGTGCTCGCATGGAATATCGGTCTGCTCATCCATGGTAACGATTGCCGACTCGCCAAGATCGAACTGGGCCATCGAGGCATCAAGCGCGACAATTTCGCGCTCGCGCGTTTTCTCGCTTGCCATATCCGCACTCACCTGAATCAGGCTATAAGCCCGCATGAGAAGTGCGTCCCCGGCCACAAAGTCCACCTCATGGCTTTTGCTCTTCTCTTTGATTAGCAGGCGGCAGACCGAACCGGTCCTCACCGCGGGAGTCCTTCTTCTTAGCGCATCGAACACTGCAGTCTCGAGCCTCTGGCCTTGGTCCAATGCCGATGCGGGAGAGAATGCTCCAAACATCGCAGGATCGACAGCGTAGACCTTAGACGCAGACCGCATGTTATTTGCCAGTGAACGCGTGAACTCCGGCACAGAAAATAACAGGTAGGCATCCTCATAATACTCAAGTAAGTCGCTGAGCGAATTACGGCTGACGGGTATCTGTCTGCTCTTGAACTCGTTGTACACTTTGTTCACTGACAGCTCTCGTCCCGAAGATGCCATACACCGCGTCAAGAACAGCGATGCCAGGCGAGGGTTCTTGACGTCGTAACGTTCAACGACGTCCATGGCGACCGTTCGCGAAGCATATTCCTGTAGCAGCTGAATCGCGTCTGCAGGCGTCTGCTCAAGTGTCGCGATGAATCCCCCTCGTTCAAGATACCCGATCAGATGATGTCGAAGCAGCGCTGCATCGCTCGGGGAAAAGGTCGCATCTGACTCGAGAACGCTCCCCGTCTTATATCGAACGTATTCCGAAAAACTCAACGGAAAAAGCTCTCGCACAAGAGAACGACCCCTGAACTCGCTCTTAAGTTCTGAGGACAGCATCTTAGAAGAAGATCCCGTCACATAGACGGTCGCTTTCTCCGTATCGACTACACGCCGCAGAAACGCACCCCATTCGGGAATTTCCTGGATCTCGTCAAAGAAAATGTAAGCGCCCTCGGTTCGAGCAACAGGATACAGCGCATAGAACGTGTCGAGCACGTCCGCCAGCAGCGATGGCTCATACGGGCGCAAGCGCTCATCCTCAAAATTGAAGTAAAGCATCCGGTCAAGCTCGACGCCCCGGCTCTGAAGCCGCCGCATCTCCTGATACAGGCGATACGTCTTTCCACAACGGCGGGCCCCCACAATCACATTTACGATGTTGTCGCGCTTTGGCTCCTGTGGGTTTCCTAGATCAAGGTCTCGCTCAAAGACCTGCGGAACCCCCTGCTGTTCAAAGTCCTTTATTTTCTGGGCGATCAAGTCGTTGAATGCCATGATTCTCCAATCTTGCTCTCTAGCTAATCAAAATTATAGCGATTCTTGATTAATTAGAGATCAAGATTATGTCTGACTTGATTAACACTTAAGCAAGTTTTTTCACTATTACTGCTCGAAGGATGCCGAGTGGCTGAGAGGGCAACCAAGCTCGAATGCGACTCCCTGGACAGTCGATTTGGGACGGGACTTTTTTGACTACCCCGTCCCAGGAAATCATCGCCAAATTAGCTACTTGATGCAACTAGCGCCAGGGGTCGGCTTCGAACAGCGGCTCGCGCTCGGGGCGGCGATCGCTGTAGGGATCGTAGCCGTCATCGTCCTCGTTCTCGGCACGGATATAGGGGTCGCGCGGCTTGGGTGCCGGTTTGGACGTGGGCTTGGGCGCCGGCGCGACGGGCGCCGCCTCAGCCGCCGGTGCGTTCGTCTTGTTCTCCTCTTTCATCTGCATAGCTCCTTGCCATGTACTCACGTTTAACACCATCGATTGTCGCACGAAAAAGGGCGGCGGACCCAATTGGATCCGCCGCCCTTGGCGTTTAGAGACGACTGGCAGATTTTAAGGCATGGCCCAAAATCTACTCGGCGTCGGGCACCTCGTAGGTGGCAGACGGCGTGTTGTCGCACACGACGGTAAAGCCGCCGTCCTTATCGACATCGACCGTCACCTGATCGCCCTCGCGCACCGTGCCGTCGATGATAGCGGCGGCGATGGCATCCACGACCTCGCGCTGCACCAGACGCTTGAGCGGACGGGCGCCAAAGACCGGGTCCAGGCCGCCCACGGCGAGCATCTGCTTGGCCGCCGGGGTGATGGCAAGCGTCATGCGCTCCTTGGCCAGACGTGCGCGGACGTCGGCGAGCTGGATGTCGACGATCTTTTCGATCTGCGCCATGCCGAGCGGATGGAACACCACGATATCGTCGATACGGTTGAGGAACTCGGGGCGGAAGGTCTGAGCCATGGCCGCGTTGACCTGATGGCGCATCTCCTCCTCGTCCTTGCCCGAAAGCTCGGCGATAGCCTTGGAGCCCACGTTAGACGTCATGATGATAATCGTGTTCTTGAAGGACACCTGGCGACCCTGGCCATCGGTCAGACGGCCGTCATCAAGCACCTGCAACAGCACGTTAAAGACATCCGGATGGGCCTTCTCCATCTCGTCGAGCAAGATCACGGAGTACGGACGACGGCGCACAGCCTCGGTGAGCTGGCCGCCCTCGTCGTAACCCACGTATCCCGGGGGCGCACCGATCAGACGTTGGACACTGAACTTCTCCATGTACTCGGACATGTCGATACGCACGAGCGCGCGCTCGTCGTCGAACAGGCACTCGGCAAGCGCCTTGGCGAGCTCGGTCTTGCCCACGCCGGTGGGGCCCAGGAAGAAGAAGCTGCCGATGGGCTTGTCTGGATCGGAGAGGCCCGCACGGCTGCGGCGCACAGCTGCGGCGACGGCGGAGACCGCCTCGTCCTGGCCGATGACGCGCTTATGCAGCTCGCCCTCCAGGCCCTTCAGCTTGTCGAGCTCGCCCTGCATCATCTTGGAGACGGGCACACCGGTCCAGGCGCTCACGACCTCGGCGATCTCATCGGAGGTCACCTGTTCGTTGAGGCCCTCGCCGTCCTGCTGCTTTTGCGCCTCGAGCGCGGCCTCGGAATCCTGAATCTGCTGCTGCAGGCCCGGAATCACGGAGTAGCGCAGCTCGGACGCACGGCCCAGATCGCCGTTGCGCGTCGCGCGCTCCTCTTCACTCCTGGCCTCGTCAAGCTGGCCCTTGAGCTCCTGCACGTGGTCGATGGCGTTCTTTTGGTTGAGCCAGCCAGCCTTTTGCACGTTGAGTTTTTCTTGGACCTCAGCGATCTCCTGGCGCAGGGCCTCCAGACGCTCCTTGGAGGCGTCGTCGGTCTCCTTCATGAGCGCCTGCTCCTCGATCTGCAGCTGGGTGAGCTGACGCGTGGTGGCGTCGATCTCAACCGGCATGCTGTCGAGCTCCATGCGCAGGCGGCTTGCGGCCTCATCGACCAGGTCGATGGCCTTGTCGGGCAGGAAGCGGTCGGCGATATAGCGATCGGAGAGGTCGGCGGCGGCCACGAGCGCGCTATCGGTGATGTGCACGCCGTGGAAGATCTCGTACTTCTCCTTGAGGCCACGCAGGATCGAGATGGTGTCCTCGACGGTAGGCTCGCTGACCATCACGGTCTGGAAACGACGCGCGAGCGCCGCGTCCTTCTCGATGTACTTGCGGTACTCGTCGAGCGTGGTCGCGCCGATCGCATGCAGGTCGCCACGGGCGAGCGCCGGCTTGAGGATGTTACCGGCGTCCATGGAGCCCTCGGTGGCACCCGCGCCCACGATGGTGTGGAGCTCATCGATGAACAGGATGACCTTGCCCTCGGATTTCTGTACCTCCTTGAGCACGGCCTTCAAGCGGTCCTCGAACTCACCGCGATACTTGGCGCCGGCGACCAGCGCGCTCATGTCGAGCTCGATGAGGTCGCGGTCGCGCAGCGTGCTCGGCACGTCGCCGGCCACGATACGTTGGGCGATTCCCTCGACGATGGCTGTCTTGCCGACGCCCGGCTCGCCGATGAGCACCGGGTTGTTCTTGGTGCGGCGGGACAGGACCTGAATGGTACGACGGATCTCGTCGGTACGGCCGATGACCGGGTCGAGCTTGCCGGCGCGGGCCAGATCGCAGATGTTGCGACCGTACTGCTCCAGCGCCTCAAACTGAGTCTTGTCCTCGGCAGACGTCACGCGGTCATCGCCACGCAGCTCCTCGTAGACTTGCTCGATGCGCTCCTTGGTCACGCCGGCGTCGCGCAGTACACGACCAGCCTCACCCTTGTCCTCGGCAAGCGCCATCAGCAGATGCTCGGTCACCACAAAGCTGTCGCCCATCTTGGTGGCCTTCTTCTCGGCCTTCTCGATGACGCGGACGAGCTCGTTGGACAGGCCCATCTGCTGACCCTCACCCGAAACCTTGGGCGCGCGGTCGATGGCATCTTGTGTGGAGCGTGCGAGCTGGGCCGGGTCGGCACCGATGCGCTCGATAATCACGGAGATATTGCGCTCACCAGCACCGAGCAGGGCAGACAGCAGGTGAATCGGCTCCACCGCGCCGGCCTGCGCATCGGCAGCCGTGCTCATGGCGGTCTGCAGCGCCTCGCGCGACGTCATTGCTAGCTTATCGATTCTCATGGAATCACCTCTCTTGGGGTGGCCGCCCTACGGGGCGGCTTCACGTTGTTCGAGATGTATTGTTGCCAGCTTTGTACGATCTTATACATAAATCTAAGTCTCTATATATAAGATTTTCTGAGTGATTAAGAGATAGGGGGCAGGCACGCTCACCCGCTGCGGCCTCGTCCCCTCACTATCTCAATCTGTAACATCTAGCGGCTGTTTATGGCTCTAGATGTTACAGATCGAGATGAAATGACCAGCGGCACCCGTTTGTCTCAATCTGTAACATCTACTCGGCAAATTAGGGTCTAACTGTTACAGATCGAGACGAACAGAAAACACCCGGATCAAAAATCTAAATCTGTAACACCAGGCCCACTTTTAGCGGCCAAGATGTTACAGATCGAGACAGACCGAAAACCACCACAAAGAGGACAGGCACCTTTGTGGTGGTCGCGGTCTCTACTCCTTCGCCGAACCCGTACTTCCCGATTCGACGGTCCAGGGCATCTCATCCTCGAACAGCCATGTACGGGCAGGCCCACTATCGCGTGCAGTCTGCGGGTCAGGCAAGCAGGTCTGTTTATAGGCATCTTGGATACACTGACCCATAAAATCGTTGAGCTCGGTCTGGTCGCCCTCCATGACATAGGCGACATCGCCGTCCATGATGTAGATGCCCGGACCCTCATTGCCCTCGTAGCCCGGATCGTACGAGACATCACATAACTTTGCGCCGTTTGCAGTGTCCAGCTCGATGGAAGAGTGGCATCCGCCAACCATGTCGTTCGCTTTTGCCCGATAGGACGCATATCCGTACCAACGCTTAAATGTTTTGCCCTTGAGTAGCTCGGACGCCCTATCGATCAGGCTTGTATCCGTGGTATAGCGCATGGCCCCAAGCTGAATACGCGGATAATTGCTAATACCCAGCACAGCCGGCTGCTCATCAAAATCGACGGTAATGGTCTCGGGCTTGTCGTCGCCGGTCAGAAGTTCGACAGATTGAGTCACAGGCTTGACCACCGGCTCCGTCACCGCAGCAGGTAGAAATGCCATACCGACAGCGCCCGCGCCAACCACAGCGATCGCAAGCGCCAAGACAATCAATCCAATACGGGCAGAACGGCTCACGGCAAAACACCCCGCAATGCAAACCTTCGCCACCTGCACTAATGATACCGCCAGCTAACACTATTACCAAAAGAAGCCGCGCGCTCCTCACCACCACAAAGGGGACAGGCACCTTTGTGATGGTTCTCGGTTTCGACGGCCAGCTGTCACACGTTATGAGATTAAAATTGAATTGTTAGCTGAGATTATTCATTTGTCATCGAGCTTGCCTGCTCTTTGTCTCGAGGAGCGCATATGAAGCCGCCTCATTCCACCGGTCGCAACGTCATCGCCATTCTCGCCGTACCCATCGTGATGCTCTTCCTTATCGTCATCACGCCCTTTTCCCTTGGCATCGCCTCGCCCTTCGATTTACGCGGAATGGTCGACGCCGGCTCGCGTGCCGCCTCGCTTTCCTTTATCTGTCGCGGCGTGTTTTACGAAGATGGAATTCCCACCGGAATTTGGCGGTCAAAGTTGCCACTGCTCGGTCAGATCGACGGACGGCCTCCTTATTTCTGCCTTGAACCTCAGGCGATGAATTATTTGATCGACGACCAGCCCCTCGATTCCATCACCCTCGCCTACGACTATGCTCCAAACACCGACGAGCGCCACATGAACCAAGTCCTCGACAAGCTACTTGGACAGTGCGGGCTCACCGACGAGGCCGGTCGAACCATCAATAATGACCCGAAGCTGATGCAAACAGAACTCCGTCGCATCGGAGAAATCAGGGGACGAGGTAGGGCTGCCTACTGGCAGGCCTGGGCGATGCGCAACAAGAGCGAATTTGGACACAGCACCTATATGGTCACCGTCTACACCAGAGACGGAATCAAGGGCAATGTTGACGATTTCGCGTCATCCAAACTCGGCATCCCCAAAAAAACCAAACCCGCCAGCCCGGATGAAATCCTGTAGGGACGCTCATTAGAATGTCGTTCAACGAGCACGGCAACATCGAGCTCGCCCCCCACCGCCACAAAGGGGACAGGCACCTTTGTGGTGATCTTCGGCCCCGGCGTTCACCATCTCAATCTGTAACATCTAGCGGCCGTTTTTGGGTCCAGATGTTACAGATCGAGATGAATTGTTCAGCGGTGCCCGTTTATCTAGATCTGTAACAACTACTCGGCAAATAAGGGTCTACCTATTACAGAACGAGACAAACCGCGGACCACCACAAAGGTGCCTGTCCCCATTGTGGCGGTTTTCGACAAAAAGAAGCCGCCCCATTAACAGAGGCGGCATCAAGCAGGTCTATTTATTAGCGTCCCTCAAGACCCAACGAGAACGCAGAAATGTAGCCCGGGGCTTATCCTTTCCCGAACGCGACCCTCGCGAAGCGCGTGAGCGGGCGGGAAAGGGTAAGCCCCGGGCGGACAATTAAGCGCGTTACTCGGCAGCGGCCTTGAACTTGTTGTAGTTGATCAGGCAGCCGGCCTTGACGATGGCACGCTCCTCTGCCGTCATATCGGCAATGTAGAGCTCAATTTGCTCGACCGTGCCGTCGGCGCGCACCACGTAGGCGGCAATGTCCTTCAGGTCGCCATCGAGCGCAGTGCGGATCCCCGGCACAAAGACGTAGTCGCCCACCTCGAAGTTGGGCTCGGCCTCCATCTGGAAGGGCACCATGCCCCAGTTCATCACGTTGGAGCGATAGCGCTTGGTGGCGTACTCGTGGACGATGTTGGCCAGGCCACCGATCACGCGCTGGCAGCTCGCAGCCTGCTCACGGGCAGAACCGTCACCGGGCTTCTTGGCATAGAGCATGGAGCCGTACTCAGTCGCCTTGGCATCGGCCGCGACACCGGCGCCGGCCAGTGCCTCAAACACGCTTGCAAGCTCGGCATCGAGCGCCGCCAGGTCGCCCGCGGCTTCACCGGCAACGCGACGCTTCTCCACGGCGTCGACCTCCTTGGAACGACCCACGTAGGCCGGGTCGCGACGGCTGAGCGTAAACTCGGCCAGGCCCAGCGGGTTGGAACGGAAGGAGCTCGTCTCGCCCGAAGGAATGAGCTCGTCGGTCGTGGTGACCGGGTCCATGATCTTGGAGCACACCTTGAGCAGGATATCGTCGCCGAGAGGCTCCATCGCGGGCCACGGCTTGATGTTGGGGCCCTCGACCAGCTCGTCGGCAGGCTCCGCCTTGCCAAAGCCCCAGTACACGCGCTTTTTGTACGGCGCGTCGTCAAAGGTGTACTCGCAGGCCTCGTCCCAAGTCTCCTCGGGCAGATCGGTCGCCGGCGTCAGGACGCCGCCGTTGGCAGCCGTCGCCGCAATGGAGCGGGCGTCCATCAGGGCCACGGCGCTCAGCTGGCCATTGCCCGGCTTGGAACCCTCGCGGTTGGGGAAATTGCGCGTAGTGTGGCGGATCGAAAGGCCGTTGTTGGCGGGCGTGTCGCCGGCGCCAAAGCACGGGCCGCAGAACGCCGTGCGCACGATCGCGCCGGCCTCCATAAGATCGTAGATATAGCCACGGCGTGTAAGCTCGAGCGCCACGGGCTGGCTCGTGGGATAGACCGACAGCGAGAACTCGCCGCAGCCGGTGTTGGCGCCCTTGAGCACGCGGGCAGCCTGGACCACGGAGTCGTAGTTGCCGCCCGAGCAGCCGGCGATAACGCCCTGCTGCACGTGCAGCTTGCCGTCGACGATCTTGTCGAGCAGGCTAAAGTGCGTCTTGCCCTCGCCGATCTTGGCGGCCTCGAGTTCAACCTCGTGCAGGATGTCCTCGAGGTTCTCGTTGAGCTCGTCGATCTCAAAGCCGTTGGAAGGATGGAACGGCAGCGCGATCATGGGCTTGATGCTCGACAGGTCTACCTCGACGCAGCCGTCGTAGTAGGCAACATCGGCGGGCTTGAGCTCGCGGTAGTCGTCGCCGCGGCCGTGCATGGTCAAAAACGCGTGCGTGTCCTCGTCGGTAGCCCAGATGCTCGACAGGCAGGTGGTCTCGGTGGTCATGACGTCAACGCCGTTGCGGTAATCGGTCGTCATGCTCGCGATGCCCGGGCCCACAAACTCCATGACCTTGTTCTTGACGTAGCCCTTGGCAAAGACGGCGCGGATGATGGCGAGCGCCACATCGTGCGGGCCGACGCCGGGACGCGGGGCGCCCGTGAGGTAGATGGCAACGACGCCGGGATAGGCAACGTCGTAGGTGTCGCGCAGCAGCTGCTTGGCCAGCTCGCCGCCGCCCTCGCCCACAGCCATGGTGCCCAGAGCACCGTAGCGGGTGTGCGAGTCGGAACCCAGGATCATCTTGCCGCAACCGGCGAAGTTCTCGCGCATAAAGGAGTGGATGACGGCGATGTGCGGCGGGACGAAGATGCCACCGTACTTCTTAGCAGCGGAAAGGCCAAAGACGTGGTCGTCCTCGTTGATGGTGCCGCCCACGGCGCACAGCGAGTTGTGGCAGTTGGTGAGCACGTAGGGCAGCGGGAACTGCTCCATGCCCGAGGCGCGCGCCGTCTGGATGATGCCAACAAAGGTGATGTCGTGGCTCGCCATGGCGTCGAAGCGAATCTTGAGCGCCTCTGGGTCGCCAGACGTATTGTGCGCCTGAAGGATCGAATACGCGATGGTGCCACGCTTGGCGTCCTCGGGTGTCTGCGTAATACCGCGCTCGGCAGCCTCGGCCGCAGGCACAACCTCGCTGCCGCCGCGCAGGTAGATGCCGTCCTCGTACAGCTTGACCATACTGTCTCCCACTCTGCCCAAAAGATTTGGGCGCATAGCATACATTCGTTCAATATCGTGCCATAGAACGGTTGCGAGTGGGTTACGAATCTGCGCGTTCACTTTATCTCGGTAAAGTAAAGGGCAAGCCCGGTGCGGTCCGGCAAATTTGGTGCAAGAGCGTCCCTTTCGACTAGTCATTTAAGAACGTCCCCAATGACCACCCATAACAACGCCGATGTTTTGGCGCGGACAGCGAAAGCCCACCAGAGCGAGCAAGGCAACGCCGCAGGCAGAGGACGGACAGCGAGCGCCGCCCAGAGCGAACAAGTTGGCATGAAAAAGGCAAGGCATAGACCTTCTGGTCATGCCTCGCCTTTTGAATGACAAATTGTCGCTCTGGGCGGCGCGCAGCGTCGACCGGTCCGCCGTTCGTTAGAACGGCGGAACCTAGAGATCCCCTCCGGCGCCCAGCAACTTGCGCATGACCTGTTCGGGGTTGACCGAGCCGTCGCGCGGGGCCAGGGCGGTGATCTTCTTCTGCATCTTGTACTCGTGCAGCTCGTCCTCGAGCTGGCGCACGCGGGCACGGAGTTTTTCGTTCTCGCGCTCGCGCTCCTCGGCACGCTCCTTCATATCGAGGATGCGCACCACGCCGGCAAGGTTGATGCCCTCGTCGGTCAGCTGGTTGATGAGCTCCAAGCGCTCGATATCGGCACGCGAATACAGGCGCGTGTTGCCGCCCGAGCGCTGGGGGTTCACCAGGCCCTTGGACTCGTAGACGCGCAGAGTCTGCGGATGCATGCCGGTCAGCTCGGCCGCCACGCTGATCATGTACAGCGGTTTGTTCCTATTGTCCTCGGCCATGCTACCTGACCCCTTTCCGTCTCGTTATCGTCCATCATAAGCCCGCGGGCGTGGTCGTGCGCCGCGACCGCCCTAGTACGTCGCCTTGTAACGATTGACCTTCTCGCGATAGTCGCGCGTGTCGGCCTCGCGCAGCTTGGTCATGGCATCGCGCTCGTCATCAGACAGGTTCGTGGGAACCTGCACCTTGATCTCGACGAGCAGCGCGCCCGTACGGCCACGGTGCTTAACGTCGGGCGCGCCCATCTCCTTAAAGCGGAACTTCTTGCCCGTCTGGGTACCCGCGGGCACCTTCAGACGAACCGTCGCACCGCCGGGCGTCGGCACGTCCACCGTGCAGCCGAGCGCCGCCTCATAGACCGAGACCGGTACCTCCATGGTCACGTCGGCACCTTTACGCTTAAACAGCGGGTGCTCCTCCACGTGCGTGGTCACGACCAGGTCGCCGCGCTCGCCGCCGGCAACGCCATACTCGCCGCGACGCTTGTAGCGCAGTTTGCCGCCGTCGACCGCACCCGCGGGCACCGAGACCGTAATGGTCTGTTGCTCGCCTGTCGAGGGAATGCGGTAGGTGACCTTGTGCGTCACGCCGCGAAACGCGTCCTCGGCCGAAACATCGACGGTCAGCGACAGGTCGCCGCCCTTGCGAGCACGGCTGCGGCCCGCGCCGGCACCGGCAGCGCCCGCAGCCCCGGCAAAGCCCGAGCCCCAATCGCTACCCCAAGCGCCGTTGCCGCTAAAGATGCTGTCGAAGATATCGCCCCAGCCGCTGGCGCCCGCGCCGGCACCGTAGCCGCCGCCATACGCGCCGCCCGCGCCCGGCATGCCGCCAAACATGAGCATCTGGTCGTACTCTTTGCGCTTCTTCTCGTCCGAAAGCGTCTCGTAGGCCTCGCTGATCTCCTTAAACTTGGCCTCGTCGCCGCCGGCATCGGGGTGATATTTTTGCGCGAGCTTGCGAAACGCACTCTTAATCTCTTTGTCGGAGGCGCTCTTGGATACGCCCAGGATGTCATAGAAGGTTTTGCCTGCAGCCATCGTAGCTCCTCTCCTGTTATATCCGCCGCCCCTGCGGACGGCGGCTCATACTGTCATATGGCACTAGGCCAGAAAGGGCCCCGGGTGTTGCCCCGGGGCCCTTCTCAATTACTCCTCGGTGCTCTCGGCCGTATCGGCCGTAGCATCCTCGGGCGCCGCTTCGGGCTCCGGTGCGGGGCGCTTCTCGCCACCGTAGGTCACCGTCACCATCGCGGAGCGCAGGATACGATCCGCCATGCGGTAGCCCTTCTGGTACACATCGTTGACGGTCTCGTCATACTGCGATGCGTCCTCGACGCGGCCCACAGCCTGGTGCTCGAGCGGATCGAACGCCTCGCCCTTAGGGTCGATGGGCTCAACGCCCTCGTGTGCAAACACGTCGAGCAGCTTGGCATGAACCGCATCGACGCCGTCGACGAACTGCTTAAAGTCGTCAGAAAGCTCCTGGCTGCGGGCATGGTCGATCGCGCGCTCGATATCGTCGATCACCGGCAACAGCGCGGTGACAAGCTTCTCGGTCGCGCGCTCGCGCTCGGCGATGCGCTCGTTGGCGGTGCGGCGACGGAAGTTCTCCCAGTCGGCCTGCAGACGAGCGGTTCGCTCGGTAGCGTCCTTCGCCTTGTCCTCGGCGGCCTTCTGGGCCTCTGCCGCAGCATCGAGCTCATTGCGCACGTCGGCAAGCTCCTTTTGGGCCTGCTCGAACTTGAGCTTAAAGTCGTTGTCGGCGGCTTCCTCACCGGCGCGGATAGCGGCTTCCACCATCTCGTCCTCGGTCATCGTCGCCTCCTTGTTGGAATCCTCTACCTGGTTCTCGGCAGCCTCGGCGGCCTCGGCCTCGTTGGCCTCGGTATCGTCGACGGCCTCTACGGGAATCTTCACGTCCTTCTCCTCAGAGTCAACGGGGGCGGCGCCAGCGGCAGCCGCCTCCGTGCGAGCTTTACGAGCGGACATGATTACTTGTCCTCGTCGTCCACAACCTCGTAGTCGGCGTCGACTACGTCATCGTCGGCAGGCTGGGCACCAGCGGCACCGTCGGTCTGCTGCTGAGCGTCGGCGTAGACAACCTGAGCCAGCTCGTAGGCCACGGACTGCAGGGACTCGCCGGCGGCCTTGATGGCCTCGACGTCAGAGCCCTCGAGCGCCTTCTTGGCGTCGGCGATAGCGGCCTCGGCCTTGGACTTCACGTCGGCGGAAACCTTGTCGCCCAGCTCGTTGAGGGTCTGCTCGGTGGAGTAGCACAGGCTATCGGTCTGGTTGCGGACCTCGACCTCTTCCTTCTGCTTCTTGTCCTCCTCGGCATGAGCCTCGGCGTCCTTGACCATACGATCGACTTCGTCGTCGGACAGAGCGGTGGAGCCGGAAATGGTAATCTGCTGCTCCTTGCCGGTGCCCTTGTCCTTAGCGGAGACCTTGACGATGCCGTTGGCGTCGATGTCGAAGGTGACCTCGATCTGCGGCACGCCGCGGCGGGCAGCCGGGATACCGGTCAGCTGGAACTTACCGAGCGACTTGTTGTCGCGGGCAAGCTCGCGCTCGCCCTGGAGCACGTTGATCTCGACGCTGGTCTGGTTGTCGGCAGCGGTGGAGTAGACCTCGGTCTTGGAGGTCGGGATCGTGGTGTTGCGGTCGATCATCTTGGTCATGATGCCGCCCATGGTCTCGACGCCCAGCGACAGCGGGGTAACGTCGAGCAGTAGGATGCCCTCGACGTCGCCGGTGAGCACGCCGCCCTGGACGGCAGCGCCGTCGGCAACGACCTCGTCGGGGTTCACGGACATGTTGGGCTGCTTGCCGGTCATGGTCTTGACGAGCTCCTGGACGGCGGGCATACGAGTGGAGCCGCCGACGAGGATGACCTCGGTCAGATCGGAGAGCTTAAGCTTGGCGTCGCGCAGGGCATTGGTGACAGGCTGCTTGCAGCGCTCGAGCAGGTCGCGGGTGATCTTCTCGAACTCGGCGCGGGTCAGCGTGTAGTTGAGGTGCAGCGGGCCGGACTGGTTCATGGTAATGAACGGCAGGTTGATGGTGGTCTGCTGGGCGGCGGAGAGCTCCTTCTTGGCGTTCTCGGCGGCCTCCTTCAGACGCTGCAGGGCCATGGGGTCCTGACGCAGGTCGACACCGTTCTCCTGCTGGAACTTATCGGCCATCCAGTCGATGACGCGCTGATCCCAGTCGTCGCCGCCCAGGTGGTTATCGCCCGAGGTGGACAGAACCTCAAACACGCCGTCGGCGAGGTCGAGGATGGAGACGTCGAAGGTACCGCCGCCCAGGTCAAAGACCAGAATACGCTGGTCGGTGCCCTGCTTGTCCAGGCCATAGGCCAGAGCAGCAGCGGTCGGCTCGTTGACGATACGCTTGACGTTGAGGCCGGCGATCTTACCGGCGTCCTTGGTGGCCTGACGCTGGGCGTCGTTGAAGTAGGCCGGGACGGTGATGACGGCGTCGGTGACGGTCTCGCCCAGATACTTCTCGGCGTCGGCCTTCATCTTGGCGAGCGTCATGGCGCTCACCTGCTCAGCGGTGTAATCCTTGCCCTCGATGTCGACGACGGCACGGCCACCCTGGCCCTCCTTGACCTCATACGGCACGGTCTTGATCTCGGAAGTGCACTCGGAGTACTTGCGGCCCATGAAGCGCTTGATGGAGAACACGGTGTTCTTGGGGTTGGTGACAGCCTGGTTCTTAGCGGCCTTACCCACGACGCGGTCGCCGTCGGCACGGAAGCCCACGACGGACGGGGTGGTGCGGTCGCCCTCGGCGTTCACGATAATGGTCGGAGAACCGCCCTCGAGAACGGCCATAGCGGAGTTAGTAGTACCAAGGTCGATACCAAGAATCTTACTCATTAGAAATTCCCTCTCTCTTGTGCGTTTGCACCGACTCGGCGGTCTGCCAAGCGGTGTTTCGGCCTGTCTTTCAGGATGTAGTGTATCCCCTTATGGGCCGGAATATACAAAATCTAAGTCAATTCATATAAGATTTCTTATTGCTGAGAGTTTAGGTTCTTAAATGCGCAGGTAGATGCGCTGATTGAGTTCTCGGCAGATCTATTGAGATCTATGTAGAGTTGACTGAGGTGTGAGCCTGAACCTGTGTCCCGTTTTGGACGTGGATTACGGGATACGGGTTCCGCAGGCGCGCTCAATAGCTCAATATTTCAAGTCACCTTTAGCTAACATTTGCGCAGCTCAACGGCCCCACCTGCGCGTTTTTTAGTAAACCTTGGCATACTCGGCGAACGGTATGAAGATGCCGGCCAGAGGGTATTGCAAACGGTCGCTCCCGTGGTATGTTTTTGCCCGAATCAAACCGGCGCGCATCGCCTGTAGCGTCGGTCAACAGAGAGGAAACTACCATGGCTCATCCCGTAATTGATGCCGACGAGTGCATCGCTTGTGGCGTTTGCGTCGACTCCTGCCCCGCTGGCGTCCTGGAGCTCCAGGACGTCGCTACCGTCGCTGACGAGGACTCCTGCGTCGCCTGTGGCGCTTGCCAGGACGCTTGCCCCGCTGGCGCGATCACCGAGATCGTCGAGGAGTAACAACTCCCCCACTTGCACACTCAAAAGTACACCGTGCACAAAAAAGGAGGCCTCCGCATCGCCGCGGAGGCCTCCTTTTTTGTGCGGATAACTAATTTGGCACCGCTGCAGATTGCCGCTTAGGGGCGTTTGCAGCATCGGCTACGATAGGTCGTCCTCATAGGGCATCAGATCTGCCAGATAGCCCTTTTCCTTGAGCATGGTCTCGATCTCGTCGAGGGTCTGCTCGTCCTCCGCCGCGATGCGATGGAAGTGATAGCCGCTCGTCACCGTTAGTAGTGGAAAGCTCTTGCCGCTCTCGATATCGTGCAGGTAGCGCTCAACATCGCGACGATTGCGGATGTCCAGGTCGGCCGTGATCTTACCGTACACGCGGTGATTGACGATCACGTTGAGCACGGCGCCTCCGGCGTCGACGATACTCGTAAGCTCATCGCCTGCCTGCTCCACGCCGTGGCGAACCTTGACCAAGCGCGTGGGCACAGCGGGGCTGCTGGGGGCCTCCTGCAGCACGTAGCCGCGATTGGTCGCCACGATATCGTGCCCATCGGCGCGCAGCAGGGCGATGTCTTGCACGACAATCTGGCGGCTCACACCAACCTCACGAGCAAGTGCGCTGCCGGAGACGGGGCCCTTGGCTCGCTCGAGCACGCCCATGATGGCACGGCGACGCTCACGGGCGTCCATTATTTACCGTCCAGCAGACGCAGGTGCTTAAGCGAGAGGTCGAGAATCGGCGCAGAATGCGTCAGCGCCCCCGAGCTAATAAAGTCAACGCCCAGGTCGGCGAGTGCACGGATATTGCTGGCGTCCACATTGCCCGAGCACTCGGTCTTGGCGCGGCCGGCGATAAGCTCAATCGCGGCAACCATGTCGTCGTGGGTCATGTTGTCGAGCATGATAATGTCGGCACCGGCCTCCACAGCCTCGCGCACCATGTCCAGGTTCTCACACTCGATCTCGACCGTCGTGGTAAACGATGCATGGACGCGCGCCATCTCGATCGCGCGCGCCACGCCACCGGCGGCATCGATGTGGTTGTCCTTGAGCATGACAGCCGTCGACAGGTTGTAACGGTGGTTGCTGCCGCCGCCGATCTCGACCGCGGCCTTCTCGAAGACGCGCATGCCCGGCGTGGTCTTGCGCGTGTCGACAAGCACGGTCTTGGTGCCCTCGAGCGCCGCCGCCATGTTGTGCGTGTAGGTGGCGATACCGCTCATACGCTGCAGATAGTTGAGCGCCACGCGCTCGCCCGAAAGCAGCACGCGCGCGTCGCCGCGCACCTGGCCCACGTGGTCGCCGGCGTGTACCTCGTCACCGTCGACGACATCAAACAGCACCGAGCTCTGCGAATCCAGCAGCTCAAAGGTGCGGGCGAACACATCCAGGCCGGCGATGATGCCGTCGGCCTTGGCGATGAGCTCCACCGTGGCGGGGCGCGCCGTGGGGCACACGCTCGCCGTGCTAACGTCCTCAAAGGTAATGTCCTCGCGCAGGGCCTGCAAAATCAGATCATCGACGACAAGCTTCATGGTAATGGGATTCATGGTCTACTCCTCCACGGCCTGCGTGCCGGCGGCACGGGCCAAATCATCGATTGCCAGGGTGTCGGCGCTCAGGGCGCGATGACGGCCATCGAGCGCGGGCTCGCCCGCCTGCTCCACGGCCAGCGACTCGCCGGTGCGCATACGCCAAGCGGCGCGGCGACCCCAGACTAGAGACTCGAGCAGGCTGTTGGAAGCTAGGCGATTCTTGCCGTGAACGCCGTTGCAGGCCGTCTCGCCCGCGGCGTAGAGCTCGGGCATCGAGGTGCGGCCGTCCTTGTCGACCCACACGCCGCCCATAAAGTAGTGCTGCGTGGGCGTAACGGGGATGGGCTCGTCCAAGATGTCGCGGCCGTCCTCCAGGCAGCGCGCGCGAATGTTGGCAAAATGCCCGGTCACCACATCGCGCTCGACGGGGGCAAAGCTCAGCCACTCGTGCTCGGTGCCATCCTGCTTCATCTGCTCGCGAATGGCAGCAGCGACCACATCACGCGGCTGAAGCTCGTCGGTAAAGCGCTCGCCGGCGGCGTTGAGCAAAATCGCGCCCTCGCCGCGGCAGCTCTCGCTGATCAGGAAGGTACGGCCCGGCTGCGGCGAGAACAGCCCCGTGGGGTGAATCTGCACGTAGTCCAGGTGCTCCATCTTAATGCCATGCTCCTGAGCGATGTAGCAGGCATCGCCCGTGAGCTGCGGGTAGTTGGTCGAATGGTCGTATACGCCGCCGATGCCGCCCGTTGCCCACAGCGTGTGGCGGGCATGGATCTTAAACGGCTCGCCGGCATGCGCGCCCTCGGCGGCATTTACCAGCTCGTCGGCGGGACGAACCGAGTTGTCCTCGTCCACGGAAACGGCGACGACACCGGCACACACCGTGGCGCCGTCACGCTCGCTCGTCAGGATGTCGGTCATGGCCACGTGCTCAAGAATCTGCACGTTGTCCAGCTTGCGGACGGCCTGGAGCAACTTGGTCGTGATCTCCTTGCCCGTAATGTCGGCATGGAAGGCGATGCGCGGGCGGCTGTGCGCGCCCTCGCGGGTAAAGTCGAGGTCGCCATCGGCCTTGCGCTCAAAATCCACGCCCATCGCTAGCAGGTCGTTGATGACCGAGCGGCTCGAGCGAATCATGATGTCGACACTCTCGCGGCGATTCTCGTAATGACCGGCGTGCATGGTGTCCTCAAAGAAGGCATCGTAGTCCGAGCCCTCAGGCAGCACGCAGATGCCGCCCTGCGCGAGCATCGAATCGCACTCGTCGACAGCGCCCTTGGAGAGCATGATCACGCGCGTGCTCGTCGGCAGATTGAGGGCCGCGTACAGACCCGCCACGCCGCAGCCGGCAATGACGACGTCGCACTCCATATCGGGGTATTGCTTGGTTTCCACAGGAATCCTCTCCCTTGAATGTGACATAAGGGACCGTCCCTCATGCAACATTGTTCTAGCGTGCTGCGTACTCGAGCATACGGTCGAGCGTGAGCTTGGCCTGGTCTGCTGCCTCGTCCGAGACGCCGATCTGCACCTCGCCCTCGCCCGTCTCCAGGCAGCGCACGAGCTTTTCGAGCGTGATGAGGTCCATGTTGACGCAGGTGGGCTGCACCGCGGGGAAGTAGAACTTCTTGCCGGTGCCCTGGCAGCGGAGCTCGAGCTCGTAGAGCACGCCGCGGACAGTCACGATAATGAACTCGCTCGCGTCGGACTCCTCGGCGTACTTGATGATGCCGGCGGTGGAACCGATGTAGTCGGCCTCGGCCAGGACGTCGGCCTTGCACTCAGGATGCGCCAGCACGAGCGCGTCGGGGTGAGCCTCCGTCGCGTCGACGATCTGCTCGACGGTAATGATGTGGTGGCGCGGGCAGTAGCCATTGTTGAGAATGACGTGCTTTTGCGGCACCTGCTCGGCTACGAAGCGGCCCAGGTTTTGATCGGGGATGAACAGGATATGCTGCTGCGGCAGCTCGGACACGATCTTGACGGCGTTGGAGCTGGTGACACACACGTCGCTCCAGCTCTTGATCTCGACCGTGGAGTTGACGTAGCAGACCACGGCAAGGTCGTCACCGTACTCGGCGCGGGCGGCGTCGACCGTCTCGCGCTTGACCATGTGCGCCATGGGGCAGTCCGCGCCCGGCTCGGGCAGCAGCACGGTCTTGGTGGGGTTGAGCAGCTTGGCGCTCTCGCCCATAAACTCCACGCCGCACAGCACGATGGTCCGCTGTGGCAGGCTCTTGGCGAGCTTGGCCAGGTAGAAGCTATCGCCGACGTAATCAGCCACAGCCTGCACCTCGGGCGCCACGTAATAGTGCGCTAGGATCACCGCGTCACGTTGGGTTTTTAGTTGCTGAATGGCCTCGACGAGCTCTGCGGGCACCAGTGCCGCGCGCTCCGTTGCCGTCGTTGCCGATGCTAGGCCGGCCGCGATATCGCGTGCAAGCTCCGACGCATCCATGTTCGCGCTCTGTGCCATCAAGGCCCCTCTCTTTTGGCGAATCTTGGGGCTTTAGTATGACACCTAGGTTTACAGCTGACAAGACAGCTGTAAACCTAGGTGTAAAGTTGAAATAAAGATTCAATCATGTGGCAGGTCCATTTTCGAACTGGCAAGCTGAGGATAGCTGAGCTCTCGATGGCGCAGGAGGCATCTTTCGCCACCGCAATACCGCTTGGCGCGAGTTGCACGCCGTGGGGCGCAAACGGTCCGCACCCCCGCAAGCGGCGCGTACCCGATGTGGCAAAATCGAACTACTTAAGGGGGCCGAATGCTCAAGATTATTGCCTGCGACGACGACGTCGCTTTTCTAGATAGACTGCACCGGATGATCGACCGCTGGTCGAGCGAGACGGGCACGGCGGTCGATGTTGCGCTCGTCACGCGCGGCGAGGACCTGCTGACGCGCCATGCCGCGTCGCGCGCCGACATCATCCTGCTCGACATGATCATGCCGCTCGTCAACGGCATGGACACCGCACGCGAACTGCGCCAGGCCGACACCGCCGTGCGCCTGGTGTTTCTCACCTCATCGCCCGAGTTTGCACTGGAGTCCTACGAGGTCCGCGCCTTCGACTACCTGCTCAAGCCCGTGACTTACGAACGCCTGGCGCAGTTACTCGACGAGCTTTCGAGCATGCGCCCGGCGGCAACCGACGAGCTCGTGATCAAAACGTCCTTTGGCTACCACGCCCTGCGCCTGTCCGACATCGAATATGCCGAGGCGCGCAACAAGCACGTGGTTTTCCACCTGCGCGACGGACGCGATATCGAGGCACTCGAGTCGTTCCGCAGCGTCGAGGACCGCTTGGAGCAAAACGCGGTCTTCTTTAAATGCCACCGCAGCTACCAGGTCAACCTGCGCAATATCGATCACTTTGACCGCACGGACATCGTCATGCGCTCGGGCGCGTGCATCCCGCTGTCGCGCAGCTGCAAGCAGGGATTCCAAGACGCCTACTTTGCGGTGCGCTTTGAGGGTGGGAGACACTGATGGTCTCCTCGGTCGAAATGGTCCTTTGGGCAATCCACCACGCCACGACGCTGCTCTTTGGCGTCTTTGCCTCGGCGGCGCTGTGCGGTGTCGAGATCAACCGGCGTCATGCGCTTGAACTGGTGCTGGTCGGTGCCGTAACTGGATGCGCATTTGGCCTCGCCAATGCCGTCGGCGGCGAGCTTTTCGCCCGCCAGGTATATCCGCTCGTCGTGCATCTGCCGCTCGTCATCTATTTGTGCGCGCGCTACCGCCTGAGCCCGCTGCTTGCCGTACTCGGCATTACGAGTGCCTATCTGAGCTGCCAGTTCAGCAATTGGATGGGCATTGCCGCATTTGCCGCAACCGATTCTCAGATCGCGTACTATCTGGCGCGCATCGCGACCACACTCGCCGTCTTTGCCGTCCTGCTGCATTGGGCCGGCGACATCGGTCCGCGCTTGGCGATTAAAAGCACCACCGAGCTGGGCATCCTTTTAATCCTGCCGCTCGTCTATTACGTCTTTGACTATGCCACCAACGTCTACACCACGCTGTTCCACTCGGGCTCGGTGGTAACGGTTGAGTTTTTGGCATTTGCGCTCTGTGCCTTCTATCTTATGTTTCTTGCCGTTTACCTGCGCGAATACGAAGAAAAGGAAACCGCCGAGCGAGAGCGCTGGATGCTCGAAACCCGCGACAGCGCCGCCATTAAAGAGCTCGAGGCCTGGCGTCAATCTGGGCGCGAGCTGTCGATTCTTCGCCACGATATGCGCCACTTCCTACGCGGCCTGGCCGCTTTAATTGAGGAGGGCCACACCGACGAGGCGCTCAAACGCATCGACGAACTCTGCGAAGCCGGCGACCGCACCGCCGTACGCCGCTTCTGTGCCAACGAGACCGTAAACATCGCGCTTTCGTCGTTTGGCTCGGATATCAGCAAGCGCGGCATTTCCGCCGACTTGCGCGCCGCCGTGCCCCAGAGCGTGCATGTGGCCGATGTCGACCTGTTCAGCGTGCTTTCGAATGCCCTGGAAAACGCCATTGCCGCGGCGAGCACCGCCCCCGAGGGCAAGCGCTTTGTCGATCTTGATCTGCGGTTTGAGGACGGGCAGCTGCTGCTTTCGGTTTCCAACACATTTGGACGGGCGCCGCACATGGTCGACGGCATGCCCGTGGCTCAGCACGCCGGTCACGGCTTTGGCACCAAGAGCATTAAGCTCGCCGTGGAGCGCATGAACGGCAACTGCCAGTTCCGCATTAACGGCGATCGGTTTGAGCTGCGCGTTGTGATGTAAGGGCGCGGACGCGACGGATTTGCGTTCCGCGGGTGCGGCTCGCCCGCTCGGGGTCTTTTGTCGATGCGGGCTCGCTACAGCGGCGCGGCTGCCGGGGTCAGCTGCTTGATGTATGCCCACATGCGCTGCTTGGCGGCTTTGTCAGTGAGCGCCGCCTCAAAACCGTCGAGCGCGAGCACGCGGCGACCCTGCACATGGGCGACCAGGCCGGGCTTGAGCATGGCGGTGTCGAAGTCATCGATCGCCACGAGCATATCGGCATAGGTCTCGCGCATGGCATCAGCCGCGTTGTTGTCGAGCAGTAGCACCGCCTCGGGGTCCAAGGCCTCAAGCGCCTCGCGGAACAGCTCGCACGGCAGAGTCTCGCCCACCGCGACCGCTCCGTCGCCTGCGCCGGCGACGCTTGCCAGCACGCAAAAATCCTCGGGTGCGTAGCCGATGGCGCCGAGAGCCTTGCGCAGCGCGGCACCGTCTGGACCGGCAGCCAGCTCGCCACCCGAACGCTCGGCCTCGTCCAAATCGCCTTTGACCAGCACGATCGGCGAGCACGCGTTGCCCGCGATACGCACGCCACGGACCGCAAGCGATGTGAGCTCTTGCTCGGCCGCCTGGGCGATGGCTTCTTTTTTCTGGCTTTGTGACGTGGACATGCGCTCTCCAATCGTTTGCGTGCCCACCATTATATAAAAGAGCTGCCCGCGAGTGGTTGCTTTGCGGGCGGCTGGGTATAAGCACGGTCGTACTGAGTTTTACGCGGCCGAGCCGCGTCGCATTATGGAGGTCACCATGGCTGACATTAATCAGATTACCCCCGAGAACTTCGATTCCATCGTTAACGACAGTCTGCCCGTGCTGGTCGATTTTTGGGCACCGTGGTGCGGGCCCTGTCGATCCCTCTCGCCCATCGTTGACGAGGTTGCCGATGAGCTGGCGGGCAAGCTTGCCGTTGCCAAATGCAACGTCGACGACAACCAGGACCTGGCCATGAAGTATGGCGTCATGAGCATCCCCACGCTGGTTGTGTTTAAGAACGGCGAGGAGATTGACCGCTCGGTTGGCGCTCTGCCCAAGGCGAGGCTGCAGGCGCTGCTGGAGAAGCATCTGTAATACGCTCGTTACATGTTGCCGTCTGCCTGCCGTCCATGAGCGCTTTTGCACCGCTCGCCGGACTTCTGGATGCACCGAGTGCAACCACGGATAGTATGGTAGTCACAAACAGCCCCCAGTGAACGGGTGCGGGTCGCACAGACTCGTACCCGTTTTCTTATGCAGTTGCGCGCAGAGCGGGCGTAGTAAAATCTGAACCACTGAACTGCCCCATACAAAAGGAGATTTCCCATGCATGATGTTGGAATGAACATGAGCCAGCTTGCCATGAGCGTCAAGCAGGTCGACGACACCATCGAGCTCGCTCACGAATGGAGCCATCAGTTGCTGCATGCGACCGAGAATTTTGACATGGAGCGCATCGGCGCCAAGCTCGAGGCCGCCATGGCCGCGCTGCACGAGGCCCACGACGCACTCGAGGGCTACGAAGAGGCCATCGAGGCCGACCACAACTCCGTCGGCTCCGTGAAGCTGGTGTAAGGTGGCCGAACACGAGCACGGCTGCGGGTACGAGCACGAGCATCCGCACGGGGCGGACGGTGATGCGGGCTGCCACTGTAGTGGCTCCGGCTCCGAGCTGGTCCGCTTTTCGGTTACCGCACCGGACGACCTGCTGCGCCGTTTTGACGAACAGATCGCGCGCCGCGGCGACGTGGCCAACCGCTCCGAGGCCGTGCGCGACCTGATTCGCGCCTCGATTGCCAAGGAGCAGATGCGCACGCCCGATGAGCATGTTATCGGGTCGCTCACCATGATCTACGACCATCACACCGGCGATCTGACGCGCCGTCTGGACGAAGTGCAGCACGACTACACCGACGAGATCGTATCGACCATGCACGTGCATCTGGATCACCACAACTGCTTGGAGATTCTGGCGCTCAAGGGTCGCGGCGAGCGCGTCTACGAACTAGCCGACCGCCTGCTGGGCCTGCGCGGCGTTAAGCACGGAGAGCTCACGTGCGCCGCCACCAAGCAGAGCCTGGGGCTGTAGCGGGATTTCCCGCAGCGCACCCGCCAAAAAGGGACAGGTTTGTTTTGGCAGGTTTAGCGTTTTACCTACCAAAATAAACCTGTCTATTTTGGTCGGTTTTGATGAGGAGTGTCGCATGCGGCATGTGCATATTCATGTGACGGGCATTGTGCAGGGCGTTGGCATGCGGCCGTTTGTGTATCGCGAGGCCATGGCGCACGGCATTTGCGGCTGGGTGCTCAACGCGGGCGACGGCGTGCATATCGAGGCGCACGCCCTAAGCGAGTCGCTCGACGAATTTGTTGACGCACTTTCCGAGCATGCGCCTGCGGCGTCTCGCGTGGAGCATGTCGAGGTTGTAGGCCTAGCACCCGGCAACTGGGATACCGCCAATGAGCAGGGCTTTCGCATCGTAGCGTCGCAGGATCAGACCGCGCACACGACGCTCGTCTCGCCCGATATCGCCACCTGTGACGATTGCCTGCGCGAGTTGTTCGACCCCGCCGATCGGCGCTATCACTACCCCTTTATCAACTGCACCAACTGCGGGCCGCGCTTCACCATCATCCGATCGCTGCCGTATGACCGAGCGGCTACCTCGATGGACCGTTTCCCCATGTGCCCCGCCTGCGCTGCAGAGTATGCCGATCCACTCGACCGTCGCTTTCACGCACAGCCCGATGCCTGCTTTGATTGCGGGCCGCATATTACGTGGCGCGAGGCTGTGAACGGCGATGCGTGCGGGAATTCGTCCGCGACACCGGCCGTCGGCACCACACGCGAGGCCAGCGACGCCATCATTGAGCGCTGCGTTGAGCTGCTGGCCAGCGGTGGCATCGTCGCCATCAAGGGCCTAGGCGGATTCCATCTAGCCTGTGACGCTGCCAACGAGCAGACGGTGATCGAGTTACGCCGTCGCAAACGCCGCAGCAATAAGCCGCTTGCCGTCATGGTGCGCAGTCTTGCCGATGCCGGGCGCCTGTGCCATATCGACGATGCTGAACGCGATCTGCTCGCCGGCAGTATCCGCCCCATTGTGCTGCTGCGCCAGCGCACTGCTGGCGAGGGCAACGGCGGTTCCCCCGACATCCTCGCCCTCGCGCCATCTGTCGCGCACGACTTGCCCGAGCTCGGCGTCATGCTCCCCTATACGCCGCTTCAACATCTGTTGCTTGCCGCGGCAGAAGCCTGCGGTATGCACGCGCTCGTCATGACCAGCGGCAACCTGAGCGAAGAGCCCATCGAGACCGATGACGATCTTGCCTGGGAACACCTCGTTGCCGCCGGCATCGCCGACGCGTTGCTCGGTAACGACCGCGCGATCCTCTCGCGCTACGACGACTCTGTAGTGCGCGTGGTCGACGGCGCCGTTATGCCCGTGCGCCGCGCTCGCGGATATGCACCCCAGCCGCTGCCGTTGCCGGCGCTCGACGGCGCTCCGTCCTGCGTGCTCGCCTGCGGGCCACAACAAAAGGCCACGATTGCGCTCACGCGCGAAGGGACGAACGGCGAGGCAACCTGTTTTGTGTCGCAGCATATCGGCGATGTTGAAAACGGCGGGACCTTCGATGCCTGGAACGCCGCGCGCACGCGCTTGGAAGATCTCTTTGACTTGGCGCCCGCCGCCTTGGCCTGCGATTTACACCCCAGCTATCTATCGGGCCAGTGGGCGCGCGAGCAGGCGCGAAAATGCAATCTGCCGCTCGTCGAGGTGCAGCACCATCATGCGCATATCGCGAGCGCAATGGCCGAGGCCATCGCCGCGGGCCAGCTTACAACCGACGCGCGCGTCCTTGGCATCGCCTTTGACGGCACCGGCGCCGGCACCGATGGGACCATTTGGGGCGGCGAGTTTCTTGTTGCCAGCCTTGGCGGCTTTGAGCGCGCCGCGCATTTGCGCACCTGGGCGCTCCCCGGCGGGGCGGCCTCCGTGCGCGACGCCTGCCGCAACGCCTTTGCCCTGCTCAGTGAGCTCGGCCTGCTCGAGCACCCAGGTGCCGCTCGGCTTTTGGACAGCCTCGGCGAGCAAACGCGCAGCGTGACAGCCACCATGATCGAGCGCGGCATCAACAGCCCGCGTACCAGCAGCATGGGGCGTCTCTTTGATGCCGCGGCAGCAATTCTGGGCATCTGCGACAAGGCAACCTACGAGGGCGAACCCGCCATCGAGCTTGAGGCTGCCGCCTGGCGCGCGCTCGACAACGAAATCGCCCATTTTCCCGACGACAACGCCGGCCATTTCGCATCTGGCCCATCGTGGCTGAACGGCCCCCATGTTCTGGATCAGAAAGCACTCTTTGAGACACTTTTGGGAGGAACTGAAGCCGGAGCGCCCGCCGACAGGCTCGCACTCGACTTCCATGTCGCCGTCGCGCGCTCCTCGGCGCGCATCGCCAGCGATATCTGCGTGCACGAGGGCATCGACACCGTCGCGCTCTCGGGCGGCGTGTTCATGAACCGACTTCTGCTTCAACTCCTCACCCGCGAGCTCAAAAGCGCAGGCCTTACTGTCCTCGTCCCCCAAACCGTGCCCGTTAACGACGGCTGCATCGCCTACGGTCAGGCGGCAGTCGCACGCGCTCGCCTCGCGCAGATTGCATCACAGTAGCTCGCCCTCGCACGCCGCCGCGCCCAGCCGTCTCACAGGCGTAACGCGTTTGCCCGCGAACCCCGCGAGCGCTACCATCAACTGATGGATTATTAAGCGCCCATCCAGCGCAAAGCGTATAAAAGGGGAACAATATGTGCCTTGCCGTTCCCGGCAAAGTAGTCAAACGCGACGACGACCTCAAGGCCACCGTCGACATGATGGGCATCGAGCGCCCCGTTTCGCTGCGCCTCGTGCCGACGGCGCAGGTTGGCGACTATATTCTCGTACACGCCGGCTTTGGCATCCAGATCGTCGACGAGCAGGAAGCGCAAGAAACGCTCGAGCTCGTTAATGCCATGACCGAACTGGCCGAAGAAGACCAACTGGCCAGCAACCCGGCCGAGGCATACTAGTGGCGGCCGGACAGCCGGTTCGCTCCGGTATCGACTTTTCGGCATTTCGCGATTCCAAGCTGGCCCGCGAGCTCATCGAACGCATCCATGAACTCGTCGGCGACCGCACCATCAACCTTATGGAAGTCTGCGGCACGCACACCGTGAGCATCGGTCGCTATGGTTTTCGCTCCATTATGCCGGCCGGGCTCAAGCTGCTGAGCGGCCCGGGTTGCCCCGTCTGCGTTACCGCCAACCGCGACATCGACCACGCAATCGCACTCGCCAACATAGACGGCGCCATCATCACCACCTTTGGCGACATGATACGCGTGCCCGGATCATCCACCTCGCTCGCTGCGCAAAAAGCGGCAGGGCGTGACATTCGCATCGTCTACTCCCCGCTCGACGCGCTCGACATTGCCGAGCAAAACCCCGATCGCCCGGTCATTTTTATGGGCGTGGGCTTTGAGACTACGACGCCCACCATCGCTGCCGCCATTTTGGAGGCCGATGCACGCGGGCTCCAGAACTTCTCGGTCTATTGCGCCCACAAGACCACGCCGCCGGCGTTGCGCGCCATCGCCAACGATCCCGAGACCGCCATCGACGGCTTTATCCTGCCGGGCCACGTCGCCACCATCACGGGCTTGGCGCCCTTTAGCTTTTTGGTCGACGAATTCAGTACTCCGGGCGTGGTCACGGGATTTGAGCCGGTCGATATCCTGCAGGGCATCTGCATGCTGGTCCAGATGGTTGTCGAGGGCAGGCCCGTGATCGACAACGCCTACCGCCGTGGCGTCAACGCAGACGGCAACCCCGTGGCGCGCCAGCTGGTCGAGCAGGTGTTTGAGCCATGCGACACCACGTGGCGCGGGCTGGGGCCGATTGCCAACTCGGGCCTTTCTATCCGCCCCGAGTTCTCGCGCTTTGATGCCCGCGCTCGCTTTGACGTGCCCGTTGAGGCGACGGTCGAGCCGCGTGGATGCCGCTGCGGCGACGTGCTGCGCGGGGCCATTACGCCGAGCAGCTGCCCGCTCTTTGGCCGCACCTGCACGCCCGAGCATCCCGTCGGCCCGTGCATGGTGAGCTCCGAGGGCAGCTGCGCGGCGTACTACCGCTACCGCGACTAGTCCGGACGCACCCGCACACCGGCACCACCCACGATTGGAGTTTTCGATATGTCCCGTACTGCCACCGATAGCACCGTCCTGTTGGGCCACGGCTCTGGCGGTCAGATGATGAAACGCATCATCGATGAGGTCTTTTTGGATGCCTTTGGGTCGCCCGAGTTGCTCGAGGGCAACGATGCCGGCGTCGCCGCGCTGCCCACGAGCGGGCGCATTGCCATGTCGACCGACAGCTTTGTAGTCTCGCCGCAGTTCTTCCCCGGTGGCAACATCGGCCGCCTAGCCGTGTGCGGAACCGTTAACGATGTCGCGACCTCGGGCGCCAACGTGCGCTACCTATCGTGCGGCTTTATCCTCGAAGAGGGCTATCCCATGGATAAGCTCCGCCAGATTGTGCAGACGATGGCCGAAACGGCGCATGAGGCGGGCGTGTCCATAATCACGGGCGACACCAAGGTGGTCGAGCGCGGCGGGGCCGACGGCGTCTACATCAATACCGCCGGCGTGGGCGAGGTTCCCACGGGCGTGGCGCTCAGCGGCGCCAACTGCCGCCCCGGCGACGTCATTCTGGCGTCGGGCACACTGGGCGACCACGGTATCGCCATCATGAGCCAACGCGAGGGCCTGGCGTTTTCGAGCACGATCGAAAGCGATGCCGCGCCGCTCAACCACCTGATTGCCGACGTTCTGGCCGCAGCGCCCGGCACGCGTTGCTTTCGCGACCCCACGCGCGGTGGCCTAGCGTCCACACTCAACGAGTTTGCCCAGGCCAGCAATGTTGCCATGGAGGTCGACGAGGATGCCGTGCCTGTGCGTCCCGACGTGCAGGCCGCCTGCGAGATGCTCGGCTACGATGTGTTGCAGGTGGCAAATGAGGGTAAGATGGTCGCCGTCGTACCGGCCGAGCAAGCCGATGCCGCACTGAGCGCCATGCGCGCCGCCCGCTACGGCGAGAACGCCGCCATCATCGGTCGCGTGCTGCCACTTGCCGAGGGCGCCCGCCCCGCCGTGCGCGTACGTACCGGTTGGGGCTCGACCCGCATCCTCGACATGCTCGTGGGAGAGCAGCTGCCGAGAATTTGCTAACAACAAAGGCTCAGGGCTATTAAAGATATTCAGATTCCAAACATGCCCGGCACGCATGCCCAGTATCATGGGGTGCGTTTTACAACTCAAGCGGCAGGAGCACCCATGGCAGCAGCTTTTTCCCATGTGATCTTTGACCTGGACGGCACCATTCTCAACACGCTCGAGGATCTGGCGGCCGCCGGCAACCATACCTGCGAGACGCACGGCTGGCCCACGTTTGCCGTAGACGAGTACCGCTACAAGGTGGGAAACGGCATGCTCAAGCTGGTTGAGCGCTTTATGCCCGCCGAGTATGCGGGCGACGGCCGCATGTTTGAGCAGGCGCTTGCCGAGTTTAGGGCTTACTACGGCGAGCACAAGGAGGACCACACCGCCCCCTATGCCGGCACGATCGAGATGCTCGACCGCCTGCACGCGGCGGGCGTGCAGCTTGCCGTGCTCACTAACAAGGACCACGTCTCGGCGGCTCCGCTTATCGAAAAGTATTTTGGTTCCGAGCGCTTTGCGCTGGTACAGGGCCGTGTCGATGCGTTTCCGCCCAAGCCCGAAGCACCCGTCACGCTACATGTGATGGAGGAGCTGGGCGCCAATCCGGCAACCACGCTCTATGTGGGCGATTCCAATGTCGATATCCTGACCGGCCACAACGCCGGCCTTAAGAGCGCGGGCGTCAGCTGGGGCTTCCGCGGCCGCGCAGAGCTGGAAGCCACCGGCGCCGACTACGTGGTGGACACCCAAGACGAGCTAGCGGCGCTGATCCTGGGCGAGTAACGAGCGACACTGCTTAACGCAGCTGCGACAATTCTTCCGCGCGGAAAGCGCATCCCGTTTTGGAGCTCCGGAATGGGATGCGCTTTCCGTTTGAGGCGCATCAGGGAAACCGCATCCCGTTTCAGAGCAATATTCCGGGTCGCACTTTCCGCAACCCACCCCATTCGGAAAATGCGACCCACTATTCGGCCAAAAACCGGGTCGCGGTTTCCCAAGCACTCGATGCAACGCTGGCACAAGGAATGTCCCCAACTGCCGGCAGAAAAAGAACGTCCCCAAGTGCCGCCCCAATGACCACCATAGCAACGCCGCAGGTACAAGTGCCACTTTCAGCCAGCCAAGGGAACGCCGTTGTTTTGGCAACGACAGACACTATGACCCAATCCGAGGGCGCTAAAAAGACAGGAGCCCCCGCT
Source organism: uncultured Collinsella sp. (assembly GCA_900541125.1). Lineage (GTDB taxonomy): Bacteria > Actinomycetota > Coriobacteriia > Coriobacteriales > Coriobacteriaceae > Collinsella. Next base: position 48,127 of record UQIK01000020.1, read on the forward strand.
CGTGACCGCGGGTCGGGGCTGCGACAATGATGTTGAAGTGCC
>UQIK01000021.1 GCA_900541125.1 uncultured Collinsella sp.
CTGCGGGAACGGCCTATTCACTCAATGTGTTCGGCTGAGATCGGAAATCAACCGGGATCAGTTGCCGCAACAACCACGCTCCCACCCATCCCAAAGTGACGCGCCTTTCGCGGCAAAGCCGCGAAACAGCGACCGGGACACGTATCCCCAACAACCACTTTCTCCGCCCGCCGACCTCAAGGCCGTAAACGCAGGGAATCCGGGGGCGGGACGGGGCTTCTCTCCGGAACATTCCGCAGGACGCAAAGAGGCTCCGCAGCGCGAAGCGCGGTGCGGAGCCTCTTTGCATGTCCGAGGACGTTCCGGAGAGAAGTCCCCGTCCCGCCCCCGGATTCCCGGTGGGAGTTCTAGACCTTGTCGGCCTTAGTACATACCGCCGCCCTGCTGACCAGCGGTAGCAGCAGCGATAGCGTCCTCAAGCTGAGTGTTCTTGGGCACATCGGAGACGGTAGCCTCGGTGATGAGGATCAGGCTGGCGACAGAAGCAGCGTTCTGCAGGGTGACGCGGCTGACCTTGACGGGGTCGAGGACGCCCATCTCGATCATGTCGCCCCACTCGCCGTTGGCAGAGTTGAGACCCTGGCCGGCGGGCAGCTCGGCAACCTTGTCGACCACGACAGCGCCCTCAAAGCCAGCGTTCTTGGCGATGGTGGCGACCGGAGCGGTCAGAGCCTTCTTGACGATGTCGACGCCAATCTTCTCCTCGGGGTCATCGATCTCGACAGCATCGAGCGCAGGAGCAGCGTCCATGAAGGCGACGCCGCCGCCGGCGACGATGCCCTCCTCGACAGCAGCGCGGGTAGCCTGCAGGGCATCCTCGACGCGGTGCTTGATCTCCTTGAGCTCGGACTCGGTAGCAGCGCCGACCTTGATGACGGCAACGCCACCGGAGAGCTTGGCCAGGCGCTCCTGGAGCTTCTCGCGGTCGAAGTCAGAGGTGGTGTTCTCCATCTCGCCCTTGATCTGAGCGATGCGAGCGTCGATGGCCTCCTTGGAGCCAGCGCCGCCGACGACGACGGTATTGTCCTTGGAGATGGTGACGGACTTAGCGGTACCGAGCATATCGGCGGTGATGTCAGCGACCTTCACGCCCAGCTCGTCCAGGGCAGCCTGGCCGCCGGTGAGGACGGCGATGTCCTCGAGGATGCGCTTGCGGCGATCGCCGTAGCCCGGAGCCTTGACGGCGCAGACGTTGAGGGCGCCACGGATCTTGTTGAGAACCAGGGTAGGCAGAGCCTCGCCGTCGATGTCCTCAGCGATGATGAGCAGGCCACGGCCAGCGCGCTGGACAGCCTCGAGAACGGGCATAATGTCCTGAACGCTGGAGATCTTCTGGTCGGTGATGAGGATGTACGGATCCTTCATCACGGCCTCCATGCGGTCGTTATCCGTGACGAAGTAAGCGGAGACATAGCCCTTGTCGAACTGCATGCCCTCGACGGTGTCGATGGTGATGTCGAACGTCTGGGAATCCTCGACGGTGATGACGCCGTCCTTGCCCACGACCTCCATGGCCTCGGCGATCTTCTCGCCGACCTCGGGGTCACCGGCGGAGATGGTACCGACGGAAGCGATCTGCTCCTTGGTCTCGACCGGCTTGGCCTGCTTCTTCATCTCGGCGACGGCGGCGTTGACGGCCTTGTCGATGCCGCGACGGATGGCCAGCGGGTTAGCGCCAGCAGCAACGTTGCGCAGACCGTCGTTGACGATGGCCTGAGCGAGCAGGGTTGCGGTGGTGGTGCCGTCACCCACGGTGTCGTTGGTCTTGGTGGCAACCTCCTTCACCAGCTGGGCGCCCATGTTCTCGATGTTGTCCTCGAGCTCAATCTCCTTGGCGACGGAAACGCCGTCGTTGGTGATGGTCGGGGCACCGAACGTGCGCTGCAGCGCAACGTAGCGACCCTTGGGGCCCATGGTGACGGTAACGGCGTCGGCCAGAGTGTTGACGCCCTTGGCAAGCTTAGCGCGGGCATCGGTGTTGAACGTAATGTTCTTTGCCATGGTAGGTAATCCTCCAAAAGAAATGTGACTCGCGTCGCCGCTTCCGAGTCCTATGCGGCAGGCGCGTTCAAAGACGAATCAGAGATTCCGACGAGACTAGGCCTCGACGACAGCGTAGATGTCGTCGGCGCGCATCAGCAGATACTTCTCGCCGTCGACCTTGACCTCGTTGCCACCGAACTTACCGTAGATGACAACGTCACCGACCTTGACGTCCATGGGAATGCGCTCACCCTTGTCGTTGACCTTGCCGGCGCCAACGGCAACGATGGTGCCACGCTGCGGCTTCTCCTGGGCGTTGCTGGCGATATACAGACCAGAAGCGGTCTTCTGCTCGGCCTCGTCGGGCTTGACCAGAACACGATCTGCAAGCGGCTTCAAAGACGACATGCTTGTCTCCTCCTTTTTGGGCCGCGCGGTTATACCACGCGAATTAACCCTTTTTGTTTGCGTACGCGTTGAATGGTACCCACGAATGGCGGGTTATACAACACAGAGTCAAAAAATCTTATTTTTTGGCACTTAGATTTTCTGAATGCCGGGGGATAACTTAGCGGTGGCTCCCGTGTGGCTCCGGAGGGGCGGGGCATAAGGTTTCCTGCTCGGGCAGTCCTGCTCGCACGAAGGCCACATTAAGTGGCCTTCGGCTCGTGCGGAACTCGCGATAAACCTTATGCCCCGCCCCTCCGGAGCCACACGGGAGGCAGGTTAACTAATTCGAGCCCGGCATTCAGAAAAGTCAGTGCAGCAAAAAGGCGATGCGGATAGCGACATGGGCATGGTTTTCGTTGCGAGCACGGGTCCCCTGGGGAGCGCCGTGCATTTTTGGGAGTTTTCAGCAGGCCGGGACAAATGCATACGCACCGGGCGCATCTAATTAGTCCCACGGTAGCCTTCGACCGGCGATTTGGGTCGGCAGACAGGCCTCGTCGAGACAAACAAGCATGCCTCGCGCCACGTCGGACCCCAAAATGACGTCGATCTCCGCAATGCTACCCGACTGCAGCGGCACCGGCAGAGCTCGCGGTGCTGAATACTCCGTTTTTTGCACGGCACGGGCGGGGGTACATCAGGATCAGGAAAAATATCCCAGCCTTTTTATGCAATCTGTAATGGGAAGTATGCAAAACACCAAGAGATAGCATTGCTGGTGTCCAAATTGAGCGCGCAGGGCAGCGGCGCGTCCGCCCTGCGCCCAAATCCAGCAGAGCGGGGACGCTCCTAACAAATCCTCACCGGCAAACAAACGCGGCTCGAGCGTTATCCCAAAATTGGCTGCCCGAGCCGCGCTTAACGGTACGACATGAATATTAGCGCTCGTAAATCAAGTTACCTGCCAGGTAGGTAGCTTGGACTTTGGTGGCTTGGAGTTCTTGGGGGTCGATGGTGAGCGGGTTTTGGTCCAGGACTACTAGATCAGCATACTTGCCGGGCTCCAAGCTGCCGAGGTTTTGCTCGTCGCCCGCTGCGTACGCGCTGCCCAGGGTATAGTTGCGCAGAGCTGTGGCCGCATCGATGCGCTCGCTCGGCAGCCAGCCGCCCTCGGGCCAGTGGCTTTTGGGGTCCTGGCGCGTGATAGCCGTGTAGAGCACGTTCATGCTGGTAACAGCTGTGATAGGGCTGTCGGTACCGAAGGCTTGGCGAATGCCGCGCTGCTTATAGGTCGCAAACGGCCACATGATGCGGCTGCGCTCCAGGCCCAGATCGCGCTCAGGGCCGCCCGGGTCGAGTGTAATGTGACAGGGCTGGCTCGAGGCAACGACGTTAAGCTTGCGTAGACGATCGATGTCCTCGGGCAAGAGGTTCTCCAGATGCTCGAGCGTGTTATGACTGTGCTGGGGCAGGCCATACAGTTCGGCGGCCTCCTCAAAGATATCGAGCGCGGCATGGATGGCACCGTCGCCGATGACGTGGATGCGCACGGTGTGACCGCGCTCCGCGGCAGCGAGGACCAGTTTGCGCATACGCTCGGCCGGAACCGTCAGACGGCCCTGGTCGCCCGGGAAGCGCGGGTTGGTATAGGGCTCGGTGAGATAGGCCGTGTGTTCGCTCGACACGCCGTCGAAGAACTGCTTAAAGCCTGGCGCCGAGAGCAGCGCGTTGTTCGCGTAGCGGGTCTGCAGCTCTTCCAAGCGCGACTGGTCATCCAACAGCGTGGGGAACAGATGGGCTCGGATGCCCAACTTGCCGGCTGCCTGCAGCTTGTCATAGACGTCGTCGCGGATAAAATCGCAGCCCGGCATGGGCATGAGCGACATATCGCATATCGAGGTGATGCCCTGCTCGGCCATCCGCCTCATTTGATCGGCGTAAGCGCTTGCGATGCGATCCTCGCCCAGCCACTCAAGGCAGCGCGGTAGCAGCTGCATGGCAGCCGCCTCGTGAGCAATGCCCGTGAGCTCGCCGTTTGCATCCTTGTCGTAGCTGCCGCCCGCTGGCGGCTCGCTGTCGCGTGTGACGCCGAGCGCCTCGAGTGCGCGGCTGTTGAGCCAAAGCGTGTGCCCGTCGCCCGAATACATAACACAGGGACGATCGGGGAATGCCGCATCGAGCGACGCCTTGGTAGGATGCTCGGGCGGGTCCCAACGGTAGTCGCGCCAGCCCTGCGTCACAACCCAAGCGTCACTAGGCAGATCCTGGGAAAACTCGAGCGCATGTTGCACCAGCGCCGCCTCGGACGTGCCCATATCCATAAGCATGTACGGCGAGGAACCGACCGAGGTATGGAAGAAGTGCAGATGAGCGTCATGGAAACCGGGGCAGACAAACTGCTCGCCGTAGTCGATAACCGACGTGGCGGCGGGAGCGGCGGCGATCACGTCATCGGGCGCACCGACTGCGACGATACGGTCGCCTGCGATGGCAATCGCCAGCTCGCGGGCGGTATCGATGCCGTCTTGCGCGGTAAAGACGTTCTTGGAGCGGATAATCCGATCGATATGTTGCATGGGCATCCCCATCTCTGGCAGGAAATTCAACACCCCCGAGTGTACTCCCCCGCCCTTGTAACAAAACCCCAAGCGGCAAACGGCAACTTTACCAGCCCTAGCGGCAGGTGGCATACTGGAGAGAGCCTGTACGATTTTGCGATCAACCCAGCAAGGAGCAAATCGACCATGACGAAGACCAAGGCACAGCAGATTATGGCGGCGACCGAGGCTCGCGCGGCTGACGACGTCACCGCAGCCATCAAAGATATCGCTACCGAGTTTGAGCCCTATATCATCAAGCAGCGCCGCCACTTCCATAAGCACCCGGAGCTGAGCCTCGCCGAGGAGCGCACGACCTCCGACATCGCCAACCAGCTCGACGCCATGAATATCCCCTACGAGCGTCCGCTCAAGACCGGCTTGGTGGCAACGCTTCGCGGTACCGCGCCGGATGCCTACCGCGAGGACGGCACGCCACGCCGCCGCATCCTGCTGCGCGCCGACATCGACGCCCTGCCCGTCACCGAGCAGACCGGCGAAGAGTTCGCCAGCGTCAACGAGGGCTGCATGCACGCCTGCGGTCACGACTGCCATATCGCCATGATGCTCGGCACGCTGCAAATCCTGCGCCATATGACCGACGACATCCACGGCGAGGTCCGCATCGTCTTCCAGCCCAGCGAGGAAAACGGCCAGGGCGCCAAGCTCATGATCGGCACGGGCGTGCTCGACGGCGTCGATGGCGCCTACGCCGCGCACATCTGGAGTGAGGTCGACGCCGGCACCGTGAGCTGCGAGCCCGGTCCGCGCATGGCCAATACCGACTGGTTCCGCATCGACGTCCGCGGCACCTCGTGCCATGGCGCCATGCCCCAGCGAGGTCACGACGCCGTCATGGTTGCCGCCGAGATTGTCAACGCCCTGCAGACCATCGTCTCGCGCGAAATCAGCCCCTACGAGCCGGCCGTCATCACCGTCGGCGAGCTGCACGGCGGCACCGCGCGCAACGTTATCGCCGGCACGGCCTACCTCGCCGGCACGGTGCGCACCTACGGAGATTCGACCCACGAGGAAATGCCGGAGCTTATGCGCCGCATCGTGGAGCATACCGCGGCCGCCTTGGGCGCCGAGGCAGAGCTCACCGACTACACCATCGCCAACTACAAGGTCGAAAACGACGCCGCCTCGAGCGAGCGCTGCCGTCAGGCCGTAATCAAGTGCCTGGGCCCCACCGGCCAAGGACATTATCGCGGCACGCTTTCGGGCGAGGATTTTTCGGAGTACCTGCGCCGCGTACCGGGCGTGCTCGCCTTTGTAGGTACGCGCAATCCCAAGATTGGCGCCACGTACGCCCAGCATTCCTGCTTTTACAAGATTGACGAGACCGTGCTGGCAAAGGGCTCCATGGTGGCCGCCCAGTATGCTATCGACTTTTTGGCCGAGCCCACGCAAGAGGAGCTCGACGGCCCCGCGATTACCGCGGTCGCCGAAACCAACCCCGATCTGGCCGCCAAGTTGCGCTCTGCCAAGGCGACGACCGCCGAGGCTCGCGACGCCATCCATGATGCCCGAACGGCTCGCCATGCCGCGATCAAGGGCATCCACGACGCACGCGCTGCTGCACGCCGTGAGGAGAAGCACGACGAGTAATCGATTCGCTGGCATCTCGCAGTCATAGCCACATCGCGATGTCAAAGCGGGGGCGGACGTTTCGACACGTCCGCCCCCGCTCATTCTTCAAGCGCTATTTCTACTATTTCTACCCCGTCCCCAAATGGCAGACGGCATGGCTACTCGTCCTGAGGGTCCTCGTCGGAGCTTGGCTCGGACGCCGGCTCAGGTGCAGGTGCCGGCTCAGGCTCAGGCGCAGGCTCGGGCTCAGATGCCGTCTCAGGCTCGGGCGCCGGTTCAGACTCGGGCGCCGGCTCAGGCTCGGTCGCGGGAGCGGGTGCAGGTGCCGGCGAAGCATCCGGAGCACCGTAACCCGAAGGGGTGGACTTCTTCTCGAAGGGCAACACAAAAGTCAGGACGTCGTCCTTATCCTCATCGGCCCACTCGCTTGCATAGCGTGCGGCCCAATAGCCAACGGCACGGTGCTTGAGCATCTTACCAAAGACCGTAAGAAATACGGTGACGAAAGCGACCAGCACCAAGAACAGCGCGAGCGTGACGCCACCGCCGGTAACAATTGCCTCAATACCCGTAGGACGATAGTAGTAGCTATACATACCGACAGAGGCAATGGCGCCAAAGACGACCGTCAAGATCCATGTGACAACGTTGGCGACCAGGCCCGTCAAAAACTCGGGAAGGAACGAAGCACAGAACAGCTTGGTCTTGTTGTGCTTAAACGCCGCCCAGACCTTATCGAGCGAAAACGCGCTCTCGACGCGACCGGTCACCGCAAAGTGCATCACGGCGATGTCGGCGAACATCTTAAAGAAGACACCCAGAATCGCCGAGGCAATTAGCGCCAGGACAAGCAGGCCGAGCGAACCGAACAGCGCAGTCTCGAGTGCATAGGAGCCGTAATAAGAATACGAGCCCGCGGCGCCAATTACCACGCCCTCCACCAGCGAAAGCACTACACCGATAACGGGAATGGCAGCGATAACCTCGAGCACGACCGAGATAACGCTCGAAAAGACTCCGAGGCCAAACGACGTGGAACGCATGAGTGGACGATCCATGCCGTCATCAACCTTGAGCGACAGATCGCGACCCCACTCGATACCAAAGCCGGAACCGCACACGCTCGCAATGCAAGCTGCCAAAAAGCCGATGGCAGCCGCAATGCCGCCAATAACGGGGATGAACAGAACGAGTACCGACACGACACAGATAAGCGCCGGCAAAAAAGCGATCTGGCACACGCGCTGCAGCACGCCCGGAGTCTTGGTCATATCCTCAAACGCCTGAGCCACACAGCCCTTGGACGCGTTCATGGGAGGCTGAGGGACAAATTGCTGAGGCTGACCCTGAGGGGTGGAAGCTGCAGCACCAGCATTAGGAGTACCGCACACACCGCAGAACTTGTCGTTATCGCCCATAGGAGCGCCACACTGCGAACAGAACATCGAAATCATCCCTTCGTATCTAGAGCGAATCACCTGGATCGCAAACGATGTCTTTGGCATCATTATCACCCAATGTGAGGACAAATACTCTTAGATGACGTATTTGCAACGCGCAAGGCGCTTTTCGATTGTTTGATGAGTGTGTCCGCGCTAGTTCGTGCCGCGGAAGCCCTTGCCGACGATCTCGGAGCTGTCGACGATCGTGATAAAGGCACCCGGATCGACTTCGCGCGCATAGCGGCGTAGTTGCACGGCCTCGCGACGGCTCAGCACGCTCATGATCACCGTCACGCACTTGCCCGAGAAGGCACCGTAGCCGCGGCTGATGGTCGCCGTGCGGTTGAGATGCTTGACGATAAACTCCTCGACCTTAAGGGGCTCGGAACAAATGACCGTGCAGACTTTGCGCAGATGAATGCTCTCAATGGCTTTGTCGACCACAAGCGTCTTGGCAAACAGACCGAGCACGCAGTACAGACCGACACGCGGGCCATACAAAAAGGCCGCGATGGTCACGATGCCGATATCGACCAGCAGCAGGGCGCGGCCAATCTCGAGCGTCGTGCGACGTTTGAGGATCATGGCGAGAATGTCCGTGCCGCCCGTCGAGGCACCAATATCAAAGACGATAGCGCTGCCGAGCGCCGGCAGAATCACGGCAAAGCACAGGTCGAGCCACATATCACCCGTCAGAGAGACATCGGTCGGAATAAAGAGCTCAAACAGCGAAACATAGGCGGACAACGCAAACGAGGCGAAGACGCTCCAAAGAATCGCCTTGCGCTCCAAAAAGATAAAGCCCAAAACGACGAGAACCGCGTTGATAATCCACATAAAGACGCCGACGGGCAGAGTCGGGAACAGCGTGGACAGAATGACCGACATGCCCGAGGTGCCGCCAAAAGCAAAGTGATTAGGGGTTTTAAACGCAACGATGGCAAAGGCCGTAAGAATCAGACCCAGATTGAGCTCGGCAAAAAAGCGCGGGAAGCCTGGCTCCTGGCTGCGCTTTTGGCCGGCACGCTCGCCGCGCTCGATATCGGTGCGATCGACCACGCGCTCCATCGGCACTACGGGAGGACGATGCATCTCCTCGGCAGCACGCGATGCCGCCTCTGCCGCGGCGGCCTCAATCGCCCATGCCTTGCTTTCTGTTTCGTGCTCGTCGGCCATTACGGCAACCCCTCGTTAACAATTTGGAAACAATGCGCCCATTAGGGTAACGCGGAACGCGACGATTGCAACCCCTAGTTAGACGAGCGGTATGCCTACATCGGGGGGCATACAAATAACGGCCGGCCACGCTTTTGCTTGCGCGGTCGACCGTTTAACGTTTTCGCAGATAAAACCTGCCAAAACAAACTTGTCCCTTTTTGGAAGGTTACTCGTGCTGGCTGGTGCGGTGCTCGTACTCCTCGGGGGTGATGACGTCCTCGATGCGCAGGTTGACGCCCGCCACCTCAAGGCCGGTCATCGCGGCAAGGCGCTCGGTGACACGTGCCTTGACATCGTCGAAGATCGCGGGCGCATAGGCGCCGTACTCGATGATGACGGAGATGTTGACGACCACGCGATTATCATCGGTGACCTCGACCGTCACGCCCTTGGTCAGATTCTCGGCACCAAACTGCTCCTGCACAAAGTGCATGAGGTTACCCTTCATGCCCAGAACGTGCGGAACCTCGCGGGTGGCCATGGCAACGATTTTCTCAATCACGCCGTTGGAATAGGTCAGCGAGTCCTCGGACTCGTCCGCTTCCTCGTCGTCCTCGTCCGCATCGTCGGCGGGTTCGGCCTCGACGAGCGCCTCGTCCTCGAGCGTTACGTCCTCGGCCTCGGCGGCGACGGTCTCGTCGGCCTCGAGCTCGGTATCGGCTACATCGACCTTCGTATTAAAAGCCATGGTTCCTCCTTATGCCTGCCGCGGATGCGACAGTCGAATACATATTAGCGGCCGCTAAACAGACGGCCGAAGAAGTTGACGATCCCGTTCTCGCCGTCGCGAATTTGGCCGATCACAGCGCCGATCAGCACGAAGAATGCAATGACGAGCGTGTCCCACAGGCCCAGCGTGAGCACCAACACGGCGAGGATAAAGCCGGCGACGGCGCCAAGCGTGGTGTTGGGATGACGCACAGCATAGCTCCAGATGGCAGCGCCCGTACCCTTGATGAGACCCATAGCCTCGTCAAAATCCGCGGCTGCCGCGTCTTGCAACTCGGTTGCCCCCGCTTTGGAATCAACAGGTTCGCTCGCCGGCGTGGCGCTCTGGTCAATCGTCAGGCGCGGCGTACGAGCGGTCTTATCTTGATTGGTATCACTCACCGGAAACCTCCACGGTCTGGACGGTAGTCTTGGACGGCAAAAAACGGACGCGCGTGGTCGTACCCGGCGTGCCGAGCATGGTGTCGCAAGCTTCCTCGATGCGCTGCTGCATCGCGGTAGCCAGAGATGCCACGTCCTTATCGTCAAGCGCGATAGCCTCGACCTTAAAACGGACGTGCGAATCGTCGGGGCCTTGGACGCGGGCCTCGACATGCTCGACCATCACGCGGTCGTCACACTCGGCAGCAGCCCTAGCGCACGAAGAAAGCGCCGCAAGGGTAACCTCGATATTGCGCTCCCCCGCCGGATGCACGCAGGACGGTTCGCGACGGGCGAACATCAGGCGGAAAAAGCTCAGCAGTGCGCCGAGCGCCACGACGCCGGCACACGCCGTGACGACGATGCGCGGCATGGGGTCGCGCATCAGCAGCATAAAGCGATACGTATACGGCCCCCAAAACTGGCAGACAAGCGTACCCAGCGCCACGATGGTGGCAGCAAGATACACGATCGCTAGGGCTCGTTTGAGTACGCGCACGCGGCGCTCCCTTCAAATCTCGACTCTCGAAATGCAAAACGGTTCGCATCATTATAAAAGAGCCGGGTCCGGTGCTCTACGCACGCGGATCCGGCTCATCTATTCCACGAGGCTTGCATGCTCGCTTCATTATGCCCAGATATGCACGGCTCAATCCGTGCTGGCGCTACTCCTCCTCGAGGGCAGCGATGACCTCGTCGGTCATGTCCATGGTGCTGTAGACGTCCTGGACGTCGTCGAGCTCCTCAAGACGGTCGATGAGGCGCTGAACCTTCTTGGCATCGGCGCCAGAAACCTCGGTCGGGGTGGTCGGGACCATGGTGGTCTCGGAGCCCTTGACCTGGACGCCCTGCTCCTCGAGCGCCTTGGAGACAGCCATAACGTCGTTGGCAGCAGTCCAGACGATCCACTCCTCGCCGGCGTCCTCGTAGTCCTCGCCACCGGCCTCGGCGATGGCCATCATGAACTCATCCTCGTCACCGGCAGCACCGTTGGCGATCATGGTCTCCTTCTTGGCGTTCTCGTCCAGGATCTCCTTGGCGACGACGATCTGGCCCTTGCGCTCAAACTGGAAGGCGACGGAGCCGGAGGTGCCCAGGTTGCCACCAGCGTGGGAGAAGGCGGAACGGACATCAGCGGCGGTACGGTTGCGGTTGTCGGTCAGGCAGTCGACGTAGACGGCGACACCGGCGGGACCGTAGCCCTCGTACACGATGTTCTCGTAGACGGCGGCATCGGCACCCGAACCAAAAGCCTTGTCGATAGCGGACTTGATCTTGTCCTTAGGCATGGACTGAGCCTTGGCCTTGGCAACGGCAGCGGCGAGGCTGGCGTTGTTCTCGGGCAGCGGGTCACCGCCGAGACGGGCAGCAACGGTGATGTTGCGGCTCAGCTTGGAGAAGAGGGCGGAACGCTTGGCGTCCTGCGCGCCCTTACGATGCTTGGTTGTGGCCCACTTAGAGTGTCCGGACATACGTGTCTCCTATCGGTTTCGACCTAAAGCCCAGCGCAGATGCTCGGGCAATATAAACAAACGTCGTTATGATATACCTACTGGCCTGCGAGATAAACCCCAAAATGAAGGCGTCGTGATGATGCCACCCTTTGGTGCAAAGTATCCTGACCCCAATGCACCAAGTTAGGACCAGAGGAAGTCGCTTCGGGTGACGGTGGCGCCGATGGCAAAGGGCATGCAGGCGATAACCGGATACAGGTAGCGCATGTAGGTTGAGCCGTTGCACGGGCCAATCAGGCACACGGCAAGCACGCCCAACAGCGGCACCCAGATCGCCAGCGCACGCCATGAATGACGACGCAGCAGGTAGACCACCACGGCGATCATGATCCACACATAGGTGGCCGAGCTCATGGTGAGCGAAATAAACGGGATGCGTTGTACTGCCACACGGTACAGATTGATCAGGTGGTCGCACCAGCGCACCACGTTGCTGTCAACCGGATGGAAGTCGAAGTATTTGAGGTTGTCGGGGCGCGCCATGATCTCGGCACTACGCGCCGTGCTGTAGACCCAGGCATCGCGCGCGCTCGGATAAAAATAACCATAGTAGTTATTGATAAGCGCCGAAATATAGCACTCGGGATCCTTCTTAAACATCTGAGCCCATACCTCAAAATAGGCATCGATGTCCTCCTGCGAGGCGTACTCGTTAAAGCAGTTCTTGACGGCATCGGACTTGTCGGGGTTGTAGCGGCGGCCCAGGTTCTCGTACTTGAGTACGCGATCGATCACGGCACGCTCTTCGTCGGTCACCGAACCGTCGCAAGGAGCCTCCACGATGGTGCCGTCCTCCTTAACCGTGGGGTTGACGCCCGAGTTGAGGCCGTCGTGCTTTTGGACGAAACGAGCCGTCTGCTGGAACGGAATCGAGAGGATTTCGCGCTTGGAACCAGGCGTGATATCGTGCGCCGGCATAAAGACCTTGGTGAAGTACATATTAGAGGCAAGGCAGAGCGCGAGCACCGCGAGAACGCCAACCCAGCGGAAACGCGGGATGGCGCCTGAAGGCGCAGCACCAGTCTGCTTGGCTGCACGACGAGCCACATGCACGTCCCATACACAAAACGCCGCCGCGATTACGCATGCCGCCAGGGGAAACACCAGGCCGCCGTTGCGCAGGAACGTGGAACCCATGGCGCCCAGAGCGAGCAGCAGCCAGTCGTGGCGCGCAAAGAGCACGGGGGCTTTCTCGCCCGCTCGCTCGACATTGGCATCACGACGGGGCAAGCCACATGCCACGAGCTTGACGGTCTGTACCAGCAGCACCAAAAACGCGTCGGCAAAGAGCACGTCTTTGGTGAGCAACGCCGCGTAGTTAGAGAACATCGGCATAAACGCAAAGAACAGCAGGATCGCACCGCGAACCGGCAGGCTCACGCCCAGTTTGCGCAGCGACGAAATGGAATAGGCCATGCAGGCGGCCGTGATGACAAATTGAGCGCAGGTGTAGATGGCAAGACCCGCGTTAGCGCTGTTGAACAGCGAAAGCCCCAGCTGAACGCACGAGCCGATAATGGCCGTGTGCACTACGGGATGATGCCCGTTGAGCAGCACGTTGGGGTTGAGTAGGCGCAGGTAGTCGCTCGTGCCGTTGGGATAGTTGAACCACTGGCGAATCTGCGCGCCCGTATCTCCCATAAAAAGGCCGGGCAGCGAAGCGATGAGCGTGGGCGTCCAGGCGATCATAAGCACCAGGAAGGGCCCGGCAAAGGGATGGACCGAGAGCACAGCGTGAGTCACACGCCATACGCGGCCAAAGTGCGCTTCGGAAAACGGGATGCGCCGAGAGCTCAGCCAATCTAGACACTCAAAGGCAAGGTAGAAGGCAACGATCGCCAGGAGCATCCAGCCCGCGCCGCCAATCCAGGCGCAGATGATGCGAGCTTTGTCGCCAAGGACAATCTCGGCCGAGTCGGTGAGGTCGTAGCTGCGGCCGAACACCATGCAGATGGCGAAGAACAGCGACGGCAGAATGATCGATGGACGCCAGGTGTCGCCACGGCCAAAGAACACGTAGCGAAACGGCAAGGTGAGCAGGCAGGCAAGTGCAAGCAGCATGACCGCGTCGGTATGGCCGGCAAACGAAAGGAGCACCTCGTAGCACACGTACAGCATGCCCGAGGCTTTGGGGTCAATCGCCAAGACTGCGTTGCTCGACACCGGGGCAGGATCGATGGAAAACGCCGTGGTCGCCAACAGCGCGAGCAAAAATGCGATGAGCGTCTGCTTGGCGGGGTAGCGCTTAAACCAGACGATGCGGGCAGCGTCGCGCGCAGCCGTTGTGGAGAGGTCGGAATCCTTCACAGTCCGAAAGCCTTTCTAGAAACCTGCCAAAAAGGGACAGGTTTATTTTGGCAGGTTTTATCTGGGGAAACGTTACGGTTCTGTCATCGTTGCCCAGCGAACCACCACAAAGGTGCCTGTTCACTTTTTGGTGGTTAAGCGTCGAGGTAGATGCGCTGGGGTTGGTTGCGGCGATGAGCAAAGATGATGAGCGCCAGGCCCGCAATCACGAGCGGCAGGCTCAGCAGCTGACCCATGGTGATGACGCCGCCCAGCAGATAGCCCAGCTGCGCATCGGGCACACGCACAAACTCAATCAAAAAGCGAACGATGCCGTAACCCATCACAAAGACGCCCATAAACGTGCCTTGGGGCAGTAGCGGCTTTTTGCGGCTGAGCACCTGCAGAATGCAAAAGAGCACAATACCCTCGAGGAATGCCTCGTAGAGCTGGGAGGGATGGCGCGGCATATCGCCCGCGGTGCCGCCAAAGATCACGCCCCAGGGCAGATCGGTCGGCTTGCCCCACAGCTCGCCGTTGACAAAGTTGGCGCAGCGTCCCAGACATAAGGCCAGCGGAGCACCGATAACGGCAAGGTCGGCGATGGTCCAGGCGTCGAGCTTGTACATGCGGCACACGAGCACGCCGCCGATGATGCCGCCCACCAGGCCGCCATGGAAGCTCATGCCGCCTTCATTGGTAGCAAAGATCTCGAGCGGATGCGCCCAGTAGTAGCCGTCGCCGTAAAAGATGACGTAGAACAGGCGGGCGCCAATGATAAGGCCAAAGACCACGCCGACCACGACACTCGTCAGGTCGTCGACCGTAATGTCAAAACCCCAACGGCGCTGCGTGCGGTACATGACGACCGCCGTGAGCAGAGCTCCGACCACATAGGCCAAGCCGTACCAGTAGATGGTGATGGGCCCCGCCGAGATAGCGACGGGATCAAGCATATGGTAGAGGTCGTTGAGCATATCGGTCCCCCTGCTCCCTACATACAAATGCGGCCGCGGGCCTTGCGCTCGCAGCCGCATATTCGGGCGTGACGTCTATGCGGAGCATATCGCCCGCAGCTTTCACTTCTTAGAACGGCGCATACTCGTCGTACAGGTCATCGGTCTCGCCGGAGGCATTGACCTGCTCGACACGCGTAACGCCGGGCACGTGCTCCTTGAGGATACGCTCGATGCCCATGGAAAGCGTCAGGGCGCTCATGGGACAACCGGCACAGGCGCCCTGCAGCTCCAGCTTGACGACGCCCTCGTCATCAACGCCTATATACTCCATGTCGCCGCCGTCGGCCTGTAGGTTGGGGCGAATCTCTTCAAGAACCTTCTTAAGCAGCTCTTCGTTAACAGCCACAGGGGCTCCTTTCTCACAATAACGCGGGCGCGCCCGCGGACAGAGCTATGTTACTACAGCCGTGTACCCGCTCACGAGCCGTCCATGCGCGCGGACACGACTTTCACGAGCAGTCAATTTGGGACGGGGCTTTTTAGCTGCTTTTGTCGGCGCCCGGCGCTAGTACACGCCGCCGCTACTGCTGAGCCCGCCCCTCGGTGCCGATGTGAACATCGACGATAACCTGGCGGTAGCTGATGCCACAGGAGTCGAGGATGCGGCGGCTGATGCGTCCGTCATCGGTGTCGGCGTACTTGTTGTCCAGGTAGACGACCTCGCCCACGCCCACCTGAGCCAAAATCTTGGCGCAGTCGTGGCACGGGAACAGCGTGACGTAGACCGTGGAACCCTCGAGGTCCTTGAGCGAGCCACGGTAGTTGAGCACGGCGTTGGCCTCGGCATGGACCACGTAGTTGTGCTTGTCCTGCAGCGGGTCGTCGCTCGTACCCCACGGAAAAAAGTCGTCGTTGAGCGCCGAGGGTGTACCGTTGTAGCCCACCGAAAGGATGCGGTGGTTGGTGTTGGCGATGCACGCACCCACCTGCGTGTTGGGGTCCTTGCTGCGGCGCTGCGCGGCGATGGCCACGCTCATAAAGAACTCGTCCCAGCTAATGACGTCCAGGCGCTTGCCTGACGAAGTTTGATGAAGATCGTCCGACATGGCAGACACCTCCGTAATCGCAATAGTTTGACCCATTGTAGCAGGTGAAAGGTGGGGGCGTTTGTCCCACCGGCGCCCTCACTTTTACACGCGGCGGGGCTTTTGATTGATGCGGTAGAGCTCGGCGAGGCCCCGCAACGTCAGCGCGTCGTCGACCGTCAGGCTATGGCCGACCAGCAACGCGAGCGCCTCGGCATCGTCGCCGGTAATGACGATGGGCACGTCGCCCTCCCCCGCGGCCTTGGTCGCGCGCATCTCGGCGAGCACCATATCGAGCATGCCGTCGATGCGGGCCACCTCGCCCAGAACCACGCCCGAGCGCATGGCCTCACGCGTGTTGCGGCCAATCACATGCGTGGGCGCCGAAGGCTCGACCTGAGGCAAACGCGCCGCAGCGGCCGAAAGCGACCGGGCACCGAGCGCCAGACCCGGCGCGATGACGCCGCCCACAAAGGTTCCGTACGCGTCGATGACCTCAATATTGGTCGTCGTACCCAGGTCGATCACGATGCAGGGAGAGCCGTAGACGGCGCGTGCCGCCACAGCGTCGGCGATGCGGTCGGGGCCGATCTCGGCCGGATCGTCGTAGTGTACGGGCATGCCGGTCTTGAGGCCCGGCCCCACGGTGAGCACGCGTCCTGTGCAGGTGCGGGAAAGCGCCGCCTTCCACGGGCGCTCGAGCGCCGGCACCACGCAACTCAGCACTGCAGCTGCGGGAACGAGCGCACCCGGCATGCCCGCATCGGCCGCCAGCGCGGCCATGACTTGAGCGAGACGCATACGCGCTTCGTCGGCCGTAATGCTCGATGGCGTCGTGATCTCGCACGTCGCAAGCGGGCATTCCTGCGCCGCGGCCGAATCCTCGGCAAACAGACCAAAGCGAATGAACGTGTTACCCACGTCGACCGTCAATATATATGCGCACCCATTAAGCATCGTCGGCGCTCCTTTCGTCTGCCCAGCAGTATATCGCCTACCTAAACCAGTCATCCCAAAATGACTAGCTTACGGCTATACTGGTGCGCGGTCGCGCGCGAGCTCACGCGGCGGCCCTTGGTAACCCGACTTCCCGCGCCGTATCCGTAGCGGCGCTCCCGGGGGAAGCGGATATACGCAAAGGAGTTTTATATGAGCAATCCCTCGAACCGCGCTTCGATGCGCGGGCAACTCACGCTGCGCGGCGTCGTCATCGGCGTCCTTGGCTGCGTGATTATCACGGCAAGCTCGGCCTACACCGCCCTCAAGATGGGCGCACTCCCCTGGCCGATCGTCTTCGCTGCCGTCATCTCGCTGTTCTTCCTTAAGCTCATGGGCAACGCCAGTCTCAACGAGGCCAACGTCACCCACACCATCATGTCCGCAGGCGCCATGGTCGCCGGCGGTCTGGCGTTTACCATCCCGGGCGCCTGGATGCTGGGCTATGCCGACCAGATCAGCTGGCTCGACATGTTTATCGTGGCACTCGCCGGCACCATCCTGGGCCTGCTGGCCACCGCGCTCATCCACCGTCACTTTATCGTGGACGCCGCGCTTGAGTTCCCCACCGGCAACGCCGCAGCTCAGACGCTGCGTGCTACCGAAGCCGGCGGCAAGACCGGCAAGCAGCTCTTTGGTTCCATGGCCATCGCCGGCATCTATAGCGTGCTGCGCGACGCCCTGGGCGTGGTGCCCAGCATGCTGTGCACGCTCAACATCCCCGGCGTGACCTTTGGCATCTACAACTCGCCCATGCTGCTCTCCGTCGGCTTCCTCGTGGGCTTCGCTCCCGTCGCCTTCTGGTTTGCCGGCGCGCTGCTGGGCAACTTTGGCATCATCGTGGGTGGCACCGCTGCCGGTCTGTTCGACGTTGTGACTGCGCAGGGTATCGTCAAGTCCCTAGGCATGGGCCTCATGATGGGCTTTGGCGTCGCCGTCGTCCTCAAGGACATCTTGCCGCAGGTCGCCGGTATCGTCCGCGGTCTTGCCGCCGACAGCTCCACCGACACCGACGAGCAGTCGCTCATCTCGGGCTCCCTTAAGCTCGACGCCGGTATCATCGGCCTGGGCGCTGCCGCCATCGCCGTGATCATCGCCATCGTGCTCGACCTTGGCCCCGTTCCGGCCGTCATCGTCACGCTGTTCACCTTTGTCACCACCATCATGAGCGCACAGAGCTGCGGCCAGACGGGCATCGACCCCATGGAGATCTTTGGCCTCATCGTTATGCTCATCGTGGCTGCCTTCGCACAGATCGCTCAGGTCAAGCTGTTCTTTATCGCCGGCATCGTAGCCGTGGCGTGCGGCCTTGCGGGCGACGTCATGAACGACTTTAAGGCCGGCGCCGTGCTGGGCACCAACCCGCGTGCACAGTGGGTCGGCCAGGCCATCGGCGGCATCGTGGGCGCCCTGGTCGCCGCAGCCGTCATGGTCGCGCTCGTCACCGCCTATGGCCCGGACGCCTTTGGCCCCGACAAGAGCTTTGTTGCCGCGCAGGCAAGCGTTGTCGCCACCATGGTCTCGGGCATCCCGAGCGTGCCGTGGTTCGTTGGCGGCTTTATCGCCGGCATCGTCATGTACTGGCTCGGCATTCCGGCCATGATGATTGGCCTGGGCGTGTACCTGCCGTTCTACATGTCACTCACGGCATTCCTGGGCTCCTGCGTCAAACTCGCCTACGACAAGTGGTCCGCCCACCGCGACGCCACCGCCGGTCTTTCTGACGAGGAGAGGGCTGCCAAGGACGCCGCCTTCCAGGAACAGGGCCTGGTTGTCGCCAGCGGCCTGCTCGGTGGCGAGTCCATCGTCGGCGTTATCCTGGCGTTTGTCTCCGTGGGCTTAAGCCTGCTGGGCTAAGTCGAGCAGCTGCTCGACAGCAACCATATTGCCTACGGCTTGCCCGGTCGGTAGCTTTTGCGGCTGCTGACCGGGCTTTTTGATACCAACGCAAAGAAAGGCCGACGCGCTGCATTTAACAGCGCGCCGGCCTTATCGTTTGGCTAACGAGACGGTCCCGTTATGAATTGAAGTTCGTTGCAGAAACTACGCTCGAAACGCTACATCTGCTTGCGACGACGATCGCTTAGCGTCACACCAGCGGCCACGAGGGTGATACCGCCGATGACGAACACCTCGCCCGCAAGAGCGGAATTGTCGCCAGTCTGGGCGAGCGCGGCCGACGTTGCCTTCTTCTTGGCGACAGGAGCCTTTGCAGCAGCCTGCGCAACCTGGGGCTTGGTCTGCGGCTCAGCCTTGGGATGATACTTGTCGTACTCGGCTTGTGCGGTAGCCAGGGCATCCTTAGCATCGTTAAGCTCGGCAAGCGCGGCGGCATAGGCGTCGTTGGCATCGGACAGTTTGGCATCGACATCGCTCAGAGCAGCCTTGAGGCCAGCGGCGGCATCGACGGCGGCCTTATAGCGAGCGTAGGCAGCGTTCAGCTTGACCAGCTTCTCGTTGCCCGTCGTGCCCGCGGCAAGGGATGCCTTGTGGTCGACAGCCTCAAGATCGGCCTTGAGTGCCTCATCGCTGGCAAGCTCGGCCTTGGCCTTGAAGATATCGAGGTTCGCATCGACGACGGCTTCGTTGGCGGCCTCGAGCTGCTTCTGGGCATCGGCGACACCGGCGACGGCAGCGTCATAGGCGGCCTTGGCGTCGTCGACCGCCTTCTGGGCGCCGGCGAAGCGCTCGAAGGCCTTGTTTGCGGTGGCAAGCTCGCCCTCGGCGGCCTTGGCCTTCGCCTGTGCGTCGGACAGGGCCTGCGTCTTGGCGGCAACTGCCTGCCTGGCGTCCGAAAGAGCGGTCGCGGCGTGTGTATCTGCGGCCTGAGCCTTGTCAACGCCAGCCTGGGCAGCGCCGTCGGCCTTCTTGGCCTCGTCAAGCGAGCCCTGCTTATTCGCAAGGTCCGCCTGGGCGGCATCGCGCTTGGCGGCAAGGTCCTTGACCGAAGCCGTGGCATTGCCATACGCCTCGTTGGCCTTATCGGACTTTGTCTTGGCGGTATCGTAATCGCCCTGTGCCTTCGCCTTGTGGGCGGAAGCCTTGGAGGCGTTCGTCTGGCATTCGGTGAGCTTGGAGTTAGCGTCGTCAAGCGCGGCCTGCGCGACGGTCGCCTCGTCCTTGGCGGCGTCGAGGTTCTGCTTGAGGGACTCGATGTCGATTCCGCCGAGTGCGTCCTTCGCGGCATCATATGCCGTCTTCGCGGCGGCGGTGCCGGACTTGGCCTTCTCGTACTCGCCCTTGGCGGTGTTCACGTTCGTGTCGGCTGCGGTATAGGCGTCTTGTGCGTCTTTCTGATTATTGAGAGCAGCGAGATATGCCGTATCGGCCGTGCCCAGCGTCTTCTGCGCCTCGGCGAGCTTGCTCTGGAGCTCCTTGAGTTGCGCCTTCTGCGCCTGCGTGCCGCCAGCGTTATAGGCAGAATCGATGTAGTCGTTGACGAGCTTCTTGAACTCGGAAACAGTGAAATCAGCCTGAGTGTCATCAGCGCTGTAATCGAATATGGTTACCTCGGAATCGGTGTTCTTACCGCTACCGGTCGCGATGCCGATAGCCACCGTAGCGGAATCGATAATGTTGAGATAGTGCCCGCAGGCGTCTCCTCTTTGATTGCCATTCTTATCTTTTGTACCGTGGTACACATCGTAATAGTTTTGGTAGATATAGTACGAATCATAGCGATGAGCCATGAGATCTTTGCCGGCCTCGCTATCCACACCGTACTTTTTAATCCAATTCTCGTAATTAACCTTCTCCTGAGTGTAGAGACCGGTGTAGGGCCAGCCCAGGGTATCCTCGGTCTCACCACCGGTATATGCACCGCCACCACCTGCGAGATTCTCAGCATTATCGAAGTAACAGTTCGAGTGATCCCAAATATTCGATGAATATGAGGCGTTGAGTGCAGCTGCTGCGGTCATGCGGAGGCTGACGCTGAGCGCCGACTGACCGTTCGCCTTGCGGAGGTTGTTCTGGGTGTCGAGATATGTCAAGGCGTTGCGCAGCTGTTCCAAGGAAAGCGGATTGGTGTCGCGAGACATGTCCTGATCGACGTAATCGTCATACCACTCGGCTTTGTCGTCAGCGCCGGTGAGTGTAGCCATTGCGTCCTTGGCGTTCGATTTCTGCATAGCCGTGAAATCGCTGCTGTTGCTGATGTAGGCCATAAAGCCGAGCATGCCCTTATTGATGACTTCCTGGTCAACGGTCATGTTGGACTTGAGGTCAGCAATCTGCTGCTCAAGAGCCTCAACCTGGACATTAGCAGCGTCATAAGCCTTTTCCGCGGCGTTCGAAGCAGCGCAGGCTGCCTCCCACTCACTGCGCTTCTGCTTGCGAACTTCGACAAGCTTATCGTACGCGGTCTTCTTGTCGGCCTCGGTCTGCTGGGCCTGCTCGTATGCCGTCTTCGCGGCGTCACGCTTACTGGCCGCGTCCTTGTACTCCTTGTTTGCCGCATCGTATGCAGACTGGGCAGATGCTACAGCAGCGTTGGCGGCGTTGGCCTTCTCCTGCGCGGCAGCGACGGCAGCCTGGGCGGCCTGCAGATTTGTCTGTGCGGTGGCGTCGGCATCCGTCGCGGCATTGAGCTCCGCCTGCGCGGTCTTGAGCTCACCAGCAGCAGCTTTCTTGGCGGCCTCAAGCGCACTCAGGTCAACACCCGTACCCGAGACGGCAGCATCGAGCGCGGCCTGCGCCTGGTTGAACTTCTGCTGGGCGTTATCGCGCGCGGTGGTTGCGGCTGCGAGAGCAGCGGCAGTCTCCTGCTTCTTGGCCTGGGCAGTCGTCAAAGCTGCCTCGGTATTCTGCTTTTCCTGCTGGGCGCTGGCCTCGGCAGCCTTGGCCTGGTCCAGATTGTCCTGTGCAGTAGTAACGGCCTTATTGGCGTCATCGAGCTTTGCCCGCGCGTCCTCGACGGCCTTCTTGGCGGCCTCGTACTCGTCCATACCCATGGCCTCGAGCTTGGCCTGGGCATCATCGAGGGCCTTCTTGGCCTCATCCTGCTTTGCCTTGGCGTCCTTGAGCGCCTGGGTCTTATCCTCGACACTCTTGTTGGCCTGTTCGAGCTGATCGTTCAGGTCGCCCAGCTTCTTCTGCTGCTGCTCGGTCTTTTCGACGGCCGCTTTAAGCTCGTCAATCTTCTCCTGAAGCGCGGCTACCTCGGCCTCGTTCTGCTCGGCGGCGTTATCGGTCACGGCCTGCGAGGCCTGATTCTTTTGCTGCTGCGCCTGCTTTTGAGACTGGCCCGCCGCGTCGGCCTTCTTCTGGGCGGCATCGTAGGCGGCCTGAGCGTCCTTGAGCTGCTTTGCCGACTCCTCGGCCAGCTGGGCAGCCGTCTTTACGACCGCTTGGTTACCGGCGGTAACGGTATTCTCTACAGAACTACCCCCCCCCTGAACAGAATCGCCGTTATCGGTTGACGGTGCGGCGATTGCCGCCAGCGGCGACATGAGCGGCTGAGCGATGAGGCCCGCCGTCAAAACGGTTGCGACGGCGCGGTTGGCAACGCCCTTGACGTTGACGGCCTTGGCCCGAGGCTCAAAGTGTTGTGGACTGTAGTTTGCCATGGCTTTCTCCCTTTGACACGGATGTATCCATACGCTTCAAAATGTAGGAGCTGATTTTTGAATTCTGTTGCGCAACATTGGTCACCGGCGGATTTTTTTAAATTCACGCTCTCGTGCTTCACAGTTTCGTCACATTTGAAGGAGCTGGTGCATCATATTCTCGCGGGATGGAATTGAGCCTGTGATTTGCATTTGCTCCCGCGTCATCCGCCCTATCGGATTCCGCATCCAACAGACACCCCGCCCGCCACGGTGTAGAGTTAGGACAACGGGCGCGTTGCGCGGACCGCGCTGGAACGAGGTGGACATGGAACTCGACAAACAACAGATCAAGCGACTACGCGAACGCCATCACCGGCGCCACGGCATCCGCCCTGCTCATAGCGAAGCCATGGAAAACATCACCCGCTTCCTCAAGCGCGCATTCAACATTCGCGAAGGTCGCGCGCCCTACCACGTAATCCGCAAGCGCTTTGTAAACGGAGCACGCCTGACCGGCTCTCACCTGTGCATCCTCATCATCGCCATGTTGATCGCGAGCATCGGCCTCGATATCGATTCGGACATCGCCATCGTGGGCGCCATGCTCATCTGCCCGCTTATGGGCTCGGTCCTTGCCATGGCATATGGCATCGCCACGCTCGACCGCGAGATTACCGTCGAAGCCGTCGCCGGCCTTGCGCTGCAGATGGTCTTTTGCCTGGTCACGTCCACGTTGTACTTTAAGCTCTCGCCCCTTGGCACCACCACGGCCGCCATCATCGACAACTCGACACCCACCGTCTGGGACCTTACCGTCGCACTCGCAGGCGGCTTTGCGGGCGGGCTGGGCAACTCGCGCGACCAGGAACCCGCCACGCTCATCGCCGGCGTGGCCGTGGCAACCGCGCTCATGCCGCCCCTGTGCGCGGCGGGCTATGGCATCGCCATCGCAAGCGGGTCGCTGTTTCTCTCGGCGCTCTACGAGTTTGGCATCAACGTGGTCTTTATCGCACTGGCCGCCGAAGCCGTGCTGCTTCTTTTGCGCGTGCCGCTCAAGCGCGACCTCAACGGCGACGGCATTGTGACTGCCGAAGAAGACGCCGAGGTCGGTGAGCTGTCACGTAAGGTGCGCCGCCGCATTATTGTGGGCACGGCGATCTTTGCCATCCCCTGCATCGTTATGACCGCGGGGTCTATTGGCTCGGCGCAGGCCGGCGTGCAGGACGGCTACGGCGTCACCGAAACTACGCGCGAACTTGCCGCGGTGCTGCCGGGCTTTAAGGATTACACCGTCGCCGTCGAGACCTCGGCTACCGAAGGCGAGGAGGAAGGCATCGTCGAGCGTGAGATTGTCGCCCATGTGACGACGGGCGAGGCGCTTGGGGCACACGACCGTCACGTCGCCCGCAAGCTCATCGACCTCAACGTGCCTGAACTCGACCGCGTGGAGTTTGATGTGGAGTAATGCGGAGCATGGGATGGCTCCCGCGCACAGGCGCAAGTCGCGGCGAGGCTCAGACGCGACGCAGGCACATGCAAAAAGCGGGACGTAGTTCACGTCCGCGCCCCGCTCGCTGTTTTATTGCCGTGAATCAGACGTCCGCATCGACATCGCCAGACTCCACCGTAAACGCCGGATCGGTGCTCACAAGATAAAATCGGGTCACCTCAGTATTTCTAATTAGGTAAATCTGCCCCTGATTGCGTCGGCGCGATATATACGCAACGTGAACCGTGCCGAATTCTTCGCCGTTTTCCTTCTTTAATATCAGGATGTTGGGGTCAACCGTACGCTTAAACTGCCCGTCAACGCAGCTACCGTCTTTGTCGACCAGTTACCACCGATGGTTATCCTCTTCAAGAAAGGCCAGGGTTTCCAGACTCGTCTTGTCGTCCCGATAGTAACCGTCAATGGCAAACCCTTCGGAAGCGCATTCCTGCATATAGGACGTTTCTCGGCTTATAGCAAACAGCCCTGTAGCGCCCAGGAGCACAGCCAGGCAGACCACTGCAAGGGTTATCGAAATAGTACGGCGACCCATGTTAGCCCAGCCGATAGTTGCTTAACGGAGCGCGAAACATACCTGGAACCTCCGATATCAGGGGGAAGGTCGCCAGCAGGCTGGCGACAACTATATGTTTCTGATATCAAACCATATGGCTGCCACTCGCGGAGGGGGCATCGGCGAACGGCGTGTTTTCATACTCCATTGGTCAAACCTAAGCGCGGCCCTACAGCTCGTACTTGTACACACGGTAGATGTACTTTTCGGCTTCCATCTCGTAGGTGGCGATGGCCAGACCGTAGCGGTCGTACTCGGCAAAGGTCTTGGCCTGGCCCGATGCCACGAGCATGCTGTTCGAATTGCCGACGCGCTGCGCACTGCTGACGTAGCCCGAGAACGGCACCGCGATCTGGTCTTCGAGCTCGTAGGTGTGCGCCGTCTCGTCCACTGTAAAGATGCGCCCAAACGAATGCGTGCCCTTGTTGTAGTCGGTCACCACCGCGGCGCCCAGCTGGCCCCAGTCGAACTTGGGATAGCTTTCGGCCGCACCAAAGTTGTTGTCGTATAACAGCACTTGGTAGCGACCGGTCGTTCCCGTGTCAGAACTCGGCAGATAGGTCACACTGTGTTGACCCGCGTTGAGCGAAAAATCGCCTTGGGCCTGCAGTAACTTGTCCTCAAAGCCCGAACCGGCCCATTGCCACTCCTTTCTATTTCTGGGTCCATCTTCTCACTGCTGGCGGCCGAAAATGATCCGTTTTCCTCCGTCCCCGACGGATCATTTTTTAGTACTTGAAGAAGCCCTCGCCCGAGCTTTCGCCCAGCTTACCTTCGTCGAGCATTTTCTTGAGGACGGACGCCATAGCCTTAAAGTTGTAGGGCATCATCATCTTTTTGAGCAGCGGGCTCACCAAGCCCGGCACCTTCTGATACTGCATGACGATGTTGTAGGCCGTCTGGATACCAACCGTGTCGAATACGCGGAACGGGCCTTTGGGGGCACCGGTGCCACGCGTCCATGCGAGGTCGATGCTCTTGGGATCGCTCACACCCGAGACGTACAGGTCCAGGCCCGAAAGCAGCCACGGCACCAGCATGGAATTGAGCAGATAGCCGTTCTTTTCCTTGTTGACGGGCAACGCCAGCATACGGATGTCGTTGGCAAAGTCGACGAGCTCATCGAAATAGCGCTTGTCGGTCTGGTCCTGAGCCATGACCTCGGTCATGTTGTTCTTCCAGATGGAATTGGCAAAGTGCAGCGACAGGTACTTCTCGGGGCGGCCGGTGTACTTGGCAAAGGTACTCGGCAGCAGCGTGGAGGAGTTGGTCACGACGACGGTCTTTTGCGGGAGAACCGGGGCAAGCTTCTTGTAGAAGTCGATTTTTGCCTGGGTGTCCTCGGCCATAGACTCGATGACCAAATCGGCGTCGGCCACTGCCTTGGCAATATCGAGCTCCAGCTTGAGTGTGGAGTAGGCGCGCTCAACGGCGGCGAGTGCCGCCTCTTTGTCGAAGGGCTTGCCGCTATCGGCGATACCGGAGCACCACTCGCCCGTGCCGTCCGCCATACCCTCGATTGCCGCGATGTACTCCTCGCGCACATGATCGATCTTGGGCTGGGTGCGGCCGATGCTGCCCTCGCTGCGCAGCCAAATCGTTACATCAAAGCCGCAGTAGGCAGCCTGAAAGGCAATCTGGCTTCCCAGCACGCCACCGCCGGCGACGCAAACGGTCTTGTAGCTCATGGGACGGTCCTCTCTTACGTAATTCCATAGATGTGTATTTATTCAACCGTAAGGAGGCCGCGAGCCGGGGGTGGGATCTATAAACGGACGGTATTTCGCGGCGAACGGCTACATTTGTTCATTAACTCTCGATTTTGAGGCCATTTTTTGGCGCTGCTGAACCGCTGTTTTCGGAAGTGCGGGGAAAAATCAGGTTTCGCCAACCAGATCGGCTTTTTTGACAACAAAACCGCAGGTCGCGGGAGTCTAAAAAGGCGGTGTGCTCAGGAGGTGCGCGTTTTTCACCGCACTTCTGAAATACGAGCCCACGGAAGGCTGCAGCGAGATCATTTGCGCAACATATGTCCAGCAAAAACGGGTGGTAGCCGGTACGACTACCACCCGTTTGTCTTATATCCGGCTCGAAGTAGGCCAACTACTTCTTAATGCCGCGTCCCAGACGCTTGGCGACCGATGCAACGGCCTCCTCGCTGGCCGGTCCGCAGCTCACGCAGCCATCATGGGCACGCATCTGGCCGGTGACCTCGTCCATCGCGAGCGGCGCCACCTTCTCGAGCTTAAAGCCCTTGCCGGCGCGCATGTTTTCCTTGGCAACGCTGATCATGAGCTTAATGCGGTTGAGCTGGTTGACCTCGGACGCACCGGGGTCGTAGTCCACCGCAACGATGTTGCTCTCGGGATGTTGACGGCGCAGCTCCTTAATCACGGCCTTGCCCACCACGTGGTTGGGCAGGCACGCGAAGGGCTGCGTGCAGATGATGTTGGGCGCACCGTGATCGATCAGGTCGAGCATCTCGGCCGTGAGCAGCCACCCCTCGCCCATGTTGTTGCACACCGAAAGCACCGTACGGGCCTTGTCGGCCATGGTGCCGATGCGCTCGGGTGCCTCAAAGCGGCGGGACTTCTCGAGCATCTCCTCCACCGGCGTGCGCATCCAGTCCACGAGCTTGATGAGCGCCTGCATACCAGCGCGCGTGGTAGCGGAGCTTCCCAACTCGTCCTTCTGCAGCTCGGCGTTGCTCATGGAGTACAGGAAGAAGTCGAGCAGGCCCGGTACTACGGCCTCGCAGCCCTCGCGCTCGATAACGTCGACCACGTGGTTGTTGGCCGTGGGATGGAACTTGACCAGGATCTCGCCGACCACGCCCACGCGCGGCTTGGTGCCCTCGCCCGCAAGCGGCATGGTGTCGAACGCACGGATGGCCTCGCGGCACAGCTTGGTGTAGTTGTGGCGGTTGAACTTGGGCGCCAGCTTGCGGGCGCGCGCCATGTACTCCTCGTAGAGCGCGTTGGCGGCACCGGGCGTTGCCTCGTACGGACGGCAGCGGTAGAGCATCTGCATCATCACGTCACCAAAGAGCACCGCGTAGACTGCCTGCTTAAGCAGCGCCGGCGTAATCTTGAAGCCGGGGTTGTCCTCGCCGAGTGCCACGGCCGAAAGCGAGATTACCGGGATCTCGGGGTGGCCGCTCTCGCGCAGGGCCTTGCGGATGAGCGCGATGTAGTTGGTGGCACGGCAGCCGCCGCCGGTCTGGCTGATAACCACAGCCGTCTTGGACAGGTCGTACCGGCCGCTCTCGACGGCCTCCATAATCTGGCCCGTTACCAGAATCGACGGGTAGCAAATGTCATTGTTCACATAGCGCAAGCCAGCCTCGACGGCATCGTGGTCAGTCGAGGGCAGCAGCTCCAAGTTGTAGCCGGCACCGCGGAACACCTCTTTGACCAGGTCAAAGTGGATTGGCGCCATCTGCGGGCACAGGATGGTGTAGCCTTCCTCGCGCATCTGCTCGGTAAAGGGCACCTTGGGCCACGCGGTCGAAGCGCTCTCGCGCTGAGCCTCAAACGTGTACTTGCGGCTCGCGAACGCGGGGGCATCCGTGGAGGGTGCCACCGGCGCGGCATCGCCCTGCTCGTAGGCCTCGCCCGCGGCCATGGCCTCGGCCAAGCGCTCGGCCTCCTGGTCCTTGAGCGCTGCCATGAGCGAGCGGATGCGGATGCGCGCGGCGCCCAGGTTGGATACCTCGTCGATCTTGAGCACGGTGTAGATCTTGCCGCTGGCCTCCAGAATCTCCTGCACCTGGTCGGTGGTCAGAGCGTCCAGGCCACAGCCGAAAGAGTTGAGCTGAATCAGGTCCAGGTCGTTGCGCATCGTCACAAAACGGGCGACGGCGTACAGGCGGCTGTGGTACATCCACTGGTCGACGACGCGAATCGGACGCTCGGGCTTTACCAAATGCGCAAGCGAATCCTCGGTAAAGACCGCAAAGCCAAAGCTCGAGATAAGCTCGGGCAGGGCATGGTTGATCTCGGGGTCGTTATGGTAGGGACGACCGGCGAGCACGATGCCGTGGCCGCCGTGGTCCTCGACCCACTTAAGAGCCTCCTCGCCCATCGTCTGGATATCCTCGTGGAAACGCGCGTCGGCCTCAAAGGCAGCGTTGACGGCGGCATCGACCTCGGAGCGCGTGATCTTGGGACCGCGCACGCGACCGCGACCGGCCTCAGCATCGGCCACACGGTCGACGGCGAGCACCTGGTATAGACGGCGCTTGAGCTCGGTCTTGTCGTGATAGGGCACAAACGGGTACAGGAACTCGATGTTCTGCTCGCGGATCTCGTCGATATTGAGCGCCAGCGCCGTGGGGTAGCTCATGACGATGGGGCAGTTGTAACAGTTGCCGGCGGTCGGATCCTCCTTGCGCTCCCAGCGCACGCACGGCATCCAAATGAAGTCGACATCGCGGTCGATAAGGTTCATCACGTGGCCGTGGCTCATCTTGGCCGGATAGCACACGCTCTCGGACGGCATGGACTCGATGCCCGCCTGGTAGGTCTTCTTGCTCGACTGGTCGGACAGCTGCACGCTAAAGCCCAGGCGTGTAAAGAACGCGTGCCAGAAGGGGTAGTTCTCGTACATGTTGAGTGCGCGCGGGATGCCGACGGTGCCGCGCGGGGCCTCGTCGGGGCTCAGCACCTCGCGGTTAAAGAGCAGCTCGTTTTTCTTTTTGAAGAGGTTGGGGGCCTCGGTCTTCTGCTTTTTGTGGCCAGCGCCCTTCTCGCAGCGGTTGCCGGTAATGAAGCGCCTGCCGCCGCCAAAGTCGTTGACGGTAAGCTGGCAGTTGTTAGAGCAACGGCCGCAGCGGACATGCTTTTGCGTCACGGTGAGGTGCGCGATGTCCTCGGCCGAAAGGATGGTCGAGGTGCCGTTCGCGCCGGCGCGATCGCGGGCGAGCAGGGCCGCACCGTAGGCGCCCATGCAGCCGGCGATGTCGGGACGCACGGCGTGCACACCGGTGAGCTGCTCAAACGCGCGCAGCGTGGCGTCGGACATAAAGGTGCCGCCCTGGACGATCACCTGGCTGCCGATCTCCTTGGGGTCGCGCAGCTTAATGACCTTGAACAGGGCATTCTTGATGACGGAATAGGACAGGCCGGCCGCGATGTCGCCCACCGTGGCGCCTTCCTTTTGCGCCTGTTTAACGCGCGAGTTCATAAAGACCGTGCAGCGGCTACCCAGGTCGACGGGGGCCTTGGCATGGATGGCGGCGTCGGCGAACGCGCGCACGTCCATGTTCATAGAGACGGCGAAACTCTCGATAAAGCTGCCGCAACCCGACGAGCAGGCCTCGTTGAGCATGATGTGCTCGATAACACCGTCCTTGACGCGCAGGCACTTCATGTCCTGGCCGCCGATGTCCAGGATGAACTCGACGCCGGGCAGGAATGCCTTGGCGCCGCGCAGGTGCGCGACGGTCTCAATCTCGCCGGAGTCGGCCTTGAGGGCCTCGATGAGCAGCGCCTCGCCGTAGCCCGTAGTGGTCACGTGGCCGATGGTGCAGCCCGCGGGAATGTGCTTGTAGAAATCGGCCATGATGACCTTGGCCGTGCCCAGGATGTCGCCGTTGTTGTTACCGTACCAGGTGTGCAACAGCTGGCCGTCCTCGCCCACGAGCGCGGCCTTCATGGTGGTGGAGCCGGCGTCGATGCCGATGAACACGCGGCCGGTGTAGCCGTCGAGTTTGCCCTTGGGGACGACTTCCTGGTCGTGGCGGGTCTTGAACTCGGCAAAGTCCTCGTCGGTGGCAAAGAGCGGATCCAGGCGCTCGACCTCGGCACCCTGCGTGTCACCCAGGGCATCGATGGCCTCGATGAGCTGCGGGAACGTGTTGAGCTTATTGGACTCGTGCGCCATGGCGGCGCCGCTCGCCACAAACAGGTGGGCGTTTTGGGGCACGATGCGGTGCTCCTCGTCCAGGTTGAGCGTGAGGTAGAAGCGGTGGCGCAGCTCGGAGAGATACTGCAGCGGGCCGCCCAGGAAGGCGACGTTGCCGCGGATGGGACGGCCGCACGCCAGGCCCGAGATGGTCTGGGTCACGACAGCCTGGAAGATGGAGGCGGCCACGTCCTCGGGGCGGGCGCCCTCGTTGAGCAGCGGCTGCACGTCAGTCTTGGCAAAGACGCCGCAGCGACTGGCGATGGGATAGATGGTGGTGGCGTTGGCCGCGAGTTCGTTAAGGCCGCTGGCGTCGGTGTGCAGCAGGGTTGCCATCTGATCGATGAAGGCGCCCGTACCGCCGGCGCAGGTGCCGTTCATGCGCTGCTCGATGCCGTTATCGAAGTAGATGATCTTGGCGTCCTCGCCGCCCAGCTCGATGGCGACATCGGTGGCCGGGATGAGGGTCTCGACGGCACGCTTGCTGGCGATGACCTCCTGGACAAACTCCAGGTCGAGCCACTGGGACAGCAGCAGGCCGCCCGAGCCGGTAATGGCGCAGGTCATCTGGGCCGTCGGCAGCACGGTCGCAGCGCCCTCGAACAGGTCGCGGGCGCAAGCGCGGACGTCGGTGTGGTGGCGCTGGTACTTGGCGTAGACGATCTGGTTGTCGTCGTTGAGCACGGCAAGCTTGACGGTGGTGGAGCCCACGTCGATGCCCAGATGCAGGTTGCCGCGGGCGTTCTCGGAGTTGAAAATTGCGCCTTCGGGGGCGTGGGCGGCGGCTACGGGCTCAGCGGCGGTGGCGGGCT
Organism: uncultured Collinsella sp.; assembly: GCA_900541125.1. Classification (GTDB taxonomy): domain Bacteria; phylum Actinomycetota; class Coriobacteriia; order Coriobacteriales; family Coriobacteriaceae; genus Collinsella. Next base: position 31,541 of record UQIK01000021.1, read on the forward strand.
CGCTAGCGACGGACGTCTCCCCTGCCGCGTTCTTGGCATCGGCAACTGCCACGGCAACTTTCTCGGCAGCTGCGGTCGCGGCCTTCTGCGCGGCATCCACCACGGCGGGTGCAGCCTCACGCGCGGCAGCGACCATACGCTCCTTAATGCCCTCGACGAGTTTGCTCATTGTCTCTCCTCTTAGTTGTTGGACTCGACGGTTGCGGTGGTGTCGACCGCGTCCTCGAGCTGCAGGTTCAATAGCTTCATGCCGTATTCCGGCACGTTGATATCGATGGGTTGGCCATACAGGTCGCCGGGGCGCACAAAGGCGATAACCGTCATAATGCGCGCCATGGTCTCGGGCGATTCAGAAAGGTCACGCTCAAACCAACGCTGGATCATGCCGACCTCGGCACTCACGACATAGGTAACGTAGTAGTCAAAGAAGGTGCCCAGCGCCAAGCCCAAAATGCCCGTCTGTGCACGCGGCACCACGGCCTCGCGTGCGGTATCGATGATCTTTTTAATAAAGGCGGGGTCGCCGCCCGGGCCCAGCAGCGATCCGATTAAATCGCGGTTGGCCGCAAGGTAGCGCAGCAACTCAACCGAACCGGGTGCCGGCTCGAGCTCATCGATGTTGTGATAGAGATCGGGCAGCTGAGCTGCGGTGATGAGCTCAATGCGCTCACGGATCTCGGCCAGCAAGCCGTCCTCGATTTGATTGATAAAGTCGGGGATATCGCGGTAGTGCGAATAGAACGTGCGGCGCGTAAGGCCAGCGCGCTCGGTGAGCGACGCGACATTAATGCGCGAAAGGTCACCGCTTTCGGCAAGCTCGCTGGCAAGTGCCTGGCGAAGGGCACGCTGCGAGCGAAGGGACCGGCGGTCGCATTTTTCGAGCTGGGACAAGCGTCCTCCTTGTTACTCAGCCTGTGCGCTATTGCACAGTGCGAGTATTATTGCACACCGTGTGTATCAACACGTAAAGGCAATATTTGGAATGTGACAAAGGGCCTGTCCCTTCGTCACATTATTCGATGACGGTGCGGGAGTTTTGTTTGCGCATGGTGGCGAGCATGTGTTTGGGGACGGCGTGGACCATGCAGCTGCCGATAGTCGCGCTCGCGGCGGCCTTGGCCGCGTCACTGCCGTTTTTGGTCGCGTAGCTGTGGCGGAAACGCTTGAGCATGGCGATGTCGTTGCCGCCGTCGCCGTAAACCGCGACCTCATCCTCGGTAATACCGTAGTAGCCCGCCAGCCAGGCCACGCTCTCGCCCTTGTTGCACGCCACGTCCGTGATCTCGAACATCACCGGATCGAACGGCGCGTTGACCACGCGGTCCGATCGCTCGGCCAAATATGCTTTAAGGTCACGCTCCAGCTCGGGTGAGGTCACGCGACAATTGATCTTGCATACATCGTGACGCAAGATATCGCCGATCGACTGATCGAAATACTGATCCTCATGATACCCGCCACGTGCACGCATGCCGCGCATCACAATACGCTTGATGGGGCTGTCCTTTTTAAAGCCCGCCTGATGCATCTCGAACGAACCGCTCGAGAACATGCCATCGGGTGTGGAGCAATCAAAGCAAATGTCCGGGAATGCCTTGAGCAGCTCCTCGGTAACCTGCGGATCGATGGTCCAGGTTTTGAGCACCTCGCCATGACTGTCGCGCACGATGGAGCCGTTAGAGCAGCAGGCATCGAGCGCCAGCCCCGTAAAGCCATGCTCGCCGATTGGCAACGTCGAGCGCCCGGTCGCGGGAACCACATGCAGGCCAGCCTCGGTCAGCTCGCGAATGGCACGGCGGATGGTCCCATCCGCCTCATGCAGGGCGTTCAGTAGCGTTCCGTCTAAGTCACTCGCAAACATCTTGATCATGGGCGTGCCTCTCCTTCGTCTGCACGATATTGTAGACGAGAACGGGCGCGCCCAAACAATGGCGTCCCGGCGCGACGTGCCACTGCCTCCACAAATTCACGGTGCCCCAGTGCCTTAAGACATTCGCCATAAGCGACTTTTCAGCCGATAAAACAGCGCTGTCATCAACGTCAGCACCGCCAACATTCCTGCGAGTACAATCGCCGGAGTCCATCGATCATATGCGAGCCCGTAAACCAATTGGCCAATAGGCATTGCGCAGGAAAGCGCCATGTAAACGAGTGCCAGCACTTTTCCGCAGAGTTCCTTTGGCGCTGACCGCTGAACGAATGAAACGACTTCAACCGATGTAACGCTTGCCCACGCCATGACCCATGCCGAGCCGGCCGCAAGCGCGACAAACGCAAATTCGTTAGGACCGCTCAGTAGCGTGACAATAATCGGTACGACTCCTAAACAGATCATCGCAACATATCGACATATGCCCTTGAAGGAAAAACGATGCGGCCAAATACCGACCAAACCACTGCCGGCAAGACCACCTAAGCCCATAGCCACCTCAATAATCCCAACAAAGGATGACTGCATTCCGAGATGCTTTGCAACAATAACGGGAGCACCAATCGTTAACCCAACTAACGCAAGGTTCAAAATAGCCGCAAGCAAAAACACAACGAGCAATGATGCGTTTTGAAACAGGTACCGAATCGACTCCCGAAAATCGCTTCGGCATGTCGAGCAAGTCGTACTGTCCCCTGTCATTCCAGATGAGGCATTTTGCTTGAGTGCGCCCCCGAACAGTAGGGCTGACATCGCAAACGTCAACGCCGCGGTTTCGCATAGAGCATCGATACCAAAGCACCCATAGACTGCCGTCCCGACTACAGGCCCCAAGATATTGCTCGCCATGGTTATCTGCGAGACCAACGCAGTGGCACGCTCAACCTTTTCTGGGCCCGTCATGCGCACCGTCTCAATTTGAAGCATCGGCTTCAGCAGCGATTGGATGCCATATTGGACGCAAAGCATTGCTGCCACGACAACCGCAAGAGGCAGCGAACACTTCATGGGGATAAACAGCAGTGATGCAGCCATCAGAACAATGCCGAGCACCACAAGAACCCCGCGATGTCTTCCCCGATCCGCTAAAATCCCGCCAACCGGAGTCGCGAGCACGCCCGGTATGAACGCTATCGCCGCGACGGCGCCATATAACGTTGACGAGCCGCTGCAATCGAACAAGTAAAGCGGGCACGCAAAGCACAGTGCCGACAACATCGAATACGCGCACAGCTGTGCAACAAGAAGCTCCGCGAGTCTAATTGACCGCACTGTTTTTGATTCCAACGAGGCACTGACGTCTCTCAGGCCAGCCATAAGTCCGCCCCCTATACATACCGCTAGTATGTATTTAATGACTTGAAAAGGGCAGCCGTGGCTACCCTCATAAATCAATTACATACCGTTGGTATCTATATTACCACCCGGCACGGTCCCATACGTCCCAAATCAGCGCCGTTGTCTGGAGCACTTCATTACCCAAATCGAGCCCCACCGCGGCCGCCATCTGCGCCAAACATTGCGCGCGAGCGAGCATTCGACCCTTGTTCTCAAGCGGACGGAACAGCGGCAGCAGCCAAAGATTCGCCAACAACGATACCGCCTCCGCCGCTTCGCGCGGGCATGCACACGCAATGGAGCCGTCGGCGATGCCCTCCTCGATCACTGCCAGGAGATAGCCATCGGCCGACTCGTCAAACGAACCCTGGTACTGCATCGCCAGCAGCCGCGAGCTTTTTACCGGATCTGCCGCAGGATGCATGCGAGCCCATAGCTCGATTTGCGGAACAACGGACTCGGGCGCATAGAGTCGTTTGAGCTTTTGGGCTCCCGTCATATTGCCAGCACCGAGTGTCGCGCGACGGCGCTCAACAATCGGAGCCATTGCCCGATCAAATGCGGCGTCGAAAATCTCTTCTTTGCTCTTAAAGTGATGATAGACAGCACCCTTGGTCATGCCATCGAGGTGGTCGACGATGTTTTGAATGCTCGTCCCCTCATAACCCTGTGCGCAGAATAGCTCCAGCGCCGCGTCGAGAATCTTCGCGACCGTCTCCTCGGGATATTTATTACGACCCATAATCCGTCCATCCGCAACGCAAGTCTTGTTCCTCATTGCAGCATTTTAACGTTGCGGATGGCAGGCGGTCGATTCTATACCGCGGCGGGGCCGTGTTCGCCGGTACGGATGCGGATAACTTCTTCGACCGGCTCGACCCAAATCTTGCCGTCGCCGACGGCTCCGGTGCGAGCGGCGTTGCAGATGATGTCGACAATTCCGTCGACGTGCTCGTCGGCACAAATGAGCGTGAACTGTACCTTAGGGATCGTGTTGACAAGCAACTCGTTGCCGCGCACGTATTCCTTCCAGCCATGCTGCGCGCCGCAGCCCTGCACCTGGTTGATGGTCATACCACGAACATCAGCAGCAAACAGCGCATCTTTGAGAACCTCAAGCTTCTCGGCACGAACGATCGCCGTAATCTTCTTCATAGTGAATTCCTCTCTTTAATAAAAGAAATTGATTGTCCTTCACATGGCACGGGTTTTCCAGGTGCCACAGACCAACCTTGTAGATCAGATAAGTGCAACTAACAGGTCTTAGCAGGTTTCCCAAGTGCCGCAGATCGGCCTGAAAGAGGAGTGCCGCGTACTTAAGGTACGCAAACGACGATTGAAGGCCGAGGTGCGGTGCTTGGGGAAGCTGCTAATCGAGTCCGGAGAACGAAGGGTAGGCGCTTTCGCCGTGCTGACTCGCATCCAAGCCCAGCGCCTCGTCGGCCTCGTCCACGCGCAGGCTGCCGTGGAACAGCGCCTTGACCACCGCGGCGATCACCAAGTCGAGCATCAGCACAATAACGACCGTCACCACAATGCCCAGAACCTGCGAGACAAGCAGCGACACGTCGCCCGTATAGAACAGGCCGCCCTTACCGGTCCACGAGAGCTCCGGCACGCAGAACAGGCCCGTGAGCACGCCACCCAAGATGCCGCCAATGCCGTGGCAGCCAAACGCGTCGAGCGCGTCGTCGTAGCCGAACTTGGTCTTAAGATGGCTGATGGCCAGGTAGCAGACAGGCGAGACGATCAGGCCCATGACCAGCGCCGCCCACGGCTCGACAAAGCCCGCGCCCGGCGTGACCACCACGAGGCCCGCAACCAGACCAGTGCTGGCGCCCACCAGCGTGGGGCGACCGGTGTGCACGCGCTCGACGGCAAGCCACGAGACCATGCCCGCCGCGCTGGCCGTCACGGTGTTGAGGATGGCGAGCGCCGCCACGGCGTCGGCCTTAAACTCGCTGCCGCCGTTAAAGCCAAACCAGCCAAACCAAAGCAGGCCGGCGCCCAGCGCCACAAACGGCACGTTATGCGGACGATAGCTCACCATGCCAAAACCGCGACGACGGCCGAGCATTAAGCAGAGAATCAGGCCGGTAAGACCGGACGAAATGTGCACCACGTCGCCACCGGCAAAGTCGAGTGCGCCGATGATGTCGCCGATAAAGGAGCCATCGCCGCCCCAAACCATGTGGGCGAGCGGCGCATAGACTACGAGCAGCCAAATGCCCAGGAAGGCCGTCATGGCACCAAACTTAACGCGACCTGCCAGGCTGCCCGTGACGATAGCGGCGGTGATCATGGCAAACGCCATCTGGAAGGCGATGTTGATGATCTGAGGGTAGACGGCACCGTCCGCAGCATTGCCCTCGGCCGCCTGCAGCACCTGGTGGAGCACCGGCAGGCACAGCAGCTGGTCAAGGCCTCCAATAAACGGGCTCGAGCCGTCGCCACCGTAGGCCAGCGACCAGCCGGCGACAATCCACAGCACACCAACCAGGCCAATAGCGCCAAAGCACATAAGCATGGTGTTGATGACATTTTTGCGCCTGGACAGGCCGCCATAGAAAAACGCCAGACCCGGTGTCATTAAAAACACGAGCATGGTGCAGATGAGCATAAACGTTGTCGATCCCGTATCGTACATTCGCTCCCCCTTGGTCGTATGAACGTTGTCGGCGCCCATAATGCGGCCGAGGGGCAACTGGTGTAGACCAGATACGGCGTTGTTAAACGCCGCGTTGTCGAATGGAAACGGTGCCGCAATCTTGGAAACGGCGCGGCAACGGGCGCGAAACGAACGGGAAATACGCGAGCAAGGGAGCCGTGAGCGCGCCCGTCCCGGCTAGCGCCGAAACAGCTCGTGGGCGCGGTCGCGGAGATTAGTTGCTCGAATGACACCTTCGTAGCGATTGATGCGCAAGCGCGGGAAGGCGTTAAAGAAGCGTAGGTCGCGGCGGCTGAGTGACACGCTCGGCACCGGACGGCTCATGCGCTTGCCGGCAAGGCGGCGACTGAGCGACGGACGCGGCATGCTCGGCGCGGCATCGGCCACGCGGCGGGCGGCAAGCGCCAGGCCGCGAGCACCATCCGCGATAAACGTCGGCATCGAAGCCTTCTCACGAAGGGCATCGAGCGTCGCGTCGCCCAGCTCCGCCAGCCATGCGTTAACGGCACGGCTGCGGATATGCGTCTGTGCCACCGAGTCGATCGCCGAATCGGGAATACGTTCGAGCATGGAGCCGGACGCATCGGCAAGCGACTCGTTAATGCGGTCGGCAAGGTCGGCGCGCACACGCTCCAGCTGATCGGACAGACGCCGCCAACTGGCCAAAGAGCATGCCGCGTCGACCATCATCGCGACCGCGACGATAAAGGCGGACAGCCGCACAATCAGCACCGGCAGATGGCCAAGCAGCCCCAGCAATGCCGGCTCCACTAAACGACAAATACACAACGCACCCAAGCCAAACGCGCATGCCCAGTACAGGCAGATGCGTCCGTGCAGGTTAAACGGCAGGTGCGAATAGTCCCAAAAGCGAGCGCCCGTTGTTTTTTCCAACAGCACGCCTACGCTGTACTCAATCACGCTGCATACGAGCGCTGCAGCGACAAACTGGCTCGAGGCATCCGGAATCCCGCGCAACAGCAGCCAGCAGGCAATGCCGCCCGCGCCATAGATTGGGCAGCACGGCCCCAGCAAAAAGCCGCTGTTGGCAAATCGTCCGTGATTAAGCATGGCGCATACTGTCGACTCCCATGCCCAGCCGCAAAACCCGTAAAAGGCAAACGAGAGCACCAGTGCCGAGAGTGGGCAGGCGGCAAGCGTCGCGCCACCAAACGCCATATCAATCGCGGTCCCCACCGTCTACCCTCTCCTCTTTTCGCTCGATTCGCCACTCACGCCATCGTCCGCCTCGTCCTTGCGCGGTAGACGGCAGGCGACCGTCTCGCGCAGAGCACACCATTTATCCGCCAGGCACACAATCCATGCCTCACGGCACGTCGGCGGCACCGGCACCAGCGGAAACATATGCCGCACGATGATATTCCGCTCGCGCGGCGTCAGCTCAAAATCTTCTTCCGCACGTGCCAGGGCAAAAAACGGGTGGCGAAAGCCATGCAGCCGATGGCTTGGGTCGGGATCGTGCCAGTCATAGAGAAAGTAATCGTGCAGCAGGGCCCCGCGCAACAACGAAGCACGGTCGACCGAAATGCCGGCACGGCCCAAGCGCTCGGCAAAGGACAGGCTCGCCCGCGCTACCGAAGTCACATGTGCATAGACCGTCACGTCGCCATGCTGGATAAACTCGTGCGTCAGGTCCAAGCGGCCCGCCTGGGCCAGCTGGCGGGCGGCATAGTCGACCTCGTGCGCGATTTTTTCGGCACGAACGGCATCGGACATGCTGCCTCCTTCCAGCGACTCACGGCGACAAGCCACGGCCTGTGCACAATCGATAAAAACATCATGGAACATATCAGTATGGCATCGGACAAAACGTTTTGCCCCACCAGTTGGCGAATTACCGCGCCGCCGTCACATATCAAACGCCAAAATGTGCGAGACTGTCTTGTGCAATTGTGCCGGCCGAGGGAGTGCCGGCGCACGATTCGCATGGAGTAACCCACAACGATGCTGCTTACGCAAACGACAACGCCCGAGGACGTCAAGGCTCTCGACCGCGCCGAGCTTCCGCTGCTCTGCGGCGAGATCCGTCAGGCAATCCTCGAAAGCTCCGCCGCCGTCGGCGGGCACGTTGCCCCCAACTTGGGCGTCGTTGAGCTTACGGTTGCGCTTCATCGCGTGTTCAACTCCCCCATCGACAAGATTGTCTTTGACGTTTCGCACCAGACCTACGCCCATAAGGCGCTGACTGGGCGCGCGTACACTTATATCGATCCGGAGCGTTATGGTGAGGCTTCTGGCTTTGCCAATCCCGACGAGTCCGAGCACGACCTGTTCGCCATGGGTCACACCTCCACGTCGGTGAGCCTGGGCTGCGGCCTGGCGCACGCTCGTGACCTGGCGGGCGATACGTACAACGTCATCACCGTTATTGGCGACGGATCGCTTTCGGGCGGCCTGGCGTTTGAGGGCTTTAACAATGCCGCCGATCTCGACAGCAACCTGATCATCATCGTCAACGATAACGACCAGTCCATTGCCGAGAACCATGGCGGCCTGTATCGCAATCTGGCCGAGCTGCGAGCCAGCAACGGTACCTGTGAGCGCAACGTTTTCCGCGCGATGGGGCTCGACTACCGCTATCTGGACGCCGGTAACGACGTGTTGGCCCTCGTCGACGCGTTGCAGGAACTGCGCAATATCAATCATCCCATCGTGCTGCACGTCTCCACCACCAAGGGCAAGGGCTTTGAGCCGGCCCAGAACGACCCCGAACGCTGGCATCACGTGGGTCCGTTTGACATGGCAACTGGACGCAAGCTCTGCCCGGGCCATCCGAGCGAGCCTGCGCCGCGCACCTATGCCGACATTACGGGCGAGGCCCTGAGCGCTGCTATCGAGCGCGATCCGCAGGTCGTGGGCATCACGGCCGCCACACCCTACATCATGGGCTTTACACCCGAGCTTCGCGCTGCCGCCGGCAAACAGTTCGTCGATGTGGGCATTGCCGAGGAGCACGCCGTGACCTTTGCCACCGCGCTTGCGCGCTCGGGCGCCAAGCCAGTCTTTGGTGTGTACGGCACGTTTTTGCAGCGCGCCTACGACGAACTCTGGCACGACCTGTGCCTCAACGACGCCCCGGCAACCATTTTGGTGTTTGGTGCGTCAATCTTTGGCACCACGTCCGAGACGCACCTCTCGTTCTTTGATATTTCCATGCTGGGCGGTCTTCCCAACATGCACTACTTGGCGCCGGCCTGCATGGAGGAATATCTGTCCATGCTGAGCTGGTCGCTCGACCACCGCGAGCATCCCGTGGCGATCCGCGTACCGGGCATCGGCCTGGTGAGCCGTCCCGACCTTGCGCCCGCCGAAGACACCGACTACAGCGCCGTTCGCTACAACGCGGTGCGCCAGGGTCGCGACGTAGCCGTGCTCGCACTCGGCGATTTCTTTGAGCTGGGCGAGCGCATGGCAAACCGCTTGGCCGCCGAGTACGGCATCGAGGCCACGCTCGTCAACCCTCGCTTTGCAACCGAGCTTGACCGCGAGTTCCTCGACAGCCTTGCCGCCGAGCATCGCGTCGTCGTCACCCTCGAGGACGGCATCTTGGACGGCGGCTGGGGCGAGCGCGTAGCATGTTATCTGGCATGCACGCCGTTGCGCACGCGCACCTTCGGCATCGCCAAGGGCTTCCCCGACCGCTACGACCCCAACGAACTGCTCGCGCAGAACGGCATGACGGTCGAGAACATGGCCGCCGAAGCCGCGAGACTACTCAACGAGTAAGAAAACCTCCGCAAGGAAAGCACCCCTGCGGAGGTTTTTATTTTCGCGACGCGATTATCTCAATCTGTAACATCTAGGGCCCGAATTCCCGTCTATCTGTTACAGATCGAGACATTCGAATTCCCCTGAAGAGAAAATCTCAATCTGTAACAGTTACTCGGCAAAAATGGCTGCAGATGTTACAGATTGAGACAAAACAGCGAGACAGGCCACCACATCTGCAAGAACCGCCACAAAGGCGCCTGTCCCTTTTTGGTAGACAGAATAACCCATAAGGTAAGTATGTTTCTGAGTTATTTCGTGTTGACCCATTTGAGCGCGATAGGGTATAACTCTACTCAACCGCTAGGGATTTTATTGAGAAAGGTGTTCTACCATGAGCAAGAACCTCTCCCAGCAGGTCGTTCTCGACCGCCGCGGCTTCGTTGCCGCCACCTTCGCAACCGTCGCCGGCCTTGGTCTTGCCGGCTGCTCCGACACCAGCGCCGAGGCCGACAAGGGTTCCGCCGCCGGCTCCTCAAAGGGCTCCGAGGATACCGAGGCTTCCACCACGCTCGATGCCAAGGCATTCGACAAGCTCGTCAACGACGGCCCCAAGGCCGATGACGACGCCATCGCCGCCAGCACCTGGGCGACGGCCGTCAAGGACGCCGGCGTCTTTAAGATCGGTGGCGTTCAGACCTCCACGCTCTTCTCCCTCCTCAACGAAAAAGACGGTCAGACCCGCGGCTTCGATGCCGGTATCGCACAGCTCCTGTCCAACTACATTCTGGGCGAAAACAAGGTCGAGATCACCCAGGTGACCTCGGACACGCGCGAGTCCGTCCTGCAGAACGGCCAGGTCGACGCCGTCTTTGCCACCTACACCATCACTGACGAGCGCAAGAAGCTCGTCTCCTTTGCCGGCCCCTACTACTACACCCAGCAAGCCATCCTGGTACTCGCCGATAACGACGACATCAAGGGCGTCGACGACCTGGCCGACAAGAACGTCGCCGTCCAGTCCGGCTCCAACGGCCCCGCCATCCTGGAGGAGTTCGCTCCCAAGGCCAGCCAGCAGGAGTTCAAGACCGACGAGGAGGCCCGTCAGGCACTCCAGCAGGGTCGCGTTGACGCCTACGTCATCGACAACAACATGCAGCAAAGCGCCCTGGTCCGCGAGCCCGGTAAGTACAAGATCGCCGGCAAGCCCTTCGGCAGCAAGGAGCCCTACGGCATCGGCCTGCCGCTCGATTCCGACGGCGTCGCCTTCGTTAACGACTTCCTTAAGAAGATCGAGGACGATGGCACCTGGACCGAGCTGTGGCAGATCTGCATCGGCGACCGTACGGGCGACACCAATGTTCCCGAACTGCCCGAGATCGGCGCCTAGGCAGCGAGCCAGGTAACGGCCGCAACGAAACCATATGGAAACGCACGAGGTGCTTTATTGCGATAAACTGTTTCCTCAATGAGTTGTCGGGGCTTCCGTACACGCGGGAGCCCCTTTCCTTATCGGCGGGAGGTCCGCATGAGTCTCTCCGAGCTCTGGTCGCTCTATGGCCAGAACTATATCGACGCGCTACTAGCAACTTGGGGCATGACGCTTGAGTCGTTTGCCATCGCCATGGTGCTGGCCGTCGCCGTCACCGTGATGCGCGTGTCGCCGCTCAAGCCGCTGCGCGTCTTTGGCGACCTGTATGTCCAGGTCTTCCGTAACATCCCAGGCATCGCACTGCTCATCATCGTCGTCTATGCGCTGCCGCCGCTCAAGGTCGTCCTGCCCTACCGTACCTGCGTTATCGTCGCCACGGTCCTTTTGGGCTCGGCCTTTGGCTCCGAGAACTTTATGAGCGGCATCAACACCGTTGGCGTCGGCCAGGTGGAAGCCGCCCGCTCGCTCGGCATGAGCTTCAGCCGTATCCTCGCCAAGATCGTGATTCCGCAGGCACTGCGCTCAAGCGTGCTGCCCATGACGAACCTCTTTATCGCCGTCATGCTCACCACCGCGCTCGGCAGCCAGGTGCCGCTTAAACCGCAGGAGCTCACCGGCGTGGTGAGCTATATCAACACGCGCTCACTTGGCGGCGTCGCCGCGTTCTTTATCTCGGCGCTCGGCTACCTGGGCACGGCCTTTGTGGTGAGCCACATTGGCAACTACATCGATAAGAAGGTGAGGATCCTCCGATGAGCAAGCATTCCTCCCCTGCACTTACCATGCGCGATGCGCTCTACGAGGCTCCCGGCCCCAAGATGCGCGCCAAGATCCGCATCGGCACTGCCATTTCGCTCGTTGCCGTGGCCGCGCTCATCGCTCTGGTCCTGCAGCGCTTTTATGTGACCGGTCAGCTTTCAGTCCACTACTGGTATTTCTTTACGCACCTCACCACCTGGAAGTTCCTGCTTGCCGGCTTTGAGGGCACCGTTAAAGTTGCACTCACCGCCGGCGTCATTGCACTGGTACTGGGCTTAGCCCTTATGCTCGGCCGTACCAGCGGCATCAAGCCGTTACAGCTGGTCTGCCGTGTGCTCACCGATTTCTTCCGCGGCGTGCCGAGCCTGCTGTTCATATACTTCTTCTTTTTGGTGCTGCCCCAGTACAAGATCGCGCTGCCGTCGTTTTGGATGCTCACGCTTCCCGTCGCGCTCGCTGCCGCCGGCGTGCTGGCCGAGATCTTCCGCGCCGGCGTCAACGCCGTGCCGCGCGGCCAGGTCGAGGCAGCCCAGGCGCTCGGTCTCTCCAAGGCCAAAATCACCTTTAAAATCGTGCTGCCACAGGCGATTCGCTTTATCATTCCGTCGTTGATCTCGCAACTTGTAGTCGTGGTCAAGGACACCACCGTCGCCTACGTGGTGAGCTACCCCGACCTCATGCAAAATGCCCGCGTGCTCATTACCAACTACGATGCCCTCGTATCGGTCTACCTGGTGATCGCGGTCATCTACATCCTCATCAACGTCGCGATTAACAAGGCCGCTGTCTACGTTTCGCACAAGACCGGCGCGACCATCATCCGCTAACGCTTTACCATTTCGAGTCATAAGGAGCCGAGCACCATGGCACAGAGCACCTCTTCCACCGGCAATCAGCCGCTGATCGAGCTCAGACACGTCGATAAGCACTATGGCGATCTACACGTCCTCAACGACATCAATCTCTCGGTCGACCGCGGCGAGGTCGTCGTTGTGATCGGTCCCTCGGGCTCGGGCAAGTCGACCATGTGCCGCACCATCAACCGCCTGGAAACCATCGACTCGGGCGAGATCCTCATCGAGGGCGAGCCCCTGCCGCAGGAAGGCAAGGATCTTGCCCGCATGCGTGCCGAGCTGGGCATGGTGTTTCAGCAGTTCAACCTGTTCGCACATATGACGGTGCTGCAGAACGTCATGCTGGGGCCGGTCGATGTGCTGGGCGTGTCCAAGGAGGAAGCTCGTGAGCGCGCCATGGACCTGCTGAGCCGCGTGGGCGTGGCCGAACAGGCCGATAAGGTGCCCGCACAGCTCTCGGGCGGCCAGCAGCAGCGCGTGGCCATCGCCCGTTCACTCGCCATGCAGCCCAAGGCCATGCTTTTTGACGAGCCTACGAGTGCCCTTGACCCCGAAATGATCAACGAAGTGCTCGAGGTCATGGTCCGTCTGGCCCAGCAGGGCATGACGATGATCGTCATCACGCACGAGATGAACTTTGCCCGCCGCGTGGCCGACCGCGTCGTGTTCATGGCCGACGGCCAGATCGTGGAGACCGGCACGCCCGACGAGTTCTTCGACCACCCCCAGACCAAGCGCGCCCAGGACTTCCTCAACTCCATCAAGGGTCACTAGCCAGACCTGTCTCTTATACACATCTCCGAGCCCACGAGACTAGCGCTCA
>UQIK01000022.1 GCA_900541125.1 uncultured Collinsella sp.
GATCTACACCGTCTAATTCGTCGGCAGCGTCAGATGTGTATAAGAGACAGTTGCCCATGCGCGCAAAAGTGCGTCTCGGCAATCTGGGGCCCGTCCCATTTAATATTTATAAATATGCAGGTCAGCGAGGTGCTAGCGATGTGCTAGCGGATGCGCCGCCAGATAGACCTCGGTCAGTTGCGTTCGGTCGACATGCGTGTAGACCTGCGTGGTCGAAATATCGGCATGGCCCAAAATCTCCTGCAGCACACGCAGGTCGGCACCGCCCGCGAGCATGTGGGTGGCAAAGGAGTGGCGCAAGGTATGGGGATGGAGCCCCACCAGTCCCACCTGGCGCCCGTAGCGCTCACAGATGGCATGGATGCCCTGGCGCGACAGACGGCGGCCGTTCTTATTTAAAAAGACCGCCGAGGTCTCGGTTCCGCGGGCATGGGCCGCCAAGCGAGAACGCCCCTCAGTTACATAAAGCGTCAGAGCTCGCGCCGCGCTTCCTACCAGCGGGGACAGGCGTTCCTTCGAGCCCTTACCACGAACGAGCACAAAGCCATCGTCGATATGGATATCGCCCACATCGAGCCCCACCAACTCGCTCACACGCAAACCGCATCCGTAGAGCACTTCCAAGATGGCATGGTCGCGCAAGCCCATCTCGCCCTCGGGGAAGTCTTGATCGAGCAGCGCCGAGACATCCTCCACCGATAGATACTCCGGCAAACGCTCAGCCTTTTTAGGCAGGCGCAACGCCGCCGTTGGATTTTGGGCCACAGCCCCATCGCGCACCAAAAAGGCATGTAGGCCCTTCACGGCCGCAAGCGCACGCTCCACCGAGGCATCGGAATAGCCCCCATCGCGACGGTCGGCGACAAAGCCCTCCACGACCTGACGGGTCACCTCTTCAAAAGACACAATACCCGCCCGCTCCAGATAGGCGCAGTACGTCGTCAGGTCACGACGATAGGCCGCAATCGTGTTGCGCGCCAAACCCCGCTCGACCGCGAGGTAATCGAGATACTCCCCCGCCGCCACGGCGAGCGACGAGGGAGTAGCTTCGGTATGTTCCTTATTCGCCGGCACCCTTAGTCCGTAGCGAGGTTCATGGGCGTCACCTGCAGACGGTCGACACCCTCGTGCTGGCCGATCGAAGCGCGCACGAACTCGCGGAACAGCGGCTGCGGGTTGGTCGGGCGGCTCTTGAACTCGGGATGAGCCTGGGTTGCCACATACCACGGATGCACGTCGCGCGGCAGCTCGACCATCTCGACCAGGCGCTCGTCGGGCGACAGACCCGAGATAACCAAGCCGGCGTCCTCGAGCTGGTCACGGAAGGCGTTGTTGAACTCAAAGCGATGACGGTGACGCTCGTAGACGAGCTCCTCGCCATATGCCTCGCGAGCAAGGGTATCGGCGGCGAGCTTGCACGGATAGGCGCCCAGGCGCATGGTGCCTCCCTTCTCGGTCACGTCCTCCTGCGAGCTCATCAGATCGATGACGCTAAACGGGCCGTCCGGATCGAACTCGGAGGAGCTGGCGCCGGCAAGGCCGACGACGTTGCGGGCGAACTCGCACACGGCCACCTGCATACCCAGGCAAATGCCCAGATACGGAATCTTGTGCTCACGGGCAAACTCGGCCGCGAGGATCTTGCCCTCCAGGGCGCGCTTGCCAAAGCCGCCGGGGACCAGGATGCCCGAGGCGTCGCCCAGAACCTCGGAGACATTCTGCTCGTCGAGGCTCTCGCCGTCGACCAGCTGGACGTCCACATGGCGATCGTAGAAGACGCCCGCATGGTGCAGGGCCTCGATAACCGACAGGTACGCATCGGGCAGCTGCGTGTACTTGCCCACGACGGCGATCTTCACCTTGTCGGCGTGATGGTTGGCGTGATTCTGTTTGCGCAGGAACTCGTTCCACTCGCTCATGTCGCGCTCACGCGGGTCCAGACCCAGGCGCTCGCAAATGCGCAGGTCAAAGTCCTGCTCGGCAAGCAGCTGCGGAACATCGTAAATGCTCGCGCAGTCCTCGTTGGTAAAGACACAATCGGTGTCGACGTCGCAGAAGCTTGCGATCTTTCCGCGGATAGCGTCATCGATATGGTGGTCGGAGCGCAGCACGATGATATCGGGCTGGATGCCAAAGCTGCGGAGCTCCTTGACGGAATGCTGCGTGGGCTTGGTCTTGACCTCGTGGGCGGCGGCGATATAGGGAACGAGCGACACGTGGATGTAGCAGACGTTCTCGGGGCCGGCCTCCTTGCGGTACTGACGGATGGCCTCGACAAACGGCTGGGACTCGATGTCGCCGATCGTGCCGCCCAGCTCGGTGATGACTACATCGGAACCGGTCTGCTCCTCGATGCGGCGGAACTTGTCCTTAATGGCATTGGTGACGTGAGGAATCACCTGCACGGTACCGCCCAAAAAGTCGCCGCGACGCTCGCGGGCGATCAAGCTCTTATAGATGGCGCCGGTCGTAAAGTTGGAATCGCGGGTCAGGTTCTCATCAATAAAGCGCTCGTAATGACCCAGGTCCAGGTCGGACTCGTAACCATCCTCGGTAACGAAGACCTCACCATGCTGGAAGGGGCTCATGGTACCGGGGTCGACGTTCAGATACGGATCAGCCTTCTGCATCGTTACTTTGTAGCCACGCGACTTGAGCAGACGGCCCAGCGAGGCCGCGGTGATACCCTTGCCCAGAGACGAAACCACGCCACCGGTTACGAACACATGCTTGGTCATATTGAGTTACCTGCGCTTCCCGTAGAAGTTGTTTATCCACATCTTACGGGTCTTCATTGTAATACTCGCGCCGCGGACCGTTCGCAATTTTTCTCGCGTGAGATTGCATTTCTCAATCTTGAAACAAAACGCCGCCCGGTTTCCCAGGCGGCGTCGCTATGGCAAGGGTTACATGCTGCTATCGCTCAGAAACCTCGTCCTCAAGCATTTCTTGAACGAGCATGCCGGTACGGACGCCCTCAAGATACCACTCGCCACGTTCGGTGAGGCAAATGCCATTTGCAAGCTGACCGCCGTCGTCGCTATAACGCGAGACGACATCAATCATGCCTTCGGAATCCAAGCGATCGATTGCGGCGCGGGCACGATACGGCGAAACCCCCACGCGCTCGGCAAGCGTTTTGCGCGAGAAACCATACGGCCCGCCATTGTCTTCGGTTTGCTGGTCGATCTCCATCAACACCAGCACCTCGACACGCTTCATATCGTTGACACTCGCACGACCCTTGCCCGCCATAGCAGCCTCCTCAAACCGAGCACGAGCATCTAACGCGCCGTGCGCGACCGACACACCTCACGATGGCAGGTAATATCCATCATGCGGCATCCCGCTAAGGATGAAACAGTTACGGTTATTGTATACCGCTCAAATTGTTTCTAGGCAGGTAAACAGCTATTTTTCGCCGAAATAGGCGCTTTATTGATCAAAAAGCCGTACCGGGCGCTAACCCGATAAGGCCAAAATGCAATGCAATTACCGCGGTGCTTCAAACTTAGCGATGGAAGAAACCGCGGCGCTCAAACTTGGGCTCGCAGCACACGTTGATACCCAGTTTGCGCAGTACCGTCTCGTCCGTCGGCGAGATAATCACGCTAAAGAAGGCATCACAACCGCGCAGCTGCTCCAGGCCCGAAAGGACGCGAGCGGCCGTCTCACTCGTGGCCGAGGTGATCGACAGCGCCATAAGCGTCTCATCGGTGTGGAGGCGCGGGTTTTTGCTGCCCAGGAAATGCGTCTTGAGCTTGCTGATGGGCTCGATCGCTTCATCGCTAATGACCTCGAGCTCAAGGTCGACGCCCGAGACATGCTTGAGGGCGTTCATAATGAGCGAACTTGCGGCGCCCAGGCGCGTGGAGGTCTTACCGGTCACCACGGAGCCATCGGGCATGACCATGGCACCCACGGGACCACCCGTCAGCTGCTCCCTGGTGAGGGCCGCCGAGCGCGCCGGTGAGTAGTTCTTATCGATGCCGGCTTTCTTCATAATAATCTTGAGACGGTCGACTTGCTCATCGCCCACGCCGGTACGGCGCACATTTTCGACCGCGGTAAAGTAGCGGCGGACGATCTCCATCTTGGAAGCGTCGCGGCAGGCATCGTCATCGGTGATGGCAAAGCCGACCATATTGACGCCCATGTCCGTAGGGCTCTGGTAGGGGCTCTTGCCCAGGATCTTTTCCATCAGGGCACGGACTACCGGGAAGGCCTCGACGTCGCGGTTGTAGTTGACCGTGGTCTTGTTGTAGGCCTCAAGGTGGAACGAATCGATGATATTGGCGTCGTCGAGGTCAGCCGTGGCGGCCTCGTAGGCAATATTGACCGGATGCGTCAGAGGAAGATTCCAGACAGGGAAGGTCTCGAACTTGGCATAGCCGGCGGCCGTGCCATGCTTGTGCTCGTGATAGAGCTGAGACAGGCAGGTGGCAAGCTTGCCCGAGCCAGGACCGGGGGCAGTGACCACGACGAGCGGTCGGGTGGTCTCGACAAACTCGTTCTTGCCGTAGCCATCGTCGGACACGATCAGATCGACATCGTGCGGATACCCCTCGATGGGATAGTGCAGCTTGGCGGGAATACCGAGCGCGTTCAGGCGGTTGCGGAACACATCGGCAGCGGGCTGGCCGGCGTACTGGGTGATGACCACAGCCGCGACAGCAAAGCCGTTGCCGCGAAACAGGTCAACCAGGCGCAGCACATCCTCGTCATAGGTAATGCCGAGGTCACCACGAGCCTTGTTTTTCTCGATGTGGTTCGCGTTGATCGCGATGATAACCTCGACATCGTCGGCGATGCTCTTGAGCATGCGGAACTTGCTGTCCGGTTCAAAACCCGGCAGCACGCGGCTCGCATGATAGTCATCGAACAGCTTACCGCCAAACTCCAAATAGAGCTTGCCACCAAACTGCGAGATGCGCTCCTTAATGTGAGCAGCCTGCAGCTCGATATACTTCGCGTTGTCGAAACCCTGGCGCATGTATGGCTCCCGTCCCGTTTCCATTTAATGTTCTAGGCGATTATAACGGAGCCCGCCCTCCCCGATACCCAGACCATCAACAGGCACCAACCAAACACGCCCACCGCAACCACCGGGGACCCGGGGTAGATCATTTGGGACGGGAAACAAGGCACTCAGCACCAACAATGAAAACGTCACAGGCAGAGCCAAAGCCAGCGAACGGGCACCAGAGTAGGCAAAGCGCCCTCTGCACCAACAATGGAAAGCACCGCAGGCAGAGGACGGACAGCGAGCGACGTCCAGGACGTACAAGTTGGCATGAAAAAGGCAAGGCATAGACCTTTTGGTCATGCCTTGCCTTTTGAATGACAAATTGTCGTCCTGGGCGGCGCGCAGCGTCGACTGGTTGCGCGGTTCGTAGAACCGCGCAACATGAGAGCGCCCCCTCCCGCGCACGGAACGGGAGGGGGCTAAAGGTAGGAGTCTACCGGTGGGTTGACCCCACCGGACAGACGATGACCAGGTGATCCTTTACAGGATCGTCAAGGTTTCCGTGGGGTACCCGTTGGGTACTTAGAGCAACACGCAGGCGACGGTCAGGATGATGGCGCAGACGACGGAGAGCGCGACGATGAGCTTAAGGGCAAACTTGAGCCAGGTCGTCCACTCGATCTTGGCCAGGGCGAGACCGCCCATGATGGCGCCGGAGGTCGGGGTGAACAGGTTCACGACACCGATGGCGGCGGAGAAGATCATGACCATGACCTCGGGCGAGAAGCCGAGCTTAACAGCCAGCGGTCCCATGATGGGCATGGAGACAGTGGCCATACCGGAGGTCGAGGGGATCAGGAAGGACAGGCCGAAGTAGACCAGGAAGCTCATGGGAGCGAAGATCACGCCGGACAGGCCAGCCAGGGCATTGGCGGCAGCGTCGAGGACGAAGACGTCGAGGCCGGTGTTAGCCATGAGGACGGAGATACCACGAGCGAGGGCGATGACGAGAACAACGGACATCATGTCGGCAGCGCCGGTGATGAAGGTGTTAACGATCTGCTTCTCGGACAGGCCACCGATGATACCGATCAGGACGGCCATGAGGAAGAACCAGGTGGAAGCCTCGTCGAAGTACCACTGGCCAATGGGCAGGCCGGTGATCAGGGCAGACCAGCCCTGGACGACGGCGTTACCATCGGCGTCGTAGACAGCGCCAGCATCGAAGAAGTTGGCGACGCCCTCGTTGAGGTCGGCCAGCGGAATGAAGCCGACGATCATGACGACGAAGGTGAAGGCGAAGGCGATCAGAACACCCTTCTGACGACCGGTGAGCTTGACCTCCTTGTGGACCTCGGAAGCAGCCTTGCCGTGAGCCTCTTCGGCGTCCTTGAGCTCCTGCATCGACAGGATGGTGGAACCCTTGTCAGCCTTGACCTTCTTGGCGTAGCTCATCACGAAGAAGATGGACATAGCGGTAGTGACAATCCACAGGACGGCACCGAGGCCGATGATGATGGACTGGTTGACCTCAATGCCAACGCCGGTCAGAGCGTCGACGGCAGCGCCGACGGCGAACGGGTTAACCGTGGAGCCCAGGCAGCCGCAGCCAGCGCCGAGCAGGACGGTAGCGGCACCGACCATGGGGTCGAAGCCAGCAGCCATCATGGTAGCGGCGAGCAGGGCGTAGAAGGGAACGGTCTCCTCGCACATACCATAGGTGGTACCACCGAGGGAGAAGATGAGCATCAGCACGGGAATGAGCATAATCTCGTTGCCCTTAAGCTTCTGCACCAGAACGGCGATGCCGTTGTCCAGAGCGCCGGTCTCGGTCATCATGCCGAGGAAGCCGCCCAGGATCATAACGAAGAGGCAGACGGGCAGAGCGTCAGCGAAACCCTTAATCGGGGCGGTGCAGAAATCGCTCAGACGGGCGGCAGTAACCGCGCCGCCGGACGTGCCGGAGACGATAACGGTAATCACTGCGACAATTGCCAGCAGAGCAAGAAGAATGGTGAACGATGAAGGCATACCGCGCTTTTTCTTAGCGGTCTCAGTCATAGTTCTCATCCCCCCTTCATAAATCATTTACTGATCTCGCCAGAAGCGGCTCTTCCGTGCCGTGCCTGCCGCTTGATGCGAGATTATTACCAGATAAAACCGCTCGGGGTGTGCAGCAATACACCCCGAGCGAGATGCTCTTACTTGAGCGTGGCGTACATGACAGCCTTAATGGTGTGCATGCGGTTCTCGGCCTCGTCGAAGACCTTGGAAGCGGGGCTCTCGAAGACCTCGTCGGTGACCTCCTGCTCGGTGATGCCGAACTGCTCGCACTTCTCGGCGCCAATGGTGGTGTTGGTGTCGTGGAAGCTGGGCAGGCAGTGCAGGAAGATAGCACCCGGGTTGGCCATAGCCATGACCTCGGAGGTAACACGATACGGGGTGAGCTGAGCGATGCGCTCGGCCCAGACCTCGTCGGGCTCGCCCATGGAGACCCACACGTCGGTGTAGATAACGTCGGCACCGGTGACGCCGTCCTTGACGTCGGTGGTCAGCTTGATGGTGCAGCCGTTAGCCTCGGCGATGGGCTTGCAGGCCTCGATGACGTCGTCAGCGGGCATGCACTCCTCGGGGCCGCAGGCCACGAAGTTCATGCCGAGCTTGGAGCAGACGACCATGAGGGAGCGAGCGACATTGTTCTTGCAGTCGCCCATGAAGACGAGGGTCTTGCCCTTGATGTCGTAGTTGAAGTTCTCCTGGACGGTCAGGATGTCGGCGAGCATCTGGGTGGGGTGCCACTCGGTGGTCAGGCCGTTCCACACGGGCACGCCGGACTTAGCAGCGAGCTCCTCGACGTCGTCCTGGGCAAAGCCACGGAACTCGATGCCGTCATACATGCGGCCGAGAACGCGGGCGGTGTCCTCGATGGACTCCTTCTTGCCCATCTGCGACGAACCCGGATCGAGGTAGGTCACGCCCATACCCAGATCCATGCCGCCGACCTCGAAGGCGCAGCGGGTACGAGTAGAGGTCTTCTGGAAGAGCAGAACGATATTCTTGCCCTCGAGATAGCGGTGCGGAACGCCAGCGCGCTTCATATCCTTGAAGTTCTTGGAGAGCTTGAGCAGGTACTCGATCTCCTCGGTGGTGAGGTCGAGAAGCTTGAGGAAGCTACGGCCGGAGAGGTTAACACCCATGGTTTGATTCCTTTCGAAGAAATGAATTACGTAAGTATTAGTGGTGCCCGTTTAACGGGCGAAGCCGGTGCGGTTGTAGGGGGACCGCACCGGAAACGGAAAGACTTAGAGGTCCTCGCGCCAGAAGGGCATGCTCATGCAGCGCGGGCCGCCGCGGCCGCGGGAGAGCTCGGCGGAGGGCACGACGAGAAGGTCCAGGCCCTCCTTGTACAGCACGTCGTTGGTGACGGTGTTGCGGGCGTAGACGCAGATCTTGCCGGGCTCGACGCACAGGGTGTTGGAGCCGTCGTTCCACTGCTCGCGGGAGGCCGCGATCGGGTCGCCGCCGCCGCAGGGGATCAGCTTGACCTGGTCGACGCCGGTGGCGTCCTCCAGGACGTGCTCGAGGGTGTCCTCGATCAGGCGGATGTTCACGTCGCCCGGGTTCTTGCCGGCGGTCAGCTCGTAGACGCGCAGGGTGCCCATGATGGCGGGGTGGATCGTGAACTTATCGACGTCGATCTGGGTGAAGACCGTGTCGAGGTGCATGAAGGCGCGCGAGACCGGGATGTCGAAGGCCAGGATGCGCTCGACCTTGGAGTCGGAGTTCCAGAAGATGTTCTGGGCCATGACGTCGATCGCGGCGGCCTGGGTGCGCTGGGAGATGCCGACGGCGAGGGTCTTCTCGTTGATGTTCAGCACGTCGCCGCCCTCGGTGTGGAACTGGCAGTCGCGGCGGAAGTACAGCGAGACGTCCTTGTAGTCGGGGTGGTACTTGAAGACGTACTTGCCGTACAGGGTCTCGCGGTTGCGGGTGACCGAGTACATGCGGTTGAGGTTGACGCCCTCGCCGACGACCGCGAACGGGTCGCGGGTGAAGTAGAGGTTGGGCATCGGGTCGATGATCAGGTCGGACTCGGACTCGGAGTTGACCAGGGAGTCGAGGGTCGTGGAGGCCGTGAGGGGCATGTCGATCTCGGACTTGGTCATGCCGGCCATGGTCTTCTTGACGAACTCGAGGTTGTCCTCGATGGAGTCCAGCTTCTCGCGGACGATCTGCGGCATGTGCTGGCCGCGGATGCCGGCCTCGGCGATGTACTGGTCGGTGAACTCGGCGCGGGCGCCGGGGACCTGGTCGAACACCTCGGCGACGAGGTTCTCGAGGTAGAGGACCTCCACGCCCTGGTCCCTCAGGATCTGGGCGAAGGTGTCGTGCTCCTGCTGTGCGACCTCCAGGAACGGGACGTCGTCGAACAGGAGTCGCTCGAGCTCGTCGGGCGGCAGGTTGAGGAGCTCGTCGCCGGGACGGTGCAGGCAGACCTTCCTGAGCTTGCCGATCTCGGAAGGCACGTGCAGACCTTTCGTCATGGCCTCCTACCTTTCTTTCGGGCCTTACTGGCCGAATGTATCAGCGCCCCTCCATATGGGACGCTGCTTGCTGACAGCTCTAGTTATATCCAAAAATCACCCGCAATTCCACCTCGCCCCCGAACGGTCAACAAAGTGCGATGAACGGTATATCGCATGTGATTCCCCCATGATGTACTTTGGCGTTCTAAAGTAACTTTTCTAAGGTAAACGCTCTTTTTTCTCAAAAATCATTCGCAATTACAACTCCAATCTTTCGATTAAGAACTGCATATCTAAAACGGTTTTATGTATATAAATGACGCTTGTTCGTGTTTCTGTCTGTATTCGATGATATTCAGCTACCTATCATTCTTATTCACACATACTCACCAGTTGAGTGAGGATATAGACCGTTTTTCACAACGCGACGGGCGTCAGCTCTATGGCTTGTCAGCGTAAGAAGTAGGTAAAGATACCGTTCACGCGATACGTCCGTGCCATAGGTCGACTAAATTGAGACAATAGTGAATAGTGTTAGGCAACCGTCCCCTGCGGGGACTGAACGGACAGATGCATATGCCGAGCAAAATCGAAAAAAAGCAAGCCGCCGCAAAGCTGCGCAAACCGCCGCGCGACTTCTCGTACACGCAGAACCGAGAGCTCAGCTGGCTGCGCTTTGACAACCGTGTGCTTGACGAAGCCTTCGACGAGACCGTTCCGCTGTTCGAGCGTCTAAAGTTCGTGTCGATTTTCGAGTCTAACCTCGACGAGTTTCTCATGGTGCGCGTGGGCGGCCTGTCCGATCTGGCAGAGCTCAAAAAACAGCCTGTCGACAACAAGAGCAATATGACCGCCTCCGAACAGGTCGATGCTGTCATGGCCGAAATGCCCGGGCTCCTTACCCGATGGGAGTCCATCTTTAAGAGCATCGAGGGCAAGCTCGACACCCTGGGCGTTCACCGCGCGCGTGTTGATTCGCTTACGCCCGAGGAGCGCACCTTTGTAACCCGCTACTTCCAGGCCTACGTGTCGCCGGTCATCTCGCCGTTGGTCATTGACCCGCGCCATCCCTTCCCCAACCTGCGCAACGGTGCACTCTATCTGGCTTGTGGCCTGGACGGCGTCACCGACGAGGAGAGCCTGCTGGGCCTTATCGAGATCCCCGCCTCGATGAACCGCGTGGTCGAGATCCCCTCGCCCACCGGCACCTACTCCTACATTCTGCTCGAGGACGTCATCCTCGCCTGCCTGGACAGCTGCTTTGGCTCCTATAAGCCGCTCGACCGCGCGCTCATCCGCGTCACCCGCAACGCCGACATCGATCCGGACGGCGAGGGCGTCGAGGAGGAAGAGGACTACCGCCAGCACATGAAGCGCATCCTTAAGAAGCGCCTGCGTCTGCAGCCGGTAGTGCTCGCGGTCTCGGGGTCGCTCGAGAAGGCGACGCTCAAGACCATCCGCAAGGCGCTCGAGCTTTCTCGCCGCTCGGTCTTTACCTGCGATATCCCGCTCGACCTGGGCTACGTCTTCGGCATTGAGGGCAAGATTCCCGAGCATCTACGCAACGAGCTGCTCTTTACGCCGTTTAAGCCGCAGCCCAACCCCACCATCGATATGACCCGCTCCATCCGCGAGCAGGTACTTCAGCACGACAAGCTGCTCTTTTATCCTTATGAGGCCATGAACCCCTTCCTGGATCTAGTGCACGAGGCCGCCTACGACCCCGAGTGCATCTCGCTGCGCATCACGCTCTACCGCGTGGCCAAGCAGAGCCGCCTATGCGAGTCGCTGATCGATGCCGCCGAGAACGGCAAAGAGGTCACGGTGCTCATGGAGCTCCGCGCGCGCTTTGACGAGCAGAACAACATCGAGTGGGCCGAGCGCCTGGAAGAGGCCGGCTGCACCGTCATCTACGGCTCCGAGGGCTTTAAGTGCCACTCCAAGATCTGCCAGCTCACCTATCGCGAAGGCATGGCGCTAACGCGTCTGACGCTGCTGGGCACCGGCAACTTTAACGAGAAGACGGCCAAACTCTACAGCGACTTTATGCTCATGACCGCCCACCCCGGCATCGGCGAGGACGCCAACCTGTTCTTCCGCAACCTGTCGCTGGGCAATCTGCGCGGCGATTACCGCTTCCTGGGTGTGGCGCCGGTCGGCCTCAAGCCGCTCATCATGCGCGGTCTGGATCGCGAGATTCAGCGCGCCCTTGCCGGCGAGCCCGCCCGCGTGTTCTTTAAACTCAACTCGCTCACCGACCGCGAGGTCATCGACAAGATCGCCGAGGCATCGTGCGCAGGAGTCCGCGTGGACATGATCATCCGCGGCATCTCGTGCCTCAAGCCCGGTGTTCCGGGCAAGACCGAAAACGTGCATGTCCGTTCTATCGTCGGACGCTTTTTGGAGCATGCGCGCGTTTACGCCTTTGGCGTGGACTCGGACATGATCTACCTGAGCTCGGCCGACATGATGACGCGCAACACCGAGCACCGCGTGGAGATCGCCTTCCCCGTGCTCGACCCCACCTGCCGCGCCCTGGTGCACGAGTACATGGGCATGCAGCTGCGCGACAACGTGAAAGCCCGCAGCCTGACAAGTGACGGCACCTGGGTTCCCGTGGAGCGTACAGGGGGTGAGAAACCCTTCAACTCGCAGGAAGCCCTGCTGGAGCGTGCCTATCGCAACGCCGAGGCCGCGCCCGAGCCCGTCATTGAGGCGAAACCCGCCCCCGAGCCCGAGCCGCAGCCGGTAGCACCCAAGGTCCAAAAGGTCCAGGCGACCGTCATTGAGCCCGAGCCCGCACCTGCACCTCAGCCCGAGCCGCAGGTCACCAAGCCCGCACCCAAGACGAGCGCCCGTCACGATAAGCCCGCTGGCAAGACCAAGGTCATCGAGCGCCATCGCCCCGGTCGTGTGCGCATGGGCTTGGGCCTGATCGGCCTGGGTCTTAAGACGCTCATTACCGGCAAGACGAAATAATCGTTTGTAGAAGCAGTTTGTAGAAGCGCCCCGCATTTGAGGAAAGCCTCGGATGCGGGGCGCTTTTCCCTGCTACCATGGTGCGAACAACAACACGAATGACAGGCAGGAATATGAAGCTCACTATAGAATCGATGACCTACGGCGCCGACGGGCTGGCACACGCCGACAACGGCAAGGCCGTCTTTGTGCAGGGCGCCGTGGCAGGCGACACCGTCGAGGCCGAGGTCGTACAGGACGGCAAGTCGTTCATGCGCGCCCGCACGACCGAGATTCTGGAGCCGAGCCCCGATCGCATTCAGCCCCCCTGCCCCTTCGTTGGCATCTGCGGCGGTTGTTCGTGGGGCAATCTCTCACGCACGGCGCAGCTCGCCGCCAAGGAGCAAAACCTGCGCTCCACGCTCGAGCGCATCGGCAAGTTCGCTCCTGAGCAGGTCGATGAGTTGGTACGGCCCATCCGCCACACCAAGGACAACTGGGGCTACCGCAATAAAATCGAGCTCGAACCGACCGTCGTCAACGGTCGCGTGCGCCTTGGCATGCACGGTGTCGACCCCAGCAAAATCGTGACCGTCGATGCGTGCCCGCTGTTCGATAAGCGCTTCCCGAAGGCGCTCAAATCGGTCGTCGGCGCACTCAACTATCTAAGCGGCAGCCATGACTTGGGGCTCGAACGCGTGGGCATTCGTGCATCGCGCCGCACCAAGGCACTCGAGGTCGCACTCTGGACGCCCACAGGCTCTTTTCCGCGCTCGCAGGTCTCCCGCGTGCTGGCGGACGCCGCTCACCCCACGAGCATCGTGCGCGTGATGAGCAAGGGCGAAAAGAAGGCCCGCCGTGTCTCCAAGGTCGAAATGCTCGCCGGAGAGGGCTCATGGACCGAGAATATCGCCGAGGGTCAGATGCGCTTGTCTGCCCCGTCTTTTTTCCAGGTCAACACCAAGGGTGCCGAGATTTTGATCGATCTTGTCATGGAAGCGCTCGACCCGCAGGAAGACGAGCTTGCCGTGGACCTGTACTGCGGTGCCGGCACCTTTACCCTGCCGCTCGCCCGCCGCTGCGACTTTGTCGCCGCCGTCGAGGCCTACGGCCCCGCTGTGCGCGATCTACGCCGTAACCTAGAGATCAACAAGCTTGACAACGTCGACGTCATTGGCGGAGACGCGGTGCGCGAGTTCCCCGACCAGGATGCCGACGTCTTGGTGGTCGACCCGCCGCGCGCAGGCCTCGCCCCCGAGGCGATCAACCTTATCGCCAGCACGAGTGCTCGCGATGTCGCCTACGTGAGCTGCGACCCGGCCACCCTGGCGCGCGATCTCAAACGCTTTGTCGAAGAAGGCACCTTCTCCCCCGTAAAGATCACGCCAGTCGACCTGTTCCCACAAACCTTCCACTGCGAGACCGTCGTCCACCTTAAGCGCAACTAGCCACTTAATCATTGCTCAGAAAAATCATTGGGAAATCGAGCGTGGCAAGCGGAGGTCTTCGGGGTATAAGACGGCTAATTGTATGCCGCCTATGAAAGGAACCCTCATGCCCAGCGTTGCCGTTCTCGCCGCCGATGGCTTTGAAACTATTGAATGCTTGACCATGGTCGATGTCATGCGTCGCGGCGGCGTGCGTGCCACGCTCATCTCGATCATGCCCACGCGTGAGGTCGTAAGCTCGCTGCAGATCCCCGTGACCTGCGATGCGCTCTTTGATGAGATCGACTTTGACGAGTACGACTGCGTCGTGCTACCCGGCGGCCTACCCGGTGCCACCAACCTGCGCGCCGATCAGCGCGTCTGCGACGTGGTCTGCGAGTTCGCCGCGACCAAGCACGTCGCCGCCATCTGCGCTGCCCCGTTTATCCTGGGCGAGCTCGACCTGCTCGAGGGGCGCCACGCCACGTGCTTCCCTGGCTTTGAGAAAAGCTTCCCCGAAGGCGCCTATACCGGCGAGAAGGTTACGCAAGACGGCAACATCATCACCGCCAGCGGCATGGCCCAGTCGCTCCCCTTTGCGCTTGAGCTGCTGCGCACGCTCGCCGGCGACAAAGCCGTCGAGAAGGTCGCCGAGGGCATTCAACTATGATTTTGGCTTCGCAATCACCGCGCCGCATCGAGTTGATGCGCGAGGCGGACTATGACATTCGCATCATTCCTGCCGATATCGACGAAACGCCGTTTGATGGCGAGGCCCCGCTTACGCTCGTTGAACGCTTAGCACGCGCAAAAGCCGCCGCCGTTGCCGCCGAGCATGCCGAGCCCAATGAGCTAACGGTCGCGGCCGACACCATCGTCACCTTTGACGGCAAGATTCTGGGCAAGCCGGCAACCGAGGACGAGGCGCGCACCATGCTCCGTGAGCTTTCGGGCCGCACGCACCAGGTCGCAACCGGCGTCTGCATCGTTAAGGCAGGCGATACGGCCGCCCCGCATGCCGCCGAGAGTCTGTCCTTTGTCGATGTGACCGACGTGACGTTCTACGAGCTCACCGACGAGCAAATCGAGCACTACGTCGCCTCGGGAGAGCCCATGGACAAGGCCGGCGCCTACGGTATTCAGGGCACAGGAGGACGCATGCTCGTGCACGATATTTCGGGCGACTTCTATAACGTGGTGGGCCTACCCATCGCCCGCGTCGCGCGCGCGATTCAAAAACTCTCGTAATTGCATCTGGCGCTGGGTATCCCCCGGCGCCTACAATTTTGGCGTACCGTACGGATCCCGACCGGGCACAAGGCGCGGCGGAAAACCGATAGGAGTTAAACATGGATACACTGCTCGAGGCCATTGACGTCTGCGATGTCGATGGCTTTTGCTATGGCAACTATACGGACGAGGAGGCCGGCACCGGTTGCACCGTAATCGTGGCACCCGAGGGCGCCACCGGCGGCGTTGACGTTCGCGGCGGTGCTCCAGCATCGCGCGAAACCGACCTGCTGCGACCCGAGAACACCGTCGACAAGGTCCACGCCGTCTGCCTTTCGGGTGGATCGGCCTTTGGCCTCGAGGCTGCAAGCGGCGTCGCTCGCGAGCTTGAGAGCCGCGGCATCGGCCTTCCCGTCGGCCCCACGCAGGTGCCTATCGTGTGCTCCAGCTGTATCTTCGACCTCGCCTTTGGTAACCCCACCGTTCGCCCCGACATTGAGGCCGGCATCGCCGCCGTGTGCGAAGCACTCGACAACACCCCCACCAAGCTCGAACAGGGCAACGTAGGCGCCGGCACGGGCGCCACCGTGGGTAAGCTCATGGGCCCCGCCACCTGCATGAAGGCCGGCCTAGGCGCTGCTGCCGTGGCACTCGGCCCCGTCAAGGTGGGCGCCGTGGTCTCGGTCAACGCCTGCGGCAACGTTGTCGACCCCTTCACCGGCGAGTGGGTCGCCGGTATGCGCGCCGCAGCCGATAGTGACCAAATCGTCGACATGGAACTCGCAGCCTTTGCCGCCGCCGAATCCATGCAGATGCCGCTCGACCGCACCAACACCACCATCAGCTGCATCGTCACCAACGTAGAACTCACTAAGGCACAAGCCACCAAGGTCTCCCAGATGGCCGCAGACGCCTACGCACACGCCATCCGTCCCACGCACACCACCAACGACGGCGACACCATCTACACCCTCGCCAGCGGCAAACTAGACGCCCAGGCAAGTGCCGCCGTTCCCCTAGACCTGCTGGGCATGCTCGCCGTAAGGGCTTTGCAAACCGCCATCGTAAACGGAGCCAAAACCGCCAAAACCTCCCACGGCATCCCCGGCGCCGCGAAGTAGCCTAACCTGACCGGTTGCCCGGTGGGGCTTGGTTATGTTTGCTGCTCTACAGTCCTGGCTCGCACGAAGAGCACATTAAGTGCTCTTCGGCTCGTGCGGAACTCGCGACAAACATAACCAAGCCCCACCGGGCAACCTACCAACCAGATTCTTTTCAGCCCAGGCCCCTGTGTACCGCGGGTCGAAGATCTTCAAATTCAAATAACCTGACAATCGATTCTTATAGCAGAGGCCCCTTGGCCTTTAGTTTGATACAAGTTCCGTGCGAGCAGGACTGTTCGCAGTAGCAAACTAAAGGCCAAGGGGGCCAGTCAACCTATCAGCAGCGATTACTCAGCAGCTAGTTGAATTTGAAGATCTTTGAGGCAAGACGGTATAGGCCGAGTGTGGTTTTGTCTCCGGCCCGTCCGCGCAGATTGGTGAAGAACCCGACCACGCCGTAGCGGGCACGACGATACATGCGCTCGTCGTAGGCCTTCAAATCATTCCACAGCGTCTTTAGGCGCTCGTCGGCGCAATCTTCCTCAGAAAGCTTGGTGAGCACCGAGCAGATCGCCATCATCATGGTGAAGTAGCCCATCATGTACGAACGCAGACGCGAGGACTCGACGTCCTGGTACAGGTGGAACGATTCCATCATGATGCGCGTTACGCGGAACTGCTGGTCCAGACGCTTGACCATCGTGGCCTCATTGACGCTCTGGCCCTCGCGACCGATAAAGTAGCGATAGAGGTCGATGTCGGCGTAGTACATGGTCTTGCAGCGCGGCAGCGGCACATATGCGTAGATATTATCCACGTAGAATGTGTGCGCCGGCATAGGCAGATTGGACTCGCGCAGTACATCGGTGCGATAGCACAGGCTGTGCATGAGCAGGTTCTGATCGGGACGGAAGTGTCCGATCTGGTCCCAAGAGAAAATCTTTTTGCGCGGCAGGGCAAACTTGTAGCCAATAGCGGTATGCGTGCCCTCGTAAACCTTCTCGTACACGTAGTTCGAGATAAACAGGTCGACGCGCTGGTCGCGCTCCTCAAAGCCGCGCAGAATCGACAGCATGGTCGAAAGCGCCGCACCGTCGAACCAGTCGTCCGAGTCGACAACCTTGTAGTAGGTGCCCCGCGCCTCGCGCAGACCCGAGAGGACGGCGATACCGTGGCCACCGTTCTCCTGGTGCACCGCGCGGATGATTCCAGGATAACGGGCCTCCCACTCGTCGGCCTTGGCGGCCGTCTCGTCCTTGGAGCCGTCGTCCACCACGATAATCTCTATATCGGTGGCGTAATTGCTCCCTTCCAAGATGGAGGTGATGCAATGGTCCATGTCCTTGGCGGCGTTATACGAGGGAATACCGAATGTTATGACTTTATGCATGGCAGGCGATAATCTCATCCGAAAGATCGAGGGCGGAATTGGTCACGGCATCCATATCGTAGTAACGATACTCGGCCAGACGACCCACCGGGTGGAAGTTCGTCAGGTTCTGGACGCGCTCAAGATAGCGCTCATAGAGCTCACGGTTCTCGGGCTCAAGAATGGCGTAGTACGGCGTCTCGCCCGAGCCGGGCGTATAGGCCTTGGAATACTCCTTCATGATGGTGGTCTTGCCGGGCAGGACCTGACCAGTCATGTTCTTGAACTCGGTGATACGCGTGTAATCCTCACTCGTGGTGTAATTGACGGTGCCCACGGGCTGGAACTGGTCCATATCGAGCGTCTCGAACTTCATGTCGAGCGTACGGTACGGCAGAGCGCCCAGGTCGAGGTTGAACAGCTCGTCGAGCGGACCGGTGTAGACGATCTCGCCGCCATAGACCTTGCCGTCGATCTTGACGGTGGTCTCGTCGATCTCGAAGAGGTCGCGGGCGTCCACGTCGCAGAACACGTCAATCAGGTCGTGGTCGAGCATGTGCTCAAAGAGCGCCGTGTAGCCCTCCTGCGGCATGCCCTGGAAGGGAGCTTGCGGGAAGTAGCGGTCATCATCGCCCACAAAGACGGGAACGCGGCCGGTGATCGAGGGATCGATCTGGTCGGGCGTCTGGCCCCACTGCTTCATGGTGTAATGCAAAAAGACGTTCTCGTAGACGTAATCGGCGACCTCGGCAAGATCCGGGTCGTTCTTCTTGCGCAGCTCCATGATGGGCACCTTGACGTCCTTGCCAAAGGTCTCCACGAGCTTCTGATACAGCTCCTCGCCGCGCTCGTCACCAAAAGCGAGCTTGAGACTCGCATGGTTGAAGGGCACGGGCATAAGGGTACCGTTGATGTTGGCGAGCACCTTGTGCTGATAATCCGTCCACTTGGTAAAGCGCGACAGGAAATTGTGCACGCGCTCGTTAAAGGTGTGATAGATATGCGGACCGTACTCGTGAATCAGGATTCCGGCCTCGTCAGTGCAGTCATAGGCATTGCCCGCAATGTGGCTACGGCGCTCCAAAACGGCAACACGATAGCCGATGGTCTCGGCAAGACGGCGGGCACAAACGGCACCGGCATATCCAGCACCGACGACAATCATGTCGTACGCGCCGGCGTTAAAGCCTTCAGGCAGGCCTGAGGTAATCTGCATCGATACTCCTTGTCAAAAGCCACGGGCTCGTTAGCTGGGCTTTTCTCGAACATTCTTCGAGACATATTTATCAGAGCGATTATAGCGCTAATGCGTCCTATAATGAGCTTGCCACACAAGGAAAGCTCAAGCACCGCGGCGTACATAATTGAAAGGTAAACCCGCTAGCAGCGGGTTTATTCGTGAACAGTCGGGCGCCTGGAGCTTAGTGAAACGCTTGTAAGGAGTAACATGAGCGATTTCCTTAACCGTATGAAGTCTGCCGCCAAGGCCGACCTTAAGACGATCGTCCTGCCCGAGGGCGAGGATCCGCGCACCATCGTCGCGGCCACCAAGATCATCGAGGAGGGCCTGGCAAAGATCGTCATCCTGGGCAACCCCGACGAGATCGACGTTCCCGGCGCCACCGTCATCGACCCGCGCAATGCCGAGAAGCACGAGGAGTACGCGCAGAAGTTTGCCGAGCTCCGCGCCAAGAAGGGCGTCACCATCGAGCAGGCTCGCGCCCAGGTGATGGACGCTACCTACTTTGGCACCATGATGGTCAAGATGGGCGACGCCGATGGTCTGGTCTCCGGCGCCTGCCACTCCACCGCCGACACCCTGCGCCCCGCGCTTCAGATCCTCAAGACCGCCCCGGGCACCAAGCTGGTCTCGGCCTTCTTCGTGATGTGCACCGACACCCCGCAGTTCGGCACCGACGGCACGCTGATCTTCGCCGACTGCGGTCTCAACATCAACCCGTCCTCCGACGAGCTCTCCGAGATCGCCATCGCCTCCGCTCACTCTTGGTCCACTTTCATGGGCAACGTTGAGCCGCACGTGGCCATGCTCTCCTACTCCACCATGGGCTCCGCTGGCGGCGAGGTCGCCAAGAAGGTCCAAGAGGCCGTGAAGTTCTGCAAGGAGAAGGCTCCCGAGCTCGCCATCGACGGCGACCTGCAGCTCGATGCCGCTATCGTCCCCACCGTCGCCCAGCTCAAGGCTCCCGGCTCCTCCGTTGCCGGCAAGGCCAACGTGCTCGTGTTCCCCGACCTCGAGGCCGGCAACATCGGCTACAAGCTGGTCCAGCGCTTCGCCGGTGCTGACGCCTACGGCCCCATCCTGCAGGGCATCGCCAAGCCGGTCAACGACCTGTCGCGCGGCTGCTCTGCCGACGACATCGTGGGTGTCGTGGCCATCACCGCCGTCCAGGCTCAGATGGCTGAGTAGCGGACATATCCCCTCGGGACCCTACAGGGTAAAGCTCTGAAAACGTCCTCGGACATGCATGAAACCCCCGCTGCGCACTTCGTGCGGCGGGGGTTTCATGCGTCCTGCGGAATATTTTCAGAGCTTTACCCTGTAGGGTCCCTGCCGCCACGTAGCAATCAGGGAATCCGGGGTGGACGGCGGCTTGGCTACGAGCTGGAGCTGAGGATCTGAATGGTCGGGTGCCGTTGCTGGGAGCGTAGGCGTTGCTGATGATGATCACTTTGGAGATTGAAAGGCCGGTGGGCTTCGGCGGTTGTTGTGCCGGAAACTACATCCCAGTTTGGAGGCGGATTGTGGGATGCAGCTTCCGCTTGGGGCCTGTTTGGGAAACCGTGGGACGGAATTATGCTTTATTGTGGGTCGCACTTTCCGCAACGTGCCTCAACCGGAAAGCGTGTCCCAGTATTTGCGCTCGAAATGGGATGGGGTTTCCGCCGTCCGCCTGCTAGCAAAAAGGCCTCCCGAGCTGTTGCTCTGGAGGCCTTTCGTTTACTTGCAAATGCGCGCGTTAGTTGTTCTTGGTCAGACGCTCGACGTCGTGGGCGATCATGTATTCCTCGTCGGTGGGGATGACCATGACCGTGACGGCTGAACCGGCGGCGCTGATGACCTGCGGGCCGTTGCCCACGGCCTCGCGGTTCTTGTTGTTGTCGATGCGTACGCCCAGCCACTCAAAGCAATCGCAGAGGGCCTTGCGGATCGACCAGTCGTTCTCGCCGATACCGGCGGTAAAGGTGATGGTGTCCACGCCCGCCATGGAAGCGATCATGGAGCCGGCCTGCTGCATGGCCTTGTAGGCGAACATATCGAAGGCGAGCAGGCAGCGCTCGTCGCCCTCGGAGGCGCGCGTGCGGATGTCGCGAGCGTCGTTGGAGATGCCCGAGATGGCAAGCAGACCAGACTGCTTGTTCATCATGTCATCGACTTCCTGATAGCTGTAGCCGCCCTCGCGCTGCAGGTAGCACACGGTAGCCGGGTCGATGGAGCCGCAACGGGTACCCATCATCAGGCCGTCGAGCGGCGTGAGGCCCATCGTGGTATCGCGGCACACGCCGTCCTCGATGGCGGCGAGCGAAGCGCCGTTGCCCAGATGGCACGAAAGCAGACGGTGGCAGCGCGAGCCCAGGATCTCCTTGGCCATCATCCACTCATAGCGGTGGCTCGTGCCGTGGGCACCGTACTTGCGCACGTGGTACTTATCGCACACGTCCTTGGGCAGCGCGTAGGTGTAGGCAACCTCGGGCATGGTCATGTGGAACGAGGTATCGAAGACGGCGACGTTGGGCAGCTCCGGATACTTCTCACGGCAATACTCAATCGCCGCGGCCTCGCCGTAGTTGTGCAGTGGAGCGAGCGGGGCCACCTCAAGAATCTTGGCCATAACCTCGTCGTCGACAACTGCGGAATCATCGAAGTGCCAGCCGCCCTGAACGATACGATGACCAATGCCATCAATCGTAAAGTCGGTCTTCTCGAGCTCCTCGAGCACACGAGCGATAGCAGAGCGATGATCGGGGAAAGGGACCTCCTCGGTCTGCTTGGCGCCACCGTTCTCGGAGTGGCCAAAGATGCCCATGTCCGAACCGATACGTTCGCAGTTGCCCTTGGCGAAAACCTCGCGGGTATCGGTATCCAAAAGCTGATATTTAAGGCTTGAGCTGCCGGCGTTGACAACAAGTACGTTCATGAGACTCCTTTGCAGTGCAATACGGTCGACGCAGACCCCTTAAGGCGGCCGCATTTTAATAAGAAGTTATCATATCTTGATAAATAGCTATCAGCATATCGCCCAACGAGCGCAAAAGAGGGGCCGAACGGCGCTCGGTCGTCCAGCCCCTCCCCTCTTGCAATTACTTGCCGTTGACGATGCGCTCGACGTCGGAAGCGATCATGAACTCCTCGTCCGTGGGGATGACGAAGATCTTGACCTTGGAATCCTTGGCAGACAGGCACCAAGCGCCGTCACCACGAAGGGCGTTGCGGGCATGATCCATCTTGACGCCCATAAAGGCCAGACGGTCGGCAACGCCGGCACGAACGGCCGGAGCGTGCTCACCGATGCCAGCGGTGAAGACCAGCGTGTCCATGCCGCACATGGAAGTAGCCATCTCGGCAGCCTTGGCGGCAATCTTGTAGACAAACATGTCGAAGGCGAGCTGAGCATCGGGGTCACCAGCGGCGGCGAGCTCCTCGACGTTGCGGCAGTCGTTGGTCTTGCCGCCGGTCACAGCCAAAAGGCCGGACTTCTTGTTCATCATCTCGTCGACCTCGTCGAAGGTGTAGCCACCCTCGCGCTGCAGGTAGCACACGGTAGCCGGGTCGATAGAGCCGCAGCGAGTCCCCATCATGACGCCGTCGAGCGGGGTGAGGCCCATGGTGGTGTCCATGCACTTGCCGTCCTCGATAGCGCACAGGGAAGCGCCGGAGCCGATATGGCACACGACGACCTTGCGGGCCTCGCCGTTGGTCATCTCGGCGACCTTCTTGGAGATGTAGCGGTAGCTGGTGCCGTGGGCGCCGTACTTACGGATGTGCAGCTTGTCGCAGACGTCCTTGGGCAGGGCGTAAGTCTTGGCGACCTCGGGCATGTTGAAGTGGAAAGCGGTGTCGTAGACCGTGACGTTGGGCAGGTCGGGATACTGCTCGAGGCAGTACTCGATAACGTTGGCCTCAGGGTTGTTGTGCAGCGGGGCAAGCGGAGCGACCTCGCGGATCTTGGCGAGAACGTCCTCGTCGACGAGGGAGGAATCGCCGAAGTACCAACCGCCCTGAACGATACGGTGGCCGATGCCCTCGATCTTGACGCCGTTGGTCTCGAGGTCCTTCAGGACGACCTCGATGGCGACCTTGTGGTCGGGGAACTCGATGTTCTCGGTCACCTTCTTGGAACCGTTAGCAGCGTGGGTGAAGGTACCGCCGGTAAAGCAGACGCGCTCGCAGGAGCCCTTTGCGGACACCTTGTGGGACTTGGTATCGATGACCTGATACTTAAGGGTCGAAGATCCTGCGTTGACGACCAGAACGTTCATGTGTCTCCCTACTAACAGGCGGTGTGGCGCCGCCAGGTTACATACGCTTCAATAATAAACCCAAACGCCCTCGCGCTCGGGTTTATTGCGTTGATATATAAGTTATCGATGCCTGAGCTTCCGTTTCATTGCACGGAAGAGGCGCCCTCAGATGAGGTTCTCGCCCAGGTTCTTGCCACCGAGAACGTGCATGTGGAAGTGCATGACGGTCTGGCCGGCGTTGACGCCCTTGTTGGAGATGACGCGGAAACCGTCCTCCAAGCCCTTGGCCTTAGCGACCTCCTGGATGGCGTGAGCCATGGCGCCCATGGTCTCGGCCGGTACGTTGTCGGCGATGTCGCTGTAGTGCTTCTTGGGGATCACGAGCGTATGGACCGGCGCCTGGGGATTGAGGTCGTCGAAGGCGATGACCTGGTCGTCCTCATAGACAACGGTCGAGGGGATCTCGTGGTTGGCAATTTTGCAGAAGATGCAATCGCACATGGTTGGTTCCTTTCTCACAGACCAAGGTAATTATATTTGGTCGGGATGGTTAGAACGAGAGGTTGTCGTCGGTGTTGGCGGCTTCGCCGTCGGCGAGCACGTCGTTGCCGTCGACGTCCTTAAGAAGCACCGAGACCTTCTGCTCGGCATCGGACAGGCGGGTGCGTAGGCTCTTGAGGAGCTCGACGCCGCGGGTATAGCTCTCGAGCGACTCCTCGAGCTCCATATCGCCCGACTCCAAGCTGCGGATGATGAGCTCCAGCTCCTGCGAAGCCTGCTTGTACGTAAGCTGCTCGACCGGGGTCTTCTCTGCCATATCTGTTTCCTTTCCTAAAGGTTTATCTCTATGAAACGCGGCCTACTCGACCGTATCGACCGTTGCCGCCACGTTGCCGTCTGCCATGCGCACGCGAATGGCGTCGCCGGGCTTAAAGGTCTTGGCGCTCGTGGCCACACCATCATCGCTGTACGCGATGGAATAGCCGCGGGCAAGCACCTTGAGCGGCGACAGGGCATCGAGCGACGCGGCGGCTCGGCCCAGATCGGACGCGGGTTTGCTGAGCATCGTGCGCCCCTGATGCTCCAGGCGAGAGCTCGCGAGCGTGAGCGCATGGCGTTTGCCATCGAGCCCCGAGGTGCTTGCAACCAGGCGCTCGGGCAGGCGCTCAAAGTTGGAGCGGAATGTCCCGACCGAGCGTACTATGGCGCCCGACAGGCGATCGGCAGTCAGCGCAAGCTCTGACTCGCGACGCTCAACCATAAACGTTGGGTCGTTGAGGCACGGGCGGCACGCAGCCGCATCGAGCGCATCGCCCAAGCGAGCCGTATAGGTATCCCAGGCACGGCGACCGCGCTGATCGAGCATCTCCAGGTCGACCTGGGCCGACCCAATCATCGATGCCATCGCGGCACCCAGACGCTGATAGCGCGCCTCGAGCACATCGGCCAACTCCGTCATAGCCGGCGCCACCGATTCTGCCGCCGCCGTGGGCGTGGAGGCGCGACGGTCGCTCACCATGTCGCAAATCGAGGTATCGGGCTCATGGCCAATGCCGGTCACCACGGGCACGGGACAAGCCGCCACCGCGCGGGCAAGCTCCTCGTCATTAAAGGTCATGAGGTCCTCAAAGGAGCCGCCGCCGCGCACCAGCAAGATGCAGTCGGGCGCCGGCGTGACGGCGGCGGCACGGCGCAGGCCCTCGATAAGCTCGGCCGGCGCACCCTCGCCTTGAACCTTGGCGCCCACGCAAACGAGCTCGACGAGCGGGTTGCGACGACGCAATGTGCGCTTGACGTCGTCGATTACGGCACCCGAAAGCGAGGTGACGACCGCCACGCGGGAGCAGAACACCGGGATGCGGCGTTTGCGCGCTTCGTCCATCAGGCCCTCGCGGCGAAGCTTTTCGGCCAACTGCGCCACTTGTTGACGCAGCAAGCCCTCCCCCGCCAGCGAGAACGAGCGGGCGACAAAGCTCATGCGGCCCGTGGCCTTATAGAGATTGAAGCTGCCCTTAAAGCTCACCTGCATGCCGTCGCGCAGATCGAACGTGCGCTTGAGATAGGCGCCCTTCCAGATGATGCAGTCGACGGCCGCCGAGTCGTCCTTGATTTGGAAGTAGCAGTGGCCGCTTCGGGCATTGGGACCACGGAAGCCCGTGACCTCGCCCAGGACGCTCAGCTGCGGAATGGCATCGAGCGCACCGGCAGCGATCTCTACCGCCTGACTCACGCTGAGCTCCTTGCGCTCCTGCTCATCCGAACCGTCGAACTCGGCGGAAACGGCATTGCCGGTCAGATTCCAGCCTGCCACGCAGCCTCCTTTCGTCATCGTGCACAAGGGCTTCGGCCCTGCGCAAATTCAAGTCCAACACATAGTACAGCGCCGCGGGGACACAAATCTCCGCGGCGCCTGTCAAGCCAATTTGTTATCGGTTGGAGTTTCTGTTGTAGCGAGCCATAAGATAGAGCAGCTGAATGATCGAAGTGAGCGCTGCGGCAACATAGGTAAGCGCGGCTGCCGTCAGGACCTTCTTGGCACCGTTGACCTGCTTGGAGCTCATACCCGACTGCTCGATATACGCCACGGCGCGGCGGCTGGCATCAATCTCGACCGGCAGCGTAACCAACTGGAACAACACACTAAACGAGAAGAAGATCAGTGCGAGGGTCGTGAGTCCCGCGATGTTCATAAACAGGCCCAAGAGCAACACGATGGTCCAGGTGTTCTGGGTAAAGTTGACGACCGGCACGAGGGCTGTGCGTACCTTCATCATGGCATAACCACTTTGACGCTGGGCGGCATGGCCCGCCTCGTGGCAGGCGACGGCAACGCTTGCGACCGACCCGCCTGAACGGTTGGCATCCGACAGATACAGGTTGTTGTCCTGCGGGTTGTAATGATCGGTGAGCTCACCAGCGACGCCCTTGATACCCACGGCGTTGCAGCCGCTGGCGTCGAGCATGCGGCGAGCGACCGTGGCGCCCGTGTCGCCGTCCGAGCGAACCTTGGACCAGGTTTTGTACGTCGAGTTGATATAGTTCTGTGCGGCAAGGCCAAGCACCGTGCAGACAAGAACAACCAGCAGGTACAGCGGGTCGATGCCAAAGCCGTATCCATAGTAATAAGGCATGCGAATTCCTCCGAATCGAGTTACACGTTGGAGGCATTCTACCCACTCAGTCGACTAGGCTTCCCTATAACAACTCAATCTTTCCGTCCTTCACGGTGAGTCCCATATTGCCGGAAAGCAGATCGTCCAGACGTGAGCCCACAAGCTCAAAACGCCAGCCTTCGCGCAGGGGGCTCTGTTCGGGGTGCTCAATATAGTCGGCCAGGTCATCGCGCGAGGCAATGACCGAGGTCGCCACGCCCGAGCGCTCGGCAACCAGGCGAATGAGCGCATACATCAGGTCCGTCACGCTCTCCAACTCCGGCGAAATCTGACGGTGCCCGCGCACCATGAGCGGCAGGCGATCGTGCGGGCAGCTCGCGCCGCGCTTGATGGCCATGAGCGCACCGTCCACGTCGCGCTCCCCCAACTGATCGGTACCGCGAATGCTACGGAACTCCTCAACGCGCACGGGATTGCGCTTAACGAGCGCAAGCAGCGTGTCGTCGGACATGACCCATTTGCGCGGGATGTTGCGGCGCTCGGCGCGGTCCTCACGCCAGGCGGCGAGCTCGCGCGCGATACCCAGCTGGTGACGACTGCACGAGTTGATGCGTTTGACCTTGCGGAACGCCTCGTGGCGATCGGCGCGATAGTGCGACTCGTCAGCCAGCGGGCGCAGCTCGTCGAGCACCCAGTCCACCCGGCCCAGCTCGCGCAGGCGACTCATCATCTCGGTATAGGCGACGATCAGGTACTTGACGTCATCGATCGCGTACTCGATCTGTTTATCGGTCAGCGGGCGGCGCGACCAGTCGGTCAGCGACTCGGTCTTGGGCAGCGATACACCGCAGAACGTCTGAACAAGCGCGCCATACGAAATCTGCTGGCGCTCGCCCAAAAAGGCGGCGGCCACCTGCGTGTCAAAAATCGGACGCGGCAGCACGCCCACGGTATGGAGCATGACCTCCATATCCTGCGAGCACGCGTGGAAGACCTTAGTCACGCTCTCGTCGGCCATAAGCTCGGCCAGCGGCGATAGGTCGTCGATTACCAGGGGATCGACCGCGACGCTCTCGGCAGGGGTGGCAATCTGAACCAGGCACAGACGCGGATGGAACGTGCGCTCGCGCAAAAACTCGGTATCGACGGCAATCGCGTCGAACTCACGGGCGCGCTGGCAAAAGTCGAGTAGAGCCTGATGTGTGGAAATGTACATATCAACCCATCGAATAAGGTTAGGCCCGAAAAACACGGGTAGGATATCGGCATTGCCTTACAACTATACTCGGTTAGTCACAGAACGGGAACGTAAGTATGCGCTGCCTTATCATCCACAACCCGGCATCGGGCCCCAGCTCAGATGAAATCTACGCATTCACGCACGCCCTCGCGCAGGGCGGCGACGAGGTCGTGATGCGTTTTATCGGCGATGGCATGGAACCCGAGGATGCCGTGGCGGACGTGCGCGAGTTTGATCGCGTGGTCGTTTCGGGCGGCGATGGCACCGTCTCCAACGTGCTCGACCAGATGCGCGGGTGCGGCGTCCCCACGCTCGTCTTCCCCTCCGGCACAGCCTGCCTGTTCTTCAACAACATCGGCAATGCCCCCGAGGCGGCGGCGCTTGCCAAGGCTTGCCGCGCCGGTCGCACGGTCAAAGTGGACATGGGCGAGCTCTTTTGGCTCGACGAGAACGGCAACGAAAAGCGCCACGGCTTTATCATCATCGCCGGCTCGGGCTTCGACGCCGAGATCATGATGAAAGCCGCTCCCACCAAAAACGACATCGGCGAGATCGCCTACTTCCTCTCTGCGCTCGCCACGCCCAACCCCACGGTGGCGCACTTTACCATTGAGCACGACGGCATTGTCGAGGAGCTCGACGGCATCTGCTGCATGGCAGGCAATACCTCGGTCATCCAAAACGACATCAACCTGTTCCCCGACTGCCGCATGAACGATGGCATGGTCGACATTGCGGTCATCGAACCCGTAAAAACCGTGCAGCTTCTACCGACTGTGATCACCGCCGCACTCGACCCCGCCGGCAAGGTACTCGGGCGCCCGCAGTTCAAGATCATCCAGACCAAGGAAGCCAAGATCACCTGCACCCCGTCGCTGGGCATGCAGTTCGATGGCGAGATCATCTCCAGCAATTCGGGCGTCTTTGGAGCCCGCGCACTTCCGCAATGCCTCGACCTCATCGTCGACGAATTCTCACCGCTTGGTAAATAGGAGGACCCCATGAACGACAATCCCCTGCTCGGTTTTATCGTCATCGTTTTGGCCATGCTCATCGGCTATGCGATCAACGTGATCCACCGCCGGAAGAAGTAATTCCACATTGGTATGATATTCATCCAATTATCGTCTCCCCTGCTGTTTATGCATTTGCCAAACAGCGGGGGATTCTCATTTCGGGCATTCCCAGCTACTTTATTCGGCTACAGTAATTACAGGGCGTCTTTATTAAAGTAAAGCTACAAACTGAGTATAATTAACCGCTCATCGCATATTTCATTACGCTTATCGAGTAAGTTTCTTTCATAGATGAATATTGTTTCCAGTTCGTTACGCTAATGGGGTGTCTTTATTGGCTGAAGCCCTCTGGCAACGGAGGGCTTTCGCACGCTGGGAGGGAAAATGAGGAAAACTCACCCCGTCAACGCGCTCAAGAAGCTAGGTATAGGCCTCGCCTTTGGAGCTGCGACCATCATGTCCATGCCGACATCTGCGCTCGCCTGCACGCAGATGTACATGGGCAAAAACCTTACGGCCGACAACAACACGTACTATGGTCGCGCCGAGGACTTTGGCCCGCGCTACCTCAAGCACTTTGGCATTGAGCCGTCGCATGCCCCCGGGTATACCTACGGCTCAGACGAGTCCGACTTCTCATACAGGTCGACCAAGACTACATATCGTTATAGCTACGTGCGCGATCATCCTTCGCAGTGGCACGGGCGCTATGATGCCTACTCTGAGGC
Source organism: uncultured Collinsella sp. (assembly GCA_900541125.1). Lineage (GTDB taxonomy): Bacteria > Actinomycetota > Coriobacteriia > Coriobacteriales > Coriobacteriaceae > Collinsella. The sequence goes on from UQIK01000022.1 coordinate 29,158, forward strand.
AGGCATCAACGAGAAGGGCGTGTCCTGCTCCGCAACGCTGACCACCAACATGAACGATAAAGCCGCCAAGGCAGACCCCCTGACCGACACTGGCATTGGCGAGTATAGCTACGGCAGCGTTATCTTAGGCGAAAGTGCCAAAGCACGTGAGGGTGTCGAGCTCCTCGGCAAGATCATCGACGAGCAGGGCGCCAACGGCAACGATCAGATTATCATCGCCGACAGCAACGAGACTTGGCTGTTTGCCGCACTTTCCGGCCACCAGTGGATCGCCATGAAGCTCGCCGATGACGTCGCCTCACTCAACCCCAACATCGGCGGACTCAATTACGATGTCAACCTTGATGACGCCGAGAACTGCCTCCACTCCGAGGGCATCCAGACCATGCCCGAGAAAAATGGCTTCGCCGAGTACACCGACGGCAAGCTCGACGTTGCCAAGACCTATGGCAAAAGCGTCGCCGATTCCGGCGTTCATCAGTGGACTCGCTATGTCCAGGGCCGCGATTACTTCATGGCCCCGTTGACCAAGGGTGCGGATTACGACATCGTCACGGTTAAACCGGAAAAAGGCCCCGACCAAATCGGAGCCATGGTCAGCGAGATCCAGCCCCTGTTCTTCAAGCCCGGCAAGTCCGACTGGAACACCTTTGAGATGATCCGTGCATTTGGCAACCGCGGCGAAAATGTCCCCGGCCTCAACGCCAACACCGACGGTGTCTACGCCATCGGCACCGAAAGAAGCACCGAGACCAACCTCTTCCAGATCCGTCAGGGCATGGACCCCGAGATCGCGACCATTCAGTGGGAAATGCTCTCCCGCGCCGCGTACTCCGTCGCTATTCCTCTGTACTCTGCACTGCTCACCGAGGTCAGCCCCTACTTCAGCAATCAGGATGTGTCCTACGATCACTGCGAAGAGACGGACATCGTGAACAACGAGGAGCCCGAGAACTCCATCAACTACGTCCTCATGGACATTAGTTCCCTCTGCTACGAGCACCGCGAGCAGCTCGGCACCGGCGTTCGCGCCTACCTCGACGCTCTCCAGAACGAGCTCATCGAGCAGAACCTCCAGGTCGACAAGGCCATGCAGGCTGCCGAGGGCACCGAGGCCCGCACCGCCTTGGCCAACAAGGCTGGCAAGGCTGCCACCGAGAACACCTACGTCAAGTGCAAGGCACTGCTCCAGGAGATGCGCGCCTATCAGAAGGCCGAAAACTTCGACCAGCCCTTCACCCCGAGCGACCTGAACACCGAGACCAATGGCCTCAAGGTGTCCATCACCTACGCCAAGGACGCTCTTGCCACCGACCCGGTAACCCCGGATCAGCCTGGCACTCCCGAGCAGCCTGGTACTCCTGAGCAGCCCGGTACCCCCGAGCAGCCCGCCAAGCCCGAGCAGCCCGCTAAGCCCGAGCAGCCCACCACCAAGCCCGAGAAGCCTGGCAAGTCGGACACCATGACCACGGTAACCACCAACAAGACGAACACCAAGGGCGGCCTGCCCACCACCGGTGATCGTTTTGATGGCCGCGTGGTGGCTGCATTCGCCATCGCTGGCGTTGCCGTCATCTCCGCGGGCGGTTACTTCCTCTACCGTCGCAATAAGGAGTAACGTCTTAGCTGAGCGGGCAAGGCAGCGATGGCAGCCTCGCCCGCTCAGCCCGCTCTTTTGACTGGCGGGAAACCCGCCTGAAATCTTTTCAAAAAAGATTTCCCCGCACACACTTCGCTGTGCTATAGTGCAGCGCAACAGCAACTAGGTGCGACCGCGCCACGGCATCACGAAAGGAGCCACCAACATGAAGAACACGATGAAGTCTCTCAACAACTGGTGGTGGCGTGATGCGAATACGATCGGTCGACAGTGAGTCCCTCACGCCTGTTTTTGCGCTCTAGGTGATTGGAAGGCCTCCGGTTTCGACCGGGGGCCTTTTTCTATCTCGAGCCCGATCGCATTCGCATCACGCGCCTCCGCTTTTCTCTTGCACTCCCATTCCGAAAGGATTTTCACCATGTCTCAGAACACCACCGCCACCCAGCCCCGCACCGTCCAGACCGCCGACCGTGGCAAACTCGATGTCCGCGCCCTCGTCCTGCTCGCCATCCTGCTCGCTGCCGGCTTCATCCTCAACTTCACCGTCGGCAAGGCCATCTCGGGCATCTCGGGCGGCATGATCAGCCCCGAGTTCATCATCTCGGCCTTCTGCCTCACCATCCTGGTCGTTCGCCCCAACATCGGCCAGGCGCTCGTCATTGGCCTCATCTCGGCTGCCGTGATCCAGATCACCACCACTTCGCCGTTCGTTGATTTTGCCGCCGAGGGCATCGCCGCCATGCTCATGGCCGGCATCGTCAATGCCGCCGGCAAGAACGGTCAGGTCAAGCCCGCCATCGCCATTGTTGCAACCTTCCTGACCACCTTTGTCTCCGGCGTCATCTTCATGGTCATCAAGATGGCCATGCTCGGCGTGGTAGGCGAGCTCGCCGCCGCCATGTTGCCCGTCGTCGCCATGACCGCCGTCTTTAACGCCATTCTGGTCGGCGCCCTCTATCTGCCCATCCAGAAGGCCCTTAGGCTCAACTAACCCGCTCGGCTTTACGAGCCACCCCATCTTGGCGTTCATTCGTCGCTCGCGTACCCAAGTACGCTTCGCTCCTCTTTCGCGCCAACCTGGGGCCCCTCGTAAAGCCGTCTCCGTGCTTCACCACCAAAGACCGTCCCAAACAACGAGCTTTTGGGGACGTTCTTAAACGACTGGTCATTTAAGAACGTCCCCAATGACTATGAAAGGTATCCATGGAAACGATCATCAACGTCGACGATGTCTCGTTCTCCTATGGCACGCAGACCGAGCAGGCGCTCAGCCACATCTCGCTCAGCGTGAACAAGGGAGATTTCATCGGCATCATCGGGCCCTCAGGCGCCGGCAAGTCCACGCTTGCCGCCTGCCTGTCGGGCGCCGTGCCCCACCACTACACCGGCACGTTCTTTGGGTCCGTCATGGTCGACGGCCACGACACCTGCGAAGTCTCGCTCACCGACGTGTCGCAAATCGTCGGCAGTGTGCTGCAGGATATCGACACGCAGATGGTCGCCTCGGTCGTCGAGGACGAGATGCTCTTTGGCCTCGAGAACTTTGGCGTTCCCCACGACCAGATCGAGCGGCGCGTGAGCGAAACGCTCGAGACCGTCGGCATCAGCGACCTGCGCGACCGCGAGATCGCCACCCTCTCGGGCGGACAGAAGCAAAAGGTAGCCATCGCCGCCATCCTCGCCATGCGTCCGCGCGTCTTGGTTCTCGACGAGCCCACCGCGGCACTCGACCCCGCTAGCTCCACGTTGGTCTTCGAGACGCTGCGTGAGGCAAACCGCGCACTTGGAATCACCATCGTCGTCGTTGAGCAAAAGGTCGCCCTGCTCTCGGAGTACTGCAACCGCGTGCTCGTGCTCAACCATGGCGAAATTGCGCTGCAGGGCGAGCCACACGAGGTCTTCGCGCATACCGATGAGCTCCGTGCCATCGGCGTCGACTGTCCCCGCGTCACGCGCATCTTCAATAGCCTCGAGGCCGATGGTCTGGCAAGCGGTACCCCTTGCTTGGATGTCGATGAGGCCGAGCGCCTGATTTCGGGCATCGTCGACCCCGCACACGCGGCCATCGAAGCCCAGACGCCCGCCGGTTCCCCGCATGCACCGTCGTTGCGCCCTCATGCCAAGGACGCCGAGCCCGTACTCACCTTCGACCATGTTGAGTTTGCCTATCCCAATGGCGGCGCCGCCGTCCACGACCTCAACCTGACCCTCTATCCCGGCGAGCTCGTGGGCATCGTCGGCCAGAACGGTGCCGGCAAGACCACGCTCACCAAGCTGCTCACAGGCCTGCTTAAGCCCGCCTCGGGCAGCGTGCGCGTCACGGGACTGGATACCGCAGCCGTTCCCACGAGCCGCATCGCTCGCGAGGTCGCGACCCTCTTCCAAAACCCCGACCGCCAGATCTGCAAGGACACCGTGCTCAACGAGGTCGCCTTTGGCCTGGAGCTTGCCGGCATCGACCGTGCCGAGGCTCTGCGTCGCGCCCAGCTCGTCATCGACCGCTTTGGCTTGCCGGCCGACGAGGCGCCCTTCTCGCTCTCGCGCGGTCAGCGACAAATGGTGGCGCTTGCCTCCGTCGTAGTGGTTGAGCCCAAGATCGTCGTGCTCGACGAGCCCACGAGCGGCCTTGATTACCGCGAGTGCATGACCGTCATGGAAACCGTGCGCACCATGGCCGAGCGCGGTTGCGCCGTCATCATGGTCTGCCACGACATGGAAGTTGTCTCCGACTTTGCCGAGCGCATCGTGGTAATGGCCGACGGTCGCATCCTCGACCGCGGCCGCACGCACGAGCTATTCTCGAACATCGATCTCATGCGGCGTGCCTACGTGGAGCCTCCCCAGGTTATTGAACTCTCGCGCCGTCTGGCATCTTCCGTCTCGCCCGCTTTTGCGCAGGTGAGCGAGGTCACCGATGTCGTTCGAATTACCAAGGAGATGGTCCACCGTGGTTAACGTCATCGACTACATGCCGGGCCATACGCTGCTGCATCGCCTGAACCCCGTCGTCAAACTGGGCCTCGCTGCCGCCATCATCGTCGGCATCTTCTTGTCCGACACCTACGTGGCGCTGCTGGGCTTTTTGGCACTCACCCTTGCGCTGGGTGCCTATGCCGGCGTCGTCGACCGTCTGCTCTCGCTGCTCAAGTTGCTGATTCCGCTCGCGCTTATCATGCTGGTGCTCCAGCTGGCCTTTATGCGCGATGGCAACGTAGTGTGGGGTTTTATCACCGACACGGGCCTCATCACGGGATCGAAGGCCTGCCTGCGCCTGCTGGGTGTGGCGTTACCACTCATCCTCATGCTCATGGTGACCAAGCTCAACGACCTTGCCAACGCCTGCGTCGAGGTGCTGCACGTACCGTATCGCTATGCCTTCACCTTTACCACGGCGCTGCGCTTTGTGCCGGTGTTTGGTCAGGAGATGAACGCCATCATGGAGGCGCAGACCGCACGCGGCGTCGAGTACGACACCAAGAACCCCATCAAGAAGCTTAAGCTCATGCTGCCACTGTGCGTGCCACTGCTCATCTCGAGCGTGGGCAAGACCGATGCCACAGCCTTGGCGGCAGAACAGCGCGGCTTCTATCTGCGTACGCGCGCCAGCTCGTACAAGCGCTACCCCATCAAGGGCCTGGACATCGCCGTGCTCATCGTCAGCATCGCCCTCATCGCCATCGGCTTCCTGTTCTAGTTCACCACCGACAGCAACCGCCCAACGCAAAAGGCCTCGGCTCGCACCAAACGAGCCGAGGCCTTTACTGTTTCACAGATAAAACCCACCAAAATTAACCTGTCCCTTTTTGGCGGGTCGGAAGCTAGAGGCGGTAGGGGGCGCCGCTGCGGATAATGGATTCGCGCACCAGGACGTCCATGGCGTCGAGGGTGATCTCAGGCATCTCTCGGTACTTCTGCAGCACCGAGAGCTCGGTGCAGGCCAGAATGACGCGGTCGCAGCCGCTACGGGCAAACTCCCACATCACGCGATCGAACTTATCCATATCGGGCTCACGTCCGGCCTTCACATCATCGTAGATAAGCGACATCACATCGTTCTGACGTTTCTCGCTGGGATAGACAACCTCAACACCCGCAGCCTTACATTCGCGGCCGTAGACGCCCGCGCCCACGGTTCCGTCGGTGCCCATGATGCCAATCTTGTGCACCGGCTCGGCCGGCATACTCAGGTTGGGGTCGAACTCGCACTCCCCCATCACCGCACCGGCCAGAGCATAGCGCACCGACTCACGCGGCATGTGGATAATCGGCACCTTCGTAAACGACTGGATCTGGTCGTAGAAGTAGTGTGACGTGTTGCAGGGAATGGCAATGTGCGCACAGCCCAGCGACTCGAGTGCCTGGGCACACTCTTTCATGGTCGCCAGCAGCTTGGCATGCTCGCCGGTCTTAATGGCCAGCGTGCGGTCGGGCATGGTCGACTTGGAGAGCACCACCATGTCGATATGTTCCTGATCGCAGGCAGCAGCCGTATGACGCACCACCTGGTCGTAGTAATACGACGTGGCCTCGGCGCCCATGCCGCCGATAACTCCCAGCTTTTCCATCGCCGCCTCCTTGGTGACGCTTGCGCAATTGCGCGTATCATACCCGCGCCCGCCCGATGCAAACCGGACGGGCGCCACGCTCATCTACTTGTAATACGTCTTGAACAGCTTAAAGTGGCGCAGCTTGGTGTGCCACATGCGCAGCCAGCGGTTAAAGACAAAGTCGCCCTTCATAAACGAAGGGTCGGCGCCCTTGCCTTCCTTGTCCAGGCGATGCACCTTAGCGCGCAGCTCGGGATCCTTGACGTATTTGTCGACGACGCCCATGGGGACGACCATCCACAGGGCCTCGTCCTGAGCCGTCACAAACTCCGGCTCAAATGGACGGTTGAACACATACTCGTCCACCACATACTTGGCAACGTTAAAGCCGCTGTTGGTGACGTAGTAGTTGCTGCGGCCCTGGCGCGTGTTGAAATCGAAGAACTTAAACGAGCCGTCGCGCTCGTCGTACTTAACGTCAAAGTTGGAATATCCCACAAAGTGAAGGTCCTCGAGCAACTTGCGCACGCCGCCCATGAGCTCGTCATTGGGCTCGGTGATGATACAGGCGTGGTTGCCGACACCGTGAGGCTGATGCTCCTCGAGCAGCACATGGCCCAGGCACATCATGCGCACCTTGCCGTTGCGGTCGGAATAGCTGGTGAGCACGCGCATGTACTCGTCGTTGCCGGGCACGCGATCCTGCAAGATCAGATCGTCGGTGTAGCCGCTGGCATACGAATCGCGAATGACCTGTTCCAGCTCGGCGCGGTCGGCAATCTCATAGGCCTTCTTCTGGCCCTCGAACTCGTGCTGCCACCACATGATGCCGTCAGAAGGCTTCAGAATCATCGGGTAGGGAAAATCGATCTGGTCGAGCACCTCGGCAGGTGCCTCGCCTTGGTCGTTCAGCATCGCCATGGTGAAGGTAAAGGTATGCGGATAAGGCACGCCATGCTTCTCGCACAGCTCGTAGAAGATCTCCTTCTTCTGGCACTGCTCGAGCATGCTGTAGGGCGCGTAGGGAGCGACGATGTTATCCGCCAGCTCATGGGCATCCTTGGCCTGAGCCACGAGGGCAACGTAGTTGTCGCCACAGCCCACAAGGACAATCGTCTTATCGGCATGCGCTTGGGCAATGCCGTTGACGGTTTTGAGCATCACGGGCATGGTGTCGATATCCACGTTGGGCGTGTAGTCGATAATCTGGCTGCGGTACGCGGGACCCGTCTGGTACTTGCCAAAGACCAGACTCTTGACCTGGTACTCCTCGTAGAAGGCGCGCGCCACCGAATAGGCGTTGATGTCGCCACCGAGCAGCACGGGAATGAACTCGCGCTCTGTAAATTGCAATGCCATGGAAACTTCCTATCATGAACTGCCCACACAACGGGCGGTCTTTGCGCAACTGATTTATTCTAGCGTGCCAAGCCGCCGGCGCCCAAAGCTCCACCGTATCTATGGCAATCGACGCAATCGTCCAGCACGAAGGCGGCGCTCACCGTTGTATGACAATGGGCAATGAACCTACCATTGTTGTAGGATTCAACATGTTGCCCGCCCCGTCGAAAGGTGCACCGTGCCCCAGGCTCATCCGATCAACAACCCCATCATTGACGCCGCCAAGCGCGAACTTGCGGATCGTGCCCGGACGGCAGCTCCCCTACGCACCGCAAACGATGCTTACAACGGGCCTGCTCGTATCGTCTCAATCAACACGTCGGAGCACAAAGGCACTCGCAAGTCGCCCGTCGCCGATGGACGCGACACCGTCATCGAGCAATTTGGCCTCGCTACCGATGCGCACGCCGGACATTGGCACCGCCAGGTCTCTTTTTTAGCCGCGGAGTCCATCCAGACGGCGCAGGCACGCGGGCTCGACGTACACGAGGGTGACTTTGGAGAGAACTTCACCACGCAAGGCATCAATCTACTCTCGCTCCCCCTGGGAACGCAGCTCAAGATTGGCAACGATGTCCTGGTCGAAATCAGTCAGATCGGTAAGGTCTGCCACACCCGCTGTGCCATCTACTATCTCGCCGGCGACTGCATCTTTCCCCACGAGGGCGTTTTCGGCGTGGTACTAAAGGGCGGAGAGGTCCATATCGGCGACGATATCCAGGTAGTCAAACTCGGCGACGGCACCTGTTCGTTCACCCCCGCCGAGGCGCTCGAAGAGATTGAGCAGGCTCGCCAGGAGGGCACGCTGTAGTTGTAAAACCCCACGTTGAGATAGCTTTTACAGCCCCAAACCCCTCTTAAACAGGCCCCCGTAACGTTAAAGTTGAACTCTATGGTTTCTCAACAATTCATCATAACTGCAGGTCAAAGCCAAAGCCTCAAGTTCAACTTGACCCTTTGGGACCTTTAAGGTTCAAGTTGAGGTCGAAAGCAGTAGTAGAATACCGTTCGAACCATAACCTACGATTGATTGCAGAGGGACTGGATGCAGCATTCGAATCATCGCACCGCAGCGCTCATTGCGTCGAAGCCGGCTCGTATCATCACGAGCGCCGCGCTCGCCGTTGCGCTGACGGCCACGCCGATGCTCTCCCCCGTTGCGGCGTATGCCGCCTCGCAGGCAACGCAGGACCAGCTTTCCGCAGCCCAGCAGAAGATCGAAGCCGCCACGAGCGCCTACAACGACGCCCGCACCAAACTCGATGACCTGCAAAAGCAGATTGACTCCAATGAGGCAAGCATCGAGGAAATCGAGGCCAAGCTTCCCGAGCAGCAGGCCAAGGCAAGCTCCGCCATGCGCGATCTGTACAAGTATCAGAAGGGCACCAATCCCATCGTGAGCTTCCTGGTCAACGCACAGAGCCTGGGTGAGTTCATCACGACCTGCAAATACACCAACCAGATCACGAGCTCGAGCGTCGACGAGATCGAACAGCTCAATAACATGCAAACCGAACTCGAGCAGAACAAGGCCGAGCTCCAGCAGGCCAAGTCTCAGCTTGAGGCAGAGCAGAAAAACGCCGAGGATGCGCTGGCGCAGGCCCAGCAGCTCCGCAGCGAGGCACAGGCAAAAGCCGAGCAGGAAAATGCCGCCGAGCTTGCCAAGCTTGAGGCCGATAAGGCCGCTGCCGCCGAGAAGCTCTCGGGCGAGGGCGTGAGCGGCAGCAATTCCAGCAGCCAGGCCACCAACACCAACACCACTATCGACACCACGGTGAACAACGCCAACACCGGTAGCTCCGATTACGATTCGTTCATTAATGAGTGGACGAGCCGCATCGACAATTATCTCGCCGGCTCCCCCATGGCAGGCCAGGGCTACAACTTTGCCGTCGCCGCTTGGAATACCGGTGTCGATCCCCGTTGGTCCCCTGCTATCGCCTGCATCGAGAGCACCAAGGGTGCTTATTGTGCCAATTCTTACAACGCCTGGGGCTGGAGTGCACGTGGCGGCGGTTGGCGCAGCTTCGGCAGCTGGAGCGAAGGCATCTCCGCTCACGTTGCCTATCTGGGCGCCAACTACGGCTCCACCCTTACCCCGGCAGCGGCCAAAAAGTACTGCCCGCCCACGTGGCAGGACTGGTACAACAAAGTCGCCGCTCAGATGAACCGCATCTAAGTGCAACTGCAAAGGGCCCCAATGGGGCCCTTTTCTTTTAGGTAGCGGAGGTATCGACGACGCCGGTCGCATTGGCAACCGCGACTATGACGATCATGCATAGGAGCAGCACACCCAATGCCTTGAGCCAGAGTTTCGCGAGTTTCTTGCCGCGATAGCTGTCGAGCAGTGCGAATCGCCGACGAAGACGACGCTTGTCGAACAGCGCAAAATGCATAAGCACCATAAGGCCATCGACAAAGAAAAAATACTCGATTATGAGAAGCCACGTCGGGTAGCTTTGGTTTGCTCCCGTGGGGTGAAAGACGGCAAAGTGACTTCCGGCAAAGAACACAAGCAGCGAGAAGCAGACGAGCGTATTCCAAATGCGCCCCAGAGACTCCGGAACGCGAGAGAGCAGACCGTATGCAGCGGAGGTGGCAGGCCTAGGAAGCTCTGCGGGGTTTCGGAGCCCTTGGGGCGTCAACCCCGTCTCCAAGGCCGGAGTATGGACAAGCGCAGGCGCAGGAGGCCGCACGGGGTGAATCAGGTCGTATGCCGCGCGCGTCGCCCGTCCCAACGCTTCCGCACTCGCAAAACGCTTGGCCGGGTCGAGCGCCATCGACATGCAGATGACATCGGCCAGTGGAGTGGGAATGCCACGCGCCTCGCATTGCTCGCGCATGTCAAGCCCTGGTTTAGGGTCGACTCCCGTCAAGCAGAAGAACAACAGGGCGCCAAGTGCGTAGACGTCGCTTCGCACACTCGTCTGCCCAAACCCATACTGCTCGGGCGGCGCATAGGGCCGTGTCCCAAACTTGACGGTATCGGTATCGGCGCCATCGCGCCATACGCGCGCGATCCCCAAGTCGATAATCACCAGCGATGAAAACGTCAGGCCGTCATCAGGCGTATAGTTGGCACCTGTCACGATGATATTCGACGGCTTGAGGTCGCGATGGATCACCGGCGCCGACGTCTCCCCCGCCATCGCAAAACCGGCGTGGAGCTCGCCCACGGCATCGCATAGGGCAGGATACAATTCGTGCGCATAATCGGGGGTGGCTCCCAGACGGTCCGCCAGCGCCCCGAGTGTCTCCCCTTCGATGTATTCCATAACCACGTTGAGCTCGTCGCCCGCACGACGACAATCGACGATTCTGGGCAGGTGCTCAAAACGCCTACCTGCCCGCTGAGCGGCAAACAGACGCTCGTATGCCCCACCGATTTGAGCCGAAGCATCGATGCGCTTACGGACAAAGGGGCCGAGCGAACCACCGCCGGTTCCTTCAAAGTACACGAGCTCGGTTGTTTCAACGGACGAGCGCTTAAGTACACGCTCCACGCGATAGCTGTCGTCGCGATCGAGCGACGCCAGGTGCTCGGCAAGCGCTGCGGTCAGCTCGTCATTGGAATATGTTGGGGTCTGAGTATCCATAGCCTCCATCATAGCGCAGGGCGCAGACACCCCATGGCATCCGCGCCCCGTTCGTTTGCATCGTTGTTCGACAGCTCCACCGGCTCAGATATCAGCCGCTAACTCACCGTCTCCTCGCCAAAGCGATACAGCTCCTCGTTGACCTTTTGGAGGCTGCACCCGCGATCGATACAGAAGATGATGATCGCATCGCGACGGTCCTTACAATTGAGGATGTTGGCACCCGCCGCCGTCAAGGCGCGGTTGGTCTCCTTGAGCGTTAGCGCCATGGCGAAGGCAATCTGCAGCACCTTATTGCGACTCGGATGACGCGCACCGGTAAAGATCTGATAGCCAAAGGTCTCATTGAGATCGGCCATACGAACCACGCGCGAGCGCTCCAAGCCCTTTTCCTGCAGCAGCTGCTTCAGGTAGTCCGAAAGCGACGGGGTGGCAAAGTCGTGCTCCTTGATATAGCCATCGATGTTTGGCGCGTCGAGAAGCTCATTGAGTAACTCGTCAGTCAGCTTTTTATCGGGCATACGACCTCACCTCCCATACGGCGCAACGGTAGCGACATGCTAGGCCAACACCCAGCTTGCAGTGGCAGACTTATCAAACATGTTGGCAAAATACAGTGCCTTCTTGATATCGCCATCAAAGTAGATATTGCCCGCCACAGAGCCACCAGCGGCAAGAGTACCAGACTGCAGCTCATCGGAGCCCTCGCTGTAGTAACCCTGATTCTGCTGAGCGCCGTTGGCGTCCTCGCCCTTCCAGTCGTAGATGTTGTAATCTGCGCCCTCATCGCCATTGTTGACGTACGTGACGTGAATGCCCGTCATGGTCGAACCGTCATAATTTGTGAGGCCGGGCTGGACGGAATCGACAACGACGGAAAGACCGGCAGCCGTGGTCACCGTCGCACCAACCGCCAGGTCAGTCGTAGACTGTTCTTCCTTCTTCGCCTCTTCCTTCTTGTCGCCATCGCCAGCGTCCTCGGTGACGGTCGCCTTATCGCTACCACAACCGGCAAGAAGACCGACAGTCCCCATGGCGACGGTGGCGAATGCGCCAAGTGCAGCGCGACGGCTCAGCAGCACTTCGTTTTCGAGCTTTTTCATTATGCATCCTTCCTACGATCCGGCTACCGCGCCGGCACACAGCACATCGTAGAAAGGATTAAACTTGAATTCATTAGCTGAGAGCTAAGGTTGCCATATAGAAGAGCACGAAGCGCGTGTCCATCGCCGATGACACCTCGAGGCTTGCCAACATCGTTCTCAATTTTAAAACTGGAATTGTTACACTTAAAAAAGCGGAATTTCACCATCATAGTTTTCCGCTTTTTCCAATAGCGGTCCTTTAGCTCCCATCGTAAACGCGATGTCGCTACTGC
>UQIK01000023.1 GCA_900541125.1 uncultured Collinsella sp.
GCCGCGCGGCAAGGAGATATATTGCCAGACCGGAGGGGCGCCGTGGGCGGGAATCGCGCACTCCATATTTTGTTCACAAATGAATAGGTCCCTCAGTCGCATCACTGAGGTTAAAACTGAAGCATTGGCTTCTGATATTGGCGATGACCAGCTGTTTTATGAGTATTGAGACATCGGTCATCTCTGGAGCGCTACTTTACTCCAAAGGCATCAGCCATTTGTTTCCCATCGGTAAAAGGCAGGTTTTGTTCGCCAAGCGTTCTTATATATAGACAGATACGGGTTCGAACCCATGAAACGGCGACAAAAAAGACGGCCAACCGAAGTTGACCGTCTCGGCAATCTTTGGGTGGGCCGTCAGGGGTTCAGCCTGCTTCGCAGGCGGCCGCTGCGGCGCTTTCTCGCCTTGCGCGCTGCGCTGGCAAACGCTCACGCGTTTACTCAGCTCCGCGCCCCGACGGGTTTGAACCCATGTCGCGGCAACAAAAAAGCGACCAACCGGAGTCGATCGCTTTCTTTTCTATGGTGGGCCGTCAGGGGTTCGAACCCTGGACCTTGGGATTAAAAGTCCCCTGCTCTGCCAGCTGAGCTAACGGCCCGCGGGTGGCATTGTACCACGGTCTGGGACTATTCCCAACTCCATTGGCCGTTCTGGAAAATCACAACTTCACGTCCATCAGGCGTAATGCCCGTAATATCGATGTCGTCCGTGCCGATCATAAAATCGACGTGTGTGCTCGAGACGTTAACGCCATGCTCCAGGAGCTCCTCCTTGGACATGTCATACCCACCCTCGATGCATTCGGGGAAACCGACACCTAGCGCGAGATGGCAGCTAGCATTCTCGTCATAGAGCGTATCGTAGAACAGAACACCACTTTCGCGGATCGGCGTGTTCTTGGAAATGAGCGCGACCTCTCCCAGGTGAGCAGCGCCCTCGTCAGTATCGATGATACTTGCGAGCGTTGCCTTGCCCACGCGGGCGTCGTAGTCCACCACGCGGCCGCCCTCGAACTTAATCCAAAAATCTTCGACCTTATTGCCGTGATGGATGAGCGGCATGGCCGAGTACACGATACCGTCGGCGCGCATGCGATCGGGCGAAGTGAAGACTTCCTCGGTGGGAATGTTGGGGAAGAAGGGGTGCCCATCGGGCGTCTTGCCCTTGCCGCCGGCCCACTCGTGACCTTTCGTCATGCCAATCGTCAGATCGGTTCCATTTGCCGCGTTGTAATGCAGGTAGTCGAAACGATTGTCGTTCAGGAAACGCAGGTTCTTTTCGAATGCGGCGTCATGGAGTTCCCAGTCGCTCTCTGGGTCCTGGCCATCGGCGCGCGCGGTGTGCAGAATCGCATTCCACAGCTTATAGATTGCAACCTCATCGGCGTCTCCTGGGAACACCTCGTGCGCCCAAGCCACGACCGGAGCGCCGGCGATGCACCACGGATTGATGTTGTAATCCAGTCCACGGCGGAAAACTTTGCACTGCGTATTCCTCGCCTTTGATGCCGCGGCCGGCTTGGCTGGATCGATGCCCTTGAGGGCCGCAGGATCCGCACCCTCGATAAAGACAAAGCAGGCACCATCCTGGGCCAAGGAATCCAGCTGCATGCGCTTCCACTCGGGCGTCTGCTCAAAATAGCTTTTCTCGACATGCTCGTACGTGAGCCTCGTCACGGCATCATCGGCCCAAATGACCGTCACGTGGCCGGCGCCGGCAGCATAGGCCTCCGCGACCACCACGCGCGCAAACGGCGCGCACTCGACCGGAGACTGAACGACGACCTCCTGGCCGGGCTTGACGTTTACGCCCTTGCGGACGACCAGACGCGCGTAGTTTTTAATCTTGGGCTCCAGGGCCTTCATGCCCTCCAGAGCCTCTTCGACCGTCAGGGCAGCTCGAATCATGTGCCACTCCATCTATCTATAGAACAGTAAAAAGGCGCGCCGCAAAAACGACGCGCCTTATATCTTAGCGATAAGTATGTATGCAAACGCTACTTCTTCTTGGAGTCCTTCTTGTCCTCCTCGGCAGCCGCGCGCTCAATAAGAGCGTTGAGCTTGTTCTCGGACATGCCCTCGGCCTGCGCGCGGTACATGTTGCGCAAGGGACGAATACGAGCGAAGTCATAGATAAAGTCGCCCAAAATGATGACGTAGGACAAAACAATGCCGACCATCTGGACAGGGCTGGACACCATGCCAGCGGGAGCGAAGTACAGCGAGGCCCAAATTGCCACGACGAGCACCATGCCAATGGCGAGCACAATCCACCAGATGCGACGGCGCTTGGTGTAGTCCTCGTCCTGCTTGAGGAGGATATTCGACACCGTATAGATGCGGTCCTCCTTGGCGCGCTGCTTAGCCTTACGGGCGCGCTTCTCCTCTTTAGAGAGGCCCTCGAGGTTCTCGCCCTTCTCGAGCTCTTTGCGGCGTGCCTTAGACGAAGCCGGCACGACGCGAACGGAGCTCGCTGCTTGGCGGGCGGGCTTAGCAGATGCGGCAGACTTGCGCGCAACCCCGGTAACTTCGTGGGATTGCGTGCGCTTGTTCGTGGCGCTACGGGTACTCACTTATGCGTTCTCCTTCATGCTTGTGAACTGGGAGCCCGTGATGATCTGGAAGGCCTCGCGATAGCGCTCGGACGTGCCATCGATGACCTCGGCGGGCAGGTGCGGGGTCTCCCCCGTCATATCCCAGTTGGCCTTGAGCCAATTGCGGACGAATTGCTTGTCGTAGCTAGGCTGGATCTTGCCCTCCTCGTAGCTGGCAGCAGGCCAGAAACGGCTGGAGTCGGGCGTGAGGTACTCGTCGATCAGCGTGACCTTGCCATCAATAACACCAAACTCGAACTTGGTGTCGGCAATGATGATGCCACGGGTCGCGGCGTACTCGGCGGCAGCCTTGTAGATCTTGAGGGAAAGGTCACGAATCTGCGTGGCGATGTCCTCGCCCACGATCTCGCAGCAACGCTCGAACGAGATGTTCTCGTCGTGGTCACCGATCTCGGCCTTCGTGGACGGCGTGAACAGCGGCTCAGGAAGCTTGGAAGCCTCGGTCAGGCCCTCAGGCAGCTGGATGCCGCAGACGGTGCCGTTCTCGTCGTAGGTCTTCTTGCCCGAACCGGTCAGATAGCCGCGGACGATGCACTCGATAGGAATCGTCTGGGCCTTCTTAACCAGCATGGCGCGGCCAGCGAGGTAGTCACGATACTCAGCAAACTCCTCGGGGAAATCCGCCGGGTCGATGGAAACGAGATGGTTGGGGACGATGTCGGCAAACTTATCGAACCAGAATGCCGAGATGCGATTGAGTACCTCTCCCTTAAACGGAATCTCGTCGGGAAGAATGAAGTCGAACGCAGAAATGCGGTCGGTGGCGACCATCAGCAGGTTTTCACCGGCATCGTAAATATCACGAACCTTGCCACGGGAATCCGGACGACGCTCCATCGTTGTCACGTGAGTCACTCCTTACCTAAATACGACAGAAATGCGGGTTCTTTCCCGCATGTTTTCGCAAACTCGGAGCGGCAGGGACGCGGCCCCTCCTTCACCGAATAGCGAAAAGCTAGTGCTCCATTGTAGTAGATGCCGCGTCTGCCGTGTGCTCGCGGGGCAGATGAATTGTAAAAGTCGTACCCTTTCCAAGCTCCGACTCCACGGATATGTAGCCATGGTGACGCTCGACGATCTGCTTAGTCACGGCGAGGCCAACGCCCAGGCCGCCAGCTTCGCGGGCGCGGCTGGCATCGGCGCGCCAAAACCGCCCGAAGATGCGCGACAAATCGTCCTTGGCAATACCGATGCCGGTATCAGAAACGGCAATGCTGACGTGCTTGCGGTCACTGAGCACCGACACCACGACCCAACCGCCCTCGGGGGTGTAGCGCATGGCGTTGCTCATGAGGTTGATAACACATTGCGTGATCATGTCGGGATCGGCCTCGACGACATCGTCGTGACCCTGGGTCTCGTCCGCAAAACGCAGGCGCAGATCGCGGTCGACAAACAGGCGCTCCTGGGCATTAACGATGGAACGCACGAAAGGAACCATGTCCACCGGCTCAAGGTTGAGCGGAGCCGTGCTGTTTTCCATGCGCGACAGGTCGAGCATCTGCTGCACCAGACGAGCCAGGCGACGCGTCTCGGAAGCAACGGTTTCCAAATGCTCATCGTCGGTGGGATACACGCCATCCTGCATGGCCTCGACCGTTGCGAGCATGGCCATAAGCGGCGTGCGAAGCTCGTGTGCAACGTCTGAGGTCAGGCGCTTCTCGTGTTTCATATCCTTCTCGAGCGAAGTGGCCATCTCATCGAAGGTCTCACCCAGCTGATCGATCTCGTCATCACCGCGCAGTCCCGTGCGAGCCGACAGGTCGCCGTCACGGATTTGCTTTGCGGTACTGGTGATGCGATGAATCGGCTTGGTGAGCATGCGCGACACGAGCGATCCGATAACGACCGAAATGCAGATTGCAACAACCGCGGCGAGGGCCATGGCGTTAAAGGTCTTCTCCCTAAACGCAGAGTCCGCCTTGGTGAGCAGAGCGTCGGAGCCGATGGCCCACAGCTTTACCTGTCCGACATGCTCGCCGGAAGACGTTACAATCTCGACGTTAGCAACGCTATCGGAGTCGGTTGGAGCAGACGAGACCGGGCTATGCGATGCCCTCTTGCCGCTCGTGTCGTCGGTCGTAGCCTGGTTTTCGCGTACATCGGCGGTGGCGCTTGCCGAGGGCCAGGAATCGTCATAAACGATCACGCCCTTTTTATTGACGACCTGCATACCCAGATCGTCGGAAACCAAACTCGACGTTGCGACCGTGCGCAGTTCTCCCGCGGTCCAAGAGCCGTTTTCCTCATATGAGGTTGCCAACTTCTCGGCAGCGGAATTTGCGATTTCGACGATATTGGAGCGTGTGTAATCCGAAAAGACCGTGCCCCACACAACAGAGACAACGCCCACCAGCACCAATACCGTCATGAGCGATGTCAGAGCAAAAGCAAGTGCCATGCGCGAGGGATAGCTCATCGTTGGCCGTGAATCGGAACGAGGCGTGTTCCAACTAGCCTTGGAACCCGCCTCGCTCTCCTGCTTGTGCTTTTGTCCGATTTCAAAGCGCGCAGGTGTCATATGTGATTTCCCTATTTCTCGTCCGACTTATCGGTCTTGGCCGGAGCCTCGAAGCGATAGCCGACACCATGGACGGTGTAGAGCCACTTGGGCTTCTTGGGATCATCGCCCAGCTTGGCGCGAAGGTTCTTCACGTGGCTATCGATGGTGCGCTCATAGCCCTCAAAGTCGTACCCGAGCACCTTCTCGACCAGCTCCATGCGGTTATACACACGGCCGGGATGGCGGGCAAGCGTGGTGAGCAGCTTGAACTCGGAAGCCGTCAGATCGACTTCTTTGCCTTCGACCAAGATCTTGTGGCCCGAGATATCGATGACCAGATCGCCGAAGTCGAGTACCTCGACGGCGGGCTCGTCGGCCTGGTGGGCACGACGGAACAGGGCGCGTACGCGGGCGACAAGCTCGCGCGGCGAGAACGGCTTAATCAGGTAGTCGTCGGCGCCGAGCTCAAGACCGATAATACGGTCCTCGATCTCGCCCTTGGCAGTCAGCATGATGATGGGAACATCCGAGGTATCGCGAATGGTGCGGCAAACGCGCTCGCCGGGGATCTTGGGGAGCATAAGGTCGAGCACGACCAGGTCGAACTGATGCTTCTCGAACTCCTCGATCGCGGACTGACCGTCGCCGACGCCCACAACCCAGTAGCCTTCGCGCTCGAGATAGGCAGCGACGGCGTCACGGATTGCCTTCTCATCCTCGACCAGCAGAATCTTTTTTGCATCTGAAGCCATAACACGGCCCCCCTGTCTCAATTAGCTAAGAACAAGCCCATTTTAACGCACCTGAGCCCGCCAGATGCCGCTATGACGCGGCAGCTCGGCGGGCGGTACTCACAATTACAACGCGTTTATTCCCCTGTTGGCGCCTTTTTAACCCCTCTAAGCTTAAAGAGAGAATAGGCGTGCAGTGACTGTCTCTGGTATACCCTGGCTGTTGCGCACCGTGGCGTACGTAAGGAATGAGTCCGATTTTCCCGCCGTAGCTGGATAATCGCCATACTCCAAAGCGCGGTCGGGCGACAGCAGCGAGCCATAGGTCTTGGCAGAGGTGTCGATCAGGAAATGCGACGCCTGTACCTTAACAAGGTATTTATTCTTCTTGCCAGCCGCACATGCGAGCGGCTCACGGGACAGGAAGAGATACGGCCCTCCCTCATTACCGATATACGTGCCCATGTTGCCCAGGCTGCCCACGCCACTATAGGCCGCCTCGATAGAAAACACGAAGGTATCGCCCATATATACGGCCTCGAAAGGCGAGACTGACGAGGGAAGGACTAGCTGGGCACGTTTGGTGTTGTTGCCGTCGGTCAAATCGATTGCCGTTATGCCGTAGTAGACGCCCTCGTCGTTGCGGACACGCGGCGAGATGGTCAAAATGCCGTCGCTCGCGCGCGGGGCCGATGCAAAGCGGCCCGTCGATTTCCAAATTGTCTCGGCCTTGGATTCATCAAGCGAGCGACGATAGCAAAACGAATCACTACTCGTTTTATTGCCGCCTGCCGAAGGCATTTTATACCAGATGACTGATGACCCGAACGCCGTAAACAGGGGCGGATCATAGTCCTTGCCACCTCGATCGAGCTCAACCGCATCGCCAGAGAGCGAAGCGCCCGACAGATTTTGAGCGTAGAGCTTCCACGATGAATTGGCAAAGTTCATCTCAACCCACGCGAATACGCCGTCGCCGGCGCGGACATCGTAGAATGCATATCCCGTGCCCTCGACAGGATCCTCGATTAATGTGGTAAGCGAGCCATCGCCCAGGTTGAGCACACCGAGCGTGTTGGCGTGCAGTGCCGATGCGGGCGCCATCATCGCCGCGGCGTAATCGCCGTCGCAGTAGTACAGCAGCGTACCCAGAGGCAGCGTCCACGACGCCGCCGGCTCAAGATCGATGTCGACTGCCTCGTACTCATCCGTAATCGAGATGATTTTGGAATCGTCCTTGATAACCTGCGGCTCGCCGGCAGCATCATCGCTGGTACCCGGTTTTTTCGAGCATCCGGCAAGCACCGTGGCAGCGCCCGCGGCAGCCCCACCGAGTACAAAGCCGCGACGCGATATTCCGTTCTTGATGTGATCGGCGATACCCATTAGGCGATCTCGGCGCGAGCGGCCTCGATAGCGCGCGTAAGCTGGTCGGCGCAGGAGGTCTTTTTCATACCGCAGGTATTACCGGCGAGAACCTCGATTACGCGATCGGCAGGAGCGCCCTCGACCAGCTTGGAGATTGCCTTGAGATTGCCGTCGCAGCCACCGGTAAACTCAACGCCCATCACCTTGTTGCCGTCATCGGAAAGGTCAAGGTGAATATTGCGAGCACACACGCCCTGAGGCTTGTAATCAAACGAAATCATGCGATCCCCTCTCAGAATGTTATTCGAGACGACTATTATCCCCGTCTTTCCCTAAATGCAACGAGGCGCTTCGCCGGCAACACACATTACCAGCAAAGCGCCCTAAAAAGCTAACGTTATGCCCGAACCTACTCGAAGCTCAGCTGCTCCAGACGATCAAAGACCGTGTCGATACGGGTGAGGAAGTCCCACGGATCAAAGATCTCGTCGAGCTTTTCCTGGCTGACGGTGCAGCGCGGGTCAGCCTCGAGACGCTCCTTAAAGGTAGGGCCGGAGACACAATCCTGCACCTCGTGCCAGGTTGCCATGGCGTTCTCCTGCACAATGGCGTACGCGTCCTCGCGGGTGATGCCCGTGTCGACGAGGGCGAGCAGCACCTTGGAGGAGAAGATGAGGCCGCGGGTCTTATTGAGGTTGGCCATCATGCGGGCAGGGTACAGCTGCAGGCCGTCGATAACGCGAATGAGGCACTGGAACATGTGGTCGAGCGCGATGAAGCTATCGGCCTGGGCGACGCGCTCGGCAGAGGAGTGCGAAATGTCACGCTCGTGCCACAGGGCGACGTTGTCGAAGGCAACCTGCGCGTTGGCCTTCACGACGCGCGACAGGCCGCAGACCTTCTCCATGGTGATGGGGTTGCGCTTGTGTGGCATGGCTGAGCTGCCCTTTTGGCCCTTACGGAACGGCTCCTCGGCCTCGAGCGTATCAGTCTTCTGCAGATTGCGAACCTCGGTAGCGATGCGCTCGCAGGTGGCCGCAGTGGTGGCAAGAACGCCGGCGAGATAGGCGTGATGGTCGCGGCTGATAACCTGCGTGGACAGCGGGTCGTGAACCAGGCCCAGGTGCTCGCAGACGTACTCCTCGACAAACGGCTCGATGGAGCTGTACGTGCCGACAGCGCCCGAGATAGCACCGAAGGCAACGTTCTTGCGGGCGTCCTCAAGACGATCCAGATCGCGCTTGAGCTCCCAGGCCCAAGAGCCAAACTTCATGCCAAAGGTCATCGGCTCGGCATGGATGCCATGAGTACGGCCGGCGCAGAGCGTGTTGCGCTCCTCGAAGGCACGACGCTTGCAAATCTCGCCGAGCTTCTTGACATCCTCGATGATCAGGTCGCAGGCCTGGGTGAGCTGGTAGCACAGGGCCGTGTCGCCCAGATCGGAGCTGGTCATGCCATAGTGAACCCAGCGGCTGGGTTTGGGGTCGCCCTCGGGAACATCGGCATCGATGTATTCCTTCATGTTGGTCAGGAAGGCAATGACGTCGTGGCGCGTGACTTCCTCGATCTCATCGACCTTCGCCTTCTCAAAGTTGGCATGGTCGCGGATCCACTGGGCCTCGTCTTTGGAAATACCGATCTTGCCGAGCTCCGCCTGGGCCTCGCAGGCCAAGACCTCGATCTCCTGCCAAATGGCGTACTTGTTCTCGAGGGAGAAAATGTGTCCCATCTCCGGGCGGGTATAGCGATCGATCATAGCGGCTCCTTTTTGGTTATTGGCACGTTGGTCGTAACCCATCCATTGTACCGTGCGCAGGTGCAAGTATGGGCAGCAGGCATTAACCTAACATTTTGGAATTGGAGCGAGCAACGGGACGTCTGCGTTATTTGCTTCGCAAATGCGCACCGGCTGCGATCGATCCCCTCGGATTCACGGTGACGATGGGGAAGACTTTGTTGAATTGGCCGTCCCGAGGTCTTCTGTGCTCCATGGAGCGGGCAACGGGACGTCCGCGTATTTGCTTCGCAAATCCGCACCGGCTTCAGGCGCCTGTCGGCGCCTTCGCCTGCTCGCTACAAACGCTTCGCGTTTGCTTAACGCTCGCACCCTGGCGGGTTCGAGTCCCGGCGCTTGGTAGTAAAAAGCACGGCAACGTAACGCTGCCGTGCTTGTGCTTTTTACTGGAGCGGGCAACGGGACTCGAACCCGCGAGTGTCAGCTTGGGAAGCTGATGCCTTACCACTTGGCGATGCCCGCATATGTGGGGGATAGTATAACGCGGTTGTCTTGTTCGATACAAGGGTGTCGATGCTTGTTTTAGCTGTGGAGAATCGTTTGAAAACCGCGCCAATTGTGGAGATGAGGACCTTTGTCTTTCTTTTCTTACCATCTTCTACCTGCACTTTTATCTGATTGTTGTATTTGAGCTCGATTTGTCAGAAATCGGGCAAGCTTTTGGTCAGGCTCCGGTACTTACCCGCATGAACCTCGGGGGTAGCCTCATCCTACGCGTCGCAACCTCCCCATGCGGCGCACGAGGGATAAGGAGCAGCCATGTCCAACGCACCCATGCACTCTGTCCACAGCGCAATCGCAACAGGTCCGCTGCTCCTGCTCCTCTTCCTGCTTTTCGGCTGCCTGGCACCGGGAGCCGCATTTGCCGTCGATGGCTACGACCAGCTCGGCTTCCGCACTATTAGCGATGATTGTGGGCCCTTCTTCATCGGCAAGTATGAAGCTCAAGACACCTCAATTGCCTACTGCATGAACCAGGAGCGCCCCGGCCCCACCAAACCGGGCGGCCCATGGCTCAACTTTGATCAAGGCTGGGTGTGGCTCGACGACGAGTTCGCGGCAATCGTTTGTCACGGATATCCCACCACCACGTCGTTTGGCGGTTACCATCTTTCACCCGATCGCGCCCGCGCCGCCACCCAGCTTGCCGTATGGATGCTCAACGGCACTACCCATGTCGACGGCACCTACTCCTACACGACCGCTCAGGGTAAAACCAAGAGCGGACACTTTACCGCCGACAATGAAGTCGTGGCGGCTGCGCGGTGGCTCCACGACAGCGCAAAATCAGGAAGCATCAAAGCCGCTCCACACCGCGCGCGACGCTATCTAGGGGCCGTATCGGTCGGCAGCAAACGTCAAGACATGCTCTATGTACTGCCGGCGGTCTCTGTTTCATTCCAAAAGCAGTCTGCTAACACCGTTATTACCAGCGGAAACAATACCTATCAGTTTACCGGGGCAACATTCGATATTTTTGAGAGCGCCAGCGGCGCGCGTGTCGGCACCATCAAGATGGACAGCAACGGTCGAGCGCAAGCAACACTTCTGCCCAACACGGCATACTACCTAGTTGAAACGAAGGCGCCGGCCGGCTATGTCCCCCGCCACGATCGTATTGCCTTTACCACGGGGAATGACGGCGGGCGGGTCGCCATTGATGAACAGCCCGGCACCATCAACCTGCGTATCGTAAAACTCGATGCCGCGACGAATGCCGGCCCCCAGGTGGGATCTTCACTCGCAGGAGCAGAGTTCACGTGTGTGTCGCAATCAACCCCTGGATGGGCACAAATCCTCACGACCGACGAAAGCGGTCGGGCCACCCTCGCCGATGTCCCCTTAGGAACCTTTACCATCTACGAATCAAAAGCCCCCGAGGGCTACCTGCCATCCAACGACAGCTGGACCTATACCGTTGGAGCCGACCAGCTCGGCGATTCAGGCGTGGTCGAGATCGAATCTCGCGTTTCCGATATCCCCATTGCGTTTAACCTTGAGATTTCCAAATTCAAGGATTACGGCAATAGCGACCAATCCGGTCTGGAGCAGCCGGCGGGTGGTGTTGTCTTTGAGGTTGTCAGCAACAGCTCTCAGCAGGTTGTTGGCACACTGACCACAAACATCTATGGCTTTGCCTCCACCAAAGATCAGCCCGAAGCATGGTTCGGCACAGGAAAGCGACCCGCCGGTGTCCACGGAGCCGTCCCATACGACCGTGCCGGCTACACGGTTCGCGAGGTTCCGGAAACCGTCCCCGAGGGTTTTAAACGTGCAGGGGAATGGACCGTCGGAGCCAATCAGATTTCCGACGGCGCCGAGCTTCAATATATCGTGGACAACCACGCTCTGTCGACGCATCTCCAGATTGTAAAACGCGATGCCCAAACAGGCGCTTCTGTTCCCCTAGCCGGATTCACCTTCCAACTCCTCGACAGCAATCACGAACCTGTCTCACAAACATGCTGGTATCCAGCACATAACGTAATGGACACTTTTACGACTGACGCGACCGGCGCCGTCACACTGCCCGAATCGCTCGTGCCGGGCACCTATTATGTACGCGAAACCTCGGCCATAGAGCCTTATCTTGTCGGTGAAGAGATCGAGGTAAACATACCCGCCGATATAAACCTAACGCCCGTTGCAATCGCCTCGTATTATGACCACGCCGCGACCGGAAATATCAGGATCGTTAAAACCGATGCCGTAGACGGCAGCAGCCTCGCGGGCGCCATCTTTGAGATCCGTGCCTCGGGTGATATCGTGCGCCCCGACGGTAGCATTGCCGCACTCGACGGTGAGACTGTCGCTACCGTCACGACGGATGAAACTGGAGAAGCACGCGCGGACAACCTCTCGCTGGGATCTGGTACCGCGCGCTACGAGGTTGTCGAAACTCAAGCGCCGACCGGCTTCTTACTCGACCGGACGCCCCATATCGTAGACCTCGCTTATGCCGACCAGAAAACACCCGTTGTGGAAGCACGGCTTAACGTATCCGACGATTACACCAAGGTTGATATCTCCAAGGTCGATGCAAGCGGAGAGCAGGAAGTGGAAGGCGCACAGCTTACCTTATATGGTCCCGATAAAACCGAAATAGACTCCTGGACCTCATCCGACAAGCCGCACCGCGTCGAACATCTTGCACCTGGCACCTACTCGTTGCGCGAAATGATGTCTCCGCGGACCTATGACCTTGCCGAGGAGATAACGTTTGAAATAAAAGATACGGGAGAAGTCCAATCCGTCGCGATGAAGGATGCGCCCATCGAGATCAAGGGGCAGGTCGACAAGCGTCAGGAACTTGTCCAACCTATCGAAAAGGGCTTGTTGGCTAACGGCGATGGTAAAAACCGCGCCACGACGCAAACCAATAGTGATGGGCTTTTCTCCTATACCATCGATGCTCGAAACGATTCCGCTACTTGGGTTGATGAGTTTACGATTACCGATGATCTTGAGTGCGCCAAAGACGGCACGGCGAGATTCATCTCAATCGAAACCTCCGTCGCCATCGGCGACCTCAACGGTCTGTGCAACGTGTGGTATCGCACGACGCCGTTGGACTCGACAGACGTCGATGAACCGGCGAACGCGACACTTGACGATGGGCACGAAAATCCTTGGCTTGAGTCCGACGAAGTAAAAGAGAGCCTTGGTGAGGACTGTCGCCTCGTCGATTACGACGGCTGGCGCCTCTGGAAGGCGGATGTCTCGACCACGGAATCCACCACACTCGAGGCGGAAGAGCTCGACCTTGCATCCAATACCGTCGTAACGGGCATTCGAATTGAATACGGTGCGGTAGCTGCCGACTTTACGACTCGAAGCGATGCGGATTCTTGGACCCGCGATGATCTCAAAGATGAGCACGACGACCTTGACGATGCCAAAGCAATCCTTGGCACAGACGCTCGGGGCGCAGTCATGCACATGCAGGCAACGTCGGCTTATACGCCCCAAACCGCACTCACCAACAGCGCGCGCGTCGATCTTTGCCGCAACGGCGGCGGCGATAAACTTGAGTCACATGACGAGGACCGTGTCATTCAACGCTGTACCCTACCGCAGGACCTACCGGCAACAGGATCAGTTCCCATCGCCGCTTGCATCACCGCGCTCCTGACCTCGGGTGCCGCAGCCCTATGGTTCGCTCGCCTTAGGTCGATCCCAAAGAACCGCTAGCACGATGAAAAAGCGGGCGAGCCAGTCCCCCAGCTCGCCCGCTTTCAATCATGTAAATCGCCGTATCTACTCTGCAGGCGAAGATCCACCATCAACGATTGCCCGCTCGGACTCAGGAATCCCATCGGCACCCGTGCTCTGTTCTTGCTCCACCTCTTCGCTGATTGCGGAGGCGGGGGTCGAGCCCTTCGCACCCACGATGTAGGCAGCCCCAAATCCTAACGCAATGGCAATCAAGGTCAAAATCACGTAGACAGGCCAATGGCGCTTAATATACGAAAACACGTTGACTCCTTAGAGCTCCGTCTACGAACGGCGGATAACCTCGGTCACAACCTCGGATACCGTGGCAATGTTCGTCGGGTTGACATTGTGGGGCAGGTCGTCCTCGGTACGAGCACAAGCCAGGCGCGTGCCGTCCACGCCGGCGATAGTGAGGGCTCGGCGGCTCGCCTCGAGCGCGGCATAGGCATCGGTCTTGGCATAGGGCATCTCGAGCGCGCCACAATCGACATGGAACGACTTGCACACCTTGCTGACCAGGTTCATGATGCGGCGATCGCCCTTGAGCAGCTGCTGTTCGCCCTCAACCGTCACCACCGAAAGCCTACCGGCGCCGACGGATTCAAGATTGATAAAGAATACGCCGCGGAGCTTATCGCGATGCGAAGCCAAGAAGGCCTTCATACCGGCGCCATCGCAATCCGAGGCGCCCGTTGCCACAAACCAGATATCGTGACCGAGCAGCTCATCATCGCCCATAGAGGCGACAGCCGAGAGCATATCTTCGGAAGAAGCGCCATCGGAAGACGTAGCGCCGCCCTTCCAGCCATCGTTATCGTCCTCGAAGTTATCCCACGAACCGATACCGCGACCGGACTTCTTGGCATCGTAATCGTCTTCGACGCCCAGCCAGTCACTCATGCTGTCCTGCTCGTTTTTCTTTTTACGACCGAACAGGCCACCCAGGCCGCGCTTACGAGACTTGGGTGCCGCCGGGGCGGGAGCCGAAATGGTCTCGATCGGCTGCGCGCCCGACGCAACGGGCATAGGAGGCGCAACGGGTGCCGATGTGGGTTCGGGACCTTGGGCGGTAGCAAAGGGGTCGTTGACCTGGGCAGAGGGATCGGGAAGGTCGAACAGCGACGTGCGAGACGCAACGTTTGCCTGCTTCATCGACGGCAGCGACGGATCAGGGACCGAAGCCAGCGGAGACGAGGAAGGTGCAGGCGACGGTGCCGACGCCGAATCGGGAACATTCATCTGCGGACGCGGCAATGCCTGGGAGGAAATCTGGGCCATAAGGGAATCGACTGTTTCGTCCTGGGTGGGAGCAACATCGGCAACCGTGGCACCGGAACCACTCGGGGTCGGCATGGTGAAAATCTGCGTGGAGTAAGGCCTCGACTCATCCGTCTCGGGAGTCTCGGAAACCGCAGACACTTCCTCCTGCTCGACCTCGGTCGAATCATCTTGCTCGGCTGCCGCGTACTGCTCTTCGTCAGAGTTGGCCACGACGGGCTCGTCCTCGGCAGCGTCCTGAATTTCGGCAGCATCAATGGGCTCGTCATCGTCTGCCGCGTCGTCCTGCTCATCGGAAGCAGGAAGGGGCTCGGCAATCGCGGTGCCTTGCTTTTCAAACGTTATCGTGGAATCGAACTGCGCGGCATCAAACGACATGGTGCTATCGACGTGCTGCTGGGCCTCGAAAGACGTTGTAGCTTCGGCAGCATCGACGGGCACGGACTGCATAGCCTCGTTCTGCTCGAACTCTTGCGCCGCGAGCTCACGTGCCGCCTCGGCTGCCTGCTGCTGAGCGATAGCCTCCTGCTCGGCAGCCTCGCGTGCAGCAGCGCGCTTCTCTTCGAAATCGTCGACAAATTTCTTGCCCTTTGCAAGCGCGCCCTTAAAGAAGCTGGAAGCGCTGGCGCCAATCGAAGAGAACGCGGATGCAATATCGGCATGGGGCGTTGCCGCGGGAATCTCGGCAGAGAAATCAGTATCGCTCTCGTAAGACACGCGCCTCGGCTGTTCAACGTAATCGTCGTCAGACTCATCCGCAACGTCTTGCGCCGGCGCGGCGGGAGCCAAAATGTCCAGTCCTGCCGCGGGATCGATCGCGGACACCGCCTCGGGCTCGGCAGCGGTAACCGCGGCAGACTCATCATCCACGGTGACAACGGGGACAGGCTCGGGCTCAAACGTCGGCTCCTCGCCCTCCTCGTAATCGAGCGTGCAGGACTCGGGAAGCATTCCGAGCGCACGGATGGCATCCGAACCAAAGCGGATGTTGCCGGCGGCATTGCGATAGAGCTTGGGCTCGGGCTCGGCCGCGGCAGGCTCCTCCGTCGGCTCGGCAGTAGGAACCTCGTCATTGAACTCTTCGGCCTGGACAGCCTGATTCTGATCCTCGGGCACGATGGCGCCAATCAGCGTCTCGTCGGCAGACGCACCCTCAAAGCCCTCGATCTGCTCGTCGAAAGCCTCACCCTGTTCGGGCTCGGTCTGAGCGTCGGGAGCAATCGGCTGACCGAACTCGTCCTCGGCGTAGGTAGGCTCTTCATACTCGATGGTGTTGCCGTAGTCGTTTTGCTGTTGGGCCGCGGCATACTCCGCTGCTGCGCGCGCCATCTCCTCGGCACGACGCTTCTGCTCCCCAAAATAGGTATCGAACGGAACATCGTCGGGAAACTCGTTTTCGCCCTGGAAGGGAGCAACGTTGTCCATAACGCCGAGCATAGCGGCGACAGAAGACTTGTTGCACACCGCGCCGGACGTATAGGGAAGAATGTAGCGGTTAGAAATGATGTTTGCCGCGTTGGCGAGCGCAACGAGGGAAGCGAGGATCGCGACAATCCACAGCAGAACCTTGAACGCGCCGGGAAGCGGCAGGATACGCAAGATGGCAACGGCAGCAGGGGCAACCGTGGCAACGGGCAACAGCTTGGCGATGAGCGCACGATAAGAAGCATAGGGCTCGCGGGCGAGCAGCTCAGCACGGGGAGAGTCGTAGTGTGCGACAACGACCACCGGGCGGTTGCGCGGAGACGCGAGCGGGCCCGAGGCCTTGTGGTAGGCGATGACATTTTGGCTCACGCCCGTCTTGCCCAGGCGCGAAACCACGGGGTGGCCCGTGCGTTCGAGCACGTAAAGAACGGCGCCGGCAATGGCCAGCAAGGTGCCAACCAAGCCGATGCCGCCGCCGATGCCCATCAGTAGGGCGCCGGCAAACGCAAGAATACCGGTAACGGCAAATGCCAACCTACTGGGCGCCGGGGCATTGAACTCCTGAACCTCGGGATCAAAGCCGTGGTTGCGGAAGATCTGAGCGATATCCTCGGCAGCCAAGCGCTCTTCTTCGCTGCATGCCGGCGTAATGCCGGTGTTCTGCAGCAGGTGGTTAATATAGTTCTGGGTGTTCGCCATGTGCGCTCCACATCCATAATCCGACAAATAGGCCCAATGCATGCACATTAGAACCGTATATAGTCGAAAGTATACCCCGAGCGAGCGCAAACGACCGAATTCGGGCCATCTTAACGCCCCGAGCGGACAAGGATATAGCCTAATCTCCATATCGGACTAAAATCATGGCAGCAAACCACCTTCTCATGCGAGGACTCTATGACGGCAAGCGACGCGACCGCGACAATTAAAAAGGGGAATTCGGAGCCCAGTTTCGATAAAACGGCTCAGCGCATCCTCAATCTTTTCTTTGTGCTCAACAGCTCCCCCGAACCGCTGACGACCGAGCAGGTCGTCTTGGATTCTGACCTGGGATATGGCTCGGGCAACATCGACTCGGATAAGCGCAAGTTTCGGCGCGATCGTGACAAACTGCTCGAACGCGGCATCTTAATCAAGGAGGTTCGCCCCGCCGGTGCGCAGGAGACCGAGGAAAGCTCATGGACAATCGACCGCGAGCACACGTTTGCAGCAGGTGGCCTCATCACCGCAGACGACGCCGACATCCTACTCAACGCCATCGACCAGACACTAGCGGCTGGCTCATCCACCTTTGCCGCGCCGCTTGCCGATATTCGCTCCAAGATTGCCTATCTCACCGGTAGGACGACGGTGGACGAAGCACCGATTCGCCGCTCTCCCACCGTCGATGCGGTATGGAGCGCCTTTGCCGAGCGATGCGCGCTGCGATTTTTATATCAGAACGGACGCGGCGAGCAGAAAGAACGTACCGTCTGCGTCTACGGCATGTTCGAGCGCGAGGGCGTGGCGTACTTCTGCGGCCTTGACAATGTCACCGACGACATCAGGACATTCCGCTGCGACCGTATCGTTCGCGCTTGGCGTCCTTCGAAGGCCTACGCCATCCCTGCAGACTTCAATCTCAACGACTATCTGTTCTTTGAATTCGATTTTGCCGACCGACCGCCCGTTGCAGCCACGTTCTCGTTCGCCCCGCAGACGCAGATCGATATGATCAACGGCCTCACGCGCGGGCGAGGTGAGCTCGCACACACCGATGCGGGGTGGACCTGGACCGTTGACGTGCGCGACCTTGAAGCCGCCGCCTCATTTTGCATGGCCCACGCCATGGACGGCATGAGGCCCATGGCCCCCAAATCGCTCAAGCAGGCGTGGAACCACCTCATCGAAAGGACGGTGCACGAGTATGCCCGTGCGTAAACTCACCAGCGAGCAGAGACTCTCGCGCGCCATCGACATCATGGAGGCCCTCTACGCCGCCGGCGAGAGCGGCATGACACGAACTGAGATTTGCAGTCGCTTTGACATCACGGGGGTGTCGCTCGACGAGATTCTCGAGATCGTCTCGACGCTCGCGGACCGAGAATCGGGCGCGCGCATCATCTGCGAATGCCGCGGCGAGCGTGTGGTCCTCACCGGTGACGCCGGTCGTGTGCTACCGCTGCGCCTGAGTGCCGCCGAGGGCGCTGTGCTCAACCATGAACTTGAATCGTTGGGGATCGAGCCCCAGGCGGCGGCTCGGATTCGACATGCTCTTCTACCCGAAGAGCTCGGCTATAACCAGCGCGTCTTTGACACCGTCAACCACGGGTCGCACTGGCAGCAGCTGAGCTGCGCCATTCAGGACGGTGTTCGCTGCCGCATCTCGTATCGCTCGATGGACGATGCGCGGCCACGCGAGCGTCTGGTCGACCCCTTGCGCATTACGGCAAACGGCGACCAAACATACCTGATTGCCTGGGACATCGCGGTCGATGAGCAGCGCACCTATCGCATGGATAAAATCGAGGGCCTCATCTTGACGGAAGACTCCGTCGTGCCTCACGCGTCGGACGTCGCATCCCTCCACGATTCCCTTGCCCGGACGCAGCGTAGCGCAAAGCTCTTGATGCCATTCGATATGGCGGAGCATTTGGACTGGGCCGGCATCACCCTAATCGAGCGCAGCGGGGCAGACACGGCAACGGTAACCGTGCATTACGGCTCCGAGCGTTGGCTACTGAGCCAGATAATCGCAGCGGGCGGAGCCATCCGCATCTTGGATGACCCCGCCCTGTCAAAGCGTCTGTGCGATATGGCAAAAACCCTCGTCTGTCCGCTTTAGCGCCGCCGCTCGTGGCGTGCACGCCACAGTTGCAGATAGTGCCCGATCTGCGCAGATTCGATGCGCTGGTAGGAGCTCGTGGGCAGCGACGTTAAGAACTTCTTTCCGTAGCCCTTCGTCACCAGGCGCGGGTCGGCCAGAATCAGCACGCCGCAATCGGTCGACGAGCGGATAAGGCGGCCGGCCGCCTGCTTGACCTCGAGCACCGCCTCGGGCAGCGAATAGCGCGCCCAAGCGCGGTCTTCGCGCAGGTTGCGCTCGCACGAGAGCGGGTCCGTGGGGCTCGAGAACGGCAGCTTGGGAATGATGACGCAGCGCAGCGTCTCGCCGCTGGCGTCGAATCCCTCCCAGAAGGCCTTAAGCGCAAAAAGCGACGAGGTCGGCTCGTTGATAAACCGGTCGCGCAGGCGACGAGGGGATGAGTTGCGCTGCTGGCAGTTGAGTTCCAGACCCGCACGGGCCATCTTGGGCTCAACGCGGGTGTACAGGTCTTCCATGTCGCGCCGATTGGTGAACAGCGTGAGCACCGATCCGCCCATGGCAAGATGGGCGTCGACCAGCACGCGCTCGAGCGCCGTAAGATAGCTCTCGCGATCGCGCGGATCGGGGATATCGCCCGCAACGACTACAGCCATGTTCGAATCGAAGTCGTAGCTCGAGTCCAAGTGCAGCGATGAAGATGTTGAAGCACCGATGCGATCGAGACCGACCGCGTGGTTAAAGTGTTCAAAGCTTTTGGACACCGTCATGGTCGCCGAGGCAAAGATAGCCGTGTGAACCTCGGGCAGCCACTCGGTTGCCAAGGCCTCGCCAATGTCGATGCGCTCTGCGGTCATCGACTCTCCGCCGGCACGCAGCCTGCGATTGACCTGCAGCGAATACACGTAGTGTTCATCGGTGCCATCAATGATGAGTTTGAGGTTCTCGACCAGCTCGTGCAGGCGACGCGAGATATCACCCAGGTCGACAACAACCTCGGGCTTGTCGGCGGCGACGGCTTGCACCAGCGCGTCGACGCTCTTGTCAGCCTGTTCCAATGCGTCGATGCCAGTGTAGGCCGACTGTAAGAAATCATGCCAGTCGTCAGATTCGCGCAGCTCGGGGCCAATCCATAGATTGGCATTGTCATAACCCCCACGCGCACGGCGGCCGAGCTCGCGAACGCCATCGAACACGTCGGCGATTGCCATGCTCGCGCGCGCAACCGTCGACGTCGCCTTGGCAGTAAGGCCCAGATAGAGCGTAGAGCCCTCGGAGGTTGCCAAATCACGGGAAACCTGGCTTAGCGCGCCGGTGCTCGAGCCACCCAGGCGCTCAAACAGAACGCGTGATTCGTCCGCCGACACCACGCGCGCCCACTGGCGGCGCGCCTCGCGCTCGATGGAATGGGCCTCGTCGATTACCCAATGACGAATCGGAGGTAAAATCCTGCCCTCGGCCGCGACATTGCGGAACAGCAGGGAATGGTTGGTGACCACCACATCGGCATGCGCCGCACGACGGCGAGCGCCGTGGACCAAACATTTATCAGGGAAAAACGGGCAGAGGCGACGAGCACACTCGCGCGAGGCCGTCGTAAAGTCGGGACGGTTGACGCTGCGCCACCGAATGCCGAGCGAGTCGAGGTCGCCATCGGCTGATTGGCAGACGTACGCCATAATGACCGCGACCGCCGTGAGCGTGTCCGCCGGATCGCGCTTGGTGGTAATCTCGACCTGGCCTCGGCTCATGCGCTCAAGCTTGCGCAGGCACGGATAGTGGTCATAGCCCTTGAGGGCGCAAAACGATAGGCCTCCGTCCAGCTGCTCGGCAAGTTTGGGCAGCTCATGATACATGAGCTGGTCGGCAAGATTATTCGATTTAGTCGCGATACCTACCGTGATGTTGTTGCGGCGCGCGGCCTCGGCAAAAGGCACCAGGTAAGCCATCGATTTGCCGACGCCCGTTCCCGCCTCAATCACGCGATGCGTTCCCGTAACGAGTGCGTCACGGACCTCGAGCGCCATCGCAATCTGCTCATCGCGCGGCTCGTACGTGGGATACATGCGATTAACCAGGCCGCCCGGGGCATAGTCCGCCTCGATTTCCTCGCGGCTCGGCATCTTAAGGACCGGTAGCTCGTCCGCATCAACGCGATCATCGGCCCGATCGGCCTTGAGTACGTCGGCGCGGGCGGCGCTGAGAGAGAAGATGGAACCGGGGTTCTGTCCCGCCAAGAAGGAGAAGATGGGACGATAGGACCAGGGTACGTCGGGGTGCATGTCGGCCAGGCGCGCCATCAAGCCCTGAGGCAAGTCGGTGAGCGCCACGAGCAACACGCGCCACACACCACACAAGGCGTCGACATCGGCGTTGGCGCGGTGCGACACCGAGTCGCAGCCAAACAGGTCGGCCATGAAAGACAGCTTATGCGAGGCCAGGCGCGGAAGCGCGATGCGCGACAGTGCCAGCGAATCGATCCAGATGTCGCTGACGTTGACACCGCCCTTGACCGACTCGATAAACGAACGGTCGAAGGTGGCGTTATGTGCGATCACCGGGCAACCGCCGACAAATTCAGCAAGGGCGGCCACGGCCTCGACGGCCGATGGGGCATCCACCACATCGGCGTTTGTAATGCTCGTGAGCTCGGTAATCTCGGCGGGAATCAGCTGCTTGGGATGCACGAAGGTATCGAAACGATCGACAACCTCGCGGCCCGAAAGGCGAGCCGCCGATATCTCGATAAGCTCGTTGTCCTGCACCGAAAGACCCGTGGTCTCGGTATCGAGGACGATAACGTCTTCCTCGATGAGGCCAAACGATTGGGTTTTGGCGCGTTCGGCAAGCGTGGCATAGGAGTCGATGACAAACTGCGGCGTTCCTGACGAAACCGCGTCCTCGATTAGCATGCAATGCCCGCTCGACGAAGGCCCATACGGATCAGGCTGTCACAGACCTGCGGGAACGTCATGTCGTCGGTGTGGCGGATCTCATCCGGATACAGCGACGTATCGGTCATGCCGGGAATGGTATTGGTCTCGAGGATAACGGGGCCGTCCTCACTCACAATAAAGTCGCTGCGCGAGATACCCAGGCAACCGAGGGCCTTGTGAGCGGCGCAGGCAAGCTCCTGAGCGCGAGCGTAATTCTCGGGTGAAATCTGCGCCGGAATGCGATGGATGTCCGTAGGGTCGACATACTTCACGTCCAGATCGTAGAACTCGCAGTCCTCGGGCTTACGAATCTCGACAATCGGCAGAGCGCGCACGTCATCTTCGCCGTATACGCCGACGGTGATCTCGGTACCCTCGATGCACTTCTCGACCAGCACTTTGTCGCCGTACTCAAACGCCTTGGCGATTGCCGCGGGCAGCTCGGAGGGCTCATGGACCAGGGAAATGCCATAGCTGGAACCGTTGACGGCTGGCTTCACAAAGCAGCGCTCGCCACAAACCTCGACGATATGATCGATATCGACTTCATCGCCCACCTCGAGCGCGAGGCCGGGGGCAATGGGAATGCCCGCCTTGGCGTACAGGAGCTTAGAGACCTCCTTGTCGGCACCGCAGGCGCTGGCAAGCACGCCCGAGGCCGTGTAGGGGATACCCAGGGTCTCCATGGCGCCCTGCATGGCGCCATCCTCGCCGCCGGCGCCGTGCATGGCGATAAACGCCACATCGAAACCGCCGGTTGCCATGGTTACCATAAAGTCATCAGCGGCCGTGTCGAGCAGCTCCACCGAGGTGTAGCCGGCCTCCTTCAGTGCCGCCACAACGTTCTTTCCCGAATTGAGCGAGATCTCGCGCTCAGCGGAATGACCACCCGCCAAGACCGCTACGTGCATGTTCTCTAGGCTTTTACCCGGCATGGGCAGACTCCTCCTCTATAATTTCTGCAGCTGATACCATATTGTAGCGATACCCTCTACGTTTCCCCAAAATCGAAAGGCTTCCATGAATCCCAGGACTAAATCTCAGGACATTCGCGACTTGAGCCAAAACGATATTCGCGAGCTCGTGGCCGAACTTGGCCAGCCCGCGTTCCGCGCGAAGCAGCTCATCGAATGGGTCTTCGAGAAGAACGTTTGTTCGTTTGACGATATGACCAACCTTCCCAAGGCTTTCCGCGAGCAGCTTAAAGAGGCTTTTGCCTTTGACACGCCCACCGAACTCACCAAGCAAGTTTCCAAAGATGGCTCACGCAAGTATCTGCTCGAGTACCACGACGGCGTTTCCGTCGAGACCGTCGGCATGCCCCGTCGTAACAAGCTTTCCGTCTGCGTTTCCACCCAGGCAGGCTGCGGCATGGGCTGTGCCTTTTGCGCCACCGGTCTCAACGGCCTCAAGCGCTCTCTGACCGCTCAAGAGATCGTCGACCAGGTACTTCATGTATCCAACGACTTTGGCGAGCGCGCCACGAGCGTTGTCTTCATGGGCCAGGGCGAGCCGTTTGCCAACTACGACGAGGTTCTCAAGGCGCTGCGAATCCTCAACGACCCCGATGGCATCGGTATCGGCGCTCGTCACCTCACTGTCTCTACCAGTGGCGTTATTCCCGGTATTCGCAAATTTGCCGACATCCCCGAGCAGTTCACGCTTGCCGTTTCCTTGCATTCCGCCATCCAGTCGACGCGCAATAAGCTCATGCCCGGTGTTAAGAAGTACACGCTGCTTCGCCTTCACGAGGCGCTTCAACTCTACACCGAGAAGACTGGCCGCCGCCCGACCTATGAGTATGCCATGATCGAAGGCGTCAACGATACGAATCCTGAGATGCAGGCGCTCTGCGACTTCTGTGAGGGAACGTTGTGCCACGTTAACCTGATTCAGCTTAACGACATCGAGGGCAGCCCGCTCAAGCCGTCGCCGATTCATAAGGTTGAGGATCTTCAGCGTCGTCTTGAGTCCCGTGGCATCGAGACCACGATTCGTAACTCCCGTGGTAACGATATTGACGCCGCTTGCGGACAGCTGAAGCAGCGCTTCAAAGTTCAGAAGAACGCATAGGGGAGTCGCACCCCAAAACGTTTCATGTGAAACATCGAACGGCCACGGCTGCAGGATATGCAACCGTGGCCGTTTCATTTATTGACCTTAATTTTGAATCAGCTGCTACTGGTCCCATTTTTACGGCCGAAATAAGGGGTCCTTGTCTCGTGAATCAGACAAGGACCCATCAAAATATGCTAAGTAATTGTTAGGTACCTAATAGCCTATATTTTCCCATTGGTTGCTAACCCAACTTTGATTAATCTTTGGATTCTTCGTTACCTGAGCAGTACGCATAGCAACATCTTCTGTCATAACATCCATCTTCTTCTTGGAAGTATCGACGATATCCTGCGCACCACGAAGCAAACGACCTCGAAGTTCATCGTCTGTCGCGATCTTATAGCCAGCAAAGGCACCAGCCGCGACGGTTGTCGCCAATGCAATCGCAATAAAAATCTTATTCCTCATCTTGGTCTCCTTGATCAAGCTGAATCATTTCGCCAAGAATACGAGAGAGCTCTTCCTCGTCTTTAAACTCAATCTCAATCTTGTTCTTTCCACGCGAGCTCTTCACACGCACGTTGGTATTAAATACCTGACGAAGCACACGGGCAGCCTTTTTAAAAGACTGAGGCGTTGCGGGCCTCGGCGTCTTAGGTGTCTCTCCGGCAGAAAACAACGGGGCAAGATTTTCTGTCGCTCTGACGGAAAGACCCTCTGCAACAACCTTCTCCGCCAGTCGAATTCGAGCATCCTCATAGGGAACTGCAAGAATCGCACGTGCATGACCGGCAGTAAGTTTACCCTCAAAAATCATCTGCTGAACTACTTCGGGGAGATCAAGAAGGCGAAGCGAGTTTGTAATTGCAGAGCGTGACTTGCTTACCGCCTTCGACAATGCCTCCTGGGTCATACCGCTGGCGTCGATGAGCTGGCGATAGCCCTTAGCCTCTTCGACGGGATTCAGATCAGAACGCTGAAGGTTTTCGATGAGAGCAAGAGCCAGCATCTCTTCATCATTAACATCTTTAATGATGACAGGTAGTTCCTCAAGACCAGCAAGCTTTGATGCCTGGTAACGACGCTCACCGGCGATGATCTCATAGCCGTTTCCATGCTTGCGAACCAAAAGCGGCTGCAAAACGCCATGTTCTTGGATTGACTCGCTCAGCTCACGAAGTTCAGTTTCGTTAAAGTGAATTCGCGGCTGATTAGGGTTGGGAACAATATCCTCAATTGGTAGTTTTGTTTCAGATGCGGCATTTGAAGCCGATGCAGCCGAACCACCGGTCTCATACTCGGCCTCTGAGACCAAAGCATTGAGTCCACGTCCCAATCCGCCACGTTTCTTTACACTAGGCACGCTTGATCACCTCTTTTGCAAGGTTCATATATGCTTTTGCACCCTTATTTTGAGGTGCATAGGTAATTACCGGCTCTCCAAAAGACGGAGCTTCGGAGATTTTAACCGTACGGGGGATCAGCGTCTTAAACGCCTTGTCACCAAAGTACGATTGAACCTCCTCAACAACCTGATTCGACAGAGAAGTACGCGAGTCATACATGGTCATAAGCACACCATAGGTGTCTAAACCCTTGTTCAGACGTGATTTGACCATCTTCATTGACTCAAGCAGCTTCGTAACGCCCTCGAGTGCGTAATACTCGCACTGGATTGGAATCAAAACGCTGTCTGCTGCGGTCAAGGCGTTGATGGTAAGCAAGCCGAGCGAAGGAGGACAGTCAATGAAAATAAAATCGAACTCGTCCTGAATCGGCTCAAGCAAATCTTTGAGGCGGGTTTCACGAGCAATTGCGCTTACGAGCTCAATTTCGGCGCCTGCAAGCTGAATTGTAGCCGGAATTACGAATACCTTTTTGCAATTTGTATCAAGGACAAGCGACTCTGCCGGCACATCATTCAGCAATGCATCATAGATGCAGTGATCAAGGTCTTCTTTTTCAATTCCGAATCCACTGGTGCTGTTTCCCTGCGGATCAAAATCGACAATCAGCGTCTTACGACCCTGCTCACCCAGTGCTGCTGCTAGGTTTACAGCCGTCGTTGACTTACCAACGCCGCCCTTTTGATTGATAATTGCAATGATACGCGTGTCTTTTGCGCTCTTAGAACGCTTAACGTCGCGAAATCCCACGGTCCCTCCTGGTGTGTAGTAAAGCTGTCAAACGGAGGATGTTTCACGTGAAACATTCCGATTCGATATCAACCGCCATGTTTCACGTGAAACACTGCAAGTTGTTAGTATCCATTATGTTTCACGTGAAACATCTAGGCAAGCGGATTCTTCTTTGCCACGCCATTTGCACGAGGCAATGAGACGGATGCTGGATGACTCTTCTTAAGAACAATGAACTCCCTGTGACCCAAGCCTTCAGGCAAATCAATTGCGTCATTCAGAAGCAAAGTGAAGCCGCAAATCTTAGCTGCTGACATGCCGGAAGCAAGCTCCTCATCCGAAGGATTGCCCTTGGTTATAACAAATAGCCCTCCATCCTTCAGATACGGAGCCGCATACTCAACAAGAATCGGTAGAGGGGCCAGTGCGCGGGCGGTCACAACAGAGAACTGCTTCTTATGGCTTCGAGCATATTCTTCAAGACGATCATGAACCGCATGAGCATGTTTCAATCCAAGAGCATGGACAAAGGAATTAACCGCATCAACCTTCTTGCCAACAGAGTCAATATAAGTAGCTTTACGATGCGTGGTTATGGTTAATGGAATACCAGGGAAGCCCGCACCTGTTCCCATATCGAGCAAAGCTCCCTCAGGAGCCTTGTTGATATAGGGGAGCAAAACAAGTGAGTCGAGGATATGAAGTACTGCAGCATCTTCTACGTTAAGAATACGGGTGAGATTGGTTGTCTTATTTGTTTCTAGAACCAAATCCAAATGCTGAATACATTTCCTCAGCTCAACATCAGTTACGCTCAAGGAATACTCTTTGCAATAGGAAGTTAGACAACTCAACATCTCGTCAGCCTGCTGATCAGTAAGTAATAACAACGAAAGCTCCTTTCTGACAAAAATCAGTGTATCGAGAACTTTTGACAAAAAAAGGGGACGTGGAAACCACGTCCCCTTAGCATAAGCTCGAGAAGATTATCGAGCAACAATCACCACATGGCGATCAGGGTCAGAACCCTCAGAATGAGTATCGACGGCATCATTGCCACGAAGTGCAATGTGAACCAGTCGACGCTCGTAGGCATTCATGGGCGGAAGCGAAACACTCTTATGAGTGCGGATGGCACGCTCGGCAGCAGACTGAGCCATGGAAGCAACCTTGTCCTGACGGCGACTCTTGTATCCCTCTACGTCCACCACAACCGGATACCTAAAGCCAAGTTTGCGGCTCACCAGCAAAGAGAACATAACCTGAAGGGCATCAAGGGTGCGACCATGACGGCCAATGAGAACAGCAAGGTCGGGAGCCGTTACATCCAAAATCAGCTCACCCTCGTCGCCCTCATACTCATCGATAGGAGAGTTGGCAGCATCGAAGTGCGAAAGGATGGAACGCAGGATGGAAATCGCAACATCGGCAATGGTGTCGAGCTCCTCATCGGTCAGCTCTTCACCAGCCTTGTAGCGCTGTGCAATCTCGGGATAATCGCCCGCGACCTGCGGGGCAACCTCCTCAAGCATATCCTCGATGATCTCTTCAGACATAACGTACTCCAAAAGTTAGGTACCTAAATAAGATTGATATCCCACTACTTCTTCTTGTGCGGGCGCGGCTTCTTCTCTCGACGAGTGACCTCAACCTGCAGCGGAGCGTTCTTAAGACGCTCCTCCTCATCGGCCTTCGCCTTGTCGATGACCTTCTGCGTCACAAAAATCTGCTGGATAACCTGCCAAGCAGACGAGACGTCGTAGTACAGCAGAACGCCAACGGGAAGGCTCCAGCCCATCCAAAGCATCATGACCGTCATGACAACGGCCATCATACGCATGCTCTGAGCCTGCTGGCCGGTCTGGTTGCGCGACATATAGAGCTGCGGAATCAGGGTCAGGACGGCGAACAGGATCAGACAGACCAGCGCAGGCAGTGCAACCATAAAGCCATCGGCAAAGGAAGCGCTCGGCGTGGTGGTCAGGTCGGGCAGGATGTTGAAGAACGAGAACGTGCCGTCGTTAAAGTACTGCGGCAGGTTGCGCAGCAATGTAAACAGGGCGAACAGGATAGGCATCTGAATCAGCAGCGGCAGACAGCCAGCCATGGGGTTGAACTTGTTCTCGCTGTAGAACTTCTGCATCTCCTCGGCCTGACGCTGGGGATCGTCGGCATAGCGCTCCTGGATCTCGAGCATCTTGGGCTGCAGCACCTGCATGCGAGCCGTCGACTTGGTCGACTTGAGCATGAGCGGCGTCAGCAGCAGACGGATGATGACCACCAGGATGATGATGGACAGGCCCCAGTCGACCGCAAAGGTCTGGATGAGCTTGAGCAGCTCGAAAAGGATGTTAACGATCCAATCCCACATGTAAGTTTTCCTCCGATAGCGAGTGCCCGCTAGGGCACAGGGTCATAACCGCCGACGTGCAGGGGATTGCAGCGAGCGATGCGCCTCACGGCAAGCCAGCAGCCTCTCAAAACACCGTGCTTCTCAATCGCCTGGACGGCGTATTGCGAGCACGTTGGGTAATAAATGCAGGCGTCAGGCAATAAGGGCGAAATAACCTGTTGATATATGCGAATAGGAGCGATGGCAACACGTCGCAAAACGTGATTGCTCATCGCTCCTCCCCGGCAACGCCGGCGCGCTTCATAAGCGAACGCAATGCCTTGTCCATCTCCTGCGGCGAGGAGATCCTCGTCTTGGGAGTCGCGAACAAGATGATGTCATAACCCGCAACGGGAAATCCGCAGCTGCGGGCGGCCTCGC
Source organism: uncultured Collinsella sp. (assembly GCA_900541125.1). Lineage (GTDB taxonomy): Bacteria > Actinomycetota > Coriobacteriia > Coriobacteriales > Coriobacteriaceae > Collinsella. Next base: position 28,639 of record UQIK01000023.1, read on the forward strand.
GCATCACACGCTTAGAACGGTTGCGCACAACTGCACAACCGAGCCGTTTAGCACCAACGAAGGCGACCCTTCCGGAGTCGCCTTCGCCAACCGATTCACATATGGTCATTCGAATCAGAGGGTGATTGAAACGACGCCCCTGACTGAACACATGCTCGAAATCTTGCCGAGACTTAATTGTCTTCATGCGAGATGTGTGTATCGCTGCTAGACAGTGAGACGCTTGCGGCCCTTGGCGCGGCGACGGGCGAGCACGGCACGACCACCCTTGGTGGCCATACGGGCACGGAAGCCATGGGTCTTGGCACGCTTACGCTTATTAGGCTGATACGTACGCTTCATCTTAAGTTCCTCCTGCTGCATTTCGAGTGTCCGCGGGAGCGCGGACGCAGATATAGACACGTGAGCTTGAAGATTGTAGGGAAATCAATGTTCAAATGTCAAGAAATCAAAGGTAAAAGGTCGCGCAGTTCACACGGTTCCCCCATAAGCCCAATTGAAATTTGCGGGGTACGACAACTTTTCACGATATTTCACCGAGTTTTCAACAGGTCATGTTGGCAATGTTGAGAACTTTTCGCCCGTTTTCCAAAGTTTTCAACAGGTTTTGAAAAGTTGTCGAAAGATGAGAAACATTGCACGGTGAGCTACTATTTGTTCGAAACCTTTTGAAAGATTGCGAGCGGCATGTCTGACGACTTTTACACCATGGTCGATTCCGGAGACCCGGCACCCGACAACGAGCACATCACCGGCGTGCGCGAAGAGCATGCGGAAGGCGAGCAGACGACCACGCAGGCGCCAAAAGCCATGTACGCCGCGCGCATCGCCGTCTATGACGACATGCTGTCGACACCGCGTGTGATCGTCATTGATCCGCAAGATGTCCGCACGTATTTAGAAGAGACGACCAACACCGTCTACCAGTGCATGAAAGAACAAGGTGGCCATATCTCGCTCATGGTCATCCGCGAGATTGTCGAAAACTTTATCCACGCACACTTTGCCGAGCCCATCATCTCGATTCTGGACGGCGGAGACACCATCCGCTTTGCTGACCAAGGACCCGGCATCGACGACAAGGAACGTGCTTTCGACTTTGGCGTTACCAGCGCAAACAGCAAGATGAAGCGCTATATCCGTGGAACCGGAGCAGGGTTTCCCATGGTGCAGGAGTATTTGGAAAACGCCGGCGGTGCCGTATCCATCGAGGACAACATGGGCAACGGCACCGTGGTTACGGTAAGCCTGAACCCTAAACGCGTGCAGGAAATCGAGCGTGCCGGCGGACGCGGCGCTGCCGTGCGGCCCGAGACGGAGCAGCCCACATATCCCCTGCCGGGAGCTTTTGCGCAGCAGCCCGTGGCAACGCAGCAGATGCAGCCCCCCGTGGGACAGATGCAGCAGCCCGGAATGCTTCCCACACAAGAACCCCAGGCGGCATCTATGTCGATGCCGCCAAACATGCCAGAGGCCATGCCACTGGCTGATCAGGATGCAGCAGCAATGCAGCAGGCGACGGGGGCGCCGGGTGGCCAGCAAATGGGCTATCAGCCGTACCAACAGGGATATCTATATCAGCAGATGCCGCCACTGGGGTATGGCCAGCAGTTCCCGCAGCAGTACCAGCAGGGATATCAGCAGCCGTACCAGCAGATGCCGCAGCAGCAGTACAACCCCTGGGCCCAGCAGACGCCTCCGCAGCCTTACCAACAGTGGCCTCAAAGTTTTCAACAGCAAATGCCGCCGACGCAGAGTTCTCAACAACCAGCAGCTCAAATGATGTATCCTAATGCAGTAAATCAGTATGCACAGCCACAACCGGACGTGTTCGTAAGCGATCGCGGCAACGCCGCGCTGGGCTATCTGGCGCAAAATCAAGCGTGCGGCGCAACCGATCTTGCGAGGGCGTTTGGAAACTCGGCCCCCACTTGGTCACGCACGCTCAATGACTTGGCGCAGGCCGGCTTGGTCATCAAGCATGGCCAGAAATACCATCTGACCGAACTCGGCGCCGCCCGCGTGCGAGCTCAGAGCTAAAGAACGGGAGAGACAGTGGACGAGGAAGCAAGCATCATCCTGGGGGATGCCATCGCCTTTTGCCAGCGCGACGGCCAAGATGCACGCCTCATCAACATGCTGGGGCAATCGCGCGCCATAAGCCTGACCGAAGATACGCTCACGATCGAGGCCCCCTCGCGCTTTGCCATCGCGCAGCTCAAAAAGCATCAGCCGACTATTGAGGCTTATCTGGAAGAAATCGCCTTTGCACCGATTGCGCTCGACATCGTGGCGCCGCAAGGCGCCGCGACGGAATCCGCTGCCGCGACGGCGCCCGCCACGGCTCCCGCTGCTTCCCCGACGGTACCAGCCTCCGCAAGCGACGTGCCGACAATCGAGCACCAGCACAGCGATGTTTCCCGTGAAACCATGGCGCCGTTGCCGACCGCGGCGGCGACGTCAACGAACGTACCCGTCACGCACATGCCCATCGCTCACGACGCAGCGGCGGGCGCGGATTCGGGCATTGCAATCAAGAACACGCTCTCGGCCGACGATTTTCGCCGCATGATGAACCAGATGAAGGGCGGAGCGCCGACTAAATCCACGCAAGCTGCGACCCCCGCTTCACCCATGCCAGCACCAACCGTGCCGGCCGAGCAGAATACGGATGGAGCCCCGCTCGCCGCGAACTCAAAATTTACCTTTGAGAACTTTGTCTACGGCCCCGAGAACAGCCATGCCTATCGCTCGGCGCTCAAGTTTGCCGCCCTCGCGGACGAGCGCGGCACATGCACATCACTGTTCATCTACGGCAAATCGGGCCTGGGCAAGACGCACCTGCTGCTTGCCATCAAAAACGAGCTCGCCGAGAAGTCGCCCGAGATCAAGGTCAAGTATGCCAACTCCCAGGCATATCTGGACGACCTGATGACCGAGTTCGACCGCCAAAAGAAGAGCAACGCCCCCATCATGCAGGCGTACCACGGTGTGGACGTGCTCATCATCGATGACATCCAAAACATCATCGGCAAGCGCGCGAGCGTGGACTACTTTTTCCAGCTCATGGACGAGTTCATCCGCAACAACAAGAAAGTCGTCATCGCGGCAGACCGCGCCCCCAAGGATCTGAGCATGGACGAGCGTCTGACCAGCCGCTTCAACGCCGGCATGCTCTGCCTAGTCGCAGAGCCCAGCTACGAGATGAAATACAAGATCTTGCAGCGCTATTACGAGAACACCATCGTCGCCGCTCCCGAGGCAGGCGACGACTCGCTGCTGGCGGCCTATGGGGGCGACGGCGGGCACCTGACCGATGAGCACTTTAAGCACATGGCAGAGGTGTCGGGCACCAACATCCGCGAACTCGAGAGCTTCTGCGAGCGCTGCGCCGGCGAGGCGGGCGACCGCGAACGCGAGGGCGGGGAGCTCACCTTTGACGATATCGACGCCATCGCCAGCCAGTACTTCGACACATCGGCCAAAAAGATCAACGTGCAAACGGTTCAGTCCGTCATCGAAGAGCAGTACGGCGTGACGCACGAGGAGCTCATCGGCCCGCGTCGCAACGCCAATATCGCCAAAGCACGCCATATCGCTATCTACCTGGCCATCGAGATGTGCGAGATGACGACCACGGCGGTGGGCGCCGAATTTGGCAACCGCAACCACTCGACCGTCAGCACGAGCTACAAAAAGGTCCAGAAGATGATCCAGGAAGACCGCACCGTCACCGAAGACCTTAAGTCGCTGCGCGATAAAATTACACTGCGCTCGTAGGGAAATAGAGACACCTGTTGAAAACTTGTCGAAACCACGGGCATAAGGTGTCTAAAACCCAACCCGCGGTGATGAAAAGTTTTGCACAGGTTTTGAACGTGGAAAACCACCCCTGTTGCACACAGACTGCTGTCGATTCTCTTTTTGGGTCTGACCTGCGTCTTTGGGAGTAATCAACAGTTTCGTCAGTGCTATTACTATTATTAAGATATTTATATCTATAGAAAGGTATTAAAAGATGAAGTTCACCGTCAGCCAGAGCTCGCTCACACAAGCCATCGGCGTCGTTATGAAGGGTGTCGCTTCGGCATCCACCCTTCCCATCCTGTCGGGCGTGCTCGTCAAGGCGCAAGACGGCATCTTGGAATTCCAGACCTCTAACTACACCATCTCGATCCGTCATCGCATCGCGGCGCATGTCGAAGAAGAGGGCGAGATGGTTATCCCCTGTAAGATGCTCTCCAATATCACCAAGACTCTCCCCGATGCCCCGGTCACCTTTGAGCTGTCCGAGCGCCAGGTGCTGATCAGTTGCGAGAAGAGCTCGTTCCGCCTGAACACGCTCGATGCCAATGACTTCCCTGAGTTTCCGGCCTATGCCATCGAGAGTGCCGTGGAGCTGCCGACCGATATCTTGTCCGAGATGGTCGGCCGCGTGTGGCGCGTCACCTCGACCGACAAGGCTCGCCCCATCCTGGGCGGCGTGCACATGAAGGTCGAGAACAACACCGTGCGCCTGGTGGCGACCGATTCCTTCCGTTTGGCCGTGTGCGATACGCAGGTTGAGACCTCGACCCTCGAAGGCTCCTTTGAGCTCAACGTTCCAGCCGACGCCTTTAACGACGCGCTGAACATCATGGCCAGCCAGGCGACCATCATGATCGGGGCTACCGACACCCAGGTCGTCTTTGAGGCCGGCAACACCACCTACGTGTCGCGCCGCATCGAGGGCGTGTACCCCAACTACAAGCAGCTCATCCCCGATTCGTGCGTGACGAGCGTCAAGATCGACGTCGCCGCCTTTAACGCCGCCCTCAAGCGCGTGGCCGTTATCGCGAGCGCCAACCCCGCCGTCAAGTTCGAGATCGATGTCGAGAACGGGCAGATGGGCCTGTCCTCCATTTCCAATGACCAGGACCTTGCGCAGGAGACGATCGATGTCGAGGCCGAGGGCGAGTCGGGCACCATCGCCTTCAACTACCACTACATCTTCGGCTGCCTCAATGCTCTGTCCAAGGAGAAGGAGATCACGCTGGAGCTCAAGAGCTACTCGCAGGCGGGCATCTTCAAGTCCTACGACAAGATCAACTACCTGTACCTGGTCATGCCGGTCCGCATCTAGCGCTTCGCCATGACCATGTCCGCCCGCGATCTTTCCGTCGCGCACTACCGCAGTTTCGAGAGCTATCGTCTTGCCCTGGACGAGGGCGTGACGATACTTGCGGGACCCAACGCGGCGGGAAAGACCAATCTCATAGAGGCGCTGCAGCTGCTGACGAGCGGCGCCTCGTTTAGGCATCCGACCGCGGCCGAGCTCGTCCATGACGGCGTGGGCTCGTGCAAGGTCGAGCTGAGGCTCGAGGGCGACGGCCGCGTGCTTGATATGGGATTGAGCGCGGAGGACGGTAAGCGCTCGTTTAGCCGCAACGGCAAGAGATGCTCTGCCGCCGGTGTGCGCGGGGTTCTGCCGAGCGTGCTGTTTTGCCCCGACCATCTGGACATGGTTAAGCGAGGCGCCAGTGTGCGCCGCGCCGCCCTCGATGACTTTGGCATGCAACTGAGCGCACGCTATGCCGATCTTGCGAGCGCCTATGGGCGCTGTGTGACCCAGCGCAACGCCTTGCTCAAGGAAACCTGGTGCTGCCGTGAGATGCTCGGCGCGTGGAACGATTCGATTGCCCGCGCGGGCTCGGCCCTGCTCGTGCACCGGTTGGCCCTGCTCGACCGGCTGGCGGGCCATGTGCGTACTGCCTACGGGCAAGTGGCGTCCGGTGAAGCCGCCAACGTGTCCTATGCGTCCACACTGGGGGATTTGCCCCAGGTCGAGGATCGCGAAGAGCTGAAGGGCTGGGCGTACGAGCGCATGCTGGCTGCCCTTGATGAGCACGCCGACGAGGAAATTCGCCGCGGCGTGACGTTGGTGGGACCGCATCGCGATGAGATTGAGTTTACCGTGGCGGGTCGTTCCGCCCGTTCGTTTGCCAGCCAAGGTCAGCAGCGAACGTTGGTTCTGGCCTGGAAGGTGGCGGAGGTGGCCGTGGCTCGCGATGTCCTGGGCACCGCCCCATTGCTGCTTTTGGACGACGTGATGAGCGAACTCGACGGCGAACGCCGCGGTGCTTTCCTTCGGCTGATCGGCGATGATATCCAGACGGTCATAACCACGACCAACCTGGGGTACTTTACCGATGATCTGCTTGATCGAGCCAAGGTGGTGAGCATGGGTGAGACGTGCTAATTACGAGCGCGAGAGCGAAACGGTCGCCTTCAGTGGGTTTTTGAACGCAGAGCGCCAGCGCATCCTGGCGGCCGCGACACCTGAGCGACGCGCGCAGATGGAGGCTGCAGAGGAATCTCGTGCGGTCTATCGCGCGTGGAACGCGGTGTGCTCGGGCACGCGCGAGGGGCGGCATGTGACGGGTCTGCGCTACCTGCCCGAGTCCAATGAGCTGCTGGTGTATCTCGACTCGCCCTCGTGGACGCAGGAAATGACGCTGTTGCGCGAGATCATCCGCGCGCGTATGGAGCGCGCCGGTGCGCATGTGGACGGCCTGGTGTTCAAAACCACCGCGCCCGGTCACACGCCACCCGCCGCCAAGGAGCGCCTGCGCCCGGCGACGACCGAGCGCCCGCCGGCCCCGCACGCCGACCTCAGCGATGCCGAGCGCACCGAGATCGAGCGCCAAGTGGCACCCATCGAGGACCAAAAACTGCGCGAGGCCCTCGAGAACGCCATGAGAGCCAGTGCCGAGTGGGCCAAGGGCGTGCAAAGCAAAAAAGAGCCTTAAATCGCATCTGGTGGCCTTGTAGAGCCAAATACCCTCGTTCCCGAGGGTATTTTTTTACGATAAACTAGTAAGGCTGTACACATTTTCTTGACTGAAGGAGGACGTGTGGCAAACGAAAACGATTACGATGGCGGCGAGATTAAGATTCTCGAAGGTCTCGAGGCCGTTCGTAAGCGCCCGGGCATGTATATCGGCTCGACGAGCGCCAGCGGTCTGCATCACCTGGTGTGGGAGATCGTTGACAACTCCGTCGACGAGGCCATGGCCGGTTTCTGCACCGAGATCCAGGTGACGGTCCACGCCGACAACTCCATCACGGTCGTCGACAACGGGCGCGGCATCCCCGTCGACGAGCACCCTGTTAAAAAGATCCCGACGCTCGAGGTCGTCATGACGATCTTGCACGCCGGCGGTAAGTTCGATAACTCGGCCTATAAGGTCTCGGGCGGCCTGCACGGCGTTGGCATCTCCGTCGTCAACGCACTGTCCAAGCGCGTGGTCGTTCAGGTTCGTCGCGATGGCAACACCTACGAGATGGAGTTCTCGCGCGGCAAGACCGTCAAGAAGATGGAGGTCGTGGGCACCTCGGATTCGACGGGCACCACCGTCACCTTCTGGCCCGACGATGAGATCTTCGAGACCTGCATCTACGATTTCGATACGCTGCATAACCGTCTGCAGGAGACGGCGTTCCTCAATAAGAACCTCAAAATCGTGCTGACCGACGAGCGCGAGGCGACTCCCCACGTGGAGGAGTTTTGCTACGAGGGCGGCATCATCGACTTCGTCAAGTTCCTCAACGAGGGCAAGGACGTTCCCGAGGCCTTTAAGGAGCCCATCTACATCGAGGGCAAATCGGACCCGGACGCGCCTGTGGCCAAGATGGGCGAGGTCGAGGTTTCCCTGCAGTGGAATAGCGGCTACGGCGAGAACGTCATGTCGTTTGCCAACGACATCTACACCCCCGAGGGCGGCATGCACCTTGAGGGCTTCCGTACCGCGCTCACCCGCGTGATCAACGATTACGCGCGCAAGCAGAACCTGCTCAAGGAAAAAGACGCCAACCTGACCGGCGACGATGTGCGCGAGGGCCTTTCGGCCGTCATCTCGGTCAAACTGCCCGATCCGCAGTTTGAGGGCCAGACCAAGGCAAAGCTCGGCAGCTCCTATATGCGAGCGCTCACGCTCAAGATTGTGACCGACGGCCTTGTCGATTACCTCGAGGAGCATCCCAAGCCCGCTCGCGAGATCGTCAAGAAGGCGCAACAGGCCTGCAAGGCGCGCAATGCCGCCCGCAAGGCGCGCGAGGCGACCCGCCGCAAGAGCCTGCTCGAGACGGCGTCCCTGCCCGGTAAGCTCGCTGACTGCTCGGTGCGCGATGCCGAGCTGACCGAGCTCTTCATCGTAGAGGGCGACTCGGCAGGCGGTTCGGCCAAGGACGGCCGTCGCCGAGACATCCAGGCGATTCTGCCCCTGCGCGGCAAGATTTTGAACGTCGAACGCGTTGGTGACCATCGCGCGTTCTCGAGTGACACCATCCAGTCGCTGATTACCGCGATCGGCTGCGGCGTCACGACGAGTGCCGGCGACGGCGGCGATTTCGATATCACCAAGGCGCGCTACCACAAGATCATCATCATGACCGATGCAGACGTCGACGGTGCGCATATCCGCATCCTGCTGCTGACGTTCTTCTACAAGTACATGCGTCCGCTGATCGATGCCGGCTACGTCTATGTTGCCTGCCCGCCCATCTTTGGCATTAAGGTACGCAACAAGATCCACTACGTGTATCCCAACGGCCGCCAGCCCGAAGACGAGATCCTGCGCGACACCATCCAGAGCCTGGGCCTGAACCCCGACGATAACGACGAGGACGGCAAGGCCAAGGACGGCAAGATCACCAAAAAGCGCAAGGGCTATACCGTCCAGCGCTACAAGGGCCTGGGCGAGATGGACCCCAAGCAGCTCGCCTCGACGACGATGGACCCCAAGACCCGCATCCTGCAGCGTGTGTCGATCGAAGACGCCGTGGTGGCGGACCGCGCCGTGCGCGAGCTGATGGGTTCCGAGGTCGGCTATCGCCGCGAGTACATTGAAAAACACGCACATGATGCACGATTCCTTGATGCTTAAGAGGAGGTAACGTGGCAGACGATATCAACAATAGCGAGGGTATGGACGAGGCCGGCGATGCCGGTATGCCCGATGATCTGAAGCGCCTGCTTGCCCGTGCTGAGCAGGGCGAGGACGGCGATCCGGACGCCTATAACCCCGATGCCGATGATGATGAGGAAGAGGACGACGACGGTGAGCTCGAGGAGAGCTTTGGCGAAGTCGATCGCGGCGCCTCGGCCGGCGAGGACATCAACGGCGGCCAGCTCCAGATTTCGGAGTTCGGTCGCGAGATGAAGCAGTCGTTCATTGAGTATTCGATGTCGGTTATCACAGCGCGCGCCCTGCCGGACGTGCGTGACGGCTTAAAGCCGGTGCACCGCCGCATCCTGTACGCGATGAACGAGAGCGGCATCTACCCCAACCGCCCGCACAAGAAGTCAGCTTGGACGGTCGGCGAAGTTATCGGTAAGTACCACCCGCATGGCGACTCCGCGGTCTATGAGGCCATGGTCCGCCTGGCGCAGTGGTTCTCCATGCGCACGCCGCTCATCGATGGTCACGGCAACTTCGGTAACATCGACGGCGACGGCGCGGCGGCCATGCGTTACACCGAGAGCCGCCTGGCAAAGCCCGCCATGGAACTGCTGCGCGACCTGCAGAAGGATACCGTCGACTGGCAGCCCAACTACGACGAATCGCTCGCCGAGCCCGTGGCACTGCCTGCGCGCTTCCCCAACCTGCTGGTTAACGGCAGCCAAGGCATCGCCGTCGGCATGGCCACCAACATCGCCCCGCATAACCTCACCGAGGCGATCGAGGCCACCTGCTACCTGATCGACAACCCCGACGCCACCGTCGACGAGCTCATGCAGATCATGCCCGGTCCGGACTTCCCCACCGGCGCCATCATCATGGGCAGCGCCGGCATTAAGCAGAGCTACGAGACCGGCCGCGGCTCCATTACCGTGCGTGCCAAGGCACACGTGGAGTCCACCAAGACCGGTCGCAGCCGCCTGGTCTTTACCGAGATCCCCTACATGGTCAACAAGGGCACCCTGCAGGAGAAGATCGCCCAGCTCGTCAACGACAAGCGCGTCGAGGGCATCTCGGATATGCGCGATGAGTCCAACCAGAAGGGTATCCGTCTGGTCATCGAGCTCAAGAAGGGCGTCATTCCGCAGGTCGTGCTCAACAACCTGTATAAGTACACCTCGCTGCAGACGACCTTTGGCGCCAACAACCTGGCGCTCGTCAACGGCGTTCCCAAATGCCTGAGCCTGCGCGAGATGCTGCAGCACTACATCGACCACCAGGTCGACGTCGTCACCCGCCGCACCCGTTTTGACCTTAAGAAGGCCCAGGCCCGCGCGCATATCCTCGAGGGTTACCTGATGGCCCTTGACCATATCGACGAGGTCATTAGCATCATCCGCTCCTCGCAGACCGACTCCGAGGCCAGCAGCCGCTTGATCGAGCGCTTTGGCTTTACGCCCGAGCAGACCACGGCCATCCTCGAGATGAAGCTGCGCCGCCTGACCGGCCTGGAGCGTGACAAGATCCAAGAAGAGTTGGACGGCCTGCGCCGCGCCATCGCCTACTACGAGGACCTGCTGGCGCATGAGGAGAAGATCCTGGGCGTCATCAAGGAAGAGATGCGCGAGATCTCCAAGAAGTTTGGCGACAAGCGCCGCACCGAGATCAGCCAGGTTGAGAAGGACCTAGATGTCGAGGACCTCATTGCCGACGAGGATATGGTCGTGACCATCACCCACACCGGCTACGTTAAGCGTATCCCGGTGGCTGCCTACCGTGCCCAGAAGCGCGGTGGCAAGGGCGTGTCGGGCGTCAACCTCAAAGAGGACGATGTCATCGATGAGATGTTCATCGCGTCCACGCACGAGTACGTGCTGTTCTTCTCGAGCAAGGGCAAGGTCTATCGCCTGAAGGTGCACGAGCTGCCGGTAGGTACGCGCCAGGCACGCGGTACCGCGATCGTCAACCTGCTCCCCTTCGAGGAGGGCGAGAAGATCGCGAGCGTCATCAGCTGCCGCGAGTTCCCGGCCGACGAGTACCTGATGTTTGCCACCAAGAGCGGCATGGTCAAGAAGACCGTGATGAGCGCATATGACCGCAGCCGTCGCGACGGCCTGATCGCTATCAACCTGCGTGACGACGACGCGCTGCTGAACGTGCGCCGCGTGCGCGAGGGTGACAAGATCATCCTGGCCACCACTGCGGGCAAGGCGATCATGTTCTCCGAGGAGCAGGTGCGCGCCACCGGCCGCGATACCAGCGGCGTTCGCGGTATCGGTATGAAGGACGGCGTGAGCGTTCTGGGCATGGAAGTCACTAACGGCAACGGCGATCTGTTCGTCATCACCGAGCGCGGCTACGGCAAGCGCACGCCGGTCGCGGACTACCCAGAGCAGAATCGCGGCGGCCAGGGCGTCTACACCATCCAAATGACCGAGCGCAAGGGTAACCTCGCGGCCATGAAGACGGTGGGCCCGCAGCACGAGCTGTTCATCGTGACGGAGGGCGCGACGGTCATTCGCGTCAAGACCGACGAGATCAGCCAGACCGGCCGCGCCACCCAGGGCGTCAAGATGATGACCGTCGACGACAACGACCGCATCTGCGCCGTAGCCCGCATGACGGCCGACAAAGAGAAGCCCGAAGGTGAAACCACGGAAAACGGCTCTGCCCCCGAAGAAACCCCTGTCGATCTAGGCGACGGCAACGACATGCCAGAAGATCTCCTAGACGAATAAGAGGCCCTAGCTGGTAAAAAATTATCAGACCCCATATATCGGCGGTCGGCGCACTGCGCGCCGACCGCTTTCTTGAAAACCTAGGGACCCGCGTTCGCCCCGGCCGCCCGGCGGCATATGAAGTCGATCGCGAGTTCCGCACGAGCCGGAGAGCACTTAATGTGCTCTCCGTGCGAGTCAGGACTGTCCGAGCAGGCGACTTCATATGCCGCCGGGCGGCCGGGGCGAACCCCTCCAAAGATTTTCAAAAAAGTTGTTGACGCGCGCGTAACGACTCGTCTAATATATCCCTTGCGCGATGGACCTGTAGCTCAGTTGGTTAGAGCGTCCGGCTGATAACCGGGAGGTCACA
>UQIK01000024.1 GCA_900541125.1 uncultured Collinsella sp.
TTGGGGCCAGGCCCGATTTTGCCTCTTGACAATGTCCTGCTCATATTAAAAGGAACGTCCCCATCTGCCGGATTAGGAGAGACTCTCCAGCACGCGACGAAGCTCATGCTGAACGGCGTGGTCGCGGTTGCAGCCTACGACGCGATCGGCCACCGCCTTGAGCGCGGGGCGCGCGTTTTCCATCGCGCAGCCCGTGCCGACAAAGCGAATGATCTCGTAGTCGTTCATCGAGTCGCCAAACGCCATGACCTCGTCGCGTCCAATGCCGTAATGCTCCGCGAGCTGCGCGATACCCGAGGCCTTCGACACGCCAGGCTGCATGGCATCGATCCACGCGTTACCCGAAGGCGCAAAAGTAAAGAGCTGACCAAGTTCGCGCTGTAGCACGTACGCACTGTCCATAACCGCACTGTCGTCGCAAAAGATACTCGCTTTGATGATATTTACGCTGGGATCGGGCAGCTCCCAAATGCGCTCGGCATTGGGAAGGTCCTTATCGACCTCACGCACGAACTTGCACTCGTCATCGAGCAGGAAGGACTTGGTTCGGTCAAAGAGCGCAAGATGCAGATTGGGAAACGTCCTGACGGCTTGGGCGAGCCTTCGAATCGCTAGGTGGGAATACACCTCACGGTCTACCATCTTACCGTCGGCGTAGACCTGGGCGCCGTTAGCGGCGACAAAGTCCATCTTGTCGCGAACGGGCGCAAAGAACTCGCACAGGCGATCGTAGCGACGACCTGACGATGCGGCGAAATGCACGCCATGCTCGTGTAGCGCCAGAATCAGTTCGTAGGTCTCGGGAGGCACCTGGCCGTTTTCGTCAAGCAGTGTGCCGTCCATATCGGATGCAATCAGTTTAAACATGGAAAAGCTCCCTTCGGGCTTGTTGGAATCGAACGTGTATCCGATTCCAACGTACCCAAAGGGAGCTCAAATAAGACTCCGCGGGCGTAAACGTTACAAGGACCTGGCAAATAGCTCACACATGCCAGAGGTCCTACGGTCGCGGCGTCAGGCAGCCCGCCAAAGAGCGTCCCCGATGACTAGTCGTTTAAGAACGTCCCCGATGACTAGTCGGCGTAGGTGAAGGTTGTGACGTCGAACATGCCCTCGGGGCGGATGCGGAGCGTCGGGATGACCGGCAGGGGCAGGAAGATGATGCCCATGATGGGGTCGAGCGGCGGCTCAATACCCATGGCGCGCGCCTTGACCATAAAGTCGTCGTGCTGCGCCGCGACGTCTTCGGCAGTGCCTTCGCTCATCAGGCCGCCGAGCGCCAGAGGAATACGAGCCACGACCTCGCCGTTGTGCACCAGCACGTGGCCGCCCTGGCCCACGGCCTCAACGGCAGCCATCATATCCGCCGCATTGTCGCCCACCACACACACGTTGTGCGAGTCGTGGCCGATCGTGGAGGCAATGGCGCCACCGGTGATGGTGAAACCGCGCACCCAGCCGCGACCGATATGCTTGCCAACCAGACCCAGGCCAGCGGGGCCGTCGCCATCGGCGCCCTCGGCCTGCAGCGACACGCCACGGCCATGGCGCTCGATCAGCATAATGCGGCGCAAGTCCTCGGCGCTCTCGGGGCGGGCCATACCCGTGATAGCCATACCCGGGATGACATCGATAACGGCCTCGCCCGGCTTAAAGGCATAGTCAAACACGTCGAGCGAAAGCTTCGGCAGCTTAACGGAAGCGCGCAGCTCATCGGCAAGGGCCGCAACCTCGGCCATCTCGGGTGCAATCTTGCCCACAAAGGTGCCGTCCTGCGCCACGAGCGCGCCAGCGGCATATACGCGATGCGGAGCCTTGGCAAACGTCAAGTCATCGAGCAACAGCAGGTCGGCGCGCTTGCCCGGGGCGATTGCGCCGCGGAGCTCGTGCGGGTCGCGGCAGCCGTGGTCCAGGCCAAACGCCTCGGCCGTGGACAGGGACGCCATAGAGATGGCAACCACGGGGTCAATACCGGCCTCGATAGCCACGCGGCAGGCATTGTCAATCATACCGGTCGAAAGCGCATCGGAGGGAGCACGGTCGTCGGTCGCAAAGCAGCAGCGGCGGGCACGGGCAGGATTCTCCAGCAGCATAGGAGACAGGTTGGCCAGGTCATGGCTGCACGTGCCTTCGCGCAGCATCACGTACATGCCGCGAGACAGCTTGTCGAGCGCCTCCTCGGGAATCGTCGACTCGTGGTCGGCGATAATACCTGCTGCGGCATAGGCGTTGAGGTCCTTACCGGCAACGAGCGGCGCGTGGCCGTCAACCTGCTTGGACGGCGTCTGGTTGGCAGCATCGATGCGAGCACAGGTCTCGGGGTCGGCCATAAAGACGCCCGGCAGGTTCATCATTTCGCCCAGACCAAAGACATCGCCCGGATGCTCGGCAAAATACTCCTGCATATCGGCAGCCGAAATAACGGCACCGGCCTGCTCGTCGGGCAGCGCGGGCACGCACGAAGGCATCATGTACTTGATGGAGACGGGTGCGCGGCGGCCGTCCTCGATCATAAAGCGCAAGCCGTCGAGACCGGCAACATTGGCAATCTCGTGGCTGTCGGCAATGGCGGTGGTAGTACCGCGCGTCGCCGCCATGCGCGCATACTCGGCAGGGCGGATGTTCGAAGACTCGATATGCAGATGCCCGTCAATAAAACCGGGAGCGAGATAGCGACCCTGGCAGTCGATGACCTCAGTTGCCTCGTAGGTGCCAGCGACATCGTCGCGACCATTGTAGAGCACGCCGACGATTACGCCGTCCTTGACGGCAACGCTACCGGGCGCCACACGCTGGCCATACACGTCGACAATCTGCGCATTGGTAAACAGCGTGTCGACGGGCACGCGGCCCTCGGCGGCCTCGATCACAGACCTCATGACCTCAACGGACATACATACTCCTTTAACTGTAGAAATAACTGCGGAGCGGACGAGCCTTCACCGCAGCAAGACAACAGCCATTGTATGCCCAAACGATGGGTCAGCAATACGGCCCTCCGCTTAACGGCACCGCCAAATGATCCCTCCGTCCCCAAGGGATCGTCGTAACCAAAAAAGGCCGCAGTCGGGATTCCCGGCTGCGGCCTTATTGCACTTGTGAGGTCAACTCGCTCGTTAGACCAACTTAAAGCCCTTGCGCTTGCCCACGGAGAGGGTGTCGCCCAGCTTGAGGGCGCTGGGATCGATGTTATAGCTCTTGGGAGCCACGGCCTTGCCGTTGATTTTGACGCCGCCGCCGTCGATATCGCGACGAGCCTGACCGGCGCTCGCCGAAAGACCCAGGTCCTTGAGCAGGCCGGCGAGGTAGATCTGGCCCTCGTCGTTGACGGTCAGCTCGACATGCCTCTCGGGGAAGTCGGCGAGCTGGCCCTCCTTGAATACGCGGTCGAACTCGGCCTGGGCCTCGTCGCCGGCGCCGGCGCCGTGGTAGGTGTCGCACAGGTCGCGGCCCAGAGCGCGCTTGAGCTCGTAGGGGTCGGCAGAACCATCGGCCAGGGCGGCGTCGATCTTGTCGACCTCGGCCGGGGTGAGCGAGCTGGCCAGACGATAGTACTTGCCGATCATCTCGTCGGGGATGGACATGGTCTTGCCGAACATATCCTTGGGAGCGTCGGTCAGGCCGATGTAGTTGCCATAGGACTTGGACATCTTGCGCACGCCGTCGGTGCCCTCGAGCAGCGGCATGGTGAGCGCGATCTGCGGCTCCATGCCCATCTTCTCCATGAGCTCGCGGCCGGCGAGCAGGTTGAAGAGCTGGTCGGTGCCGCCCATCTCGACGTCGGCCTTAATCTGAACGGAGTCGAAGGCCTGCATCACGGGATACAGGAACTCGTGCAGGGCGATCGGCGTCTGGGACTGGTAGCGCTTGGTAAAGTCGTCGCGCTCAAGGATGCGGGCGACGGTGAACTTGGAGCACACCTGCAGCAGACCGGCCAGATCCATCGAAAGGATCCAGTCACCGTTGTGCACGATGGTGGTCTTCTCGGGATCCAGGATCTTCATGGCCTGGCTCACGTAGGTCTCGGCGTTGGCCTCGATCTGCTCTTGCGAAAGCTGCGGACGCGTGGAGTTCTTGCCCGAGGGGTCGCCGATCAGCGCGGTGCCGTTGCCGATGATAAGGGTGACGTTGTGGCCCAGGTCCTGGAACTGGCGCATCTTGCGCAGCGGCACGGCATGGCCCAGGTGCAGATCGGGGCTGGTGGGATCGACGCCGAGCTTGATGTTGAGGGGCTCGCCCTTCTCAAGCTTCTTGCGAAGGTCGGCCTCGGGGACGATCTTGGCAGCGCCCGAGGTGATGATACGCATTTGCTCGTCAACAGACAGCATTGGGTATCCTCCTTTTGCTATAGCACCCTCACCGGATACGGCGGTGCTCGAAGTTCATAAACCCACTAATAATAACCAAAACAGCGCGACGCGGCACCTACGACAGAAAAATCCTCGTCCTGCCGCACGCATCGATAACGACCGGCAAACGCGTGCCGTCACGTTCAACTAAGTAGCGCGTTTGCCGACGACGCAAGCAGTCGCGGCAATGGACCTGCCCCGTCGCATCCGTAGCGCAGACGCCCTCGGCGGTCAGCAGGCAGTGCTCGCACACCATGAGCTCGGGGCAATCGGCATCGACGGGACCCAGAACACCAGGTTCGGCCGTCAGTTCGGCAATACGTTCCGTATCATTGCCGAGCAACTCGGCCGGCAAGTACACCCGCCCCGCACCGAGTCCGCGCAGCCAGGTAAGTGTGGCCCGATTCGCGCAGAACACCGGCGCCGCCACGTCAAACGTCACGCCCAGCTCGCGAGCGATCACCACCTGTCCCAGGTTGCGGCAGACGACGCGCCCGGCACGCTGCATCAGTGAGCGGGTCCAGTCAGCGTCACCCGTGCGGCACACCTCGTCAAGCACCACAACGGCGTCGGACAAATCGAGTTCTCCGCGCGGGTCGGCATCCATCAGCTGCCAAGCAAAAACCATGCGAGTGGGAACCGCGCACTCCACCAACTCCGTCGACGCACCGCCATCCGCCGCAACGCTCTCAAAGGGCAGCACCTCAACGGCACGCGCAACGGGCGCAATCGCATCCGCCTCGGCCCGCATGCGCTCCAACACCGCCGCCGTCTGATCCAACACGCCGGCGCTGCGAATCAGGTACACCTCGCAGCCCGTGTCAACCTTACGCTTGCAATGCACGACGACGCGCTCCCCCGCCGCGGCATCCACCGGACAGGGCACCTGCGGCCAGCGCTTGGGCACATCGGGACGCGCGTCGGCACCCGGATAGAACCGAATCTCGAGCGTGTCACCCGCCGCCACGGCGGCATCGAGCTCAACGGTCACCTCTTCGTGGCCAACGGCCACCAGGCGTCCCACGCGCACACCTTGGTTGATCGCACGCTCAAAGCTCATAAGCTCGGCACCCGAACGTCCTCGCAGGTACGCATCGGTAAACCCACGGTTAAACGACCTTCCCAGCTCGCGCTCGAGCTCTTCCACGGCACCGGGGTCCCACGCGCCGTCGCACAGCATATCGAGTGCCCGGCGCCACACCCGCACCACGTTGAATACGTAATCAGGGTTCTTCATGCGCCCCTCGATCTTGAGCGACGCCACGCCGGCATCTACAAGCTCGGGCAGATGCGCAATACCCAGATAGTCGCGCGGGCACAGCAGGCGATCTCCCTCGACGGCGACAACGCTCTGTCCAGCCTCGTCCACCAGGTCGTACGCCAAACGGCACGGCTGCGTGCAGTCACCGCGCATCGCCGAGCGCCCGCGCCGCAGGGCCGAGAACTCGCACGCCCCCGAATAGCCGATGCAAATCGCACCGTGGCAGAATACCTCGATGGGCACGCCTGTGGCACATAGCGCCGCAATCTCGTCGACCGTCAGCTCGCGTGCCGTCGTCACGCGCTCGACCCCAAGCTCATCGGCGGCAAGCCGCACGGCGCTCTCGCTATGAGCGCCTGCCTGCGTGGACAGGTGAATCTCGACCCCGGGAATCGCCGCGCGCAGCGCGCAGGCCAACCCGGCATCGGCGACAATCAGAGCATCGGCGCCCAACTCCAGTGCATGAGCTCCCAACGCCACCGCGTCGGACAACTCATCGTCAAACACGAACACGTTGAGCGTTACGTACACACGCACGCCATGGGCATGCGCCACGGCGCAGCCGCGCGCAAACTCGTCATCCGTAAAGCCATGGGCGCTCACACGGGCGTTAAAGCCGCCCAACCCCGCATAGATGGCATCGGCACCCGCGGCGATGGCCGCAAGCATCTGGTCGAGTCCGCCCGCCGGCGCCAGCAGCTCGGGCAGCGCCGCACCGGCAGCATCCAATCCAGTCTCGTATTGTCCGCTCGGCCCCATCGTCCGAATCGCCATCGACAAACTCCTTACCAAGGTATGCATTCACTCTGAAAAATGCCGTCTTCCAGCATACACGAGGCCTCGCGCGCCCCGTTTGGTTTATCGTGTAATAACTTATGTCCATCCTGCCCCGACGGCACATCCACCGTCCGGCACGACATACCTGGAGGTCAATATATGGGTCCTCGCCAACGACAGGGACGCAGCCGTTCAAAGACGCATGCTCTGCCCATAATCCTGCTCTCGTTTTTGGGCTTTTTGCTTATCGCGGGCGTGGCGTTTGGCATCGGCATGGTCGGCAACGTCAACCGCTGGCTGTCCGATCTGCCCGACTACACCGACGCCAACGCGTATCTGGTGAGCGAGCCCACCGAGATCGTCGACTGCAACGGCAACAAGATTGCGAGCTTCTACACGCAAAACCGCAAGTCCATCACCAAGGACGAGGTCTCCCCCTACGTGCTGCAGGGCACCGTTGACGTCGAGGACGAGCGCTTCTACGAGCACGGCGGTATCGACCTGTGGGGCATCGCGCGTGCTGCGGTGGCAACCCTCGGCGGCGGGCACGAAGGCGCCTCGACTATCACCCAGCAGCTGGTGCGCAACACCATCCTGCAGGAGGAGCAGTTCGACTCGACCATCGAGCGTAAGGTGCGCGAGGCCTACATCGCCATCAAGATGGAGGATATGTACTCCAAAGACGAGATCCTCATGATGTACCTCAACACCATCTATTACGGCCACGGCGCCTACGGCATCGAGGCCGCAGCCGAGACCTACCTGTCCAAGAGCGCCGCCGACCTCACCCTGAGCG
The DNA here is from genome assembly GCA_900541125.1 of uncultured Collinsella sp. Lineage (GTDB taxonomy): Bacteria > Actinomycetota > Coriobacteriia > Coriobacteriales > Coriobacteriaceae > Collinsella. Next base: position 7,184 of record UQIK01000024.1, read on the forward strand.
AAGCCGCGCTGCTCATCGGCCTTCCCAACTCGCCTTCGCAGTACGACCCCACGGTCAATCCCGACCTGGCACTGTCCCGTCGCAACAAGGTCCTTGACAACATGTTGCGCCTGGGCCACATCACGCAGGAGGAGCACGATGCCGCACAGGCCGAGCCCATCACCCTCAACGTGACCGAGATTTCGGGCAGCGGCGTCGACGTATACTCGCAGCCCTACTTTGTCGCCTATGTCAAGCAGCTGCTGGAGCAGGAGTTCTCGACCGACGTGCTCTTTAAGGGCGGCCTGACCGTCAAGACCACCATCGACCCCACGATGCAGCAGGTGGCAGAGAATGCCGTCCGCGAGCAGCTCGACACACTCTCACTCGACGGCCTGGACATGGGCATGGTCGTCGTCGACCCCAAGACCGGCTACATCAAGTGCATGGTGGGCGGCTACGACTACAACGCCGACGAGAACCACGTAAACCATGCCACGGCCAAGCGTCCCGTCGGCTCCACCTTCAAGGCCTTTACGCTGGCAACTGCCATCCAAAACGGCATGAACCCCAACGTCACCCTCAACTGCAACTCACCGCTCAAGGCCAAGGGCACCACGACCGAGGTCCAAAACTACGCCAACCATAGCTATGGCAACATCACGCTTAAGCAGGCGACGGCATACTCCTCCAACACCGGCTACATCCAGGTGGCGGAAGCCGTCGGCAACAGCAAGATCATCTCACTCGTCAAAAAGCTCGGCATCGATCCCGCCAAGGACAACATCGAGGACGTTCCCGTCATGACCCTCGGCACCGGCTCGATCTCGCCGCTCGAGATGGCCGCCGCCTACGCGACGTTTGCCAACGGCGGCTACTATCGCCAGCCGATCGCCATCACCGAGATTGACTCTCGTACCGGTTCGGTGCTGTACCAGCACACCGACAATCCCTCACAGGTGCTTACCGAGGGCGAGGCCGCCGCGGTCACCGATGTTCTGTCCGGCGTCATGCAGGGCGGCGGTACGGGTGCTGCCGGTGCCCTGAGCGTCAACCAGCCTTATGCCGGCAAGACGGGCACCACCGACAACACCACCAACCTGTGGTTCTGCGGCTATACCCCGCAGCTGGCGTGCGCCCTGTGGACCGGCTATTCCGCGGGCGAGATCCCCATCCAAAAATACGGCACGGACCTGCTGGGCGACAGCACCAACCTGCCTGTCTTTAAGCGGTTTATGAACACCGTTCTGACCGGTACCGAGCGCGAGGAGTTTGCGACCGGAACGGCGCCCACCTATAAGAACAATAGCGTCTGGAAGTTCTACGGCACCAACAACACCAAGAAGACGGAGAACGACGACAAGGACAAGGACGAGAACGAGGACGAAGAGGAAACCACCACCACAACGACTACCACGACGACCACGACCACCGAGACCACGGGCGGTGACACCACCGGCGGCACCGGTACGACTGGTGGCTCGACGGGCGGCTCCACTGGTGGTTCGACCGGCGGCGATGGCGGCACGCCTACGCCCACGCCCACTCCCGACCCCTCGCCCACGCCTGACGATACGGTCGGCTAGAAATCATCCGGCCATAAGCAACAAGGCCCCCGAGCAGCTTATTAAACTGCTCGGGGGCCTTTTTAGTTTAAAGCGACCTGATGGGCGGTCTTTATACCGACAGACAAAAAAGGGGGTACCGACCAACGTCGATACCCTTTACAAGCCACTATGTCAGCGAGCACAGTGCCGAGCGCACGACCCGCACGCCTACTTGCGAGAATTGCTCAGCTTATTGATCAGCGCCTCAAGACGCTCGCCGTCCTCGGCCGTCTGGGCAATAACCAAAATCGTATCGTTGCCGGCAAGCGAGCCAAGCACATCGGGCAACTCTGCCGCATCAACAGCGGCGGCGATGCCGGAAGCCGTGCCAGGCTGAGCCTTGATCATAACCAGATTATCGGTGCGCAGAACGCCCGTTACGAGCTCGGAAACCATACGCTGCAGGTGCAGGTCCTCTGCCAGAACATAGATGCCCTCAGGGAGCTTACGCAGCCCCATGTCGGCAATATCGCGAGAGACAGTCGCCTGCGTGCAATCAAAGCCCATAGCGCGGAGCTCATCGACCAGCACGCGCTGCGTGCGGACGTCCTTATTGCGCACAATATCTCTAATGGCATCCTGGCGCCCATTGCGTTTTTTAGCCATACAAACCCTCTCTCCAAAAGATGGCGGAGACAATCATTCAGTGATTGAATAGTTTAACGCTATTTGAAGGCTTTTGTGTATAAGAACGCATTTCGAAACAATTCTATGCAAATTTGTTTCGAAATGAGCCGTTTAGGCGGTTTTTGCGCCCGTCCGGTTAAGAAAAGCTGCCAGATGCGTACACATCACGCAGCGCGCGGGCTTGGCGCTGGCGATCGGCCCAAACAACAGACCGAGTCCCCGATGGTTATCCTTGAGCGCGGCGACCATCTGACGGGTTCGAGACGCCTCGAGCATATCACGCATGCGGGCGGAACGCTCGATTGACGACACTCCATGCGGGCTCAGACACAAATTCTCGATGCAGGCGACCAGTCCGGCAAAGTAGAACTTTTGGCTTGCCAGCTTGAGCCGACCATCGCTATCTGCTTCCGAGAGTGAGTCCGCAAGCTCGTCGAGCGCTCGAGTGTCATCGGATATCCTGGCATACATGGTGGGATCAAAGGCATCTGTAAGCTTAGGTGCCACCGCGTGGAAACAAGCGTCGCCGCAGCCGGACACGAATCGTGCCTGCGAGAGCGCATAAGCCATAAACTCAACCGTACGGTACGCCTTGCCGCGCGACAGGCATGCCTCAAACAGCGGACGGCTATACATCACGCCAGAGGTCTGAGCGACTAGGCCGCCCAAAATCAACTGGGGCAGCCCAGTCACCATAGAAGACTCGTCTTCTATGGCAATAGAGGCAGCATCCAAGACGCGCGAATGACGCTCGCGATGCGCATCGTATCGATCGAGCGACACCGAGGGGAGCACAATGTCTGCCGCAGTATCGCACGCGATATCGACCATCTTGGAAAGGGCCTGCGGAGCAAACCACTCATCGGCGTTCATGGCGATGATTTGAGAGCCGCGCGAGGCATCAAAACCGGCACGAATACAAGCGCCGCGCTTCGCGTCCTCGACGTCAATCAAATCAATATGGATGTCCCTGTCGGCAGCAACTTGAAGCGAATGGCGCACACCGGGCGCAGCATCGCGGCAGACAACGACAATCTGCAAATCATAGAGGTCTTGGTTCTGGATACTCTCGAGCGCACGCATCGCATAGCTGGGCGAACCTTCTACCACAAGGATCACCGAAAGTCGCGGATGCGAGCCACGTCGAACCAAGTTATCCGTCCTCTCGACAGCAATGAATCAAACTGTCGTTCATGGTACACCCCGGCAATAAAAGCAATGAGACACCGGTTGCACTGCACGCCAAGAACAGATGTTGCACACGCGCAGCCCACAGATGACAGGTGCCGACTAGGGGCGCGTCGAGCCCTCCCCTAGTCGAGCACGACAAGCTCGGCGGGATCGTAATCCACGCCCATAAACGTAAGGCCGCAGGCAGGAGCCGTGGGGCCCGCAGCGGTACGATCGCAAGCATCGATGACCTCGCGCATCCACTCGGGTTCACGGCGATGCATGCCAATCTCGACAAGCGTGCCAACGATCGTACGGACCATCGAATGCAGAAACGCATTGCCCTCGATGGTAAACGTCAGGATGTCCTCGCCAAACGCAACCTCATGGCCAAACTCGGCGCGCATTACGCAGCGGTGCGTAGGTTTGCCCACGGCAGAGGCAACCTTGCAAAAGCTTTTAAAGTCCTGCTCGCCCAAAAGCGCAGGGCAGGCGGCCGCCATCGCATCGACGTCGAGGGGATAGCGATGCCACCACACAGCACCTCGTGACAGCACGGGCCGCGCATCACGATCGGCAATGCGATAGGTGTAAGTGCGAGAGCGCGCGTCAAAGCGCGCAGAAAAGCCCTTACGAGCCTTGTAGACCTCGTTGATGGCGATATCTTTGGGCAACAGGGCATCCATAGCCCGCAGCCACCTACGGCGCGTACACGCGAGCTCAGCGTCCGTTACGGGCACGCTGATGTACTGAGCCACGGCATGTACGCCGGCATCGGTACGCCCCGCGCACGTCAGATCGATCGGACGGCGAAGCAGCGTCTCGATGGCTCGACGCAGCTCACCCGCAACCGTCGTCTGTCCCGGCTGCTCGGCAAATCCGCTATACGACGAGCCATCATAGGCCACGCGAAATACGAGTGTGGCGTCAAGCTCGGAAATCGAATTGAAATCAGACGGCGCAGTCATGGGCGCTCCCAACAAACAAGTAACGGTATCGCGACAAAAAAAGAGGGGTACGCGAACGTACCCCTCGAATATAGCCTATGCAGACGGAATGTCTACTCAGCGGTCTCCTCAGCAGGAGCCTCCTCGACAGCCTCGACCTTCTTGGGAGCAGCGGCCTTCTTGGGGGCCGGAGCAGCCTTCTTGGCCTTAGGCGTGCAAGGCTCGGTGACGAGCTCCATGATAACGATGGGAGCGTTGTCGCCCTTGCGGTTGCCGAGCTTCATGATGCGGGTGTAACCGCCGTTGCGGTCCTGCCACATACCCTGAGCAGCCTTGTCGAAGATCTCGGCAACGAGCTGCTTATCGCCGAGCTTGGCGATAGCCAGACGACGAGAGTGCAGGTCGCCCTTCTTGGCCCAAGTGATGATCGGGTCGACGACCGAACGCAGCGCCTTAGCGCGGGTCTCGGTGGTCTTGATGCGGTCGTTCTCGAAGAGGGCCTTAGCAAGGCTCTTCTTCATGGCCTTGGTGTGGCTCGCATCGGTGCCGAGCTTCAGGCCCTTCTTAACGTTGTGACGCATGGTCTAGTTTCTCCTCAAATATGCGAAGCATTAAGCCTTCAGGCTCAGGCCCATGGACTCAAGCTTGTCCTTCACTTCCTCGATCGACTTAACACCGAAGTTACGGATGTTGAGCAGATCGTTCTCCGAGAACTCAACGAGCTGACGGACCGAGTGAATGCTGGCGCGCTTAAGGCAGTTGTAGGAACGGACGGAAAGGTCCAGATCCTCGATCTGCTTGTCCAGCTCGGCGTTGTCGTTGGTGACCTCGGGAGCGAAGATCGAAGCCTCCTCCTCGACCTCGGGGGTCTCGGCAAGGTTCATAAAGGCGGCCATATGCTGGTTGATGATATTGGCAGCCTGGACCACGGCGTCGCGCGGGGCGATGGAGCCGTTGGTCTCGATCTCGAGGACAAGGCGGTCGTAGTCGGTGTGCTGACCGACACGGCAAGCCTCAACGAGCTTGGCGCAACGGGAAACCGGCGAGTACAGCGAGTCGACGTGGATCACACCGATGGGATCGTTGTCGCGCTTGTTGGCCTCGCCAGAAACATAGCCGCGGCCATAGCCGATGCGCATGCTCATGGTGAGATGGCCACCCTCGGTGAGCGTAGCGATGTGCTGCTCGGGGTTAACCAGCTCAAACTCGGACGGAATAAAGAAGTCCGCACCGGTGACCTCGCAGGGGCCGTCAACCGAGATGGTGGCGGTCGCCTCGTCGGTCGTGCCGAGAGCCCTGAAGACAAGACCCTTGACATTCAGGACGATGTCGGTGACATCCTCGACCATGTTAGGGATGGTCATGAACTCGTGCTGTGCACCATCGATCTGAATAGCCTCGACGGCGGCACCCTCGAGCGAGGACAGAAGAACGCGACGAAGGGAGTTACCCAGCGTATCGCCGTAGCCACGCTCGAGCGGCTCGACGGAGACACGAGCAGACGTCTCGTTGATCTCTTCGACCTGAACCTGAGGCCTAATGAATTCTGACATGTATTACCTCCAGCCTCAGCAGCCCGGATGGACTACTTAGAGTAGAGCTCGACGATGAGCTGCTCGTTGATATCACCGCTGATCTGCTCACGCGTCGGCAGAGCGAGCACGTTACCAGACAGCTTCTCGATATCGACCTCGAGCCAGCCAGGGACCTCAAAGCGCTCGGAGGAAATCAGGGCCTCCTTGATGGGGAGGAGGTCACGGAACTTCTCGCCGACAGCGACGACGTCGCCGGCCTTGACGCGGTAGGACGGGATGTCCACGCGCTTGCCGTTCACGGTGAAGTGACCGTGACGGACGGACTGACGAGCCTCTTTGCGGGTGCGGGCGAAGCCAAGACGGAAGACGACGTTGTCGAGGCGAGACTCAAGAATGATCATGAGGTTCTCACCGGTGACGCCGTTCATCTTACGGGCCTTGTTGAAGTAGCCGTGGAACTGCTTCTCCAGAACGCCATAGATGAACTTGACCTTCTGCTTCTCGCGCAGCTGCATGCCGTACTCAGATTCCTTGCGACGGCGCTTGGGCTGACGGATAGATTCCTTCTTGCTGCTGTAACCGAGCTCAGCGGGATCGATCCCGAGCTGACGGCAGCGCTTAAGAACAGGAGTCCTGTCGATTGCCATATTGATACGATCCTTTCAGTTACACGCGGCGACGCTTCTTGGGGCGGCAGCCGTTGTGCGGAATGGGGGTCTTGTCCTGGATGCTCGAGACCTCGAGGCCAGCAGCCTGGAGGGAGCGGATGGCGGTCTCACGACCGGAGCCGGGGCCCTTGACGAAGACGGAAACCTTCTTCATACCGTGCTCCATGGCCTGCTTGGCAGCAGCCTCGGCAGCCATCTGGGCAGCGAACGGCGTGGACTTACGGGAGCCCTTGAAGCCCACCTGGCCAGCCGACTTCCAGGAAATGACGTTGCCCTGGGGATCGGTGATCGAAACGATCGTGTTGTTGAACGTAGAACGAATGTGAGCCTGGCCCACGGAAATGTTCTTACGGTCCGCGCGCTTCAGACGGGCAGCGCGAACGTTCTTCTTAGCAGTAGCCATCTATCTAGCGCTCCTTATTTCTTCTTCTTAGCACCGATCTGACGCTTCGGGCCCTTGCGGGTACGAGCGTTAGTGTGGGTGCGCTGGCCGCGGACCGGGAGGCCCTTGCGGTGACGAAGGCCGCGGTTGCAGCCGATGTCCATAAGGCGCTTGACGTTCTGGTTGCGCTCACGGCGGAGGTCGCCCTCAACCATGATCTGGTTCTTATCGATATAATCGCGGATGGCGTTAACCTCATCCTCGGTGAGGTCCTTAACGCGCGTATCCACGTTAACGTTGCACTCGACGCAAATCTTCGTCGCAGTGGTGCGGCCGATGCCGTAAATGTAGGTCAGACCGATCTCAACGCGCTTCTCACGCGGGAGGTCGACACCATTAATACGGGCCAACGTAGTCTCCTCTCTTAACCCTGACGCTGCTTATGACGGGGGTTCTCGCAAATGACGAGGACCTTGCCATGGCGCCTAATGATTTTGCACTTATCGCACATCTTCTTGACCGAAGGACGTACCTTCATCGTTCTTCCTTTCGGTAGCGCTCAAACTACTTCCCTACTATCTACTCGCCCAGCCGCAGGCGTTTAAAACTATGGCTGGTCTTCACACACAATCCGACCGTAGGTTGAGCTAAGCCTGCAGTCGGAAATGGAGTGCGTGTATGCGTGCCGCTATTTGTAGCGATAGGTGATGCGGCCGCGGGTCAGGTCGTACGGGGAAAGCTCCACGACAACCCTGTCACCGGGGAGAATACGGATGTAATTCATTCGGATCTTGCCAGAAATGTTGCACAGAACCGAATGACCGTTCTCGAGCTCGACCTTAAACATGGCGTTGGGCAACGGTTCCTTTACCGTACCCTCGAGCTCAATTGCGTCTTCCTTCTTCACAAGCAATCATCTTTCTCTAGAAAACGACAGCGATTGAGTATTTTACAACACGTATGCACGCATCGTAATAACTTCGTAATGGCTCCACAACTAAGTGGAACATGTTACATTTCTCCGCCTTGGAGCGAACACCAAGCACCTTGGGCATCCGTGGTGAGAATCACCGGACCGTCATTGGTAATGGCGACGGTGTTCTCGTAGTGCGCGGCGGGCAGGTGGTCGTTGGTCGTGACAATCCAACTGTCGGAGCCCGTGCTTACATGGTTGGAACCCATCGTAACCATCGGCTCGATGGCAATGACCATGCCGGCCTGGAGGCGAACGCCCCTCCCCTTCTTTCCATAGTTAGGAACGTTGGGGTCCTCGTGCATCACGCGACCAATGCCATGGCCCACATAATCACGAAGCACGCCGTAACCGTGAGACTCGGCGAGGGACTGAACGGCATAACCGACGTCCCCGATATGGTTACCGGGAACAGCCTGCTCGATGGCAGCCTTAAGGCAATCGCGCGTGACCTCGCACAAAGCCTTGGCTTCGGGCGTGGGGGTGCCGACGAAAAACGTCCAAGCGTTATCGCCGACCCAACCGTCGACAACGGCTCCTGTATCGATGGAGATGATATCGCCATCGCGCAGGATCATGTCGGGGTTGGGAATACCGTGGACCACGGCATCGTTGATCGATGCGCAAATGGTCCCCGGGAACCCGCCGTAACCCTTAAAGGCCGGGGTGCCGCCATGCATGCGGATAATCTGCTCCGCGAGCTGATCGAGCTCAAAAGTCGAAACGCCGGGGCGCACCATGGCTCCAACGTGGCGGAGCGCCATCTTAGATAGCGCTCCTGCCTTCTTCATCTGCTCGATTTGCGTTGCAGACTTAATCTTGATCATAGACCGAGAGCCTCTTTGACATCCCCGTACACGGTCTCGCGAGCCTGGTCACCGTTGACCGACTTGAGCAGACCCTGACCACGATAGTAGTCGACGAGCGGGCTCGTGGACTTCTCGTAGACGTCGAGACGGTTCTTGATGGTCTCGGGCTTGTCGTCGTCGCGCTGATACATCTCGCCGGCGCACTTGGGGCAGGCGGCATCGGCAGCAGTGCCGGTGTAACCGCAGGCGCGGCAGGTGCGACGCGAAGATAGACGATCGATGATGACCTCGGGGGCCACGTCGACCAGAAGGGCGCAGTCAATCTCGCGACCCATGGCGGAGAGCTCGGAATCGAGCGTCACGGCCTGGGCGGTGTTGCGCGGGAAGCCGTCGAGGATGAAGCCCTGCTGGGCGTCATCGGCGGCAAGGCGCTCCTTGACAAGGTCGATCACGAGCTGGTCGGGAACGAGCTCGCCAGCGTCCATGTACTTCTTAGCCTGAATACCAAGCTCGGTGCCACCCTTGACGGCAGCACGCAGCAGGTCGCCCGTGGAAATATGGGCGACGCCAAACTCGGCGACGAGCTCCTGTGCGACGGTGCCCTTACCGGCACCCGGAGCTCCGAGCAATACGAGGTTCATGAGCAATCCTCCTCTAGCCTATTTAAAGAATCCATCGTAATCATACATCTTGATCTGGCCTTCGAGTTTATCGACCGTGTCGAGCACGACGCCGACCATGATGAGGATGGACGTGCCGCCAAATGCCTGGATCAGATGGTTACCCGTGAAGGAGAAGATGATCGAAGGCACGATGGCGATGAGCGCCAAAAAGACAGCGCTGGGAAGCGTAATCTTGTTGAGCGCGTTCTTGATGTAGGCCGCGGTAGCCCTACCCGGACGGACGCCCGGAATAAAGCCGCCCTGCTTCTTAAGGTTGTCGGCCGTGTCATCGGGGTTGAACACCATGGAGGTGTAGAAGTACGCGAAGAACACGATGAGGACAACGTTAAGCACCCAGTTGAGCCAACCGGTCGAAAGCGCGGAGGCAACTGCCTGAATCCAGCCGATGCCGGGGAAGAACACGGCAATCTGAGCCGGGAAGTACAGCAGCGCCGAAGCGAAGATGATCGGCACAACACCCGCGGTGTTGACCTTGATGGGCAGGTAGGTGGTCTGGCCACCCATCATGCGACGGCCCACGACGCGCTTAGCGTAGGAGACCGGGATGCGGCGCTGGCCGCGCTCAAGGAAAACAATCAGCGGGATAACCAGCAGGATGATGGCGCAGATGATCACCATGGTGATGATGCCACCGGCATTGCCCTCGGTGCTGGAGAAGATAGCCTCAGGCAGACCGGCCATGATGTTCGCGAAGATGATCAGCGACATGCCATTGCCGATACCGCGCTGGGTGATGAGCTCACCAATCCACATGATCAGCATGGCGCCCGCGGTGAGCGTACCGACGATCATGAAGTCGAAGATGATCTCGGGAGCGCCGGCGCCATTGAAGCTGATGCCGAAGCTCTTAAAGAGGAAGAGGTAACCCACGGAGTTGAGGATTGCCAGAGCCAGGGTGAGGTAACGCGAATACTGCGTAATCTTGGTCTGACCGACCTCGCCCTCGCGGGCAAGCTCATGCAGGGAAGGCACGACGGCCTGGAGCATCTGGAGGATGATCGAGCTGGTGATGTAAGGCATGATGCCCAGCGAAAACACCGACACATAGCTCAACGCGCCGCCAGAGAAAAGATTCAGGAGGGCCATAGCACCTGCGGCGACCGAATTGTTATCGGTCGAGAAAAGGCCCAGCATCCCCTGGAAGGGAATGCCGGGCACAGGAACGTGCGCACCAATGCGGTACACGACGAGCATAGCTATGGTAAAAAGAATCTTTTCGCGCAATTCTTTGATGCGGAAAGCATTCTTAAGACCATTTAGCACGGCAGCTCGACCTTTCCGCCGGCGGCCTCGATCTTGGCCTGCGCAGAAGCGCTGACCTTGTCGACCTTGACCGTGAACTTCTTGGTGAGCTCACCATTGCCGAGCACCTTGACGGGCTCGAACTCGCTCTTGGTGATGCGAGCGGCCTTAAGAGCGGCACCGTCGATCACAGCGCCGTCCTCGAACTTACGCTCGAGACGCTCAACGTTAACAGCGGTGTACTCGATACGACGGGGGTTGCGGAAGCCCGGAAGCTTGGGCAGGCGCATAGCCAGCGGAGTCTGGCCACCCTCGAAGCCGGCACCCTTGGTGCCACCAGAGCGGGAACCCTGGCCCTTCTGGCCGCGGCCAGAAGTGGTGCCGTGACCCGAAGAATTGCCACGGCCGACGCGCTTGCGATTCTTGGTGGAACCGGGCGCGGGAGTAAGATCGTGAAGCTGCATTTGCTACTCCTCTACAATCTCGACAAGGTGCTTGACCTTGAAGATCATGCCGCGGACGGACTCGTTGTCAGCAATCTCGCGAACCTCGCGGATCCTGTGGAGACCGAGGGCACGGACAGTACGGACCTGGTCCTGCTTGCAACCGTTGGTGCTGCGGACCTGCTTGATCTTGATGGTGTCAGCCATGCTTAGTTCTCCTTACCGACGAACATCTCGGAGACCGTCAGGCCACGGCGAGCCGCGACGTCCTCAGGGCTGGAGAGCTCCTTGAGGCCCTCGACGGCAGCCTTGATGATGTTGAGGCCGTTGTCGGTACCGAGGGACTTGGACAGGACGTTCTTGATGCCAGCAAGCTCAAAGAGGGGACGCACAGCGCCGCCGGCGATAACGCCGGTACCCTCGACAGCGGGCTTAATGATGATGCGGCCGGCACCAAAGTGGCCGAGAACCTCGTGCGGGATGGTGCCCTGCTCGGTCACCGGCACGTGGAACATGTTCTTCTTGGCATCGAGAGATGCCTTGGAGATGGCCATGGGCACCTCAGCGGACTTGCCCATGCCAACGCCGACGTTGCCCTTGCCGTCGCCAACGACGACGAGAGCGACGAGGCTCATGCGACGACCACCCTTGACGGTCTTCGACACGCGGTTGATGTAAACGACGCGCTCCTCGAACTCGGAGGCCTCGCGCTGCTGCTTCTGATTACGAGCCATGTGCTACATACCTCCTAGAACTCGAGACCGGCGGCACGAGCACCGTCGGCGAGGGCCTTGACGCGGCCATGGTAGATACGGCCACCGCGATCGAAGGCGACCTTGGTGATGCCGGCCTCGATGGCGCGCTTGCCAACGAGCTGACCGACCTTCTCCGCAGCCTCCTTGTTCGAGGTGTGGGTGCCCTTGAACTCGGCCTCGAGGGTCGAGGCGGAGACGAGCGTCAGGCTGGAGCCCTTGCTGTCGTCGATGATCTGGGCATAGATGTTGGCGTTAGTACGGGTCACGCGAAGACGCGGACGCTCGGAGGTACCCGAGACCTTGCCGCGAACACGACGCTGACGACGCTTGAGGCCTTCCAGCTTCGCCTTATGCTTGTTCATACGTAAACTCCTAAAAAGGTTGATCTTGCCAGCACCTGACGGGGTGCTGGTCTTATGCGAGTGAGTCGGTTACGACTACTTGGCGGCCTTACCCAGCTTGCGGCGGATGTGCTCGCCAACGTAGTGGATACCCTTGCCCTTGTAAGGCTCGGGAGGACGATGGCCGCGGATCTCAGCGGCGATCTGACCGACCTGCTGCTTGTTGATACCCTTGACGTTCACGTGGGTGTTGTCGGGAACCTCGAAGGTGATGCCCTCGGGAGCCTCGACGATCACGGGGTGCGAGAAGCCCAGGGAGAACTCGAGGTTCTTACCCTTCTGCTGCACGCGGTAACCGACGCCGGCGAGCTCGAGCTTCTTCTCGAAGCCCTCGGAAACGCCGACAACCATGTTGTGGATGAGGGCGCGGGTGAGGCCGTGGCGGGCACGGGTCTCACGCTCGTCGTCGGGACGGGAAACGGTGAGGACGTTGTCCTCGACGTTGATAGCGAGCTTCTCAAAGACATCGAGCTCGAGCTGGCCCTTGGGGCCCTTGACGACAACGTTGTTGCCGTTGACTGCCACTTCGACTCCGGCGGGAATCTGGACAGGCTTATTACCGATACGAGACACGGTGATCTCCTTTCCTTCTACCTACCGAGCGAATTACCAGACGTAAGCGATGATCTCGCCGCCGACGTTGTGCTTGCGAGCATCGCGGTCGGTCATGACGCCATGGCTGGTGGAAATAATGGCGGTACCAAGGCCACCGCGGACGCGGGGCATGTCGGCAACGCCGGTGTACTTACGCAGGCCCGGCTTGGAAATGCGGCGGATGCCGTTGATGACCTTAGCCTTCTTGGGACCATACTTAAGCGTGATGTGCAGAGTCTTCTGGGGAACGGTGTCCTCGACATCGTAGCCCTCGATGTAGCCCTCCTCGTGCAGAACACGAGCGATCTCGACGAGCTTCTTGCTGCTCGGCATGGAGACCGTGGCCTTGTTCACAGAGTTAGCGTTACGGATGCGCGTAAGCATATCTGCGATCGGGTCTGTAAGGTTCATACAGATTCTCCTTCGTTCTTGATGAACACGTGCTCTTGGTTCTTCGCCGCCCTTAACGGCAAAGCCTAACTAGCGCGTTTTCCCTGTTCCAAACGGATGCTTGAAACGCTGGTAGTGACTTACCAGCTGGCCTTCTTAACGCCGGGAAGCTCGCCCTTGAGTGCAAGCTCACGGAAGCAGACACGGCACAGGCCGAACTTGCGGTACACAGAGTGCGGACGGCCGCAGCGCTGGCAGCGCGTGTACTCACGAGTAGAGAACTTCTGCTTGCGATTGCACTTGACGATCATCGATGTCTTAGCCACTTATATCCTCCTCACATAGAGTATTGTTCGCCCCAAGCGCCGCTCCCTTGTGGAAACGGCGCTTTTAGGGCAGGTGAACCTATTTCTTGAACGGGAAACCGAAGGCGTCCAGAAGGGCCTTGGCCTCCTCATCGGTGTTGGCGGTGGTCACGAAAGTGATGTCCATACCACGCTGGTGATCGACGGAATCGAAGTCGATCTCGGGGAAGATGAGCTGCTCGGTGACGCCCATGGAGAAGTTACCACGGCCGTCGAAGCTCTTGGCGGAGATGCCGCGGAAGTCGCGGATACGGGGGATCGCGACGGAGGTCAGACGATCGAAGAACTCCCACATACGGTCGCCACGCAGGGTAACCTTGCAGCCGATCGGCATACCAGCGCGCAGGCGGAAGGTAGCGATGGACTTGCGGGCACGGGTGATCATCGGCTGCTGGCCGGTGATGGCGCGCAGGTCGCGCACGGCACCGTCGATGGCCTTGGAATCGGTAGCGGCCTCGCCGACACCCATGTTCACGACGATCTTCTCAAACTTGGGGATCATCATGACGTTCTCGTACTGGAACTTGTCCTGAAGCTGCTGCTTGACCTCGTTGTTGTACTTGGTCTTCAGACGCGGCACATACTTCTCTTCTGCCATTGTTCACTCCTTCTTGGGGTTTTAAGCACGGGGCGTGGCCACGATGGGTTGTCCTCGTGCCTCCTGGCTGCATCCGCGCCGCTCATGGCATTTTGCGGTTTGGACTCGACACAGCAGGAGCCGACAAAACAATCGGTACTATACGCGCATCGGGAGCGTATTTCCAGAAAAACCTCGTCTGCCTGCACAACTCCACAACTCCCCCGCACAAATGGCTCCCAAAAAGCAGTTGCGGTGAAATAGGGACTGTTTGGCGGCCTAACAGGCTTAAACAATCCGTATTTCACCGCAACTTATCGGTGGGAACGGGGATTAGCGCTTGCGGGGGACGAGTTTGGTGCGGCGCAGGTGAATCATCTCGGCGGCGATGGAGATGGCAATCTCCTCGGGGTCCTCGGCCTCGATGGCAACGCCGATCGGCAGGTGCAGCTCGTCGATCTGGTCCTGCGTAAAGCCTTCCTGCTCCAGGCGGGCACGCACAAAGGCCGTCTTGCGGCGCGAACCCAGACAGCCCAGGTAGGCAGGCTTGGCGTGCATGGCCTGAATCACCACGTCGATATCGGACTTGTGGCCTGCCGTGGCCACGACCACCAGGTCGCGCGGGCCGATGGGGCACTGCTCGCTCAGGTTCTTGTAATCGACCAGGCGACGATCGTAGACACCGGGCACCCATTCGGGCGTCAACGTGCCGGGGCGGTCATCGCAGGCCACGACGGCAAAGCCCGCCGCCGTGAGCACGCGCGCCGTCGCGGCGCCCACGTGTCCGCAGCCAAAGATGTAGGTCAGGCCCTCGGGGCAGAGCGTCTCGATGTGCGCCGCGGGAATCTCAGAGGCAGCGTTGGTGTAGGTGACGTTACTCCCCTCCTCCACCAGTGAAAGCCCGGGGCAGCCCGCAATGGTATGGCGCGATGCCTCGCCATGGTACTCGGCCACATCGCCCTCGAGCGCGCTCGCGATAAACGGCTCAAAGTCGATGACGAAGTCGCCGATGCGCCGATAGACCAAGACGTCGGCAATTTCCTGGAACAACGGTGCCTGGGTCGCATCCAGATGCAGATAGCACAGGCAAATGGCTCCGCCGCAGATCATGCCGGTATCGGAGTTCTCGCCGCCCATGGTGTAGCGGACCAGACGCGACTGTCCCGCGCTCAGGAGTTCGCGCGCCTCATCCAGCGCAAAGAGCTCAATCTTGCCGCCGCCGATAGTGCCCGCCTGGCTGCCGTCGGCAAAGACGGCCATCCATGCGCCCACACCGCGCGGTGACGACCCCGCCGTGCCGGCCACGACCGCCAGCTCGCACGTCTCGCCAGCACGCAGGGCGGCAAGCGCCGCATTCACAACATCGAGCTTTTCCATTGCCGCCTTCTATCCTCTAAAGATATCGGTGAGCATAGCGAGTGCCTCGAGCACGCCGCCGCCGACCGACGTCGCCTTGTCCGAAATGTAGTTGATATAGCTGGCATCGCCGCGCGGATCGACATCGGCGCATTTAAAGCCCTCAGTCACCTGCACGCCGTTCGCCAAAAGCCCGCGCAGGCAGCCATCGATCTGTGTGCACATGGGCGTATCGTCCGCGTAGCCAATCACGTCTCCGGCGCTCACGATGTCGCCGATTGCGCGGTCGGACCGAAACACGCCGGCGGCGGGGCTGTGGATAACGCGCTCCTTGCCATAGCCGGCGATCACGCCCGGCACGCCCGTGTTGGGCTGGGGCGAGCCCTGGGTAATGACACGGCCCAAAAAATGCCCGCGCATGGTCTCGACCACGGCGTCGCAATCGACCGGCGCGGTAAAGCCCGGCCCCACGGCGATGACGGTAGGCGCCATGTCGCGCGTGGTGCCCAGGTTGCGCTTGGCCAGAATCGCGTCGACCACAGCCGCGGGTTTAAGCTCATCGAGCATCTTGGCCTGAGGGTCCACCACGACGGCAACATCCCCCGCTTGGGTAATCTCGAGCGCCTCTGCCGGCGTCTGCGCCAAGCGAGCGCGAATGCCCTCGACCTGGACCTCGCCCAGGCGAATAGCCTCGCAAAAACTGATTGTGCGGCGGATGCACGTGGGAACCGCGATATCGGCCATAACGACCGACACGCCGGCGCGCACCAAGCGAGCGGCGACACCCGTGGCGATATCGCCGGCGCCGCGAACATAAACGAGCATTCCCGGGGCACCTCCCTGTGCTACGGTTTGAGCAGAGCAAAAGCGGTTCGACCGCTACTCTGATGATTATTTATTATCACAGTATTATACGGCGGTGAACAGATGGAAACGGTTAGCGGCAATCTTGCCTCGGCGCTCAGGATCGAGCCGGGCATTACCGCGATTATCGGCAGCGGCGGCAAGTCGACGTTGCTCAAAACGCTGGGTCTTGAGCTCATGCGCGCTGGCGGCCGCGTGCTCCTCTGCACCACCACGCATATGCTTCCCGTTGCCGGCGTGCCATGGGACGGGTCGAATCGTCGCCTGGACGCCGCGCCTTGGAAGCCGGGCGCCTCGCATGTCCCCGGTTGCACCTGCGAGGCATGCGCGGGCATGAGCCGCGGAAGTATCTGCCAGGCGGGTGTTTTGGACCCGGAGACAGGCAAGCTCTCCGCCCCCGCCGAGCCACTCGGCGGGCTGGCACAGCGCTTTGACTATGTGTTGGCCGAGGCAGACGGTAGCAAGCGACTCCCGCTCAAGGCGCATGCCGCCTGGGAGCCGGTAATTCCCGCCGGCACGGCAAACGTTGTCTGGGTCGTCGGCGCCTCGGGACTCAGCAAGCCCATCAACGAAGCCGTCCACCGCCCCGAGCTCTTTTGCGAGCGTTGCGGCTGCGAGCTCACCGACATCGCCACGCCCGAGCGCGTCGCCCAGGTGCTCAATGCCGAGATGCGGGCGATGGAACTCAGCACCGCACGCGTCATGCTCAACCAAGTCGACACGCTCAACGACCCCACGATGGCCGACCGCTTCGAGGCAGCCCTCGGCCGCCCCCTCATCGCCACCAGCCTCAAGTAGCCGGCCCCATCTCGTCAGTTGCGGTGAAATACGGACTGTTTGGCCGCCAAACGGCCGCAAACAGTCCGTATTTCACCGCAACTGCGGAGGGGGGTCCGGCACTCCCCCTGTTAGCGGGGCACGTAGCGGCCGGGTTGGGCTCCGGTGGGCTCGCCGTCGCGTGCCACCAGCACGCCGTTCACAAACACGGCCTTGGCGCGGCCATGTGCCTCAAAGCCCTCGAGCGGCGTGTAGTCCACGGCCTGATGCTGTGTCGCGGCGCTGATCGTCCAACGCGCGCACGGATCCCACACGCACACGTCGGCATCGGAGCCCTCGGCAAGACAGCCCTTGCGCGGATACATGCCAAAGACGCGCGCCGGGTTCTCGCTCATCAAGCGGCAGAGGTCCTCGGGGCCCAGCTGGCCCTCAAAGCTCGTGGCGATCGCGACGGGACGATGCTCCACGCCGGGCCCGCCGTTGGGAATCGCGCGGAAATCGTCGCGCCCGCGGTCCTTTTGCCCGTGCAGGTTAAAGCTGCAATGATCGGTTGCAATAGTATCGATCTCGCCGGCCACAAGCGCCTCGCGCAACGCGGCACGGTCACCGGCATGGCGCAGCGGCGGGCTCATCACATACTTGGCACCCGCAAAGCCGTCCTCGCCCTGCTCCAGATAGCAGGTGTCGTCGAGCATCAGATACTGGGGGCAGGTCTCGACATAGATATTCTTCTGCCCGCGCGCTTTGGCAGCACGGATGGCCTCGAGCCCCAGCTTGGTCGAAAGGTGCACCACGTTGACCGGAGCGTCCCCGGCCAAGTGCGCCAGATACAGCAGGCGGCTCACGGCCTCACCCTCGCACACGTCCGGACGGCTGAGCGCATGTCCCTCGGGCCCATGAATCCCCTGCTCGTACACGCGCTTCTGCAGTTCATTCACCAACGTGCCGTTCTCGCAATGCACGCACAGGATACCGCCCAGGCGCTTGAGCTCCTCGAGCACCTCGAGCGTCTCGGCATCGTCCAAGCGCAGGTGGTCATAGGCAAAGTAGGTCTTGAACGACGATACGCCCGCCTCGCGCATGGCCGAAAGGTCGGCGCGGTTGCGCTCGTTCCACTCGGCGAGTGCCATATGAAAGGCGTAGTTTGCCGTGCAGGTGCCGTCGGCGCGGCGATGCCACTCGGCCAAGGCATCGGGCATGGTCACGCCACGATCGGCCGTCGCGTAGTCCACGATGGTCGTCGTACCGCCGCAGGCAGCCGCGCGCGTGCCGGTCTCAAAGCTATCGGCCGTCCAATCCATGCCGGTCCAGCACTGCATGTGCGTGTGGCCGTCGATAAAGCCGGGAAACACCCAGCAGCCCGTGGCATCCTCGACGGTATCGCTCTCGGCCGGCTCAATCGCCGCGGCGATCCGCACGATCTTATCGCCATCCATGGCAAGATCGGCACGGCGAAGCCCCTGTGGCGTCACGAGCGCGCCGTTTTTGATGATGATCATAATTGCTCCTTATTGATTTATGCAGTTGGCCACGCGATCAAAATACGAGCAGGCGGCGATATGCTCCGCTATGCGTCGCTGCCCCTTGGCGGTATCGACGTCCCACAGCTCGTAGGCACGCGCCTCGACCAGCACCACGTCGGTACGGCCCTTGAGGATCGAACCGCCGCCGTCCTTGCCCTCAAGACACATAAGTGCATCGAACAGTTCCGCCGGAAAGAGCACCGGGCTCGAAGGCTCACCGTTGCACGCAAGACGCACCGGATGCTTGCGGCCACACTCGTCAAATGCACGAACCATAGCCTCAAAAGAATCCGAACTCACGAGCGGCTGGTCGCCCGGCAAAAAGAGGCAACCTTTCCAGTTGCGTTCGGCTCCCCACGAAAGGCCCGCACGGACGCTTTCGCTGCGCAGCTCGCCATCGTGCAGCACACACGGGCAATGCTTGTCCTCGCAAATCTGAGCGACCTCGGGCCAACGCGTCGAAACCACGACGTCAAAGCCCCGGGGAACCGAATCGATGGTCCGGGCAATCAGCGGCTCGCCATAGATATCGGCGAGCATCTTGTTAGAGCCAAACCGCTTGCCCTCGCCCGAGGCCATAATGACGCATCCAAGTTTCATGGTGATACCTCCCCTGAAACCATCGTACCCATAACTCGCGCCGCGGGCATCCACATCGAAAGCGCTTATCCCGCACGCCCGCGATGCAAAAAAGGGGCACCCCGCCGGTTGGCAGAGCGCCCCCTTTACACGGCTTACCTCAGCCCGGCTTTAGGCCTGGAGCCAACGGGCGGTGTTGCGCTCGTCGAGGGCCTTGAGGGTAGCGGCGGGATCGGCAACCTTCTGCAGGAACATCATGGCAGCGATGGCGTACGGCTTGTAGCTGGCCTCCTTGTACATGCCCACGCGGTGCATGTCGAAGACGTCGGCGTTAACCTCGCCGTGCTCGCAGGAGACACCGGAGATGTCGGCGGGCAGCGGGTGCATAAAGATGGTGTCCTGGCCGTTGGCAGTCTTCTCCATGAGTTCGGTCGTGGAGCACCAGTCCTGATGGGTGGCGTTCTGGGCGAGCAGCTCCTTCTCGAGCGCTGCGATGCCGGCGTCGTCGCCCTCGGCGTACAGGTTGGTGCGCTTCTCCATGGCGGCAAACGGAGCCCAGCTCTTGGGGATCACGATGTCGGCGCCCTCGAAGGCCTCGGCCATGGTGTTGACCTGCTTAAAGGTGGTGCCGGACTCGGCGGCATAGCCCTTGGCGCGCTCGACGACCTCGGGCATGAGATCGTAGCCCTCGGGGTGAGCCAGGGTGACGTCCATGCCAAAGCGGGGCAGCAGGCTGATCAGCGACTGCGGGCAGGACAGCGGCTTGCCGTAAGAGGGCGAATAGGCCCAGGTGACGGCAACCTTCTTGCCCTTGAGGTTCTCGAGGCCGCCAAACTCGTTGATGAGGTAGAGCATGTCAGCAGAGGACTGCGTGGGATGGTCGGAATCGGACTGCAGGGAGATGAGCGTGGGACGGTGATCCAGAACGCCGTCCTCGTAAGCCTGCTGGACAGACTCGGAGACCTCGGCCATGTAGGCGTCGCCCTTGCCGATGTACATGTCGTCGCGGATGCCGATGACGTCGGCCATGAAGGAAATCATGGTAGCGGTCTCACGGACGGTCTCGCCGTGAGCGATCTGGGACTTCTTCTCGTCCAGGTCCTGCAGCTCAAGGCCGAGCAGGTTGGCAGCCTTAGAGAAGGAGAAGCGCGTACGGGTGGAGTTGTCGCGGAACAGGGAGACGGCCAGGCCGGAGTCGAAGATCTTGGACGAAACGTTGTTCTCACGCAGCTCGCGCAGGGCGTCGGCGACGATGTAGAGCGCCTTGAGCTCATCGGTGGTCTTGTCCCAGGTGTGCAGGAAGTCGCTGCCGTACATACCCTTAAAATCGAGGCCGTTCAGCTGCTCGACGAGCTCGGTAAACTTGGCGTCCATGTAAATGTCCTTTCTAAAGGTGAAACGATCGCAATGAGTAGATGCGCTCCGGCATGCGCGTGTGGCTAGAACATGCAGAGCGCTATGACGAGGACCCGCCACCGTCGAGGAAGCATGGGAGATAACGACCGCGGGCCCCAAGTCAACAGGAGGCGCCGGGGGCATAAACTGCCCCCGGTTCAACAAGATCGAGGAATGGGACTAGTCGATCTTGTTGTTGGTCAGACCGGCGCGGAACACGGTGGCATCGCCATCGGCCTGGCTCGGATCGTAGAGGTTCAGGGCAGCCACGTACATGGCGGCAGCGGTGACCAGGTCGTCCTTGTAGGTGACCTCGTTGGGAGCGTGTGCCTGAGACTCGGCACCCGGGCCAAAGCCCACGCAGGGGATGCCATAGCGGCCCTGGATGGAGACGCAGTTCGTGGAGAAGGTCCACTTGTCGCACAGCGGACGACCGGTGCGCTTGTCCATGCTGGGCTCGCAGCCGATGCGCTCGTCACCGAACATGGCCTTGTGGGCGTCGACGAGGGCCTTGACGTGCGGAGCGGTCTCCTTGTTGATCCACGTGGGGAAGTAAGCCTCGGTCTCGTAGACCTCGCCGGTCCAGGACGGACGGTCGTACATGTACATGGAGACCTTCACGTCGTCGCCGTACTTCTTGGCGGCCGGCAGGTTACGGATCTCGTCCAGGCAGGACTCCCAGGTCTCACCGGCGGTCATGCGACGGTCGATGGAGATGGCGCAGGAGTCAGCGACAGCGCAGCGGCTGGGGCTGGTGTAGAAGATCTGGCTGACGGTGCAGGTGCCGCGGCCCAGGAAGCGGGCGTCCTCGAAGTGCTCGGGGTTGTACTTGGGGTCGAGCATCTTGACGAGGCCCTTGATGTCGGTCGACTCGTCGCAGCCGTTGTTGTTGAGAGCGCGGACGTCGGCGATGATGTCGGCCATCTTGTAGATGGCGTTGTCGCCGCGGTCGGGAGCGGAGCCGTGGCAGGAGGTGCCGTGAACGTCGACGCGGATCTCCATGCGGCCGCGGTGACCGCGATAGATGCCACCGTCGGTGGGCTCGGTGGAAATGACGAACTCGGGCTTAATGCCGTCCTTGTTGTAGATGTACTGCCAGCACATGCCGTCGCAGTCCTCTTCCTGGACGGTACCGACGACCATGATCTTGTAGCCCTCGGGGATGAGGCCCATGTCCTTCATCATCTTGGCAGCGTAGGTAGCAGAAGCCATGCCACCCTCCTGGTCGGAGCCGCCGCGGCCGTAGATGATCTCGTCGGTCTCGTAGCCCTCATAGGGATCGGCATCCCAGTTATCGATGTTGCCGATGCCGACGGTGTCGATGTGGGAGTCGATGGCGATGATCTTGTCGCCCTCGCCCATAAAGCCCATAACGTTGCCCAGGCCGTCGACCTTGACCTCGTCATAGCCAAGGCTCTCCATCTCGGCCTTGATGCAGGCGACAACCTCGCCCTCCTCGCAAGACTCAGAGGGATGGCTAATCATTGCGCGAAGAAAACGCGTCATATCAGCACGATGAGACTCCGCAGCAGCCTTGATAGCGTCGAAATCGAGTTCTTTAGCCATTGTTCATAACCTTTCAAACGAAGGAATCTACCTGTGAGGTGGCGGAGCGATACCTATTTACTCCGCCCCAACGATTAGCAAGTGGGATATTCGCCTTCCCAAACAATGCGGCGATACTGGTCGGGATCGGTGTCGCCCTCGGTGGAGAAGCAGAGCACGGAGCTCGTCTTGTCCAGGCCGATGAGTTCCTTGAGCTCGGCGTACTCGGGATCGAGCATGAGAGTCTCGACCAGGCCGGTGGTCACAGCGCCGGACTCGCCGGAGATGACGCGCGGGTCGCCCTTCTCGGGAGCGCCCAGGGTGCGCATGCCGCGAGCGGTGACCCAGTCGGGGCAGGACACGAAGGCGGTGGCGTGGTTGCGCAGGATATCCCAACCCAGGATGTTGGGCTCGCCGCAGCACAGACCGGCCATGATGGAGGGCATGTCGCCGTCCACGATGCGCGGATCGCCGTCGCCGGCGGCAGCGCCCTTGTACAGGCAGGCGGCCGGAGCGCACTCGACCACGACGAAGGTGGGCGGGTTATCGGGATACAGGTTGGTGAAGTAGCCCACCACGGCGCCGGCGAGCGAACCCACGCCAGCCTGGACAAACACGTGCGTCGGGCGGTTGATGGCCATCTCGCGCAGCTGCTCGGCAGCCTCGGAAGCCATGGTGCCGTAGCCCTCCATGATCCAAGACGGGATCTTCTCGTAGCCCTCCCAGGCGGTGTCCTGAACGATGACGCCGCGCTCGCAGGCGTCGGCCTCGGCGGCGGCCATGCGCACGCACTCGTCGTAGTTGACCTCTTCGATGGTCACCGTAGCGCCCTCGGCGGCGATGTTATCGAAGCGAGGCTTGGTGGAACCCTTAGGCATGTGCACGACGGCCTTCTGGCCCAGCTTGTTGGCAGCCCATGCCACGCCGCGGCCATGGTTGCCGTCGGTGGCGGTAAAGAAGGTGGCCTGGCCAAAGTCCTTGGCAAGCTGATCGGAAGTCAGGTAATCGAAGGTGCACTCGGCAACGTCCTTGCCGGTCTCGTCGGCAATGTAGTTGGCCATGGCAAATGATCCGCCCAGAACCTTAAAGGCGTTGAGGCCAAAGCGGTAGCTCTCGTCCTTAACGCACAGGTTGGACAGGCCCAGGCGCGCAGCCTGACCGTCCAGGCGGGCAAGCGGAGTGACGGTATATTGAGGGAACGACTGGTGGAAGGCGCGGGCCTTCTTCACGTGGTCGAGGCTCATGATTCCCAAGTGCTTGTCATCGCTCTTGGGCATCGTGTTGCCCGCCCACTGGATCTTATCGGCCATACGGTGAACTCCTTAAGTCCTCTCTTGCCGGCCCCCGCATACGCGTTTCAGCCCGATCCCATTCACACGGCTGAACTTTTATGTGGATGCCAAACAAAAAGTTTGTTAGTAATGTTCTATCACACTTTTTGATTGGCATACCTAACGAATTGTTTGTTGCCGTAATCGGTACTTTTTCGCCGCCGAACGGTCATGAATTGCCTTGTTGATGGATCTGTTTGCGGTCAAGTGTGGTTTATGGCACAGTGAGCCCAAACTAATTTTTAGGAAGGTACCCATGACCCCCGCACAGATTGAGTTTTACAAGCGCCTCGCACACGGTCTGGCGCTCCAATTTGGCCCCAACTGCGAAGTCGTCGTCCACGATCTGGAGACCGAGGACGTGGACCATTCCATCGTAGTGATCGAAAACGGCCACGTCAGCGGGCGCAAACTGGGTGACGGCCCCAGCCATATCGTGTTTGAGTCCATGCACGAGGGCGCCACCGATGTACACGACCGCGAGCCGTACCTCACTAAAACCACCGACGGTAAGCTGCTCAAATCGTCGACGATCTTTATCCGCAACGATGAGGGCAAACCCGTCGGCATTTTGGGCATCAACTTTGACATTACGCTTATGAAGGCTTTTGAGCGCTCGCTCGACGCTTTTACCGGCACCGGCGGCACGGGCTATACCGAGCCCGAGCCTATTACCAAGAACATCGGCGACCTGCTCGAGGACCTGCTGCACGAGTGCGAGCAGTTTGTGGGCAAGCCCGCGGCACTCATGACCAAAGACGAGCGCATTCGTGCCATTGGCTACCTCGACCGTCGCGGCGCCTTCCTCATTTCCAAGTCGAGCGAGCGCGCCTGCGAGTTCTTTGGCATCTCCAAGTACAGCTTCTATAGCTACCTCAATGAGGCCAAGGCTGCTGCCGGCGACAAGTAGGCACTCGCCTGGATTGCCCCTCCCCTTTTGGGCGCGAGTTCTGGAAAGCGCGAATCCAAGACCGAGCCGCTTGGGAAGTTCCATATAATCGATGTCATTAGTATTTCGAAAGGATGGAACAGAATGGCGTTGAGCAAGGCATCATGCACCGGTCGCGGATTGATTCCGGCAATTGGTGGACATGTGCACCGCATGTTCGATGAGGGTGAAGACGACCTGTTTTCGCTGAGCCTTGACGACGTGATGGATGATCGCCCGTGGACCACCGACGAACTCATGGGCGGCGGGGCTCGCCCGTCAACCCCCAATCCCGCACTTGCGCCTAAGTCCGCACCTGCGCCGACTCCTGCGCAGTCGCCTGTTTCGACGCCCGCGCCTACGCCCGCACCCACTTCGGCGCCCACGACCGCTCCCCGCCCCGCAAGCGACCCGTCCGAGACCGCGGCATTTCTCGCTGCAGCGACGCAGGGCAAATCGGCCGACAGCACCGTTATGTACAACGCCCAGCAGTTGCCCGTTCCCGCGGCACGCAAGCCTCCGGTCGCAAGGCTCGATGAGCCCGTTGCCCATCAGGTTGCCTACGATTCCTGGGCTGCAGCCGATCTGGATGAGACCTCTACCGGCATGCCGGCGCTCGATGTTCCAGTTAACCCGCTTTTTGCCGCCAACACGAGCGCCGCGGACTATGAGGGCGGTGCGGCATATTCCGATTATTCCGATGGCTATGCAGGCAACGATCGCATCGAGACCGAGGATTATGGCACCGCATCAAGCGATTATCTCAACGATCCGTACGCCGCCACGCCTGCGCCGGAATATGACCCGGAGGCCGCGTCCGCGCCGGCGTATACCAAAAGCACGGGCGAAGAGCGCTTCGCCGATTATTACGCCGAGGAAAAGGCGCTGCGTTTCTCGGAATTTCCGCAGGCAGTCAAGGTTGCCTTTATCGCCATTGTCATTGCCCTGCTCGGCGCCATTGCGTTTGAGGGATTCCAGCTGTTCCGCGGCCCCACCCAAGCGGAGTCGGAGACCCAGCAAAAAGAGGACGATAACCAGTACCTGGACATCAACACCCTCAAGGGCGACCCCAACGACGGGGACGACGAATAACAAATGCCAAAAATAGAGGGTCGTAGACCAAATCAACCCCGTGCGCTCATTGCCGCACGGGGTTGATTTTTGTCCGCGCGCGCTGATAGACTCCATCGTGCCCGCAAGCAGCGGGCACGTTTTATCCAGAGTCGGGGTAGAGAGTTGGCTCCACGATCCCGACGCCAACCGGCCAAGAGGCACGGTGGCCCTGCCAACACCGATGAAAGGAGTCCGTATGGACAATTTCTCTGTGCGCAGCGAGCGCAACTTCCACAACCTGGTCGCACAGCCAAAACGCATGCATCTTCTGGACAAGCCGAACGGCTACGCCTCGGCCATGGTCAAGAGCAGCCTCTCCCACCAGATGCGCTTTACGGTGCAGGAGCTCGAGGAAGAGCTCTGTGCTGCTGGCAATCCACATGTGTTGCAGATTAAGCTGCTCGGAAACGGCTCTCGCGAGCCATCTAGCTGGAAGCTCTTTGCCGACGGCAGGTGCGTTGCGGACGGATCGGGCGCCTTTGTTATGGATGCTATCGACCAGGGCATGATACAAGCCTGTAAGACATGGGGAGATCACAACGTATTTGCCGACATCGCGGAGGCCATCGTTCTAAGCAAAGCTGCATTTGAAATCAAGGAGCGCGCTTGTCAGACGCTTTCATATATCGCATGGACAGTTGGTCGGTTCCACGCCCAGCACCTGATCGAGGGCATGGTCGCCGCCGGGGTAGACCCGATGCTGGAAGATCTTCTCAGCGCCCCCGCGTAGATTAATCGAGCGCTCTATTGACAAAGATGCATCTACCATAACGGCATGGGGCGTGCTCGCCTTGTACCGACCCCAACCAATCCCGTCGGCGCGACTGCAATCTCAAACAGCCACCGGCACTATCCATCCGCACACGAGGGGCGATGGGCGCGGGCGAACCCCTCAACCTCGCTATTCGTAAACTTCATCAGTGTTTCCACATCCCCATCAAAAGAATCCGAAAGACATCCCCCGTTAATAAAACGCTTCTGAACATCTCACTCTGCAGGCAAAGCCGCACCGGAGTGATGCAGAGGTCTGCGCAGGGTTTCACGGGTCCCCTTGACGCTGCCTAGCGGAAGTGCCACCCGGCATCCCTTCCATAACGCACGGGTAAACAAAGGGAAATAGCGCCACCCACCGCGCAAGGAAGGACGCCACCATGGATCTCACGAAAACGGCTAGAGAAATTACCCGCCTCATGCTCCCCTACCTGACCACACAGCAGAACCGCCAGCTCAAAAAGGTTTTATCGCACTGCCTTTTCGATGAAAACCAGTTAGCTGAGAACAGCGGCGACAGTGACAACAAATCATTCCTCGATCTTTTTCTGTCCGCGAAACGCCTCGAAGGCTGCTCGGATAGGACTATCGCCTACTACGAAGCAACCATTAATAAACTGCTTGAATCGTTCAACACGCCAGCCTGCGACCTGGGAACCGAAGAGATTAGGTCCTATCTTTCCGACTATCAGCAAAAAACCGGCGTCAGTCGTGTCACCGTCGACAATGTCCGAAGAATCATCTCGAGCTTCTACTCATGGCTCGAGGACGAAGACCACATCATCAAGAGCCCAGTTAGACGTATCAAAAGAGTCAAGGCACCGCAAACCGTAAAGGAAACATATAGTGATGAGGTCGTTGAGATCCTTTGCGACAACTGCGGGTCGCCCCGAAACCTTGCCCTGATTGACCTGTTGCGTTCCACGGGCATGCGTGTGGGTGAACTCGTCTCGTTGGACAGAAGCTCCATCGACACTATCAATCGGGAATGCATCGTACACGGCAAGGGTAATAAGGACCGCATCGTCTATTTTGACGCAAAGACTAAAGTCCATATTGAGAATTACCTGTCAACACGAATAGACAGCTCGGAAGCACTCTTCGTGTCAAGCAAGGCGCCACACGAGAGGCTACAAATTGGCGGCGTCGAGGCGCTGCTTAGAAAACTGGGGCGCGAGCTTGATTTAGGAAGGGTCCACCCTCATAAGTTCAGAAGAACGCTAGCTACAAAGGCAATCGACAAAGGAATGCCCATCGAACAAGTCCAGGTGCTCCTTGGCCATAAAAAAATAGACACCACATTAAGGTACGCAATGGTCGACCAGCGCAACGTCAAAGCATCCCACCGCAGGTACCTAACTTAAATTTCGATTTGTCGACCGAGGCCGCGAAATCGGCGAACTCCTGCTGAAGGGTGAGCGGAGGCCACACAATGAGATAGCGTTTGAGCATCGCAAGGCTTAGGTTCTTTTGGTTCCCGCCCTTACTCTTGGATCGCAGATCTCCGTAGCACATACGTAAATGATGGAGAGCGTATAGGGAATTCAACTTTGATGAATCGCACTCTATCGCTGCGCAAGCTTGATTAGTTGCGGCCTCTATTTCAAGCATCGCAACTTTTCCTCGTGTTTCTCCCTGGCCGTACATGGCCATCAATATGGTCCCGGCCGGAATAATTCGACAACTGGAGTTATCAAGCCCGGCTTGAGTGATGTGTTCATCCGCTGATTTAACATTTCCTTGCGCAACTTCAGTTGTTTTGACCCAGGGAATGTCTCCTCCATAATATTCCGGATGGTCCCTTTTAGGGGTGGCACCAGATGAGAGGGATGCGAGATCACCAAGCTTTGCCATATCAAACTTGGCTGTCCCACGAATAGGGCTCCCGAACATCTCGATAAATTGTGATTTACAAGCTCAGACCGTCGCTCAAACCGCCTGATTGAACGACGATGCGCAGGAGATTTACCGCGATAAATATGACGGTATAATCACTAGAGCTGTAATTTCATTTTTTGAGCTCATAGGTACCTGAATGCCAGAAGAACCAATAAGCAAATCCGAGCTGGGAAACCACCTGCTCGGGGCCTGCGACATCCTGCGAGGCCCCATCAACCAAGACGAGTACAAGAGCTACATCACACCGCTGCTCTTCTTCAAGCGGATCTCCGACGTCTACGACGAGGAAACCGCCGAGGCATTGGAGCTTTCGGATGGCGACAAGGA
This sequence comes from uncultured Collinsella sp., assembly GCA_900541125.1. GTDB lineage: Bacteria > Actinomycetota > Coriobacteriia > Coriobacteriales > Coriobacteriaceae > Collinsella. The sequence continues at coordinate 35,739 of UQIK01000024.1, forward strand.
CTTCGCCGCACTGCCCGAGAATCACAGCTTCGAGGTGCCGGAAGGCTGTCATTGGCAGGACGTCCGCAATACCGGCGCGAACGTCGGCAAAGCAATCGTTGACGCCATGGTGGGTATCGAGCGCGCTAACCCCGATACCCTCAGCGGCCTCTTCAGCAGCTTCGACGACGCGAGCTGGACAGACAAGGGCAAGCTCTCCGACGAGCGGCTGAAGGACCTCGTCGAGCACTTCTCGGCAAAGAGGTTCGGCAACAAAAACTACAGCGCTGACATGATGGGCGATGCCTACGAATACCTGATCAAGAAGTTCGCCGATATGCAGAAGAAGAATGCCGGCGAGTTCTATACCCCACGCGAGATCGTCAAGATGATGGTCTCCCTGCTTGAGCCGAAGCCCGGCGAGACCGTCTACGACCCGGCATGCGGCACGGGCGGCATGCTCATCGAGGCCGTCCGACAAATGGACAACTCAAAACTCGCCTACGGCAAGCTCTACGGCCAGGAGAAGAACCTCAGCACGTCCGCTATAGCGCGAATGAACCTCTACCTTCACGGTGCGAAAGACTTCCGCGTCGCCCAGGGCGACACCCTGCGCGAGCCCGCCTTCCGCGACGGCAATGCACTCAAAACCTTCGACTGCGTCCTTGCGAACCCTCCGTTCTCCCTTAAGAACTGGGGCTCTGATGAGTTTGCCTCGGATCCGTGGGGCCGTAACGTCTGGGGCGTTCCCACCGACAGATCGGCAGACTTCGCCTGGGTGCAACACATGGTCTGTTCCATGGACAAGAAGAACGGCCGTTGCGCCGTAGTTCTACCCCAAGGAGCGCTGTTCCATGGCGGCAAAGAGGGTGCCATACGCAAGGAGCTTATCAAGTCGGACAAGGTTGAAGCCGTTATCGCGCTCGCAAGCGGAGTCTTCTACAGCACCGGCGTATCTGCTTGCGTGCTGTTCCTCAGAAACGAGAAGTCCGCCGAGCACCAGGGACGCGTTTGCATTATCGACGGCAGCAAGATCTTCACCGCCCAGCGTGCGCAGAACATGATCTCGGAAGAGGACGCACGGGAGATGCTCTCCCTCTACCGCTCCTATGAACCCGTCATCGAGAAATGCGCCATCACAACGCTCGCCGACATCGAGCGCGAGGGATACGTACTCTCAGCGAACAACTACATCGAGAGGAAACGCGAGAAGGTCGAGCCACCGGCAGAGACCAGAAAGCGCTTCTACGACCTCATCCAGAAAACAAGAGAGTCGGAGGAGAAGTTCCTCGATCTCCTCGTGAAGGGAGGTTACGTCGATGGAAAGTAGAATCCCCCAGGAGGAGCTCAACAACCATCTGTGGAACGCGGCAGTGCTGCTCCGCACCTACATCGACGCCGGATCGTACAAGCAGTACATCTTCCCGTTGCTATTCTTCAAACGCCTCTCCGACGTCTACGATGAGGAAACCGACGAGGCCCTGGAGGCCTCTGGCGGCGACGAAGAGTTCGCGGCCCTGCCCGAGAACCACAGCTTCGCCATTCCCGACGGCGCCCATTGGGCCGATATCCGAGAAACCACTGAGAACGTCGGCAAGGCCATCGTCGACGCCTTTCGCGCCATAGAGGCGGCCAACGACTCCAAGCTGCGGGGCATCTTCGGTGACGCTGCCTGGACCAACAAGAAGCGCCTTCCCGATCGTCTGCTCAAAGACCTGATCGAACACTTCAGCGCCAAGACTTTGTCCATCGCCAACTGCCCTGAAGACGAGCTCGGCCAGGGTTACGAGTACCTGATCAAGAAGTTCGCAGACGACTCGGGTCACACGGCCCAGGAGTTCTATACCAACCGCACGGTCGTCCACCTGATGACCGAGATTCTTCAACCCAGGCCGGGCGAGTCCATCTACGACCCCACCTGCGGCAGTGCCGGCATGCTCATCTCCTCCATCGCCCACCTCAAACAGCACGGAGAGGAATGGCGCAACGTTCACGCCTACGGACAGGAGATCAACCAGCTATCCTCCGCCATCGGACGCATGAACCTATTCCTGCACGGCGTCGAGGACTTCGAGATTGCAAACGACGACACGCTGCGGCACCCAGCCTTCCTCGAGGCGGGAAAGCTACGCACCTTCGATATGGTGCTCGCTAACCCTCCCTATTCGATCAAGCAATGGGACCGCGAGGCGTTCGCGTCGGACCCCTACGGCCGCAACTTCCTCGGCACCCCGCCGCAGGGGCGGGCCGACTATGCCTTCATACAGCATATCCTCAAGAGCATGGACCCGAGGAGTGGAAGGTGCGCCATTCTTCTTCCCCATGGCGTACTCTTCCGCAACGAGGAATCGGAGATGCGCGAAAGGCTCGTGAGAAGCGATCTCGTTGAGGCGGTCATCGGACTCGGCGCAAACCTCTTCTTCAACTCGCCCATGGAGGCCTGCATCCTCATCTGCCGCAGCGAGAAAGCGCCGAATCGAAGCAAGAAAATACTGTTCGTAGACGCCTCTGCCGAGGTAACCCGCAAGAACGCGCAAAGCTACCTTGAGCCTCAACACATCAAGAGAATCGTCGATGCCTACCGATCTGACGAGGACATCGAAGGTTTCTCATCCCACGCATCGTTTAGTGAGCTCGAGGACAACGCCTTCTCGCTCTCCATCCCTCTGTACGTGAAGCCCTCCAATGATGAAAATGCTGACGATAGAAGCATCGAGGAGACGGTAGAAAGCTGGAGAGCCGCCTCCACAGAGGCCGCGTCCCTGCTCGATAATATTGCTGCAAAATTGCATGAAAACGATGGTGAGTAACATGACCCACGTTTGCCTGGGCGATGTGGCCCGCGAAATAAAACAGAAGGTCCCTGCTGGGCAAGAGCTGCCGACGGTCGGCCTTGAGCATCTGGACCCCGGCGAGGTCGAACTCGCCCATTGGGACGAAGGTGTCGAGACCACCTTCACTAAGGCTTTCTCAAAGGGGCAGGTGCTGTTCGGGCGTCGCAGGGCATACCTGCGCAAGGCTGCCGTCGCCCCATTCGACGGAATCTGCTCTGGCGACATCACCGTCATCGCCCCCAAGGACAACGTCTCTCCGAGACTGCTCCCGTTCATCATCCAGAATGACGCCCTATTCGAGCACGCCGTCACCAATTCAGCAGGTTCCCTCTCGCCAAGAGTCAAGTGGCAGAGCCTTTCGCAATTTGAGTTCGAGCTCCCCAACGCAGACAAACAGGAAGAGCTTGCCGATATTCTTTGGGCCGCTCAGGAGACGAGGTCTCGCTACAAGCAATTGCTCACAGCCTGCGGCGACGTCGTCAAATCACAATTTAGCGGCCGGAGGTGCGCAGCGTGACAAGGTATAGGTTCGACCA
>UQIK01000025.1 GCA_900541125.1 uncultured Collinsella sp.
CGAGCGGGGGCTCCTGTCTTTTTAGCGCCCTCGGATTGGGTCATAGTGTCTGTCGGAAATGATCCGTTTGGGACGGAGGAAAACGGATCATTTTTATCCTGGTGCATTGGTGCAGGGGGCAGGTTTCCTTTGCACTAGTTTCTGTCGAGTCGGTGCTCTTTGCGGGTTGCCCGTATAATGGTTTGCGTATGAACCGCAACCAAGGAGTTCCAGTTTATGGACCAGAGCCTTTTTAAATTCGACCTGATCGCCGAGGATCCGACGACGCATGCGCGTGCCGGCGTGCTGCACACCCCGCACGGCGACATCGAGACGCCAATCTTCATGCCCGTGGGCACCAAGGCAAACGTCAAGGGCATTCCTACCGAGACCGTCAAACAGCTCGGCGCCCAGATCGTGCTTGCCAATACCTATCATCTGTCCATGCGTCCCGGCGAGGACACTATCGCCGAGCTGGGCGGCCTGCACAAGTTTATGAACTGGCACGGTCCTATCCTCACCGACTCGGGCGGTTTCCAGGTGTTCAGCCACAACGACGCCGTCAAGCTCACCGACGAGGGCGTGCGCTTTATCGTCAACGATTACGACGGTCGCCACGTGTTCTGGACGCCCGAGGACAACATGGAAATCGCCATGAAGCTCGGCTCCGACATCTGCATGCAGCTTGATCAGTGCCCGGGCTATCCCGCCACGCGCGCCTACGTTGAGCGCGCCGTTGAGCTGTCGAGTATGTGGGCCGAGCGCTGCTATAAGGCGCATAACCGCGACGACCAGGCGCTCTTTGGCATTGTTCAGGGCGGCATGCACCTAGATCTGCGCCTGCGCTCGCTGCGCCATCTGGAGGAGTGCGGCGACTTCCCCGGTTACGGCATTGGCGGCTACTCGGTGGGCGAGGACCACGAGACCATGTTCGAGACCCTGGCACCGCTCGTAAGCGAGTACATGCCCAAACACAAGCCGCGCTACCTGATGGGCGTCGGCAACCCTACCACGCTCGTGCGCGGCGTTGGCGTGGGCATCGACATGTTCGACTGCGTGCTGCCGACGCGTACCGGCCGCATGGGCACAGCGTTTTCGAGCGAGGGTCGCCTCAACTTCCGTAACGCGCGCTTTGCGCACGACGACGGTCCCATCGATCCCACCTGCACCTGCCCGGTGTGCACGGGCGGCTACAGCCGTGCGCTCATCCGTCACATGGTCACGCAGAAGGAGATGCTCGGCGGCATTCTGCTGTCGATGCACAACATCTACTACCTGCTCAACCTTATGCAGCGTGCCCGCCAGGCCATTATCGAGGGCCGCTACGGTGCGTTCGTGAGCGACTGGATGAACAGCCCTGCGGCGGTGGATTACTAAGAGCTGCGGACGCGCTTGCGAGGCGTGAGCAACGGTAAAGGCCAAGCGGCGATCGGTCGTCGCGTTCACTAACACCGTCTGCGCGACCGCTGACCGATAGCTTGCAAGCACTTTATGCATCGTGGGTACCATACCGAATAGTTGATGTTCGGGCGGGTGTTTGGCGCATGGCGTCGATCCCGCCCGTTTCTATTTTCGATAGGAGCACCCATGATTAAGAATGAGAACGTCGAGGGCGAGCCCGCCTACGACGAGACGTACCGCCGCGGCCCCGTGGTCATGCGCGGCCCCATGATTCCTAAGGACAACACCTACGCCAACCTGCTGGCGCCCGAAGATTCAACCGACTGGTTGCATGCCGATCCGTGGCGCGTCCTTCGTATTCAGGCAGAATTCGTCGATGGCTTTGGCGCGCTTGCCGAGCTCGGGCCCGCGGTGACCATCTTCGGCAGTGCCCGCACGCCCAAGACCGATCCGCTCTACAAGGCGGCGCGCACGGTCGGCCGCAAGATCGCGCAGCGCGGCGTGGCGGTTATCACCGGCGGCGGCCCCGGCATTATGGAGGCGGCCAACAGGGGGGCGGCGAGTGCCAACGGCAAGTCGGTCGGCTTGGGTATCGAGCTTCCGCACGAGCAGGGGCTCAACAAATACGTGAACCTGGGTATGGACTTCCGCTACTTCTTTGTGCGTAAGACCATGTTCGTTAAGTACAGCTCGGGTGCCATCGTGTTCCCCGGCGGTTTCGGCACGCTCGACGAGATGTTCGAGGTGCTCACGCTGGTGCAGACGCACAAGGTCAAGCGCATGCCGCTCGTACTGGTGGGCAGCGAGTACTGGCAAGGCCTGTTCGACTGGCTCAACGGCCCGGTGATGGATGCCGGCATGATTAGCCCGCTCGATCCAGACCTCGTCCACATCACCGACGACCTCAACGAGGCCGTCGACATCGCCCTGAGCGGGTTGATATAGGGCGAGCGTGCCTGTCGTTGTAGTATTGTGAATGGCAGACTGATGCTATTTAACATCAGTCTGCCATCTAAATTGGGTATACTGATGCAAAAGACGAGGCGAGGAGGTCGCGTATGTCCACTGCAACGGTTAAGCCTACGACGGTTCGCATCGAAGAGGGGCTCAAGGAGCAGGCGACTGAGTTCTTGGATACGGTTGGTCTAAGTCTCAATTCGTATCTCAACCTTGCTGTTCGGCAGCTGGTAAATCAGCGAAAGATTCCTTTTGAGATCGTAGGAAGGGCAGAGGTGCCCAACGAGGCGACGAGACGCGCCATGGTGATCGCCGAGGCTCATGAGTTGGGGATTTTGCCGGACGATAGCCTGTCATTTAATAACGCTGATGAGCTTATGTCATTCCTCGATGAGGAATAGCGATGTTTGAGATTAAAGTCGAGGCTCAGTTTAAGGCGGATTACAAACGGACGATGCGTATCCATCCGCAGCTAAAAACCGAGTTTAAGGCGGCAGTCGCAGAGCTTGCAGCTCACGGCTCGCTTCCCGCGGAATATGGCGCCCATGAGCTTTCAAACCCGGGTGGCAATTACAACGGCCACATCGATTTCCATCTATCCGATGGCTTGGTCGATGTGGTCGTTCTGTACTTGCCGCATAAGGCGAATCCTGTGCTCCGACTGGTCAGAATGGGCTCGCATGAGGAACTGTTCCAGGGCCCGCAGGGCTGATCGCCGATTTCTAAGTTGCGGTGGAATAGGGATTGATTTGCGGTCGATTGGCCAAAAACAGTCCCTATTTCACCGCAACTGATGTGGGCGTCCCTAGTGAGTTGGCTGGTAGCGGGGGCAGTAGCTGATGGCGATGGCGTCGACGCCTACATGGGTGGCGATGGTGCAGCCGATGGGGCCGGTGCCGGCGTCTACGTAATCCTGACCCGCGAGTGCCTCGTTGACAAGCTCCTGCTCCTCGGCGGCGCCGGTCGTGAGCACGCGCACGCTGGAGCCCGGATACTCGGCCAAAAATGCGAGGCAATCGTCCATGGTGTTGGTAACGATGCGCTTGGCACCGCGGCCCTTTTTTATGGCCTTGATCTCGCCCGATTTCCACTCAGGCGAAACGGCCAGGCGAATGTTGAGCATTTGCGTGAGCTGGCCGGCGAGCTTGGGCGCGCGGCCGTTCTTAACGAGATTCTCGAGCGTGCGGGGAATCAGCAGCAGGTGGGCGTCGGGCAGCGTCGCGCGGATCTGCGCCTCGGTCTCGTCCAGGCTGCGGCCGTCCTCGCGCATGGCCAGCGCGTACTCCACCAGCAGGCCCTCGGCGCCCGAGCCGGTGCGCGAGTCGATGCAGCGCACGTCGAGCTCGTGCGTTTCGGCCGTCAGGCTGGCGTTGGCATAGCAGGCGGACCACTCGCTGCACAGCGAGATAAAGATGGCGCTATCGTGGCCGTCGGCGCGCACGCGGTCAAAGAGTTCCTTGAACTCGCCGGCACTCGGCTGCGAGGTGTGCGGCAGCTGCTCGGAGCCGGCCATGCGGGCGACGTACTCTTGGGCGGTAATCTGCACCTGGTCGAGCAGGTCCTCGCCCTCGATAATCACATGCAGTGGAATCACGTAAATGCCGAGCTCTTGGGCGCGGGCGGGGGAGATGTCCGACGTGGAGTCGGTTATGATGGCAAAAGACATAATTGCACCTTTCGTTGGGGCGCGACGGCGCCGCCTTCTGAGAGCAAAGTGCGACAAGTATAGTGGAGTCGTTCCACATTTCTAGGTTCAATTGTTGAATAGTCAACAGTTTGAAGTGTCGGTGTGGAAATCGTCAACTGGGGAAGAGGGATGCCGATGGAGGCGCTGGAGATATGCAAGCGGCCGGTCGTGCTGTTTGATTTTGATGGCACGGTGGCCGATACGGGTCGGGCGGTGATGACCTCGACGCGCAAGACGCTGGCTGCACGCGGGTTTTCGGAGGCGCAGATGGGTGACCTGCGTCGCATGATCGGGCCGCCCCTGTGGAAGAGTTTTCACGACTTTTATGGCTTCTCCCGCGAGGAGTCGCTTGTGGTGGCCGACGAGTACCGCGCCTTTTTTGACGAGCTGGGACCGGAGGAGTATCCCGTGTTTGACGGGATCCCCGAGCTGCTGGATGGGTTGGTCGCCCAGGACAAGCGCTTGGCCGTGGCGACGTCGCGCATGGAGGCAAAGTGCGTTGACATGGTGGGAGAGCTGGGACTTTCTCAGTTTGAGGCGGTGGTTGGCATGAATCCGCCGCAGGGGCGCGAGACCAAGGCCGATTCGGTCCGCGACGCGTTGGCGGCCTTGGGTGCGGCCGCGGGCGATGCCGTGATGATCGGCGATCGCTTTAACGACGTCGAGGGCGCGCACGCGATGAGCGTGCCGTGCATTGGTATCTATTCGGGCGCGGCGGCGCCGGGCGAGCACGAGGCGGCGGGTGCCGATGCAGTGGTGCACTCGGTGGCCGAGCTTGCTAAACTTTTCGCTATATAAGTATTTGATGTGAGGGGCGGGCACGCTCGCCGCTCACTGGTAAGGAGGTCGTCCATGAATCAGGTGGAGCAGAGCGTTGCCGAGTATGTCGACGAGGTCTGGGAGGATGTCGTCGCCGATATCGAGCAGCTGGTGAGTTATCCGTCCGTGGCAGTTTCTGCCGATGCGGAGCCCGGCGCGCCGTTTGGCCGCCCGGTCCGTGACGCGCTCGATTGCGCGCTCGGCATCGCGCAGAAGCTCGGCTATCAGACGAGCGACGACGAGGGCTATGTGGGAATCGCCGATATCCCGGGCCGCGGCGACAAACAGCTCGCGACTATCTGCCACGTGGACGTGGTTCCCGCCGGCCCTGGCTGGAACACCGACCCGTTCACCATGGAGCGCCGCGAGGGCTGGCTGCTCGGTCGCGGCGTGATTGACGACAAGGGCCCGGCGGTATTGTCACTCTACGCCGGCGCCTACTTGCTCAAGCACGGCATTGTTCCGCGCTACACCTTCCGCGCGCTGCTGGGCTGCGATGAGGAAGTGGGCATGTCCGACGTTCACCATTATCTGGAGAACTACCCCAACCCAGACTTTCTGTTTACGCCTGATGCCGAGTTCCCGGTCTGCAATGCCGAGAAGGGCCAGTTTGGGGCGACGTTCGTGAGCCCCAAGATCGACGGCGGGCGCATCGTGTCGTGGAGCGGCTCCGAGGCGAGCAATGCCATTCCGTCGCAGTCCATCTGCGAGCTTGCGATTGCCGCCGATGAGCTGCCGGCGCCCGTTGAGAACGTCGACCGCCTGGAGATCACGGCGCTTGATAACGGGCATGCGCAGATTTTCGCCCACGGTATTGGCGGCCACGCTTCGATGCCTGAGGGCACCATCAACGCCGTCGGCCTGATCGTGGCGTATCTGCGCGAGGCCGAGGACGCGTTTGGTGCACGCGATGAGCGCCTGCTGACGCCTGCCGAGCACGAGTTCGTCAAGTTCCTGGCCTTTGTGCATGCGGATGCCTATGGTCGCGGCCTGGGTATCGATGCGACGAGTCCGGCGTTTGGCCCGCTTACCTGCAACGCTGGCGTCATCCGCGTGGCGGATGGCCATATTGAGCAGGTCATCGACGTGCGCTTCCCCGATAGCACCAGTGCCGATACCATCCGCGAGCAGCTCGACCCGCTCGTGGGCCGTTTTGGCGTGACGTGCCAGCTGGGTCGCGCTAAGGTGCCGTTCTCGGTGTCTGCCGACGATCCGGCCGTGAAGGCGCTTATTGATACCTATAACGAGTTTACGGGCAAGCATGCTGAGCCCTTTGCCATGGGCGGCGGAACGTATGCGCGCAACTTTGCCCGCGCCGTGTCGTTTGGCCCCGAGGAGACCGGCCTGGAGCTGCCCGCATGGGGCGGCCAGATGCACGGCCCCAACGAGTGCGCCAACGAGGAACAGCTTAAACAGGCGCTCAAGATCTATATTGTTGCGATCCTCCGTTTGAATGAATTAGAGCTTTAAGGTTACGCGGTTTTACCAAACTGCGTAACCAGTCGACGCTGCAAGCCCGCCAGAGCGGCAATCTGCCTTTCAACTTCGGTGGCATGATTAAAAGATCAATGCCACCTTGTTTCATGGCACCTTGCTCTCTCTGGCGGGCTTTCGCTGTCGTTGCCAAAACATCGGCGTTGCTGGGGTAGTCGTTGGGGACGTTCTTAAATGACTAGTCAAACAAGACTGTCTCCAATGACTACCTTCCTCTGGTGTAAAAGGCGCGCCACGCTAAATGCCGGGTTTGTTATTCGTTTGTAAAGGCCGTGCTGCGCTTGCGGTAAGGGTCTATCAGATGCCCGTAAAAAACCGCAGTTGGCGCGGGCACTGCCCGATCGAGGCCGTATCTTTCCAAACAGCAAAGCGGGCAGGGTGCCCGCGAGTCGCATGTATGAAAGGAAGATCATGCTCGATCAGGCTTATTCTCGTCGTCAGTTCCTCGGCCTCGCTGGTGGCCTCGCCAGCTTCGTGGGCCTCGGCCTCGTTGGCTGCGGCGGCTCAGGTGCCTCCGGTGCCGCCGACAAGGGTAGCGCCGCCGCTGCCGAGTCCGTCTCCGGCGAGGTGACCTACGACGGCGCCTCCTCGTTCCAGGCTCTCGTCGAGGCTGCTGCCGAGAAGTTCATGGATGCCAACCCGGACGTCTCCGTTTCCGGCTCGGGCAACGGTTCGGGCAAGGGTCTGACCGCTGTCGCCGCCGGCACCGTCACCATCGGTAACTCCGACGTCTTCGCCGAGACCAAGCTCGAGGCCGACCAGGTCAAGAACCTCGTCGACCACGAGGTTGCCGTCGTGGGCATGGGTCCCGTCGTCTCCAAGAACGTCAAGGTCGACGACCTGTCCCTCGAGCAGCTCAAGGGTATCTTCTCCGGTCAGATTACCAACTGGAAGGAGGTCGGCGGCGACGACGCCACCATCGTCGTCCTCAACCGCAAGGCCGGCTCCGGCACCCGCGCCACCTTCGAGGCCGCCGTCTTTGGCGATGAGGCCGTCGACTTTAAGGGCGACGCCGAGCTCGACAAGTCCGGCGACGTCCAGACTCAGATGGGCAGCACCGATAACGCCATCTCCTACCTCGACTTCTCGCACTTCGATGACTCCAAGTTCAACGCCATCAAGGTCGAGGGCGTCGAGCCCAAGAGCAAGAATGTCACTGATGACTCCTTCAAGATCTGGGCGACCGAGCACATGTACTGCGCTAAGGACGCCGACGAGGCCACCAAGGCCTTCCTGGAGTTCATGCTTTCCGACGACGTCCAGGGCAAGCTCGTCGAGGAGCAGGGCTTTATTCCCGTCTCTGCCATGAAGGTCGTCAAGGACGCCAGTGGCAAGGTCTCCGCTAAATAAGTAATCGCCCCCGGAAAGGTTTGCAATGGCAAAACAGCTGCCAAAGCGCGAGCTTGAGAACGTGGGCCTGGGCGTCACGGGTGCGTGCGTAGCGCTCGTGACGCTTGTCGTTGCCGCGCTCATCTTTATGGTCGCCCAAAAGGGCCTCTCGGCTTTTCTCAAGGACGGCGTCTCGATCGTCGAGTTTTTTACCGGTACCAAGTGGGACCTGGCCAACACGGCCGAAAACGGCCTGCCCTACACTGGCGCCCTGCCCCTGATCGTCACCTCGTTTGCGGTCATGGTGCTCTCCACACTCATCGCACTGCCCATCGCCATCGGCTCTGCCATCTTTGCGGTCGAGATTCAGCCTAAGTTTGGCTCCAAGGTTTTTCAGCCGCTCATTGAGCTTTTGACCGGTATTCCCTCGGTCGTCTTTGGCCTGATCGGCTTTCACGTGGTCGTCGGCCTTATGAAGAGCGTTTTCCACGTGAGCACGGGTCTGGGTATCCTTCCCGGCGCCATCGTGCTGGCCGTCATGATTCTGCCGACCATGACCACGCTTTCGGTCGATGGTCTGCGCGCCGTGCCCGACAGCTACCGTCAGGGCTCGCTCGCGCTGGGCTACACCCGCTGGCAGACCATCTGGCACGTGGTGCTCAAGTCCGCCATGCCGTCGCTCATGACCGCAGTCATCCTTGGCATGACCCGCGCCTTTGGCGAAACGCTCGCCGTGCGCATGGTTATCGGCGGCATCGAGGCCATGCCGACGTCGCTGCTGTCGCCGGCGTCCACCATTACCACCACGCTCACCACATCCATGGCGGTCTATGCCGAGGGCTCGGCCCAGGACGATGTTCTGTGGGCGCTCGGTCTGCTGCTGATGGGCATGAGCCTCATCTTTATCCTGATCATCCACCTTATCGGCCGCAAGGGGGCGAAGGCTCGTGGCTAGCACGCGCATCCATATCGACGAGGCGAGACTCGGGCGTGTCCAAAAGCAGGACCGCATCGCCACGGGCGTGCTGACGGTGATTGTCGCCATCGTCATGCTCATCGTCGTCTCCATGGTGGCCTACATCCTGTTCGAGGGCATCTCGACGCTGTTCCAGCCGGGCTTTCTCACGCAACCCGCACGCGCCAACGGAACGCAGGGCGGCGTGCTCTACCAGCTGTTCGATTCGTTCTATCTGCTGCTGATCACCTTAGGTATCTCGGTGCCTATCAGCCTGGGCGGCGCGGTCTTCCTGGTTGAGTATGCGCCGGACGGCCCCATCCGCGACATCGCCTCCACCGCCATCGAGACGCTGTCCTCGCTGCCTTCCATCGTCGTCGGCATGTTCGGCTTTCTAGTGTTCTCGGTGCAGCTGGGCTGGAAGTACTCCATCATCTCCGGCGCCGTCGCGCTCACCATGTTCAACATTCCCATCTTGGTGCGCGTGATCCAACAGGCGCTCGAGGACGTGCCGCAGGCCCAGCGCGATGCGTGCCTGGCCATGGGCCTTACTCGCTGGGAGGCTACGCTGCACATCCTGGTCCCCGAGGCCATGCCTGCCATCGTGACCGGCATCGTGCTTTCGGCCGGCCGCGTGTTTGGCGAGGCCGCGGCGCTGCTCTTTACCTCGGGCATGAGCTCGCCGGTGCGCCTGAACTTCTTGAGCTTTAACCTGTCGAGCCCTACCTGCGCCTGGAACGTGTTCCGCCCCGGCGAGTCGCTTGCCGTGCATATCTACAAGATCTATGGCGAGGGCAGCCCCGAGGCCCAGCAGATCGTCTGGGGCACCGCTGCACTGCTGATGATTTGCGTGCTGCTGTTTAACGTAATCGCCCGCATTGTGGGCAAGCAACTGGCAAGGAAGATGACGGCCGAATGAGCGAGATGAATGTAACGCCCGCAACCGAAGCGGCATCGTCCGACGCCCAGGACTTCTTGTCGAGCGTGGGGGAGAGCGAGAAGCGCGTGCGCGTGAGCGGCAAGGCCGTGAGCGACGAGGTCGTGCTCTCCACCAAGGACGTCAACGTGTACTATGGCGACCACCATGCACTGCACAATACGTCGCTCGACTTCCACAAGGGCGAGATCACGGCGCTCATCGGGCCTTCGGGCTGCGGTAAGTCGACCTTCTTGCGTAGCCTCAACCTCATGAATCGCGAGATTCGCGGCTGCCGCGTGGAGGGCGAGATCAACTATCGCGGGCGCAACGTGAACACCAGGACCGAAAACACCTACGAGCTGCGCCGTTCCATTGGCATGGTGTTCCAGCAGCCCAACCCGTTCCGCAAGTCCATTCGCGACAACATCACGTTTGCGCCCAAGCGCCACGGTATCACCGACCGCGACGAGCTCGACCGCATGGTCGAGGAGAGCCTGCGCGGCGCGGCGCTGTGGGACGAGGTCGAGGACAAGCTCGACAAGAGCGCCTATGCGCTTTCGGGCGGTCAGCAGCAGCGTCTGTGCATTGCGCGCACGCTGGCGCTCAACCCCGACGTGATCCTGTTTGACGAGCCCTGCTCGGCGCTCGACCCCATCTCGACGCTGGCGATCGAGGACCTTATGTCGTCGCTTGTGGCAGAGCGCGCCATCGTCATCGTGACGCACAACATGGAGCAGGCGTCGCGCGTGTCCAACCGCACGGCGTTCTTCTACATGGGCGATATGGTCGAATACGATGAGACCGACGAGATTTTCCAACGGCCCAAGGATAAGCGGCTGAATGATTACCTCACCGGCATGTTCTCCTAGTCCGGGACATGCTTGAGGCCCGCGGCGGCCACGGTTGCCACGGGACTGATTGGAGAGGCGGGTCATCTCTTTTGGGAGATGGCCCGCCTTTTTGTGTCGTGTGCGGCCCGCCTTTTCGCTGCTATTATGGACAACGTTGAATTTCTACGAAGGAGCAGGGCATATGGCGATTCTTTTGGGATGCGATTCCGTCAGCCTAGAGTTTCCCACCAAGCATATTTTCGATAGCGTGACGCTCGGCGTGGGCGAGGGCGACCGTATTGGTATTGTCGGTAAAAACGGCGACGGCAAGTCGACGCTGCTGAGCGTGCTCGCCGGCACGCTGGAGCCCGACGACGGCCGCGTGACGCATCGTCGCGGCACCACGATCGGCCTGCTCGGCCAAAAGGACCAGCTTGTCGACACCGACACCGTGCACCATGCCGTCGTGGGCGACACGCCCGAGTATGAGTGGGCGTCGAGCCCCCGCACGCGCCAGATCCTCGCCGGTCTCATTAGCGATGTGCCCTGGGAGGGCACGGTGGGCGAGCTTTCGGGTGGCCAGCGCCGCCGCGTGGACCTCGCGCGCCTGTTGATCGGCGACTACGACGTGCTCATGCTCGACGAGCCCACTAACCATCTGGACATGCGCACCATCAACTGGCTTGCACGCCATCTTAAGGCTCGCTGGCAGCGCGGTCAGGGCGCCATGCTCGTGGTCACGCACGATCGCTGGTTCTTGGACGAGGTCTGCACCAGCATGTGGGAGGTCCACGACGGCCAGGTCGATCCCTTCGAGGGCGGCTACTCCGCATATATCCTGCAGCGCGTGGAGCGCGACCGCATGGCCGCGGTTACCGAGGAACGCCGTCGCAACATGGCGCGCAAGGAGCTCGCGTGGCTGAGCCGCGGCGCCCAGGCGCGTTCCACCAAGCCCAAGTTTCGCGTTGATGCCGCTCGCGAGCTGATCGCCGACGTGCCGCCCGTGCGTGACGAGCTGGAGCTCAAGCGCCTCGCCGTGAGCCGCCTGGGCAAGCAGGTTATCGATGTGGTCGACGTGGACGCCGGCTATGCGGATACCGATGGCGCGCCCAAGCAGGTGCTCTCTGACGTGACCTGGCTCATTGGTGCGGGCGACCGCTATGGCCTGCTGGGCGAGAACGGTGCCGGCAAGTCGACGCTGCTCGACGTGATCCAGGGCAAGATTGAACCCACGCGCGGCCGCGTGAAGATTGGCCAGACAGTGCGCTTTGGCGTGCTGTCGCAGCAGCTCGAGGAGCTCGAACCCTACATGGGCGACACGATCCGCGAGGTGCTCGGCAACTATAAGAAGTACTACGTCATCGACGGCAAGGAGACTTCGCCCGAGAAGCTCTGCGAGCGTCTGGGCTTTACGACGCAGCAGCTCTGGAGCCGCATCGGCGATCTTTCGGGCGGCCAGCGCCGTCGCCTGTCGCTGTTGCTGACGATTCTGGACGAGCCCAACGTGCTCATCCTGGACGAGCCGGGCAACGACCTGGATACCGACATGCTCGCGATTGTCGAGGACCTGCTGGACGGCTGGCCCGGCACGCTGATCCTGGTGACACACGATCGCTTTTTGATGGAGCGCGTGACCGACCAACAGTGGGCACTGCTCGATGGCCATCTGACGCATATGCCCGGCGGCGTGGACCAGTACCTGCGCCTGTGCAACGCTACCGCCGAGGGCGAGCCCGTGGGCGCGCCGAGCGCTAAGACCGGCACGTTCGACACCGGTACGGCGGCGGCTGCTTCCGACAAGCCCAAGTCGAGCGGTCAGCCCAACGGCCTGTCCAACGCCGAGCGTCAGAAGCTCCGCCGCGAGGTGAGCTCGCTCGAGCGCAAGATGGAGACGCAGCGCACCCGCGTTGAGGAGGCCGAGGCCGCCATGGCCCAAGTCGATCCCACCAACTACACGGCGCTGGGCGAGCAGCAGGCAAAGATCGACGAGGCTCACGCTGCCATGGACGAGCTGGAGATGGCGTGGCTCGAGGCGAGCGAAAAGCTCGAGGGCGAGGAGTAGGCGAGAATGATCAAAGCCGCGTTTTTCGATATCGACGGTACGCTGCTGAGCTTTAAGACCCACCGGATTCCGGCGTCGGCGCAGCAGGTGCTCGACAGCTTTCGCGAGCAGGGGATTGCGTGCGTGATCGCCACGGGCCGTCCGACCTACCAGATGCCGGACTGGCTGTTCGACCTGGGCTGGGATGCGTACATTACGCTTTCGGGCCAGCACTGTTTTGATGCCAAGGGCGTCTACCGCAGCTGCCCGATCGATCCGGACGACGTTGCGGTGATTGTGGACCAGGTGGCGCAGGGGCGCTACGACTCACTGTGCATGCAGGGCGAGAACTCGTTTGTGAACCGCCTGTCCGAGCGCGTGGTGACGGCTGGCAGCAACGCGGGAATCGTCTACCACGAGGAGCCGTTTGAGCATGCCTTTGACGCGCCGGTCTATCAGTTCTGTGCCTTTGTTGACCCAGTTGACGAGCATATCGTGACCGATGCCGTGTCGCATTCGCTCACCACGCGCTGGTGCGACCTGTTCTGCGACATTATTCCGGCCAACGGCGGCAAGGACCTGGGTGTGGCGGCGACGCTGGAGCGCCTGGGCATCGACGCGAGTGAAGCGATTGCCTTTGGCGACGGCGAGAACGACCTGTCGATGTTCTCGGCCGTGGGCACAAGTGTGGCCATGGGCAACGCGCAGGACACGGTGAAAGCTGCGGCGACCTACGTGACGACCGCCGTGGACGACGATGGGATCTACAACGCCGCAAAGCACTTTGGCCTGTTATAGCTGCGGCTCGGCACTTTGGGACGCTCCTTTTCTGCCGGCACCTGGGGACACTCCTTGCGGGGCGTCCCCATTTTGTTTTCGTCCCGCACGTTTTGTGAAACACGGCTAACTTTTAGGCAAAGTAGTAAGACATGGGCAACTTTTGCGGTAAAGTAAGCTGTGAAAAGTATCCAAAGGCTAACTAGCAATCATCGCGAAAGGCGGCCCATGGCCCTACGTGAATCCGGAGAAGACTATCTCGAATCGATCTACGTTCTGTCGGAACGTCAGGGCATCGTGCGCTCGATCGACGTTGCGGAGCACCTCGGCGTAACCAAGGCGAGCGTTTCCAAGGCCATGGCGACGTTGGAAAGCAACGGCTATGTCGAAATGGGCAAGCGCGACGTTCATCTGACGGAGCGTGGTCTGGAGGTCGCGCGCCAAATGTGGGAGCGTCACTGCTTTTTCGTGGGGCTGCTAGAGGATGCGGGTGTTTCGGCTGAGGTCGCGTCGCAAGAGGGCTGCCACATGGAGCACTGCCTAAGCGAGGAAAGCTTCGAGAAGCTGAGGGCGATGCTGGGACGGGACGGTGCTTCGGCGCCAATAATGACCGACTAGCATTCCCGCAGCGGCGCGCCTCCCGCGCCAAAGGCGCGGCACAGCGATCGGGACCAGTAGCCCCACCAACTAACTCCAACTCAGACAAGGAACCCCGTCAGTAAGCGATGCCCAAGAACCACCAGCTGTGTCAACGCAGGCCGGGGCCGGGCTTGGTTTTGAAAACACTCCGCAGCGCGAGGCCCGTCTTTCCGTTGCTCCGCAGGAGCAGGAAAGACGGGCCTCATGCGCGAGGACGTTTTCAAAACCAAGCCCGGTCCCGGCCGGACAGCCCACGAACGCTACAGGTTCTTGACACCCATCGCGCGCATGGCGTTCAGGATGGCGATGATCGCCACGCCTACGTCGCCGAACACAGCAAGCCACATGTTGGCAATGCCGAGTGCTGCCAGCACTAGAATCAGCAGCTTAATGCTCAGCGCAAAGATGATGTTCTGCCAAACAGTCGCCATGGTCTTGCGCGCCACGCGGATCGCGCGGGAAATGTTGGACGGCTTGTCATCCATGAGCACCACGTCGGCGGCCTCAATCGCGGCGTCGGAACCCATAGCGCCCATGGCAATGCCCACATCGGCGCGCGTAAGCACAGGTGCGTCGTTGATACCGTCGCCGACAAAGGCGAGCTTGCCCTTGCCGCTTTCGGCCGCGAGCAACGCCTCAACACGCTCGACCTTATCGCCCGGCAGCAGCTGCGCGTGGAACTCGTCGAGACTGAGTTGCTTGGCCACAGACGCCGCAACCTCCTCGCGGTCGCCCGTGAGCATGACGGTGCGCTTGACGCCGGCGGCGTGCAGGTCGCTGATCGTCTGCTCGGCATCGGCCTTGACGGTGTCGGCAATTACAATGTGGCCGGCATAGATGCCATCGACCAGCACGTGAAGGATCGTACCGACGACCTCGCAATCGGGCGCTTCGACTCCGGTCGCGGCGAGCATTTTTGCGTTGCCAACGACGACGTGCTTGCCGTCGATGGTTGCCGTCACGCCGTGGCCCGCGTCGTTGGCGGAGTTGCTAACGCGCTTGGGGTCGACCTCGCCCTGGTAGGCGACACGCACGGACTGCGCGATGGGGTGATCGGAGAACGACTCCGCAAGAGCTGCGACTTCAAGCAGCGACTGCTCGGTGTAGCCAGCCTCGGGGTGTACCGCCACGACCGAAAACGTGCCGTTGGTGAGCGTGCCGGTCTTGTCAAAGACGACGGTGTCCACATCGGCGAGCGTCTCGAGGTAGTTGGAGCCCTTGATGAGGACGCCCAGCTTGGATGCGCCGCCAATGCCGCCAAAGAAGCTGAGCGGGACGCTAATCACGAGCGCGCACGGGCAGCTGACGACCAGGAAGGTCAGGCCGCGCAGGATCCAGTCGGACCAGGCGCCGGTGACCAAGCCGCCGCCGAGCGCGAGTACCGCGGCAGCGCCGGTGACGGCGGGCGTGTAGACGCGGGCGAAGCGCGTGATAAAGTTCTCAGTGCGCGCCTTCTTTTCGCTGGCATTTTCCACGAGCTCCAGGACGCGTGCGACGGTGGACTCGCCAAAGGGCTTGGTGGTGCGCACGTGGATGAGCCCCGTCATGTTGATGCAGCCGCTGATGATATCGTCTCCGGTTTTGGCCGGGCGGGGGACCGACTCACCGGTAAGGGCGGCGGTGTCGAGCTGGGTTTCGCCCTCGACGATGACGCCGTCGATAGGCACGCGCTCACCGGGCTTGACCACGATCACGGTGCCGACGGCGATGTCATCGGGGAAGACCTGCTCGAGTGTGCCGTCGGGCTGCTCGACGTTAGCGTAGTCGGGCGCGATGTCCATCATGGCACTGATCGACTTGCGGCTCTTGCCCACGGCGTACGCCTGAAACAGCTCGCCGACCTGGTAGAACAGCATGACGGCGGCGCCTTCGGCCATGTGCGGGTCGGTATCGGGGAAGAGCACCATGGCAAACGCGCCGATGGTCGCGACGGCCATGAGGAAGCTCTCGTCGAAGGCCTTGCCGCGGCGGATGTTATTGAATGCCTTTTGCAGTACGTCGTAGCCGGCAATCAAAAACGGCACGAGGAACAGTACAAAGCTGGCGTAGATGTCGCCCGGGGTGCCGAATGCGGCGGTAAGGGTGCCGAACTCATCGAGGGCGTACACCACGGCAAAAATGCCCAGCGCTACCAGGATGCGGTTGCGCTTATGCTCGAGTGATTCTTTTTTCTTGCGCTTCTTCTTTTTCTTTTTGGGGTCGGCGGTGGCCATGACTCGTATCCTCCCATTTGAATGTATGAACATTCGCTCATATAATTTCGCGAGCAAAGGCCGCAGCAAGCGCGGCCTTGCAGGTTGGCGTAAACCTGGGCTAGAGAATAATCTCGCAGTCCGGCTCGGCGTCGGCGGTGAACTCCACAACGCGGTCGAGGACCTCGTCGAACTCGGCTTCATTGGCCTCGAGCGTCAGCTTCTGGGTCATAAAGTTGACCGAAACGGATTTGACGCCCTCGAGCTTGGCCAGCTCGTCCTGAAGCTCGCGCGCACAGTTGGCGCAATCGATCTCATCGAGCTTATACTGCTTTTTCATGGTGGGTTCCTTTCCCGTTTTTGCGGCTTGGGTGCAGGCCGCGCTGGTACCGTGGTTGGTTGCTATTCGCAGATATGGCTCATGCCCTGGTTGAGCATGGTGTAGACGTGGTCGTCGGCGAGCGAGTATAGGATATTGCGCCCGTCGCGCCGGAATTTAACCAGGTGCGACTGCTTGAGTGTGCGCAGCTGGTGCGACACCGCGGACTGCGAGGTTTCGGTCGCTTCGGCGATGTCTGCCACGCAGAGCTCGCGGCCCATGAGAGCATAGAGGATCTTGATGCGCGTGGTGTCGCTGAAGACCTTGAACAGGTCGGCGAGGTCGTAGAGAAGCTCCTCGTCGGGAAGGTCCTCGGGCGAGCAGGTGGTGGGGATCGCGGGTTCGGTGGCCTCGGTGTCGGGTTTCGTTTCATCAACGCGGATGCTCATTGCAATATCCTTTCATATGAACATACGCTCAAATAACTTACTTCCGATTATATGAGCGTATGTTCATATGTCAATACAATTTGCGTTAATTTCGATGACTGCTTGCCGCCTCTGCGATTTTCTGTGGGTCGGGAGACATCGACGCAATGCTCGCCAACATATTTCGAGATGTTCGGCTAGCATGCTAAGAAAGCCACCTTGAGAAGCATTAGAACTGTTCATATTTGTACTTTATCGTGTCAAATACCGCGAGAATCAGTTCTTCCTCTACGGGAGTTCCTGCAGAATCAGTTTTATCTAAAGTTATATTGAGCATTGCTGCAGCCAATCTGGCACATCGGTGGCCGAATAAGTCGAAAAATGTAGGTGGACATCCGCAGAGATCGCCTTTAGAAGAGCGAATTCTCAATTAGATCAATAATCGTGTCGTCTTCCGTGCGGTTTTCATCGATTTTTGCGAACATGTCGCATTCCCAAGCCCCATTGATTTCCTCAGCAAGGGCCCCGACGTGTTGCATGTCGTCGGGTTCGGGCACATCGTTGATGCTCGGGTCATCAGCTTGCGGATATTGGCTTGCAATTTCGCGCTTGGCGGCCTCTTCTTCTTTGAGTGTCTCCAGGACGCGGCGACCGTATTCGAAGTAGCGCCGCAAGACAAATTGACGAAGAGTTTCTTGCAGGATGGCGAAGTTATCCGGGAGTCGACCGGGCCATATCTTCTCGCGAATGCGAATCGCTTCCATGACCCGTTTAAAAGCGGACTGCTTGAAAAACGAATGACGATTAACTGTGATAACGGCATATCCCATGTTTCGCAGCGTGTTTCGGCGCTCCTCGTCAATTGATTGCTGCTCGGGTTCGTCGTGGTAAAAGCCGTTGTATTCGATATCGGTCATCGAATTTTCGAGCAGCGCGTCGAGGTAGAAAACCGTCCGTCGCGTTAGGGCGGCGTATCTTTTGGGGACTGGGATCGGATAATCCGTTTTGATAGCGCGTATGGCTAAGCCACCCATTGACTTGGGCATTGTCAGCATCATGACAAACGCCGTTTCGAGTGGGGAGCGACAGCCTTCGTGTACATAAGAAAGTGCCTTAAGTGCTTTATTAGATCCACGATACCCCGGTGCCTCTGAAAAGAAGGCTCTGAGCTCTTCAACGCTGGTTAGGGCTGGGCGCTCGCGATATTGAGTTTCGTCGGACGTTCCAAGCGCGTAGGAGCCGCAGATTTCAAAGTAATACTCAACGAGCTCCGAAAGGTTGAGGTCGGCTGTTGCTTCTAACGCGCACAGCTTGATATCGACGATGTAGACGTTCGGCTCGAGTTCTAGGTAGCTTTCTGCATCAAACGTATAGCGCGTGCAGTGGCAGATGCAGCCCTTGCGGTGCCTTTTGGCATTATTGGAAAACGTCAGCACATGGATACGTTCAGAATCGACATTCTTTCTGTTGAGCCATGCTCGTGCCGCTTCCAGGTCGGACGTGGTCGGCGCAGACACCCTGATCTTTTCCATAGGTATGGGACCGGTCGCGTAGCTTGCGAGCGAGTTGGCTGTTTGGTATACAGCGCGTGCCGTGGTATGTGACAGAATGATTCCCATACGCGCATGATGGCATAGCGGACGCCGCATACGCCCGAAACTTCGGGCAACGGTATTGGGGCGCGGCTTATCTTCTGCGAACGGTGGGTTTTTGAGCTGTCGTATTGAGGGAGCAGCTTTGGCTGGGGAGGTTTCTGCCGGCTGCCCCTTTTTGATGAACTTTAGTTGCGGATTCGTAGCTTCTAAGCGTTTTTGCCGACCGCTCAGATGCCTCACCAACATAATTTGAGTTATTCGGCCTTATCCTATACAAATGGTGCGATCGCAACGTCCTATTCGAATTGATTCAGGTAGATTTATGGGGCTTGGTTGCGAAATTAAGGCGATTTTAGCTTCGATTGCGGTTCAAGGGGCCTTGACTAGTGGTTCAGCTGGCCGAACAACTCGAAAAATGTAGGTGGGCCAACCTGCCGACTATGTGAAGCACGCGTATTTGCTCGTTTTGATGAAAACTAGGGTGCAGCCATAAGGCTGCGCCCTAGTTTACTGCGTGTCGGTGTGCCCAGACGGATTGCGCTGTGCCTGGCAGGCGCTCCCGCAGATGGATCGGTTATTTCGCGAATAGGTTCTTGAGGTTGAACTCGGCTTGGACGGTGCGGAGCATGAGGTCGGTGTCGTCCAGACCCAGATGCTGCTCGTTGGCATCGGCGGCGAGGGTGCCACGGCGGCGCGCCCAGTTCTCGAGCGCGGCGGGCGCGGACTCGCGGGGGAGCGAGCGCACGTCGGCGTCCAAGCTGCGGCAGATCTGGCGCGAGTCGATGACGATAATCTTGCCGGCGCGGCGTGCCTCGGCGTAACCGTCCAGATGAATTTTGAACCAGCTGTCCTCGAACGCGGCGTTATGCGCCATGTACGGGTACTTCTTCATAAGCTTGAGCAGCTGCTTCTGCAATTCCTTGTTCTCGCGGAAGGGCGTTTTGCCGTCGATGTCGTCCCAGGTGATGTGGTGGATTTTCGACAGCGGCACATCCTCGCCGCGGTAGATATCGGGCAGGCCGCAGTAGTGTGCCTCGGCGTCATGCGGCACGGCGTCGCTGGTGAGGTCCATGATTTCCCAGCCCACGTTGATGATATAGCCGCGCTCGGGTGCACGGCCGGTGGTCTCGATGTCGATACCGAGCACGGTGCCCTGGATGGGCTTGCGGGCGTAGGCCACGCCGAGCGCGTCGCGGTCGCCGCGGATCTCGCGCATGACCGACGCGGCGGTGCGCTTTTGCATCTTACCGATGGCGGCGCAGGTGTCGGCATCGGACAGGCCGCGCGAAAGCGTCGCGGGCGTCACGTTGCGCAGGCGCGCCTCGCCAATCTGGTCGCACAGGTCGCGGTTGCGGTCAGCCAGGTCGCGCACGGTGGCAAAGTCGAAGCTGGGGTCGCCCTCGGCGGTAAAGTACTCGGTTTCGAGCACCTTAAGGGCCTCCTCGCCCTTCTGGCGCTCGGACTCCATGGCGCCGTGATCGCCATAGATAAACATGGGAATAAACGGCTGGCGCTCGTATTCGAGTGCTTGTGAAACGTTCATATAACTGCTCCTTGGACGGGCCGCAGCGCGCGGCTCGGGTTCATTGAGATGTGGCGAGATGATAGTTTACCATGGGCAACTATTGGCATCGCGCCTAGGACAACTACAATACCCTAGTTGACCGCTAGGACTTTTACAATGCTGCCGAAAGACACGAAAGGTTCCATCCGTCATGGATTTGCTGATTGATATTCTGCTCGACGCCGGCAAGGACACGCTCTCGCTTGTGCCGTTTTTGTTGGTGACGTATCTGGCCCTCGAGACCTTGGAGCACGTCGCGGGCGACCGCGTTAACGGGGCCATCAAGCGCGCCGGCGCCGCGGGTCCCGTGGTTGGCTCGTTGCTGGGTATGGTGCCGCAGTGCGGCTTTTCGGCCATGGCGGCAACGCTGTACGCCGGTCGCGTCGTGACCTTGGGCACGTTGGTGGCGGTGTTCCTTTCGACCTCCGACGAGATGCTGCCGCTGCTACTTGCCGAGCAGGTTCCCGTGCAGACCATGGCGATGCTTTTGGCTTCGAAGGCACTGATCGCGCTGGTCACGGGCTTTATCGTGGACGCGGCTATCCGCGGCCTTCGTCGTAACGCTCGCGCGCATGCGGCGATTCGCCGTACCGTGCTGGGGACCGCTTCCAATCCGGCTCATGTGAACTGCGCGCACGACGACCATACCGGGGGCGACATCATTGATGAAGTGGCCGAGGCGGGCGTGAGCGCCGATCACATCCATGAGCTGTGCGAGCGCGACCATTGCGGTTGCGATGAAGACGAGGACGAGTACGAACACGGACATGGACACGATCACGGTCATGGGGGCGAGCATGAACACCATGATGGCCACGGTCACTCCCACTCTCACGAGAGCGCGCCCCTCCTGTCGATTATTCGCAGCGCCATCTCGCACACCGTGCAGGTCTCGGTATTCATTTTTCTGGTGACGCTGATTCTGGTCGCCGTGCTCGAGACCTTCGGCGAGTCCGCGATCGAGCAGTTCCTGCGCGGCAACGAGACGCTTGCGGTCCTGGGCTCGGCGCTTGTCGGCCTGATTCCCAACTGCTCGGCCAGCGTCGTCATCACGCAACTGTACCTGGAAGGCGCGCTGCAGCTGGCCCCGATGCTCGCCGGCACGCTCATCTCTGCCGGTGTGGGCTACCTGGTGCTGTTCCGTACCAACCGCAGCGCCCGCGAAAACGTCCTGTTCCTGATCATGATGTACGTCATCGGTGCCGGCTGGGGCCTCATCCTCTCCGCCGTTGGCCTTTAAGTAGATTATTGGGACATGTCTTACGATCTACCCCTGTGACCAGGGCATTTCCGCTGCCAAAACAAAAAGGTAGATTTTTAGGCATGTCCCAAAAATCTACCTTGGTTAGTGCAGCAGCTCGGTGAGGTTGCGTTTAAAGCGGGCCCGGTCTTCGCTGGTAAATGCCGCCGGTCCGCGAGTGCGTCCCCCGGCGCGGCGTACCTTCTTTTCCTCGTGGCGAATAAACAACTGCATGTCGATGGTCGCCTTATCGTAGACGCGCCCGCGCACGCCGATGGCGGCGGCATCGCGCCCGAGCACCATGCTCGCCAAGCCAATGTCCTGCGTCACGACTACGTCGCCCGCCTGCAGGCGTTCGACAATGGCAAAGTCGGCGCTGTCGGCGCCCACGCTCACATCGAGCGTCGTGACCCAAAATCCGCGTCGCGCATGCTCGACGTCGCGCGGATCGTCGCGGCGAATGTGGCGTTCCAGGTTCTGTGTGCTGTTGCCGGCGATAACGACGGCGACGCCCGCCCGCCGCGCGCAGTCAATCGACTCGCGCGTGACCGGGCAGGCGTCTGCATCAATAAAGAGCGTTCGCGGCATCTAGTGCACCAGTTTGCCAAATTGAATAGCGCGAACAATCAGCGTTACGCCAAACACCAGCAGTGCGGCGCCGCTAAAGATGACGAGCATCTTGGCCGACCACAGCGGATAGATAAACACGAACATGCCGGCGATGATGGAGAGCGCGCCGCTCAGGATGGCGAGGGCACGGTTGGACGAAAGCTCGGACTCCAGAATGGACATGACACCTTCGACGATCCAGCCAAAGCCGGCCACGATAACCACCATCGTGGTGAGCGTCGCGGTCGAGAAGGCCTGGTTGCGCAGGATTATGACGCCGCCCAAGATAATGAGTAGGTTGGAGATGATGCTCGTGACGCGCCAGCCGGTGGGCAGCAGTGGCTCGAAAACAGCGGTAAACAGCCTGATCGCGGCCGTGATCACAAAGTAGAAGCCCAAGACGGTCGTTAAGAAGACGAGGGACTTGGCGGGCGCAAACAGCAGTGCGATGCCGGCGACGAGCGCCAAGACGCCCGTGATGGCGTAAATCCAGCGCACGGCCTTGACGGCCTTGCCTGCCATGCTTTTCTCGTCAAATCCAAACTGGCTCGATTTTTGGTCATCATTCTTAAAGATGCCCATAATGTCTCCTTTCCGTGCGGCGTAAGCCTTGATCGTTACGACCAGTATCGCCTAAAGGCGCTGACGTATGGGTCGGGGAGGGTGAAACGTAACCCAAAGGCCCCGAATTGTTTCCGTTGTTCCCCACGTCGCGATTTTCTATTCAACAGGTGTAGAACATTGCAGCCCTGTTCGTTATTGCCTACGTTTTAGGTTAGATTTTCCTAAGAACAATTGCCCGAAATTGGGGGTCCCTATGAACGAAACAGTTCCCGCGGCGCCGTCTAGCGCGGAGTCGATGGCAAAGCAAGGTTGCGAAAAGCTCGGCCTGGACACGTTTGACGCGCTGGTCCGCCGCGCCCGTACGTGCCGTCGCTTTGACGAGTCCATGCGCGTGCCGCGCGAGTTTTTGCTCGAGCTGGCGGAACTGGCGCACCTGGCTCCCTGCGGCGCCAATGCTCAGCGTCTGCGTTTTCATGTGGTAAGCGGTTCCGAGGACTGCGCTCGCGTGTTTGACGAGCTTGCATGGGCCGGCGCGCTTAAGGACTGGTCGGGTCCTGCCGAGGGCGAGCGCCCGACCGGCTACATCGCGATTCTTGCCGAGCGCGCCGTTCCGGGCAAGCCCGCCGCTCCTATTACCGAGGTCGACACGGGCATTGCCGCGCAGACGATGATGCTCGCCGCCCGCAGCGCCACGCCCGAGGTGGCTGCCTGCATGTTCAAGGCCTTTACGCCCCACGCGATCGATGCCATGGGGCTCGATAGCGACAAGTATGAGCTCAAGCTGATCATGGCGTTTGGCGTTCCGGCCGAGACGCAGGTGATTGATGCGATCGATTCCAACCCCGACGGCTCAATTAATTACTGGCGCGACGAGGCGCAGGTGCACCACGTACCCAAGCGCCCGCTTGCCGACGTACTGGTGTAGCTGAGCGTCACCGCGGTGTGATCCGGCGGTAAACCACCACAAAGGTACCTGTCCCCTTTGCGGTGGTGCGAGGGGAGGACGTGTGGCAGATTTGTATTTGGTGCGGCATGGGCAGACTGAGCTCAATGTGCAGAACATTTTGCAGGGTGGGCGCGATTCGCCGCTTACGGCGCGCGGGCGCGAGCAGGCGCTGGCGACGCGCGCGGCGTTTGAGGCGCGTGGCGTGACCTTTGACCGTGTGTATTCCTCGCCGTTGGGCCGGGCGCGGCATACGGCTGAGCTAATTGCTGGTGAGGGCCGCTCGATAGAGCTGGTCGATGACCTGCGCGAGTGGCATTTGGGCTCGCTGGAGGGTACATCAAATCGCGAGATGCCGCCGCAGCCCTGGGGCGATTATCCGGTGGCCTTTGGTGGCGAGTCTGAAGGCGAGCTCCAGTCGCGCATGGTCGCGGCGCTGTCCCACATCATGGCCAGGCCGCAGCACGACTGTGTGCTGGCAGTCTCCCACGGCTCTTCCTGCCAGGAGTTTCTTGAGTATGTGACTGGCGGGGGAGAGCTACCCGACAACGGTGCCGTGCTTCATTTTGGCTATTGCGACGGTGCGTTTTCGCTCCTTGATTGGTAACGAACGAAAGGACCCCTATGAATAAAGACCTGTATCTGGTTCGTCATGGGCAGACAATATTCAACCTTAAGCGCATTATTCAGGGTTGGAGTGACTCACCGCTCACGCAGCTGGGATGCGACCAGGCGGCACGTGCCGGCATGTTCTTACGTGCGCGCGGCATTGAACCCGATCATGCCTACACCTCCACACTTCATCGCACCGAGCAGACTATCGCCAACCTGTGGCCGGGCTTGGCGTACGAGCGCCTGGACGGTCTGCGTGAGTGGTTCTTTGGCGACTTTGAGGCCGAGCGCGTGATGCTTATGCCCGAGCGGCCGTGGCGAGATTTCTATCGTCAGTTTGGCGGCGAGGGCCAGATGCAGGTGCGCGAGCGCATGGCGGCGACGATAACCGATCTTATGCGACGTCCGGACCACGAGTGCGTGCTCGCGGTGAGCCACGGCTCGGCTATCAAGGAGTTTTTGGACCACGTGCGGGGCGCGGCGGCCGACGAGCGCGAACGCGTGCCGGGCAACTGCTCAGTGCTGCAGTTTGCGTTTGACGATGCGGCCGATACGTTTGAACTGGTCGAAGTCTTTACGCAGGAAGACTACGCGCGCGAGCTGGGGCTTGAACCGCTCGTGGCTACTGCGGGTCCGCAGCGCGGATAACGCGAGCGCGGCGGCACGGGTCGTCGGCATAACTTCTCGACGCAAAAGGGGCGGAGATGCATGTACCTGCTGCATCTCCGCCCCCTGTTTGTTGGGCTGCCGATTTTTGTGCCGGACGGTCTGGTCTTGCTAGAACCGCGCGACCTGGTGCGTGAGCAGACCCGTCGGAACCTGCGCCGCGCCGCCGCTGACCTGCGCGGCGGGGAAGAGCGCAGCTACGGCAAAGTTGAACGGCTCTTTGCCCGTGTAGGTGCCGGCGGCACGTGCATCGTCGGCCAGGAGCTGTGATGCCTCGACTAGTGCGACAGCGTAGGCAGGGTCGTCGGCCAGTGCCGGCTCCGGCGCCTGGTCGAGCATGGCGCGGATGGCCCCGACGGCGTCCTCGCGCTTGACCTCCCACACGCGGTGCGTAATGCCGGCGGGGTCGGTGACGGCATAGAGTGAAGCGCCCTCTTTTGCGGCGCCGAGGATGATATCCATGACGGGAGAGGCTTCGTAGACAAGCGTTACGGGACGGGGCTGTACCTTGAGGTCGGCGATTGCGCGCGCAGCGGCGGTCGTATCGGCGGCAACCGCGTCGCCGCCCGCCAGCGCACCAACCGGGCAGATCGCCACGACACCCGTCACACGTCCCGGCTCGCCCGAGCATTCGTACACGTAATACGCCGCACCCGGGTCCTTGAGCATCAGACCATCGGCAATGGCTCCGCGCAGAGCATCGTTGCCGCTCAGGATGCTGCCCATTGCAGGCAGCGCCTCGAGCACGCGGTCCTGAGCCGGGCGGATGCAGGGAAACGGAAGTGCTTTCATGGGCGGTCCTAACGCACGAGTCGGTTTGTTCGCGGCTTATTATGCCCCAACTTGGCCGCTCGCGTCCCAGAGCACGTTATCGGCGAGCGCGATTAGCACCTGCTGACAACGAACGATATCGGCGTGGGGCACATATTCGTTGGGCTTGTGCGCGAGCGCGAGCGACCCGGGACCGTAGCTCATGCAATTGCGGTTGTCTGTCTTGCCGGCAATGACGGCGGTGTCGGTGTAGCCGGTAAAGAAGCCGACGGTCGTGTCCGCGTCCGTCACGTCATCGGCGGCACGCTTGAGCGCTGCTAGAAGGGGAGAGTTCGGGTCGCGCTCGATGGCGGGGCGGTCGCCCGTCACGGTGTAGCTGCCATGGCAACCGGGAACGGCGGCTTCGGCGCCGGCGATGGCCTGCTCTACCATGCGCGTCGCGGCGGCCGTATCGGTCGGCGGGGTCAGTCGCATGTCGACCCAGGCTTTGGCGCGGTCGGGTACGACGTAGGGGCGATATCCGCCCTCGATTTGGCCAAACGTGATGGTCGAAGGCCCCAGCTCATCGTGCGCGGGCAGCGCCACAAACGCGCGACGGAGCGAACACACGACCTCGGCCATGGCGGCGACGGCATCCGCGCCCTTCCAAGGCTGGCTCGCATGCGCCGTGACGCCGGTCATCTCGATCTCGAACCACGTGCGACCCTTGTGCGCCACCTGGATCTGTCCGTCGGTGGGCTCGGTGTCCAGCACCCATTCACGCGAGCCGACCCAGCCAGCATCGATGGCTGCCTCTGAGCCGCGCATAAAATCTTCCTCGTCGACCGAGCAGATGAGCGAAAAGCCGCGGCGGGGCAGCGCGCCATCCGCCGCCACGCGCTCGAGCGTATGGACCAGTGCGGCAATGGCGCAGGCCAGGCCACTCTTCATGTCGCAGGCACCGCGGCCGTAGAGTTTATCGTTGCGCACGATCGCTCCGAGCGGCGGAATGTCCGCGTCCCAGCCATCGCCCAAGGTGACGGTATCCAAATGGCAGATGTAGACGAGCCGTGGCTCGTCGCTTTGGCCCGGCACGGTGACCATTAGATTGCGGCGTCCGGGGAGTACTTCGTGCTCTGCAATCTGCACGGCATCGAGTACCGGATAGCTCAGCTGCGCCAACCGTTCCTCAACCAACGCTTTGATATAGCGCTCAATCTCGTCCTCATACGCACCCGGGTCTGAACTGTCGATCCGCACGAGCCCTTGCGTAAGCCGCCAAGCAAAATCTGTATCAACCATAGGCACCTCACAGATAGTTAGGTCAACATACAGATTGTATGCCAAGAAGCGGCTCAATGCATTTAATGGAGCGCTCACAAAAATGGGGGTGCCTCTCGTGCGAAAGGCGCCCCCGCGGGCATTCAATGTCAGCGACGGGCAGGCCACATGGGGAACTGCCCGTCAGGTCAGTCGGCGCTACTTGATCACGCGCACGCGATACATCGACGGAATCTGCTTGAGCGCCTCGATGGTGCTGCTGTCTAGGTGTTCGTCGGTGTCGAACATGGTGTAGGCGTTCTCGCCGGCGGACTCGTTGGTCATACGCTGCACGTTGGCGTTGTCCTTGGCCAGGATGGCCGTGATCTGGCCGATCATGTTGGGCACGTTGGCATGCAGGCAGGCAATGCGGCTTGCAGCGCGCGCCTTGCCCATGCTGCAGGCGGGGTAGTTGACGCTGTGTGCGATGTTGCCGTTCTCCAGGTAATCCTTGAGCTCGCTGATGGCCATGTCGGCGCAGTTGGCCTCGGCCTCGCCGGTGCCGGCGCCCGAGTGCGTGGTGATAAACGTATTGGGCATCTTGACCGTCTTGGGCGTGGCGAAGTCGCAGCTAAACCAGCTGAGCTTGCCCTCGCGCAGGGCGGCGTCGACGGCGTCCTCGTCAATGATGGTTTCGCGCGCGTAGTTGATGAGCACGGCGTCCGGTGCCAGCAGGTTAATCTGTTCGGTGCTGATCATGCCGATGGTGTCGGCCTTGCTGGGCACGTGCACGGTGAGGTAGTCGCAGCCGCGGCAGAGATCCTCGAGCGTGCCCACGCGCTGCACCTCGCGGCTCAGCACCCACGCGTGCTCGACGGAAATGAACGGGTCGTAGCCGTAAACGTCCATGCCCAGATCGACGCAGGCGTTGGCGACCTTGGAGCCCACGTTGCCCAGGCCGATGACACCGATGCGCTTGCCCTTGAGCTCGCGGCCCACAAAGGCCTTCTTGGCCTTTTCGGCATCGACCTGAATCTCGGGGTCGTCGGCGTTGTCACGCACCCAGTTCATTGATTGCACCACGCCGCGGCTCGAGAGCACCAGCATGCCTAGGACGAGCTCCTTAACGGCGTTGCTGTTGGCGCCGGGGGAGTTAAAGACGACGACGCCCTTCTTGGCGTACTCCTCGACGGGGATGTTGTTGACGCCGGCGCCGCAGCGGGCGATGGCGCGGATGCCCTCGGGCAGCTCGTAGCCGTGCAGGTCGGTCGAGCGCATCAGAATGGCGTCGGCCTCTTCGGCGGTGCTCACAAACTCGTAGCCCTCACCAAACTCGACCTTGCCGTCCTTGGTAATGTCATCGATGGTTTTAATCTTGCGCATGGAAAACTCCTTAGCAGGTTTTGATCTATACAGGGTGGTCTGAGATGGCTGATCGGCCCGCGCGTTGCGGGCTAGTTAGATCGCGGGCTCAAACTAAGCTGCGCTTCGAAGTCCTTCATGTACGAGGCCAGTGCCTGCACATCTTCCATGGTTACGGCGTTGTAGACGCTAGCGCGCATGCCGCCCACCAGGCGATGGCCCTTGACGTTTTGAATCTGGTGCTCTGCCGCGCCTGCGACAAAGGCCGCGTCGAGTTCGGCGTCGCCGGTGCGGAAGGTGACGTTGGCGATGGAGCGGCTGTCGGTCTGTGTGGTGCCATGGAACAGCACGCTGTGCTCGAGCAGGTCGTAGAGCAGGTTGGCCTTGGCCCAGTTGCGCTCGGCCATGGCGGCAAGTCCGCCGGTCTGCTCAACCCAACGGAACACCTTGCCGCACACGTAGATGCCAAAGGTGTTGGGCGTGTTGAGCATGGAACCCTTGGCGGCCTGGGTCTTAAGGTCCAGGTACTGCGGCGTCTGCGCAAAGGCGGGGCCATCTGCGATGAGGTCGTCGCGCACGATGGCCACGGTCACGCCCGCGGCGCCGGCGTTTTTCTGCGCTCCGGCGTAAATGAGCCCGTAGCGCTCAACGTCGAGCGGCTGCGACAAGAAGCAGCTCGAGACATCGGCGACCAGCGGCACATCGCCACAACTGGGCAGCTCGTGGTACATGGTGCCAAAGATGGTGTTGTTCTGGCAGATGTAGACGTAGTCGAGCCCGTCGCCTGCGGCCTCGGCGGCAATGCGCGCATTGATGTCGGCCATGTCGGGGATGCGGTCGAAGTTGGTGTCCTCGGAGCTCGCGAGCAGCACGGCCTCACCGTACTTGGCGGCTTCTTTGTATGCCTTGTTGGCAAAGTTGCCGGTCACGATGTAGCCGGCGCGGCCGCGGTGCATGAGGTTCATGGGGATGCCCGCAAACTGCAGCGTGGCACCGCCCTGTAAAAACAGGACGCGGTAGTTGTCCGGGATGCTCAGCAGACGGCGCAGGGTTGCCTCGGCGTCGTCGATAATCTGCTGGTACATGCTAGATCGATGGCTCATCTCGAGCACGGACATGCCGCAACCGCGGTAGTCCATCATCTCGTCGGCGATCTCGGCGAGCACGCTTGTAGGCAGCGCGGCCGGGCCAGCTGAGAAGTTGTGCACACGTGCCATCTTCTAGTCTCCCTCGTAGTCGTTTGAACGTTCGGGATACTTTAGCACAGTGGAGCGCTAGGCGCGACCGCATCACAGCAAAACCCGAGTGCGCCGCTATGATTTACAGGATGGTTACATGGGGGAGGGGTGCTTTACTCCTCAGGCAAATCCAAATCTGCGAGCGAAGGCATGAGGCTTTCTAGGCGCTTGATCTCTTCGTCGCAAATTAGCTACCTCCTGCCCGCTACGACGCGAGCGTGGCGATGACGGCTTCGTCGCCGGCGTATATTAGGGTGTTGCCGTCGGGGATGATCGTTTGGCCGTCGCGCTTGAGCATCACCACGATAAAGGGGTGCTTGCCCTGCGGCACATCGCGAAGACGCTGGCCGGCCAGGCGACCGTGGGGGGTTACGGTGACCTCGCGCAGCGTAACCTCGGCACGCTCTTCGAACGTTGGGGCGGCCATCACCAGCAGATCGCCTTCCTGGATCACGGTATCGCCGTTGGGCAGCACCGGGTGCGCCCCGTCGCGCAGCACCAGGACCACGAGCATGTCCGTCGCGCTGCCAATATCGGCGAGCGAGCGCTCGGCAAACGGATGGCCAGCACCCACCTTGAGCTTTACAAATGACATGCCGTCTTCGTCGCGATAGTCGTTAAAGGTGCGGCGCACGTCGCCGGTCGCATCGATCATATCGAGCTTCTTCGCCACCGCCGGCAGCAGCGAGCCCTGCACCACAATGCTCGACACGGCAATCGCAAACACCAGGTCAAATAGGTCGTGTCCGCCGGGAACGCCGGCCACTACGGCAAAGAGACTAAAGACGACCGAAGCCGCTCCGCGTAGGCCCGCCCAGCTTACGAGCGCGACCTGGCGGGGATTCGTCTTAAAGGGCGCTAGGAGCACGCCGACGGCGATGGGGCGGCTCACGAAGAGCATGAACGCCATGAGTGCCAGGCCCGGCAGCAGCATCTGCGGCAGGCGTGCGGGCGTTACGAGCAGGCCGAGCAAGAAGAAGATCGTCATCTCGGCCATCTCGGTGAGGGTGTCAAAGAAGTGCGCCATCTCGACTTTGCCGGTGATGTCGCTCGCACCCAGCACAATGCCGGCCAGGTATACAGCCAAAAAGCCGTTGCCGCCCAGGTAGCTCGGCAGCGCGTAGGCGACGATGGCCACGGCGAACAAAAAGATGGTCTGCGCGCCCTCGGCCGTTGCGTGCGCGCGTTCAATCAGGCGGCCCGCCGCCCAGCCGATGGCGAGGCCCAGGCCCACGCCCAGGATAATCTGCTTGGCCAGCAGCACGGGGATGTTAATGTCGCCGCCGGCCGCGAGTGTGGCGAGCACGGCGGTGAGCATGTAGGCGACGGGATCGTTGGAGCCCGATTCGACCTCGAGCAGCGAGTCGGTGCCGCCCCTCAGCGACAGACTGTGCTCGCGCAGAACACTAAAGACGCTGGCCGCGTCGGTGGATGCCACGACCGAGCCCAGCAGCAGGCCGCCGATCCAGTCGAAGCCCAGCACAAAGTGGGCGAACACGCCGGTGATGCCTGCGGTGATGACGACGCCGAGCGTGCTCAGCAGCACCGCCGGCGCAGCGACGGGCTTGGCGCGGTCGATATTGGTGTTAAAGCCGCCGTAGAACATGATGAACAGCAGCGCCGTGCTGCAGACGGTTTCGGTGAGTGCGTAGTCGCTAAAGTCGATGTGCGCCGGGCCGTTGACGCCCAACAGCATGCCGAGCGCGATAAAGATGAGCAGGGTGGGGAAGGGGAGCTTTTTGCCGACGGGTTTGATGGTCAGGCACAAAATGATGACGAGGCCGATAAAAAGAAGGATCTGGTTCATGGATAGTGTCCGCTCCTGGGTGGTTGGCGTGGCACGGTCAGTTGTCTGTGGTTATTTGTACCCAAAGATGGTGGGTTTATGGGGTTGGATTGCGGGCGTGCGCGATATCGTCATAGACGGCTGCCGTCTTTGCCTCTGCTCGGAAACCCTTTCCAGCTTTATTGCAACGGAGTACAATGGGTAACGTTTAAGTTCAACTTGAAGTTTTAGTTGCGGCACCGGGCTTCGGCCGCAATGCAAGGAGAGGCGTACCATGGCGATCTATGTGACATCTGATGCTCACGGGCACGTGCGTGCGCTTGACGAGGCCCTGTCTAAGATCTCGTTGACGTCCGACGACACGCTGTACGTGCTGGGCGACATGATCGATCGCGGGCCCGATCCGGTCGGCGTTATTAAGCTCGTGCGCTCGCTGCCCAACGCCCACGTGCTCAAGGGTAATCACGAGCAGATCATGCTCGATGCCATCATTGGTCAGGATCCGCTCGATGCCGAGACCTGGGATATCAACGGTGGCTGGACGACGCGCGAGCAGCTCAACGACATGGAATTTGAGGCATACGAGGAGCTCGTGCGATGGATGGCCGCGCTGCCGCTCTACGCGGTGGTCGAGACCGAGGAGCGCCCGTATCTGCTGGTACATGCTGGAATCGAGATGAAGGCGGCGCGCGCGTTTTTGCTTGAGCATGGCGTCGATTGTGCCGATGGCGTTGGAGCGGTGGGTGCCGATCGCGAGCTGCTGCAGCAGATGCTCGCGGTACAGTCGTCCGATGACCTGCTGTGGATTCGTCACGGCTATTGGGATGTGCCGACCGGGCTGCTTTCTACCGAGGGTAAGGGCCCGGTCGTTGTGAGCGGTCACACGCCAACGGTGTCGCTCGGGCGTTATTGCGAGGTCGGTGGTCTTGCGGGGCTCGACGAGGAGTCGGGCCGCGGGCAGATCGTGCGCCTGGGCGGCGAGGATGCCGCCGGTGTGCCCGATCGCATCGACATCGACTGCGCTGCCGCCACCGGCTCCGAGTTCGGTCGCGTGGGCATCCTGCGGCTCGATGATGGGGCTGAGTTCTACGCGAATATCAACCCGGGCGAATAATCGGTGCAAGGGGTAGCTAATTTTGGACGGGGCCTTTTTTGACTACTTTTGCCCTTCTGCCCGCAAATTGATTTTTCAGGGACGGGGATTAAATAATCATTTGGCTGCCCGCTGGCTAAGTGAGTAGACTTTTTTGGAAATGCCGAGCACCCAACATATTTGCCTCAATAAAACCGCTGGTCACGGACTTGTGCTTTGTCGGTGTGGTCCGGGATTCGGTAAAAGTCTACTCACTTAGTTTTGCGTGTCCGCAACGAGACTCCAGCCGGGGTGATTCCATCGCAAATTCCGGTGACCGGGGGCAGCTAATTAGGCGCCGTAGGGGTTGCGGTCGCGTTCGATGCGTTGGCGGATGTGGGCGTACTCGATAATCAACAGTACCAGCAGTAGGGCCATGATGGCTAGGTAGCTCACGACGGCGCCCATTAGGCCGAGCAGATTGATTAGAATCACCGGGAGCACCACGCTCACGGCAAAGCAGATCAGGTAGATCTTGGTGACGTCTCCAGCGTGGCGCAGCACCGTGATGATGGCGTAGATAAAGTCGATGGCCGCGGTGACGCCGCCGGCGACGACCATCAGCAGCGCCAGCGTACGGTAGCGTTCAAAGCTGAGACCGTACATAAAGCTCATGAGGGGAATGCCGGGACCTGCCATAAATGCGGCGCACACGCCGGTGATGACCACGATCAGCGCCATAACGGCAACAATAATCAGGTCAAAGCGACGACGCTTGCGAGGATTAGCCCAAATGCTCGACAAGCGCAGGAGCTGCGGTTTATAGACAAATCCAATGCTTAACAGAATAGCCTGAGCTGGAAAAAACAGGGCATTAAAGTACAGCTGGTATTTGTAGGCCAGTGTTCCTTCCATCACAAACTTGGGCATGCTTTCGATAAGGTTGAACAGGAATAGCGCGCCAAAGAGTGGGGCGCACTGGACAAACAGGTGGCCGACCTCGCGCAGGTTTACGCGGCGCGATTTTTCGGTCTCGAGCAGGGCGAGCGGCGCGGTGACCAGCACGAGCGAGGCGATTGCGGCGATGCCCATGGCCATGGCCGCGATGGGCATGCTGCGCGTGAAGAGCAGCGCCACGCTGAAGACCGCGATGACGCCGACGGAGCGTAGCGTTTGACTCATTCCAGCCAAGTAGAGCTTGTCGGCCTGCTGCAGGCGGCCTTCGTACACGTCGGCGACGCCGTCGATGACCTTATACAGGTAGACGCCCAGGCCGATCGTCGCCATCTGCGCGTCATAGCCGCGGGCGCTGCTATACATGAGGCCGCAGCCTAGGGCGAGCGCTCCGCAGATCCAACGATTGAGCTGGTAGGAGGCGAAGGACGTCTTTTCGTCGATGTCCGAGACCTGGAAATTGCGCACGCCGTAGTTGCATGCGATCATGATGAGCGTGCCGGTGACAAAGGCGATGGAGAATTTGCCGGCTTCTTCGGCGCCCACGAGCTGTGTGGACACGATGGTGAGCAGCGGAAACGCCAAGCCCCACACGGCGGTGCCGAGAGCGTTCCAAAGGTAATCGCGGCGGGTGGCGTGCTCCTCGTATTCCGCTTCCTGCATGGAGAAGCCGCCGCCGTAGACGGCACCGAGCAGACGGTTCCACCAAGCGTTGACCATGCGGCGGACGGGGCCGGGCTTGCGATCGCGTTCGCGCCGGCGACGTGTGGCTTGGCTGCTATCGGGCCCGCCGGCGTTGCGCTGACTCAGCTCTTGGATGCGTGCGAGTTCCTCGGCAGTGTGCGAGGCAGGGAAGAGGCCGTTCTCGATGCGGCCGCCCTGGGCCTTCGCGGCGCCGTCTCTCGATGCAGCGGGGTTGGAGACGCCGTTGCGGCGGGCGATGGCGCGGCGAATGCTATCGAGGGGCGTGATGCTCAAAGCGGAGTCCTTTCTATTGCTGCGCTTTAGTATAGACGCGACGGTGTTCGTTCGTGTTTTTGAACGGATTGTTCAATAATTTCGGCGGGCGGCTGTAATTTGTCGGTAAACGTGCGGTATCCTGTTGAAGTTTTGTGACACCCCCGATGCCGCCCACGCGGTACCAAGGAGCTTTTACCTATGGACGTCGCCGCATTCTTACTGGCTCTTGTGCCGATTATTTGGCTGGTCGTGATGCTGCTGTGCTTTAAATGGCCAGCTTGGAAGGCCGCTATCGGATCGTTTGTCCTTTCGTGCCTGCTTGCCTTCGCATGGTGGCACCTGCCGGCAGCGCAGATCGCGACCGCCTCGCTCGAAGGTTTTTTGATGGCTCTGTGGCCCATCGTCCTGGTGATCATCGCCGCGGTGTTCACGTATAACCTGTGCGTTCGTACGGGCGCCATGGACGTGATCGGCAGCATGATCACCTCCATCAGCAGCGACCGCCGTCTGCTGGCGCTGCTCGTGGCTTGGTGCTTCGGTGGCTTTATGGAGGGCATGGCCGGCTTCGGTACCGCTGTCGCCATTCCCGCCGGCATGCTCGCGGGCCTGGGCTTTGAGGCCGTGCCTGCCGTGCTCATCTGCCTGCTGGCCAACGGCGTGCCCACGCCCTACGGCTCCATCGGCATCCCCACGGTGTCCGTTGCCGACCTGGTGGGTTTGGATTCCCTTCACCTAGCGACCGTTCAGTTGGTGCAGCTCGCACCGTTCTTTGTGGTGATGCCGCTATTTATTGTGCTGGTTGCGGGCCGTGTTGCCGATGACCAGGGCAATGCCGCGAGTGTGGGCGAGCGTCTGCACGGTGTTGCCGGCGTGGCGTTGCTCTCCGGCGTGTCGTTTGTCGGCGCGGCTCTGGTCGTTGCCATGTTTGTGGGTCCCGAGCTGGCCGTGGTCGTAGGATCCATCGTTTCGCTCGCGCTGACCGCTGCGCTTGCCATGCGTGCCGAGAAGTCGGGGCATCTGGACGCACGCTTTCACATGAATATCGAGGCGGGGGAGAAGCTCACCGTTAAGTCGGCGCTTTCGGCCTGGTCGTGCTTCATCCTGATCTTTGTGTTGCTGCTGGGCACGTCTAATCTGGTGCCCGCCGTACATGCTGCGCTCGCGCCGTTTGCGAGCCATGTGCAGGTGTATTGCGGTGAGAATCCCGGTATGCTTACGTTTTCGTGGATCAACACGCCAGGCGTCTGGATTTTCCTGGCGGCGTTTGTCGGCGGTGCCATTCAGGGCGCTTCGCCGCGCATGATGGGCGAGGTGCTGGTCGCGACTGTGAAGCAGATGACGCCGACGGTGATCACGATGCTTTCGGTACTGGGCTGCGCCAAGGTGATGGGCTATGCCGGCATGATTTCGTCGATCAGTGCGTTTTGCATTGCGGTCGCCGGCGGTCTCTACCCGATTCTGGCTCCGTGGATCGGCGCAGTCGGTGCGTTCGTGACCGGCTCGGGCACGTCCTCGGGCATGCTGTTTGGTCCCATTCAGAGCCAGGCCGCCACTGCGCTGGGTGTGAGCGACTACTGGATGGTCGCATTGAACGCCCTGGGCGTCGCCGCTGGTAAGATGATCTCGCCGCAGACCCTCGCCATTGGTCTTGCCGCCGTGCACGTGCGCGGTAAGGATGCCGAGCTCCTGGGCGCGGTGCTGCCCTACGCTGCCGGCATGCTGGTCCTGATGAGCGCCATAGCCATGCTCGGCCAAGGCCTGCCGCTGTAGTCGGCACTTAGGGACGTTCCTTATGTGTCGGCACTTTGGGAACGTCCCTAAGTGCCGGCATCCGGGGACACTCCTTGAATGTTGCCTGTTCAAGAGTGTCCCCAATGACTAGTCGTTTAAGAACGTCCCCAATGACTGGGCCGCTTGCCTGCGATTTTTGACCGTTGAGCGGGCTTGCCGCCCTTACCGCAAAAACGTTTTTGCATATCGGGTACAACGGGCTTTACGTGAGTAAAGTGCGCGCCGCGTCCACGTGTCGCGCTTTTAAAGGAGGCCCCATGCCTGGTGTTACCCCTGCAGAAGTTTTGTCCAACTTTGGTATTACGCTGGTCGAAGATCCCGCCGAGAATCAGCCCCGCCTGCTGGTCGATCTACCCGCCGCGGAGCTCGTCGAGCACGCCATCCGCCGCGAAGAAGGCCGCATGGCATCCAACGGCGCGCTGGTGATTGAGACGGGGGAGCGCACCGGCCGTTCACCCAACGATCGCTTTATCGTTGACACCCCCGATGTTCACGACAAGATTGCCTGGGGTGCGGTCAACCGCCCGCTGTCCGTCGAGAGCTATGAGGCCATCAAGGCCGGCATCGTCGACTATCTCAACGAGCGTGATGTGTTCGTCACGCGCGGTATGGCCGGTGCCGACCGCAACCATACGCGTCGCCTGCTTGTCGCCTGCGAGCGTGCCAGCCAGGCACTCTTCATTAAGCAAATGCTCGCCCGTCCGCTCGCCCGCGAAATCGCGCGCACCGGCGAGCCCGACTTCTGCGTGCTCGCGGCACCTGGCTACCAGTGCGACCCTGCCATCAAGGGCCTCAACTCTAGCGCCGCCGTGGTCATCAACTTCCAGGAACGCGTGATTCTGGTCGCCGGCACCGGCTACTCCGGCGAGATTAAAAAGTCGATCTTTAGCGTCATGAACTATCTGCTGCCCGTCGAGGACGACGTGCTGCCCATGCACTGCTCGGCCAGCATGGACCCCGTCACGCACGAGACCGCCGTGTTCTTTGGCCTGTCCGGTACCGGCAAGACTACGCTTTCGGCCAATCCCACGCGCCTGCTGATCGGCGACGACGAGCACGGTTGGTCCGACATGGGCATCTTCAACATCGAGGGCGGCTGCTACGCCAAGTGCGAGGGCCTGGACGCGTTCCACGAGCCTGAGATCTTCAACGCTGTCCGCTTTGGCGCGATCTGCGAAAACGTGGTGCTCGATGAGAACCGCAAACCCAACTACGACGACATCTCGATCACGCACAACACGCGCGTGGCCTATCCCGTGGAGCACATTCCTAACGCGTGGACTAAGGGCATGGGCACCACTCCGAGTGTCGTGCTGTTCCTGACTTGCGACGCTTTTGGCGTGCTGCCGCCCATCTCGCGCCTGACGGCCGACGCCGCCATGTACCACTTTGTGACGGGCTTTACGGCTAAGATTCCCGGCACCGAGGTCGGCGTCACCGAGCCCACGCCCACGTTCTCTTCGCTGTTCGGCGAGCCGTTTATGCCACTCGACCCCATGGTCTATGCCAAGATGCTCGGCGAGCGCATCGCCGACGGTCGTACGCGCGTGTACCTGGTCAACACCGGCTGGATTGGCGGCGGTTATGGTGTGGGCCATCGCATCGAGCTTGCCTACACGCGCGCCCTGGTGGCCCGCGCCCTCGACGGTACCATCGAGGACAGCGAGTTCTTGCACGACGACATCTTTAACGTCGACATTCCCACGACGTGCCACGGCGTGCCCGATGGCATCCTGGTGCCGCGCCAATACTGGCAGAGCACCGCGCGCTATGACGAGGCCGCGCACAACCTGGCGGTGATGTTCGAGGAGAACTTCGAGAAGAAGTACTCGCACCTGCCCGAGTCCGTCAAAGCCGCCGGCCCGCACGCCCAAGTACACGCCGACGCTCGTCATCGCGGCCGCGGGCTGCTGGGACTTCGCCACTAGCTTCGCCGTGAGTCCATATCCACCACAAAGGGGTTGATTTCCGATCTCAGCCGAACACATTGAGTGAATAGGCCGTTCCCGCAG
>UQIK01000026.1 GCA_900541125.1 uncultured Collinsella sp.
GCGACATCGCGTCATTCGGCGGCACGCGTTCCGTGTCGATGCCGAAAACTGGGTGTAACTGGAGTGACGGGACGGCAGAACCGACGCCATCGAGTGGGAGTAGGACGACAGGGTTCTGACCTGCGATTTTGAGTGCCGCACTATGCCGCTGAGTTTCGTTTCGTACGAGAGTCATGACAAAGCCACCAGCGACGGAGATGAGTAAAAGCGATTAAAGAGCCTCCGTTCCCTGCGTTGGGACGGAGGCTCTTTCTTTGCCGTTTTACTCCCTTGTCTCCGTTCGGGGATTATTTCTTGCTCATTTAGGGCTATTCGCGCTGAAAGATTTTGACTAGCTTGGTGTCCTTTATTTCGTAGACAATGTCTGCGACGTTCTCGACCAGCCTCTTATCGTGGGAGACGAACACTATCGTTCCGGCATAGGCGCTCATCATCTGCTCGAGGGCTTCGGCGCTCTTGATGTCCAGGTAATTTCCAGGCTCGTCCATGAGCAAGATGTTGTATCTGCCCAGCAGCATCTTCGCGAGTAGCAGCTTGATGACTTCGCCTCCCGAGAGAACGCCAACGTCCTTTGTCAGGTCGCGCGGTCCGATTCCCATAGAGGCGAGGATGCCTCGAATTTCGGTCATGCTGTACTCGCAACCATCCTGCATGAACGAGATCGCAGACTGACGGGCGTCGAACTTGTAGCCTGTTTGCTCGAAGTAACCGATCTCTGCCTTGGGAGAGATGTTGATACCGTCGGCGCGTCGAGCGATTGCCTTCAGCAGGCTGGTCTTTCCTGTACCGTTGCCACCGGTGATGGCCACTTTGGCACCGAGCGGTATCTCGAATTTCGCGTGGTCATAGAGCATGCAGTTGCCGAAGCTCAAGCTGAAATCGTCTGCCGAGATGGGAAATTTACTATGCAGTTCCAGGGCCTTGCTCTGGCGGAACCGCACGGCGCGAATGCTATCTGGGGCCTCAATCCCTTCGAGCGCTTCGAGGCGCTTCTCCATGTCCTTAGCCGCCTGGTACATCCTCTTCTGTTTGGTGCCGGTTGCTTTCTGATGCCCCAATCGACCTGCATACTCGTTGCTTTTTTTCGCAGCCTTCCGCTTGGCGTCGACCTGCCGTGCTTTTTTCCGTTGTTTTTCGATGGCGGCTTCGAGGCGATCGCGCTCGCGCATCGCCTCTTCGTATCGAGTCGCCTGAGCTTTGCGCTCTTCTTCTTTCTGTCGCAGATAGTCGGAGTAGTCACCCCAGAATTCGGAAATACCGCCGTCTTTGAGCTCCCAGATCTTGTCTACCACCTGGTCGAGAAAATGACGGTCATGGCTCACGATGAGCAGAGCCCCATCAAATGCCTTGAGTTGTCCGACGAGAAGGCGGATGCCGTCTTGGTCGAGGTGGCTCGTAGGCTCGTCGGCGAAGATCGCGCTTGCATGCTGGGAGAGTGCAGAGGCAATCTTGGCGCGTGTTTCCTCCCCGCCGCTCATCGTCTCCTGCGCCACTCCGGCGACGTTGAGACGGGAGAGCATCTCACCACTGTCCTGAGCCGCATCAAGGTCGAGTTCATCGAGTTGGCCGATGAGGGCAATGCTGCCGAAGCGCCTGACGTCGGCGTCCGCAATGGTAAGATTGCCGCTCAGAATTTTAAGCAGGCTGGTTTTGCCTGCGCCATTGTCTCCCACCAAGCCGATGCGATCGTAGGAGTAGATTTCCAACTCTTCGATATCCAGGATATCGCGGCCGGCATATTCCAAAAAGATGTCTTTAGCTTTGACTATGAGTTCCATAGGTTGAACCGCCTTTTGTGTATTAGCCTTTTACTGGAAGCGCAGCCATGCCAAAAAAGATTGCTCACGTCGATTTTTCGCCTTTGCCCAATTGCCGGCGCGAGCGTTTTGACCTTGCGCAAGCCGGCAAATCCGAAAATGATAGTTGGCGACGAATAAGGAGCGCGATGCGGAATGTCGGTGCAATACCTCGTCGTCGCAAGGGCTTGAAGGCTGACGCTTGAACCGATGGCTGCTGCCTCTTTTTTTCGAATACTTGGGCTATTGAATCTGCCCGGTATCTCTTTTCCCCGCGTTTCGGACGCTCGGAGCAAGCAGCATAGCCATCGCAAGCAGTACCATGGTCGCTCCAGAGCCGACGAACCATAACGGAGCTCCAAGCAGATCCGCAAAAACGGAGGGGGCTGCGAGGCCCATGGGCATGGCCCACGCCATGATGGTTCCGTAGAGGCCGAAAACGCGGCCTAGGTACTCAGGAGGTATCTGCTCCTGCATAAGGGCAGTCTGGGTTCCCGCGTACAACGGGGAGCATGCGCCCATAAGAAAGCTCACCGGCAGGAAAGCAGCGAACAATGACGGGCCGAGCGATCCGGATACGATTGCGGCAATGCCGAAGCCGGCAATCGCGGCGACCATGGTGAACGACCTATTGCGGAACCCTCCCGTAACCGCCAAGATGCCGGACCCAGCCAGCATGCCTGCAGAAAAAAGGATTTCCACCAAAGCGGCATCCCCCGTGCTACCGCCAAAATGCCCCAAGGTCATTATTGGGAACAATGCCGCGAGCGGAGAGAACGCGAAAGCGAAGACGAACCCGCACCAAAGAAGGGCGAACAGCCCCCTGTACTCCCTAATCAGCTTGTAGCCGTCCGAAATCTCAGAGAAGAGCTCTCGAACCTTATTGGAAAAGGACAAGCTGCGGTCGGCTTCATCGAGGCCCCCTGCGTCTATCTGTGCGGCGAGGACGGCTAAAGAAGCGAAAAGCGCTCCCAGCACGTCGAGGGCAATCATAGCGGTAATGCCCGCCACGGGATAAATCACTGCTGCAAGCGCGGCGCCAAGAATGTATCCGCCGGACTGAATCGCCTGAGTCACCCCCGATAGGCGAACGAGATGCTCTGGCGGGGCGAGATGGGGCGTGAGAGATTGGGAGGCTGGCGTGTAGAACGAAGTACCAACTGCACGGAGAAACAGGGCGATGAGAATTAGCCATGCAGGTAAGCTGCCGGCCAACGAGGCAATCGCCAAGGCGGCACCCACCGCGGCAAT
The DNA here is from genome assembly GCA_900541125.1 of uncultured Collinsella sp. GTDB lineage: Bacteria > Actinomycetota > Coriobacteriia > Coriobacteriales > Coriobacteriaceae > Collinsella. Next base: position 3,048 of record UQIK01000026.1, read on the forward strand.
GAAGAGGTCGGCGCCGATGAGGACACGTTTCAAAGGCAGTCTGTCGACAACGGCGCCCGCAAGGATTCCGAACAAAGCAATCGGCAGAAAGCCTGCCAGCGATGCTAAGGAGAGGAGAGAAGACGACCCTGTCGTGAGGGCGAGATGCCAAATAAGACCCATTTGGAGAATCGAACTCGTCAATGTCGAAACGAGCTCCCCGCCCCATACGAAACAAATCTTAAATTGCCATGAATGGCACAGCGAAACAGACCTGCGCCGAGAGGTTTCAAATATCATGGTTATGTCCAATCGTGAAATGGCGTGCAGAAAAACAGCGCGACGCCACAACAGCGCCGCTTTCTAGGCGCTCATCCACGTGCGGAAAAGACCAACCACGACACCCCTCCTTTGTTAATTCGGTCTGGCAAACCATGTAATATTAACGAGGCTTGAGTTTGCCTGTCAAGAATCGACCATCGGAAAGGGCAATCCTCTTCGATTCCTTTTGTATCTTTGGTTGCATAGGTGACCCGCCAGGGCTATTACGCGTGGAAGAGGCGCCTGCCGAGCTGGCCGATGAGGCGCTGAAGATGGCCCTGGTCAGGCGAAACGATCCCAAGGGATGCGTACATCATTCGGATAGTAAGAATGTTGCCAGCAGGTTTTGCGGCAACCGCAAAGGAGCCGTATCCTGCAGCTGGAATCACGTTGCAGCATCCTGACCCGCATTCCGATTGGCGGACGGCCCGCTTCGGCATCCTGACCAGCACAGCGATCGAGCCTTGTCATTCCTTGGATATGCCGGTTGCTCGGGGCGGTCCCGACGGAGGCCCTCGCCTCCCCGGTCCGTGACCCAAGAAGGGCAAGCATGCTGATCTGCATGGCTGGTTCCTCCTTTATGTAGACGACCATGCAAAGAAGGGACAACCGAGGAGGCAGGTTACTGATGCGGGCTCCCGCACGCCCATGACTACCCGACGGGCTGTTTTTCATCTCCGATGCCCGCATTGCAGCATGAACGAATGTGCCTCGACATCTCTGCTGGCATGGTACGACTGGGATCGCACCTCGACGCATCCTTGCGCATACTGCCTTCCAAGTTTCGAAACCGGGAAGGAAAGTGTATGTGAGCGACGATATCGGCGCCGATTCGACGCTCGAGAGGGAGATTGCGCCGATTCTATCCATCGGGGATGCATTCCCGAAGATTCTCATCACTCGCACGAGGCATGAGCCCCATACCCGGGAGGGCGTGCTCGTGCTGAATTTCGCGAGGTGGCTGCTTGGCGGGTAGGGTTCTGAACGTCGCATTGGGATATCGCGCGACAGGGCACGCAGGGCTGTTTGTGCCCGCACGGGAAACGCCGTCGCCATGCGGGCGGCCTGTCGTGTCCGATTAGCCTTTTGCTAAACAGGCTTACGCCAACTCATGGGCAAGCCACCTGAGACTATTCACTTTGCTTATCGTTGACAAAGACCTGTGGCCTGCGGTTTTGTGAACGGCTCGTAAGCCACCCGCGTCGACTCACTTACTGTTGAAGCTGGTGGTTTGCAGGCTCAAAGGCGGTTGAGTTTCAAAACGGGCGTTTTTCGGCGATATCGAGCCTCCAAAGGCGGCTCTCCGTGCCCCTTGGGACAAAAATAAAAACTCAATACTCTGAGTTTGAAAATGGTTTTTGAAGTTGTCCCAGCTTTTGTCCCCGAAGCCGATGAAACGCGACGTCGCGTCATTCAGCGGCACTCACTTCGAGATGCCGCCGAAAACTGGGTGCAACTGGAGTGACGAGACGGCAAAACTATAACCACCGAGTGGGAGTAAACGATATTCGTTGATTTCAAGCCTCTGACCTGCGAAAACAGGTCGGGGGCTTCTTATTTTGCAACCTCTGTGCAACCTTTGCGGTTTCGCGCCCCGTGAACAGGGGACGTAGCACTGTTCACGTCTGGGCCCATGTCGGCACCGATCAATGCCCGCACTGCTTCTGCTTCAGCTTCCGCTGCTCGAAGCACGTCGCCCGGGGTTCCTCGCCAGAGGAGAACTGACCGTTCCTTGCGAAACCGCGAGACCAGCTATATCCGCTTGCTGCGGGCTTGCTTGAGCCAGTTCCTCTTGAAAGAGCCTATACCTCCGAAGAACTTGTTGTGCGCCTCACCGTTCTCCTTGGCCTCGCACTTGACCAAGGCAAGTTCGATGGTGCAGAGGTAATCCGCCACTTGCTCGAGGCGGTAGTCGGTCATCGAGGTCTTGCGGCGTCGGACGACCCCTTTTGAGAGGACCTTGCCCACCGAGCCGTCTCGCCCACGGAACAGAAGGAGCGCATCCTCGCGACCTTCGGCGACCTGTGCTGCGAGATGGAGGGCTGCACCATCGCGCAGGGCCCTTTCCAAAGCGAAGTGTCGAGCCGAAGTGTTGAGCGTCGGCCCTGAATGTTCAATGGCCGTTGTTTTCTGCCCCTCAAGTGGTGAACTTCTCCTCGGGGCTGTTGATTCCCCCACGCGCCCCCTTCCGTTCTCTGTGTTCCCCTTATACTCCTTGTACAAGGAGGTAAGAAGTCATGGACAAGACCGCACAGGACAGCTTGGCAAAGAAGCCCGTCGACATGAGGGACAGGATTCTCGAGCATCTCGAGGCCCTCACCTCTGCCGTCTCGCTCGACGACCTTGCCCGTCTGTCCACCTCCGACATCGCCGAGACGCTCATCATCTCCAGGAGCCTGGCGAGCCAGTACCTCAACGACCTTGTTCGCGCCGGCCTTGTGGTTAAGGTGGCGGGCAGGCCTGTCCGTTATTTTCATCGCCGCGCGTTCCAGAAGCGTTTTCAGGTAAAGCTCTCTGCAAGCGAGTACGCCTCGCTCGCCGACCTCATCCAGGCGACGGGAATCGCCGATCACCGTGACTTCGCGCGTGCCGTGGGCTTTGACCTGAGCCTCAGCTCTGTTGTCGAGCAGTGCAAGGCTGCGGTTCAGTACCCTCCGTTTGGCCTACCCATCCTCTTGAGCGGCGGCGTGGGTGTCGGTAAGTCTTTCCTTTCTCGCCTTGTGTACGAGTACGGCAAGAACCAGGGCTTGCTGTCCCGCGACTCCTCCTATGTGCGCATCGACTGCGCCGGGGTCCCGGACGCCGCCTCGTTCAACGGGCTTCTTGACGAGTCGATCGCGAAATCGCGCGGGGGCGTGGTTTTTGTGAACGGCATCGAGGCACTCTCTCCCTCTGCGATGGAGCACTGCCTTGCGACGGCCCTCGGGCTCGATGCCTCCCAGGATGCGCCGCGCGCTCGCCTCGTTCTTTCGACGACGCTTTCCGCCGATGACCTGAAGGTTTCCTCGGCCTACAGCAAAATGCCCATCTGTGCCCGCGTCCCCTCACTCAAGGAGCGGACCCCCGAGGAGCGCGAGGATCTCATCTTGAGCTTCCTGCGTAGCGAGGGGTGCCGAATCGGTTCTGATGTGAAGATCAGCCGCGGCGCATACCGTTGCCTCGTGAACGCGGACTTTTCCGATAACATCGCCGGCTTGCGCGCCTGCGTGACGAACTGCTGCGCCAAAGCGTTCCTCAATCGCGAGGGCGACTACGTCGTCGTTCGCCCGTATCTTCTTCCCAGCGGGCTCCTCTCCTCCGCGCAGATCGATCAACAGCCCGACGATGGCGTTCTGATCGACGCGTCCCTGGATGCCGCCGAGAGCACAGGGCCGGTCGAGCAGGCGCTCGATGCCCTGTGCTCTCTCGATGAGCGATTCTGCGCCGGGGAGCTCTCTGTCTCCGAGCTCGTCTCGCAAGCTGTCTCCGCTGTGCGCGGCGTTGAGGATCACTTGATCTTCGGCCGCGGCGTTACCTCCTCGAGGTCGCGCGCCTTCGAGCGCATCGTGGGCGCGGTCCTTGCCGACGCAGGCTCTTCTTATGGCATCGAGCTTTCGAGGAAGGTCGCTTTTCTGCTGGCCCAGGAGATTTGCCTGCAGTTGTGGCCGGGCATCGGCCTGGCTAAGCGAAAGTCTGCCTGTGCGGAGCAAATCTCCCATCTCCTCGGTGCCGTGACCTCCGAATTACCGTTTGCCTCGAGCGTTTCCGATCAGGTCGCCGCAGACGTGGAAGGGGCGCTGGGAATCTCGCTCGATCACTTCACGAAGACGCTTCTGACGCTGTGCGTCGCATCGGAGTCTCGCGACGCGAAGGCCCTTCGAACGCTCTGCGTCATCTTGTCCCACGGCTACTCAACGGCGACGAGCATCGCCGACGCGGCGAACCGTATGCTCGGCATGCATGTGTACGAGGCGGTCGACATGCCCTACGACCAGCAGCTGAAGGACATCGTCGGTCCGCTCCAGCGCCTCGTCGACCGCCATTCCTACTGCACTGGGGTTGTGTTCCTCGTCGATATGGGCTCCTTGGAGGAGGCCTATAAGGCCCTCGAGAACGTTACCGACTCCACTATCGGCGTGGTGAACAACGTCTCTACCGGTCTTGCGCTCGAGATCGGGGTCGGGCTGCTCGGCGGCAAGTCCATCGCCGAGGTTCTTGGCGATGCGACCGCCGCGTGCGTGACGCACTGCAAGGTGATCGAGCGCATCAACCGTGAGGACGCCATCGTCTTCTGCTCCGAGTCCGGGGTCGACGCCGCGGAGAGGATACGCCAGCTCGTCTCGCAGAGCCTCCCGCGTACCATAGGCGCGCGCCTGCTCACGAGGCCCTTCAAGCAGCTTGTCGCGAACGGGTCGAACGACGCCGTTTTCTCCGAGCACCGCGTCTGCGCCGTCATCGGCACGGGAGACCCCGGGGTCGCCTCCATCCCCTTCGTCGCCCTCGAGGACATCATGTCGACGGCGTCCGCCTCTAAGGTCGATGCCGTGTTCGGCAGGTGGCTTGACGCTTCCGAGCTCTCTTCTTTCCACGAGAAGCTGCTCTCGAACATGACGCTGCAGAACGTCATCCGCTCCATCACCATCCTCGACCCGGAGCGGCTATTCCACGAGATCGAGAGCGCCGTGCACGAGCTTCAGCGCAGGACAGGCGAGAAGATCGGCAGCAACGCCATCATTGGGCTCTACGTCCACCTCTGCTGTCTCGTCGAGCGCCTTGTTACCAGAAACCCCATTGAGACCTACGTTGGCCAGGACCGCTTCGAGGAGGAGCGTGCCGATTTCATCGAGTCCTTCAGGCAGAGCTTCTCGAGCATCTCGACGCGCTATCGCGTAGAGGTTCCCGTAAGCGAGATCGCATATGTCTTCGACTACATAAGCGTGAGCGCCGCCCCGGCGCGAGAAGAGCGCCTCGGCTCCTCGGACCTCCTGCTCGACGAGTGACCTTCCCCGCGCCGCCGCAAGCTGACTGCGCGTCCTCAATAATCCGATAACCCCTTGCCCGGCGCGAATCCGGATAGCGCCGAGGCAGTACCGAACGTAAAACTTCATTTGATAGGAGCAAACATGAGTGTTGTTATGGCACGAATCGACAATCGCCTGCTTCACGGCATCATCGTGACGCAGTGGGCCCCGGTGTCGGGCGCGACCCGAGTCATGGTCATCGACGACAAGGTCGCCGGCGACGAGGTCCTGAAGTCCACTATGAGGATGGCGCGCCCCGCGGGCATGGCCGTCTCGATCATCTCCGAGCAGACCGCGCTCAAGAACTTCGCGGCGGGCAAGTACGACCGCGAGAAGGTCTTTGTCATCGCCAAGGAGCCCGAGACGATCCTCCACCTGGTCGAGTCGGGCATCGAGCTCCCGTCGCTGATCGTCGGCGGCTCGCTCGTCAAGGAGGGCGGCGTCCAGCTCACCCAGCGCGCCTATGCCTCCGCCGAGAACGTCCAGAGCTACAAGGCGCTCATCGCCCGCGGCGTCAAGGTGACGGCACAGTTCGTGCCCGCCGACAAGCCCGTCTCCGTCGCCGACCTCATCTAAGGAGGGATCATGGTCAACTTCACTATCCTGCAGGTCGTCCTTTTGACCCTGCTGGCCTTCATCAAGCACGTGGACTACTACGGCATCCCGATGATCTTCGTCAACTATGCCGTCTTCTGGGGCCTTATCACCGGCGTCGTCATGGGCGACTGGCAGACCGGCCTCGTCATCGGCGGCACCATCCAGCTCATGCAGCTCGGCGTCGCGGGCTTCGGCGGCTCGTCGATTCCCGACTACGGCACGATGGCCATCATCGCCACCGCCTACGGCGTGACCCTGGGCGCGGACACGGGCCTCGCCATCGGCCTGCCGGTCGGCATGCTCGGCATCCAGCTCGACGTCATCGTCAAGATCCTCAACGGCTTCGTCGTCGAGAAGTCCCAGAAGTTCTGCAACGAGGGTAAGTTCAATCAGATGAACGCCATCCTGTGGGTCTGCCCCGCGCTCTTCGGCCTGTGCGCCGCCCTGCCCGTCTTTGTCTCCGTGACGCTCGGCCAGCCCGCCGTCAACTGGCTCCTCGAGGTCATGCCTCAGTGGTTCCTCTCCGGCCTCACCCTCGCCGGCAAGATGCTCCCGGCCATCGGTATCGCCATGCTGCTCCGCTACATGCCCACCGGCAAGTACTTCCAGTACCTGCTCGTCGGCTTCTTCCTCTCGGCCTTCCTGAACGTGCCCATCATCGGCGCCGCCATCGTCGGCGTTGCCCTCGCGATCGCGTTCTACCAGCGTGCCGAGAGGGACACCGAGCTCGCCGCCCACGCTTCCGCAGACGCCTTCATCGGAGAGGATGAGTAACCATGGAAAACGAGAACATCACCGCCGTCGCCGAGGGCAAGCCCTCCGGCTACAAGGTCACCAAGAAGGATCTGCGCAACGCGAACTGGCGCTGGCTCATGAGCGTGTGCACCTTCAACTACCAGACCCAGCAGGGCGCCTCAGTCGCCTACGCCCTCTCGCCGGTCCTGAGGAAGATCTACACGAACGACGAGGACTATAAGCAAGCGCTCAACAACCACTTCCGCTACTACAATACCCAGCCTTGGCTCGCCGCCATCATCCTTGGCGCCTGCGTGGCCATGGAGGAACGCGACGGCCTAGCGGCGGCGGACGCCGTCCAAGACCTGAAGATCGGCACCATGGGACCGCTCGCCGGCGTCGGCGACTCCCTGCTCATGACCATGATCCCGACCATCATGGGCTCCATCGCCGCCTACATGGCCATCGAGGGCAACCCCGTGGGAGCCGGCATCTGGTTCGCGCTCATCCTGGCCATCTTCTGGGTCCGCATGCACGCCCTCGAGTTCGGCTACAAGCAGGGCGTGAAGCTCGTCACCGACTTCAGCGAGAAGCTTCCCAACCTCACTGCCGCCGCCTCCGTGCTCGGCCTCACCGTGGTCGGCTGCCTCATCGCCTCGGTCATCGGCGTCACCTGCCCGATTAGCTTCAGCTTCGGCGACGTCTCGATGGAGATTCAGCCGCTGCTCGACAAGATCCTGCCTGCCATGATCCCCGCCGCCATCACGGGAAGCGCGTATTACCTTCTTACCAAGAAGAACGCGAGCATGACGGCCCTCATCCTCGTGGTGATCGTCCTCGCGATGGTCGCCTCCGCCGCCGGCATCCTCGCCTAGCTTCGACCCAAGAGATTGGTGAATCAATGAGAAAGATAGTTGTGGCGAGCCATTCCCTTCTCGCCCAGGGCTTCAAGGACACCCTCGAGTTCCTTACGGGTAAGAGCGACGCCGTCAACGCCGTGTGCGCCTACGTGAACGACAACGGCGAGGGGCTCGACGCAGCGGTCGAGGCGGCGCTTTCGGGCACTGACGAGGTCGTCGTCCTCACCGACGCGCTCGGCGGCAGCGTGAACCAGCGCTTCTCCCGCTTCGCCTCCGACCGAATCCACGTGATCGCGGGTGTCAACCTCCCGCTCGCCATGACGGTCGCGCTCGCGCGCCCCGACGAGAAACTCGACTTCGACGCCCTCGTCGACGAGGCGCGCCAGCAGATCGTCTACGTGAACGGTGCCAGTTCCGCCGAGTGCGAAGACGACGAATAGAGGAGGTCGACGATGAGAGAGTTCCTTAAGGACGTGTGGATGCACGGCGGTGAGGAAAGCCGCGCTATCACCCCCGAGAACATCACGGGCGAGAAGGGCCGCGCCGCCATGTCGGCCAGCCACCTCGGCGTCGGCCGCAAGGGCTCGTGCTGCGTGCCCCTTGAGTCCGGCGAGACCATCACGCTCGCGGACATCGAGGGCCCCGGCATCATCCGCCACATCTGGATGACCGTCCCCGACAAGACCGCCGCCGGCAGCTTCGTCATGCGCGACCTCGTGCTGCGCTTCTACTGGGACGACGAGGAGACCCCCTCGGTCGAGTGCCCTGTCGGCGACTTCTTCTGCAACGGCTTCGGTGAGCGCGCCATCGTCAACTCGATGCCCATCTGCGTGAACCCGACGGGCGGCATGAACTGCTACTTCGAGATGCCCTTCAGGAAGCACGCCAAGGTCACGCTTACGAGCGAGCACCCCGGGTTCATTAAGTACATCTTCTACACGTTCAACTACGCGCTCACCGACGTGCCGGACGACGCCATGTACTTCCACGCCCGTTTTAACCGCGAGCGCAGCACCCGCAGGGGCGTCGACTACACCGTGCTCGACGGCGTGCGCGGTAAGGGCTACTACGTCGGCACCTACATGGCCCTGTGCGCCCTGGAGCGCTATTGGTGGGGCGAGGGCGAGATGAAGTTCTTCCTCGACGGCGACGAGGAGTTCCCCACGGTCACCTCGACGGGAGCCGAGGACTACTTCGGCGGTGCCTGGGCCTTCCTCGACAGGCCGCCCCACGCGCTGCCCGAGGCGCAGTGCTTCAACACGCTGTTCGCCGGCTACCCGTACCGCTCGACGCGCGACGCCACGCGCGACCGCTTCAGCGCGGGCAAGCCGAACCCGAACCCGATGCTCGCGACCAACGACGACGCGCTGCCCAGGCACGGCCTCTACAGGTGGCACCTTCCCGACCCGATCTCGTTCAAGGAGGACCTGCGCGTGACGTTCCAGGACCTCGGCAACGACGACATCAAGCTCTACGAGCGCGAGGACGACATCTCCACCGTCGCCTACTGGTACCAAAGCGAGCCGCACGCCGTGCTCGCCCCGTTTGCCGCAAGGCAGGACCGCGTGCCCAGGTAGGGTCGCCTCGAAACAAGCCAACGTTATGGGCGCCCGCGGTTGACCATGACTGCGGGCGTCCCTTTGTAAGGAGGATCACATGAGCGAAAAGCAAATGAGGCTCGGCGCCCTCGAGGCCGGCGGGACCAAGATGGTCTGTGCCGTGGCGTCCGGCGACGGCGAGGTCCTCGACCGTATGGAGACCCCGACGCTTGCGCCCGCCGAGACCGTCCCGCAGATGATCGAGTGGTTCGCCGCCCGCGATGTGGACGCGTTGGGCATCGGCGCCTTCGGCCCGACCTGCGTCGACCCCGCCGACGAGCGCTACGGCTCCATCCTCCAGACGCCCAAGCTCGCGTGGCGAGGCTATGGTCTTCGCGCCGCGTTCGCCGACGCCCTCGGGATTCCGGTAGCCTACGACACGGACGTGAACGTTGCCTGCCTCGGCGAAGCGGTCTTCGGCTGCTGCAAGGGGCTCGAGGACGCCGTCTACGTGACCATCGGCACCGGCGTGGGCGCGGGCGTCATGTGCGCGGGCAAGCTCCTTCACGGCATGCTGCACCCCGAGGCCGGCCACATGCTGGTAAGGACCCGTCCCACCGAGGAGGGACGCTGCGTCTGCCCGAGCCACGCGAGCTGTCTCGAGGGCCTCGCCTCCGGCCCCGCCATTGCCGCGCGCTGGGGAAAGCCCGCGGCCGAGCTCGCGGACAACGATGAAGTGTGGGCGCTCGAGGGGGATTATCTGGGGCAGATGTGCGCGAACCTCGTGCTCATGTACTCGCCTCGCCGCATCGTCCTCGGCGGCGGCGTGATGCACCAGGAGCAGCTCTACGGCATCGTCCGCAAGAAGACCCTCGAATATCTGGGTGGCTACATCCAGACCGCCGAGCTTAAGGACATGGAGAGCTACATCTGCGCCCCGGGCTGCGGCGGCGACCAAGGAATCCTCGGCGCGGCCGAGCTGGCAAGAAGGGCGCTCGCGTAACTTGCGCTCTCTCCGCCATACAACGCGTTAAGAAAAGACGAGCGCTTCTTGCCAATTGAGCGGCAAGAAGTGCTCGTCTTTTGCATTTTTGTCTCTTAAAATCTTATTTTCACGATTTGCATTTTCATCCCGTTGTCACCGACCCTTGCGAGAAACCGGAAAAAGCCGCTGACGGAAGGGTCTCTCAAATCGTTGTAACCCAGCATATAGCCGCGACTTGTGACCTGCAGACGGCTGTTCCACGCGCCGATTTCCTTGGCGGCATCCGAAACCGCAAAATATGCCCCAACATCCTTGATTTTTGCAGTCTTAAGCCATGTTTTTGCGATCATCTTTACTGCCGTCCGATTGGCAGCATCAAAGACCAGCACACCGCCGGGGAAAGCGTCCGCCATCTCCCGCACCAGTTCCCGGACCTGCTGGGTCAGAAAGTAATAGAACACCCCGGAGGCAAAGAACACCGCCCCGCCGGAGGCATCGATTTTGCCAAACCATGCGGTGTCTTTCAGATCGCAGGGGATATTTTGTTCTCGATCCTCGGCGGGCAGCAGCTGCTGCCGCAAGGCAATCACATCCGGGAAGTCCAGATTGTAGATCTTGCATCTACCGTTGTCGCAGGTTCTGCCGGTGTTGTCCAGCCCACAGCCCAGATTGACCACCGCCGCATTGGGGTGGCCTTTCAGGTAATCCCGCACCTCGAAAGCAAGATCACCCTGCCGCATGGCCACCTCCAGCGCACCAAAGCGCTGCATCAGACTGCGGGAGTTTTTCTCTGCCTCTGAAAAGTCGTAGTCGATCTGGTCGAGCAGACGAACCGCTGTTTCATCCCTGTAAAGGTTCGGGTACAGCTCCGTACACAGCTTTCGGGAATACAGCGGGAGGATCAGCGTCTCCTGCACGGTGTTTTTCTCAATTTTACATTTCATAGGTTCCTTCCTCAGTGAATAAAAACTGTCATAATTGCCGCCAGCACAGCCGCTATAACCGTCATGCCTATCGCCATGTGCGGGATGGATGCAAAAATGCCCGTGCTTGATGTCCTTACTTCCGCGCCGTGACGCAGAGCCACTTTTTCTTTTTGCGTATCTGCACCTCGTGAAAACCCGCCTGCTCCAGACACGCCTGTAATTCAATGCCCTTGTAGATGGTCATGCCGCCGATGGTCTGCGTCCACCTCTCGTCCTTGTCCGTATCGCCATTGCTCTCGTTGCAGATAAGAATTGTCCCGCCTGGCTTCAGCGTCCGCCAGACCTCACGGAAGCATCGGCGCAAATCAGGCCAGAAATAGACGGTCTCAAAGGCCGTGACAGCATCGAAGTAGCTATCCTCAAACGCCATATCCGCCACGCTGCCTTGCAGAACGGCGCAACGCCCCTCCTGAATCGCAATTCGGTTGAGCTTTCTAGTCTTCTCCACGCTGACGGGCGAATAGTCGATGCCCTTGACGACGCCATGCGAGCATTTTTTCAGCAGCCGTTTTATGTTCGCCCCGCCGCCACAGCCGCAATCCAGCACCTTGGCATTTGGTGCAAGTCGTAGAAATCGAAGTCCCCACCGCGCCACAGGGCTGTGGCCCAGATTCATCATGGCAACCATAAGTTTTCCGCTGAGGCCCACGGGCTTGCGGGCGTTTTCAAAGAACGACATCTGGCCCCTCCGATTTCGTGCATTCCGCATAGGTCAACGGGAACGAGGCCTTTAGCACCGCGCTTTTCTGCACCGCCCAGCCGTTTTGACGCAGGAAACGTAGGTATTCCTCGCTTGTCCACCTGCTGTGGAGGGGGAATCCCGCCATACTCATGAAAAAGGCTTTTGCCTTGCCGGAAACCGAGCTCCCCGCGTGGGTGAAGGTTGGCGCGATGAGCACGCCGTCGTCCTTCAGCACCCGCCTGATTTCTTGCAGGGCCTTTTCCGGATGCGGCACTATGTGAAGCGCGTTGGACGCGATCACCACATCAAAGGACTTCTGTGCATAGGGCAGGCGGAACATATCTTGTACGGAAAAGTGCAGCTTTGCGGATTGATTGTCACGCTTTGCTTCAAGGATCATCTTTGCAGAAGCGTCCGTAGCCTCGATGTGCGCCGCCGCATTTACGATGCTCTTTGCGATAAGCCCCGTGCCGGTGGCAACCTCCAGTACGGTTTTTGCTTTCACCACCGGCCTGATCAGCTCATACATCTTCCCATACGCCGCCCGGTCCTTTCGCATGAAACGGTCGTACCGACCGGCATTCTTGTCCCAGAAGCCCTTGCGTTCGTGCATTGCTATCGCCCCCAAATAGTTAGAGACATCTAACTATAACACACGAATCATGCAGTAAGTCCTTGTGTCCGTTCATGAGAGGCTCGGAGTGAAACGGAATGTTGGGGAGATCGCCCCTGGCAAGCTTGGCCTCATAGTCCGTGACCGCCTCGGCGATGCTGTCTTCCTGGTCGTGAAAGACGAGTGTGAGCAGGTAGTAGCGAGCCTTGTCGCCGCGGTCCGCTCTCGTCGACGAAGATGCTGAGCTCCTAGGCCAATGGGGACTCCTAATGGAATGGATAAAAAAATAGCCGGGGGACTCCCCCGGCACTTGGAGGTAGCTCAATGGGCCACCAGTAACCTTATAGCATACTCTAACGGTAAGTGCAGGGGGGGGGCGAGCCGGTACATGGCGTCGCGGCTGATGCGCAGCATCGCGCACGCCTCGTCGGCGCCGAATATCGCGTTGGTCGATGCGATGAGCCTCACCTGGCTCCTGCTAATGCTCTTGGTCATGGTCGTCCTCGAGCTCCTTTCGTCTCGAGGCTCCTTCGCGTGCCCGGCCGCGGGCGGCTCACGGGGTGGTCGCCGCCGTCATTTGCGACGTGCTTGAAGCGGAGGCATCCGATCAGGCCGGCCTTGCGTCCTGGGTCGCCAACATCCGTGCAGCGGCGGACGAGATGGCGACTCGCATCGCCGACATGCTCATGCACATGGGCGGCGACAAGCCAGGGCGATCCCCGCAACGGGCATTATTATCCGGGAAGCGTTTGGTTGCGAGGCACGCCGGTGTGCGGGGCCTGAGTCGTCAGATCCCGCACAGGGGGACCGCGATGGTGACCACCGCGCCGCCCGAGGGACTGTTGGCGAGCGAGACGGAGCCCCCGTGGGCGCTCGCGGCCTCGGAGGCGACGTGGAGGCCGAGCCCGTAGTGGCGACCTCCGTCGCGCGAGGAGCGGGAGGAGTCGTCTGTGAAGAGGCGCTCACAGCCGCGTTCGAGGGCGGCGGGAGAGAAGCCCGGTCCGTCATCGGCTACCTCGATGACGAGGTGTCCGTCCGCGACGTCGCAGGAGACCGCCACGCGCGAGCGCGCGTGCTCGGCGGCGTTGGCCACGAGGTTCGCGGCGGCTCGCGCCAGGGCGGTTCGGTCGAGCGGGGCCTCGGGCGCGCCCGCGACAGCGGGGCCCGTGGCCGCGTCGAGCGTCACGCCTCGCGCCCGGGCGATCTGGGCGGCCTCGGCGAGGACCTGCTCGCAGAGCTCGGCCGGCCGCATGGGGGCCCTCTCCGCCCCGCCGGACCCGCGCGAGGCCTCGATGAGCAGGCGCACGTAGCCGTCGAGCCTTTCGACACCGCCGGCTATGTCGCGCGCGGCGGCCGCGAGGTCGGCGTCTTTCTCGTCTTCCAGCTCCTCCGCCACGAAGTCGGCGTTGGCGCGCAGCACGGTGAGCGGCGTCTTGAGGTCGTGGGCGAGCGACGCCACCTGCTCGCGCTGCCCCCGCTCCGCGGCCCAGCGGGCCTCGAGCGACTCGGCGAGGGAGGCCCGCATGGCGTCCATCGCGGCGAGGACGTCGTTCACCTCGCGCACGTTGGTGCTGCCGACCGCGAAGTCGAGATCCCCCGCGCCGACGCGCCCCGCCGCCTCCGCGAGCGGCGCCATCTTGCGCGAGATCACGCGGCTCGCACGGCGCGCCACGAGCGCGAGCGCGAGCGCGCTTCCCGCAGCGGCGCCGACGAGCATGAGGTTCTGCGGGTTGGGAAGCAGGCCGGCGAGGTCGCGCGAGACCCACTGCGGCAGGTACTCGCTGACGAGTGCGCAGGCCCCGCCGCCCTTGAGCGGGAACGCGGCGTAGGTGAGGCCCGAGCCCCCGCCCTCGATCTCCACTGTGCCCGGATCCGCGGCGAGTGCCGCACGGGCCATTTCCGTCGCGTCCTCGAGCCGCGTGCCCTCGAGGTCTGTCATCAGCACGTATCCGTCCTTGTTCAGGATGAGGTAGCGATACGCCGTCGGCACGTCCTGCTGCCCGCAGACGCCGTCGCGTGCCAGGCCCTCCGCGACCTCGCGCGCATTGGCCGGCCCCCAGCTTGCCTCGTAGACGAAGCCCGCGCTGATCGCCGCGGAGAGCGCCATGAACGAGGCAAGCCACGCCGTGGCGACCGCCGCGAACGCGTAGGCGAAGTAGCGCGCGATGACGAAGGAGAGCGGCATGCCCCCGCGACCTCGCGCCCCGGTCCTCAGAGCTGCCACTTGTACCCCATCCCCCAGACGGTCGCGATCGGATCGGCGCCGGCCTCTGAGAGTTTCCTCCGGGCGCGGCTGACCTGCATGGATATGGCCGCGTCGTCGGCGTCGCTCTCCCAGCCGAGCACCGCCTCGCGGATCTGCGCGCGGCTCATGACCTGCCCGGGGTGGCGGGCGAGGTACTCGCAGATGGCGTACTCGGTGGGCGTGAGCGGCACGGCCTCGCCACCCACGGCGAGGCCGCGCGCCCCGAGATCGATCCGCACATCCCCGAAGGAGAGGGCGTGCGAGCGCGGCCGGCGCTCACGGCGTAGATGGGCCGCGACCTTGGCGCGCAGCTCCGCGGCCCCGAAGGGCTTGCGGACGTAGTCGTCGGCGCCCAGGCCGTAGCCGGCCACGGCGTCCTCCTCGGCCACGCGCGCGGTCAGGAAGATGATGGGTCCGTCGAAGTCCGGGCGGATCTGCCGCACGAGCTCGAAGCCGTCGAGCCCCGGCATCATGACGTCGCAGAGCACGAGGTCGAAGCGCGAGAGGTCCATCCCCGGGACCGCCGTCGGGTCCGCCGCCTTGACGACTTCATGGCCGTCGCGGCCGAGGACGCGCGCGATCGCGTCGAGGATCGCCCGCTCGTCATCCACTGCCAGTATCCTCGCCATGTTCGACCTCCTGAAACTCCCGTTGCATTGTACTTGCGCCGCGCTCAGCGGTCCAGAGCCCCGCGCGCAGCCGAGGGCGCCTCGGCCGCGTCGCACGCGCGGTAGCGCACGCCCGAGCCGCCGCGCGCCTCGATCTCGAGCCAGCCCTCGCCGTCCGACTCCCGTCCGAAGAAGATGAGCTGGAGCTCTCGGACATTGCCCCTGTCGTCCGCCGCGTCCACCAGGTAGACATAGTTCGCCCCCGCCCCGGTGGCGTCGGCGTAGGAGCTCGCGTGGCTGCTGGGCTCGGACGCGGGCGCCCACATGGTGATCTCAGGGTTGGGCAGCACGCGGTCGGCGATCGAGTGCAGCGCCGACCCCCAGCCGGCGTCGAGCAGGGCATTCCCGCCCAGGACGAGCGCTGCGGAGAGGAGGGCGAGCACGGCGGCGAGCGGCTTCCTACTCATCTGCCCTCCCGTCCTCGAAGCGGCAGAACCAGGCCAGAAGGACGGTGGCGGCTGCCAGGGCGAGCACGAGGCCAGCGAGCGCAGTCGTGAGGAGAGGGCCCGCCGCGCGTGCGGCGTCGATGAAGGCCTCCACCCCGAGCGACCCTAGGCGCGCGGGCCAGGCGAGCGGCACCCAGCTCAGGGGCGTCGCCAGGGCACCGGTGAGCTCGCCGGTCATAAGGCCGTGCGCAAGTCCGCCCACTGAGAAGAACGCGAGGAGCATCCCCGCCGCGCCGGCGCCGATGGCGGCGTTGCGGCCGAGGCGCAGAGCCACGCCGAGCCCCAGCGCGTAGAGGGGCAGGCTGCCCAGCACGATGCCCGCCCAGGCGGCCGCAAGCGGAGCGGGCCCGAGCGGCAGGCGCCCGGCGACGGCGAGCGCGGCTCCGAACACGCCGAGCGCCACGGCCAGCGCGCCCGCGCCGAGCGCCGCAAGGGCGAGTAGCTTCGCCGCGACGGCGCGCCCGCGCGAGGGGACCGCCGTGAGGTTGGCGAGGCGCCCGGCAGCGCGCTCCTCGTCCACGGCGAGCCCGCAGACAATGGCGGACATGAGCGGCATGAGGGCGCCGAGGAACTGGGCGTAGGCGTCCGCGCCCAGCGCCGGGTCCCATCGGGTAACGGAGAAGTACTCGCCGCAGGCAAGACCGGCTGCCAGGCCGCAGACGAGGTGCGCCGCCGTGAGTGGGGAGCGCGCTAGGCGCAGGGCCTCGGAGAGCAGGGCCCGCGGGAGAGTCATGCGCGGCGTCGGGTCGGAGAGTCGTGTCATGGCCATCACCTCTCCTCGGAGCGCGCGAACCAGGCCGCGCCCGCCGCCGTGAGCGCGGCGAACGCGAGCACGCAGACCGCAAGGCCCGCCAGTGTGAGCATGCCGTCCGCCGCGAGCGCCCCGCCGAGCGCCATGTCCGCCGCGAGTGGCTCGCCGCTCGGCAGCACGGGGATGAAGCTCGTAGGGATGACCATGCTCGCCGACGGCGGAAAGAGCTGCGGCAGCGGCATCAGCGACCAGGCGAACCCACCCACGAGCTGCGCGGCGAGCGGGCAGAAGATGCCCGCGAGCATGCCGAGCCGCGCCGTGAGGAAGAGCCCTGCGGGGATCATCCACGCCGCGGTCACCGTGTTGGCGAGCGCGCAGAGGAGCATCGTGAGCGTGCCCGCGGCCGTGAGGCCCTGCGAGGAGAACGCCGATCCCGCGAGGTAGATGCCGAAGACCACGAGGTTCGAGAGCGCGCAGAGCGCGAGGCACCAGAGCGCCTTGGCCCACCAGGCGCGCCCGAGCGGGAAGCCCAGGCCCAGAAGCCCCCGCATCCGCGTGCGCGCGTCCGCCCGCGCGACGCACGCCACCACGAGCGAGAGAGACACGGGCAGGAAGAGCGCGTACCAGTAGTTCCACGCGCTGAAGATCTGCACGCCCCGGTAGGGCATCGCGCCGAGCAGCGGCATCGGCAGCGCCATGAGCACGGCCAGGCGAACCGGTGCTGCGTGGCGCGACTTCAGGGCCTCGGCGCGCAGGCCCGCGAGCAGGCCGCCTTTCTCGCCCGTCATGCCGCCACCTCCCCGCGCGCTCGACGCCCCTCCCGGCAGACGCTCATGAAGAGTTCCTCGAGGTCCTGCCCGGGCCGAAGCGCATCCTCGTAGGCGAGGCGCCCCCCGTAGATGATGCCGATGGTGTCAGCCATCTGCTGCACCTCGGAGAGGATGTGGCTCGAGACGATCACCGTCGTGCCCGCCGCCGCGAAGCCGCGGATCTGGTCGCGCAGCTCCTCGATGCCGATGGGGTCGAGGCCGTTGGTGGGCTCGTCGAGCACGAGCAGGCGTGGCCGAGCGATCAGCGCCAGCGCGAGCCCCAGGCGCTGCCGCATGCCCATCGAGAAGTGCCCGGCGCGCTTTTTCCCGGTGTCCGCGAGGTCCACGGCGGCGAGCACCTCATCTACGCGGCTCTCGGGAAGGCCCAGCAGCGTGGTGCGCACGCGCAGGTTCTCGCGCGCGGTGAGGTTGGGGTAGAGCGGCGCCTCCTCGATGAGGCTGCCGATTGCGTAGAGGTCCTCGCGGCGCCAGGCGTGCCCGGCAAAGAGGATCTCCCCGGCCGTCGGCCGCAGCATCCCGCAGATCATCTTGAGCGTTGTCGACTTGCCGGCGCCGTTGGGGCCGAGCAGCCCGTACACCTCGCCCTCGCGGATATGAAGGCTCACGTCGGCCACGGCGTCCTGCGCCTGGTCGCCGCGGCCGAAGCGCTTGGTGAGCCCGCGCGTCTCGAGCATGTAACCCATGGGTTCGTCCTTTCTCTTCCGGGCGCGCGGGCCGAGTCGCCGTGCCCGTGCGCCTTACCTTTCGGGTTCACCATCCATGGTGGGGCGCGTTTCTAACGAAGCCGTAACGGCCGTTGGGCTCTTTTGGCGCCAGCCCTTCTCGACCCGCACGCCACTCATGGTATGTTTATCGCGATAACAAGGACGGAGGTGCCCGTGGCACGTAATAAGTACCCGGAGGAGACGGTCGAGAAGATCAGGGGTGACGGCCCGGCGAGTGTTATTTTGCGAGCTAGGCGCATCGAAAGCGACCTTTCGTGGTATAAACTACTTGCCGGAAGCCGCGGCTTTCAGAGTACGGCTTACGTGTACGTTTAACCTCCGTGGGCGACGGGGTGCCGCAAGGCGTAGAATATCGCCCACCTGTAGGGGCCTGCAGCGATGCGGGCCCCGCTTCGTATGAAGGGGGCGTAACCGATGAAGATCGTATCCATCTCCCAGGACTTCTTCGACCTCGTCGATGGCGACCGCGAGCTCATGCTTAAGCACAATCGCCCCTGCATCGTGGTGGTGAGGCTGCGTTTCCGCGGGAAGCGCAGGGGCTTCGCCGTGCCGCTGCGTTCCAACATCGCCCCTAACGTGCCCAAAGACCAGTACTTTGCGTTGCCACCCCGCCCCACGACGCGCCCCGGCTGCCGCCACGGCATCCACTACATCAAGATGTTCCCCATAACCAAGGCCTACCAGCGCCGCTTCAGGACCGAGGGCTCGGCCTACTACGAGACGCTCCAGCGCATCATCGATGGCAACACCAAGCGCATTGTCTCCGAGTGCCAGGCATACCTCGACCGCTACGAGCGCGAGGGAAGGCCTCGCTTTGCCGTCGACATCGACCGCATCGTGGGACTGCTGGAGGGCGAGAAGTAGGGCATCTCGGCTCAGTCTCGAGCCATGCGGAGTCGCTCCGCATTTTTGAACGCCGCGTGTGCGTCCCAAATACTTGAGAAACAAGCTGTGAAGTGCGGTGGCGCGCCCGTGCCCGTGCATAGCCGTCACCATCAGCGTCTACGCGGCGTCGGCTTCAAGTGGAACTGGCGCCGCTGCTGTATATGGTTTGCCTTGCTGCAAATAGCGATCAATGCCCGCGATGTTTCTGTTTGCGCTTCAGTTTTCTCTGTTCGTAGCGCGCATCAGCCTTTTCCACACGGCGTCGGCTTCTTGCTTGAGCCGACTCCCGCTTCATCGCTTCCCGCTGTGCCGCGAGCGCCTGTTGTGCCTTGGTGCTCACCGCGGGCCGTTTAAGGGCTTTCGCTGCCTCGCGAGCGCGCCGCTTGGGGTTCTTCGCGGGCTTGCTTGTTTCAGTGGCCTTGTCGCCGAAGAACGAGAGCTTCTCCCATTCGCTTGTAACGAATCGCAGAATCTCCTCATCGGACGGCTCCGCGCCGAAGACGATGCGGGCGACGCCATACCTTCCGACCTCGACGTGCTCCGCCAGCCCGACCCAGAATTGACCGTCGTGATATACGGTCAGGGTGGACGACACGCTGATCTGCATGGTTGGTTCCTCCTTTATGTAGATGACCATGCAGAGAAGGGACAACCAAGGAGGCAGGTTACTGATGCGGACTAGCGCACGCCCACGACTACCCGACGGGGACTGTGTTTTCATCTCTGGTGGTTGGATTGTAGAATGAGCGAATGCGCATTGACCTCGCTGCCGGCATGCTGTGACTGGGGTCGGAATTTCGAATTCTCGATAATATGCCTACGTGCATCGCCCCTCAGTTTCGAAACTTAAAAACATCTCGAGTTTCGAAACCGAGAGGGAGCTCGCGCCGCTTCTGTCCGTCAGGGATGCGTTCCCGAAGGTTCTCATCTGACGACAGAGGTGAGCGTGGTGCCGTTCAAGAAGGACACGTATCTGTACGTCAAGGCCGGCAAGAGCGCATGGGCAGAGGCGCGGGCCCTGTCGCTGGCAAAGGGGACCGTCAGCATCGAGAGCCTCTTCGCCGAGCCGACCTACAGCGCGAAGACCAAGCGGGTCTACGCGGTCCCCAGCAAGCTGAGCTATCACGGCAGGACCTTCAAGGTCGCCACGCTCGGTTGCGGCATCTACCCCAAGGCGAGCAAGGCTGTTGACTGCCGTTGCCTAAGCGGTCTTGTCACATCGTTGCCGCAGTCCCCGGCGCAGTGCGCAGCTCCTGCCTAATCTTCCGAAAGCGTTCCGGGACTTCGGCAAGCTCCATCTTCTGCGGGGCATCGACCGTACCCGCTTCCTTCGCCGTTTCGTAATACCAGCACTTGTAATCCACCATCTCCATGGTGTGCTGCAATTCCGCCATCTGCTGTTTCAGAACTTCTTGTTGGCGCCGGAACATGGCAAGGCGCAAATCGATGGTGTCGTCTCCTTGCAGCGCCATCTCGATGTACTGCCGGATGTCCTTGATGGACATCCCGGCTTTCTTCATGCAGCCGATCACCTGCAGCCATTCGATATCCGATTCCCGGAACATGCGAATGCCACCGGAGGAGCGCTCCACGAAGGGCAGCAGCCCCTCCTTGTCGTAGTAGCGCAAGGTGGACGCCGCAACCCCCAGCAGCTTCGCCATTTCCCCCACCGTATAAACCATCTGAAAACCCCTCCGAATTATTCCAGAACTCCTTGACTTAAAGTTAACTTCAAGTTCTAGGATGCACATGAAGTTCAAAGGAAGCATGCTTCCAAACAGAATGTTTGTCAATCATAAGGAGGGGAATCGAACGTGAACAGGCCGTATGTTTTCTGCCACATGATGTGCGCTTTGGACGGAAAGATCATGGGCGGTTACATGGGAACGCCGCAGGGCAAAGCGGCGGGCGATACGTTCTACGACATCGCCTTCGGGAAAGAGCCCTTTTACCATCACCAGGGCTGGCTGTCAGGCAGGGTGACAACGGACGACAACTTCACCTTCTACAGAAAGCCGGACCTGGACGAAGATGTGCCGGCCGTTCCGGCAGGTGATTTCATCGCGCAGCCGGACTTCGGAATGTTCTATGTCTCCGTGGACCCCCACGGCAAGCTGGGGTGGAAAAGCAGCACCCTGCGCTATGCGGACACCACCGCCCATGTCGTCGAGGTGCTGACAGAGCAGGTCGGCAACGCCTACAGGGCATTTTTGAGAAAGCTGGGAATCTCCTACATCATCGCGGGAGAAACGGAGCTGGATTACGGCCTGGTCCTTTCCAAGCTGAAAGAAGAATTCAACATTGAGACCCTGATGCTGGGCGGTGGCGGCGTGCTGAACTGGTCGTTCCTGCAAGCGGGGATGTGCGATGAGATCAGCATCGTGTTGGCGGCGGCAGCAGACGGGAGCCCGGATACGCCTCCGGTTTTCCGAGCCGCAGAAGGCATTTCGGAGAGCAAGGCCCTTGGCTTCACGCTGAAAGAGGCGAAGGCCATGGACGGCGGGGCGGTCTGGCTGCGCTATGGCGTGAATCGATAATCCTTAGCAGGAGGTTTCAATTATGAGGTATGAACAAAAAGAGCAGTTCGAGAAGGTCAACGCATTCGGCACGGGAACGGCGAACACCGCCTATACCCAGTACTTCACCGGCGATTCGTTCCTGAATCCGCTGACCGATCCGGAAGGCGGCCTGTTCGCCGCCAACGTGACCTTCGAGCCGGGATGCCGCAACAACTGGCATATCCATCACGCGGACAAAGGAGGCGGTCAGCTCCTACTCTGTACGGCTGGCGAAGGCTGGTACCAGGAGGAAGGCAAGGCCGCCGTCAGTCTGCACGAGGGCTCCGTTGTGATGATCCCCGCCAACGTCAAGCACTGGCACGGAGCGAAGAAGGACAGCTGGTTCAGCCATATCGCCGTGGAGATTCCCGGCGAGAATTGCGAGAACGAGTGGTGCGAGCCGGTATCCCATGAAGAGTACGCAAGTCTGTAGGGAGGAACGAAACATGGCAGTCAAGCAGACGGCAGGCAGAGATGCCCTGGGCGAATTCGCCCCGAAATTCGCGGAACTGAACGATGACGTGCTCTTCGGAGAGGTCTGGAGCCGAGAGGGGCAGCTCAGCCTCCGCGACCGCTCTCTCGTGACCGTCGTCGCGCTGATGGCCCAGGGGCTTACCGATGAGAGCTTCCGCTATCACCTGACGGCGGCAAAGAAGAACGGTATTACAAAAGAAGAAATCGCGGAGGTCGTGACCCATGCAGCCTTCTACTGCGGCTGGCCCAAGGCGTGGGCGGTTTTCCGCATGGCAAAGGATATCTGGGGCGAGGAGTAGAACGATGATCTTGAATGAAACCTACCCGTTGGCAAACGGAGTTCAGGTTCCCAAGCTGGGACTGGGCACCTGGTTCATCGACGATGCCGAGGCGGCGGAAGCCGTTCGCGAGGCGGTAAAGCTGGGCTATCGCCTGATCGACACCGCACAAGCCTACGGAAACGAACGCGGCGTCGGCGAGGGCGTGCGCACCTGCGGCGTTCGCCGGGAAGAGCTGTTCGTCGCCAGCAAGATTGCGGCAGAGCTGAAGACCTACGAGGATGCGGCGAAGTCCATCGATGAGACGCTGGAGAGGATGGGACTCGACTACCTCGACCAGATGATCATCCACTCTCCCCAGCCGTGGGGCGAGTTCCGTGTGGAGAAGCGCTATTTCGAGGAGAACAAAGAGGTCTGGCGTGCGTTGGAGGATGCGCGGGCGGCGGGCAAGGTCAAGGTAATCGGCGTGTCCAACTTCCTGCAAGATGACCTCGAGAACCTCCTGGGCTCTTGTCGCGTGATGCCCATGGTCAATCAGATCCTCCTGCATGTCACCAATACCGATTCGGCATTGGTGGACTTCTGCAAGGCGCAAGGCATTCAGGTGGAGGCATACTCTCCCATCGCCCACGGCGAGGCGCTGAAGAATCCGGCGATCGTTAAGATGGCAGAGAAGTACGGCGTATCTGCCGCCCAGCTCTGCATTCGCTATGTCCTTCAGCTTGGAGCCGTCGCGCTTCCCAAGACGGCAGATCCAACCCACATGGAAAGCAACGCGGACGTGGATTTCGCGATCTCCGAGGAAGATATGGAAACTCTCAAGAACATGGAGCGCATCGCCAACTATGGTGACTTCAGCGCATTTCCCGTATTCAGCGGAAAACCTCTTGCATGAGGAGAAAGCGTGAAATGAAAACCTTGATTCTGTACTACTCCTACGGAGGCAACACGAAGCGCATCGCCGAGATGATCCAGAGGGAAATCGGCGGGGATATTGCTCGTATGGATACGGTTGTTCCCTACGATGGCGATTATGATGAAGTCGTCAATCAGGGGCAGCGTGAGATTGCCGAGGGTTATTGCCCGGAACTGAAGCCGCTGAACATTGGCTGAAGAGATTACGACGCCATCATCCTGGGTTCTCCTGTCTGGTGGTACACCTTTGCGCCCGCCATGCGCAGTTTCCTGGAGCGGGCTGACCTGACCGGGAAGATCGTGTATCCGTTTGCCACCAATGGCGGCTGGCTGGGACACGCGCTGAAGGACTTTGAGGAAGCCTGCAAAGGCGCAATCGTGAAGCCGGGCCTCGATGTGCAGTTCGATGAATCCATGCTCCGTACTTCTGAGAAAGATATTCAGGCATGGATTAATACAATCCGCAGATAATCGATCTGCAGCTTTCGGCATCCACCACAGAGTTGGCAAGGGTTTGGGACGATTCCAAAAATGAAAACAGAGCGCTCCGACTTCCCGACGGAACGCTCTTCGCTCCCTTCGTGTCCTTCTTCCTCGCCTTCAACGGGTGACCCGGGAGCTGGGGCTGGCAGTCGCCTATCTGCTCTTCGTCCACAACGTCCAGGGAAATCTCGCGGTCAACCGCCTGCTCGGTTGGAGGCGAGGGCCCGAGTTCGCCCACGCCCAGGAACTGCTCAGCGCCTATTCCGAAGGGGGCATGCGGGCGGTATCGGCTCGTCACGATTCCCGTAGTTGATCTTGACTGTGGACTCCTTACAAGTCTTGCTCGAGATCGAGCGGAGACTGGGCCCTGCCGAATCGGAGCTATGGCGACCAAAAATGTTGCCAGAAGACGCCGTCGACACTGTTTGCGATGGGGTAGAGCTCGATGGTGGTTCGGCACAGTCTGTTTCGACGGTTTCGCGGGGCGTTGATGGCGTGAAGGCGGCCGTTGGAAAGAAACTCATTTCCGTGGGGAAGAAACTTCTCGGTGAGTAAAGCTCATCGGAGCGGGGATAGAGCTTTGTCTGCGGGGTACGAAATGCTGGCTAGTGGTTGCGACGCCTTGTTGCGGAAATACCAACTGCTGCAACTGCGCCACCGGCAACACTCAGGGCGACAGTCATCGCACCGTTGTCGCCCGTCGCGGGCAAGGTGGTCCCGGCTGGTTTAACCGCCGCTACTGCCTTAGTGGAAACGGGATTTGCCGCGGGCTTTTCTGCCTTGGGCTGCGGTGTGGGCTCGGGCTTGGTTTCCGGTTCGGGTTTGACCTCTGGGCTCGGTTTAACACTTGGATCGGGTTTGGAACCGCTCGTATCGGTTGCAATCAAGTGCACGTCGCTGTCAAAGACGTAGCGGATGTAGTAATCGTGCCGCGTCTCGTGCATAATCCCCTGCCCGCTGTCGAAGTCGCGGTCAACGTGTGTGCCAAGATGGGTTGAGCTGATGAGGTTCAGCCTGTAAGGGATTTGGTCGTCGGCGTAGCCGCCTGTAAAGACTGCGGTTGCTTTAACGTGATTGTCGATCATGGTCAGGGCAATAGAGACGCTGGCCTCTTTGGGGTTCTCGGTTTTTATAAGGCTTTCGGTATCGGTGTCGATTTTGAAGAGAAGGACGGTGTCGTTAAGCCCGTAGATGAAGTCTTCGGGTTTGTCGGGGAAATCGTATACAAACGCCTCATTCTGGACCAACATGAAGGCAGGAGGGAGCTCCAGGTCATAGTTATGGTCGACAACGGTGGTAGCTGTGAGGCTGCCTTCCGCGTTGGCTTCATCGCAGGTAATGGGTGCTGCGACATCGGGTTCGGGTATTTCGGTCGCCAGTGCTGCGCAGGGTAGCAAAAGCTGCCCTGCCATAAGAATGCTTACTCCGAAGGCGACGACTCTGGCGCCTGCATGAAGCTTGACGTTGCGGATAGACAGGTCAGTGCGTTTGTTATGGGTTTGCGGTGCAACATGCTGTCCATACATAAGGCGCTCCTTGTTCGTAGGCCGGTTTCCGTGGATCTATATTGCGCCTGCCCGATTCGGCCAGGCTCATACACGCGAACGCTCACGCGAGCAGGAGAAAGCTCTAGTTAATTTTCCCACAGTCGACACTTTGCGGCCAACGATTTACTGTTCAATTCTCGGAGAGAGAATCAAGACAGTTAACGAGTTGTCAGGCAATGAGATTGTGTCTAGAGAGCACGAACAAGAGATGCGATCTGCAGACGACTGAATAGCTCCATCTGTTTTGGTTACAACGAAATGTGTGCCGCGCGCCTGCGGCATGAAGAAGGGAGATTCTTATGAATATCGTTGTATTGAGCGGCAGCCCGCGTAAGGGCGCCAATACCGACACCATGGTCGAGGCGTTTGCCGAGACCGCGCGTGAGGGCGGCAATACGGTCGAGGTCGTCCGCGTTGCCAGCAAGAAAATCGCCGGCTGCTTGGGATGCCAGTACTGCTTCGCCCATGAGGGCGTCTGCGTGCAGAAGGATGACATGGCCAACGTGATCGAGTCGCTGAAAGACGCAGATATGGTCGTCTTCGCCTCGCCTATCTACTGGTTCGATATGACCGCGCAGGAAAAGGCCGCCATCGACCGTCTGTACGCCTTCGGTGCCACGGGATTCCCGTTCACCAAGACGGCCCTTTTGCTCGATAGCCACAGCGAGGGCGTCTATGACGCGGCGATCGCCATGTACAAGTCAACCTGCGCGTACTGCAAGTGGGAGGACCAGGGCATTGTCACCATCAGCGGTATGACCGAGCGCGACAGCATGGCCTCCTCGCCCAAGTTGGAAGAGGTGCGAGAGCTCGCTTGCAAGCTCTCTTAAGGCAAGAAGAGCGCATGGCAATCGATGTTGGTGGAAATGCTTGCTGTCCTTACCGAGAGGAATGCTGATTGCCATGCGTTGATGCTTCCGCGGACAATTCCGGCGTGCTAAAACGCCTTCTCGTTCAAGAATTCCCTGAACGCGGGAATGTCAAAGCCAACGAGACCACGCCCGCGCTCTCCGATGACGCCGTCCTCGAGGAGGCGGCGCTTGTATTGGCTTGCATAGTTGCTGGCGACGCCCATACGCTTGGCAATTTCTGAGACCCTGCTGGGGCCAGAATCGGGCAGCATCGCGAGTAAAAACTCAATGTCTTTATCGGAAAGCTCCCGATAGGTCGTTTCGAGAATGCGATCGCGCAGTTCCATGCGGGCAAGCAGAGAACCCTGTTGGACATCAGATGCGCTGATTTTGGGCGAGTTCTCCGAAACATTCCAAGTGCGATATCCGACGAGCTGCATCATATAGGGAAATCCGTCGACGGCCTTCACGGCATCCTCGAGCGCTTCTGGCGTGATTGAGCGGCCTCCGGCCTCAACGGTTTTGCGGAATGCGTTTGCAATTTCAACGTCAGTGATTCGTCCCAACTGATGATATTGGGAACGCCTGAGGAACGAGACGGAATCGTTACGCAGCAACGCCGATACTTTGTAGGGCAGTCCTGCCATGAGTAGGGCAACTTTTTTACCTTCGCGTACAAAGTGCTGGTAAACAGAGGCAAATTGAAGCATTTCTTCGAGATCGACGGTGACTTCATCGATGGTGATGAGAAGTCCGATGTCATGTTTTTCGAGTTGCTTAAAGATGCCATTCATGCGCGTGCGCCAGTTGCCCTGAGCCTCTTGAGCATATGTCCAATCGATGCCCACTGGGCCAATTTGAACACCGTTTATGCGCGCGTGAGGCTGTGAGAGGTAGCTATCTGCGGCTTCTTTGGTTCGCTCGATAATATCTTCGAGCATGCCTGGCATGGCGGAGACATTTGCTGCGATCCAGCCGTGTTCAAGCGCCGTTTCTGAAAGGAGCGAGAGAAGCGCCGTCTTGCCCGTTCCCCTTGCGCCAGTAAAAATGGTTGACAGGTTGGGATCTCCCGGGCCGTTGATAAAGCCACGGTTGATGTCACGCAGGATATGCTCGCGACCCGCTAGAAAGGGAGGGACGCTTCCGAACGTCGGGGTAAAGGGGTTCTTGCTGTACTCCATGGTAGCTCCTTTGCAAGTTTTGCTAATTTTTGCAAGTTTTGCTAATTTTTGCAAGTTTTGCTAACGACCGACCAAAGGGCATCGAAGCAGCCTTGATTGGCAACTTCATCCGAACACTTCCCACATTCATCCGTACATGTACGGA
>UQIK01000027.1 GCA_900541125.1 uncultured Collinsella sp.
GAGCGTCCGGCTGATAACCGGGAGGTCACAAGTTCGAATCTTGTCAGGTCCACCATCAAAACTGTGAAGAGCCCTGGGGCGTTGCCTCGGGGCTTTTTTCTTGTCTGCGATAAATCTCATTTTGGTTTTGTGTGCTGTGCGAAAGATTGGGTAGTATAGCTATTCAATGCGGCGGGCTGCCGCGTGTTAACCGCTACGTACCGGAGGTGTTCCATGGTTCGTGTCGACATAGAGACCATCGTCATGGCCGCCGGTCCCGTGCCATCGCTTATCGTGCTTCGCGAGCGCTGCAGCAAATCGGACTCGCCCGCGCCACTGCGTTCTCTTTCCATTCAGACTGGTTCGTTTGAAGCTGCTGCCATTAGCCGTGGCATCGATAGCGGCCGCGCCGAGCGCCCGATTACCCATGACCTGTTGCTCGATACTGTTGGCGCCTTGGGCGCCAAGCTCGAGCGCATCGAGATCGTTCGCGCCGAGCCGCCGGTGTTCTACGCGACGATCGTCGTACTGGCCGATGGTGACGAGCGCAAGATCGACGCCCGTCCCAGTGATGCTATTGCCCTTGCCGTGCGCAGCAATGCCCCCATGTTTGTGGAGGACGACATCATGAATCGCCTGGGCACTGTTTCTACCCACGCCGAGGAAGTCGACGACGAGCAGGAGTTCGAGAAGTTCGACGAGTTCGTCCATACGCTCTCCCCTGATGATTTCTAAATGCGGGGCGGCCAGGTTGTGGAGCGTTCGCTGATGGCCGGCGGCATGTCGGCCGAGGCGGCGGCTATCGCGCGCGAGGCCCAGATGCGCTCTGAGGCTTCTGAGGCGGCTCGCATTGCCTATGTGACGCAGGCCCGCACGCTTCGTGAACGCCGCGGCTCGTTTATCAAGATGGTTGTCATCTCCGTCCTTGTCGCGGCAATCTGCTCACGCCTTCGTGGTACAGTTGGTGCGCTTGGGTTTTCGATCTCTACGGGCCTCGTGATCTGGGGTGTGGTCGATGCGGTCATGCTGACCAGTCAGATCAAGGTGCTCGACAAGCGCGCGATGGATATGATGCGCACCCGCGACGCTGCCGCTAAGATCGCCGCCGAGGCACAAGAACTGTAATGACGCCAGACTCGATGGGAAGGTCTAAAGATGGCACAGGATATGCAGGACGCCGGTAACGTCTCCGCCGAGCTCGACGCCATGGTGTGCGATCTGATCGGCGCGTTCTTGGACGACCTTGCCGCCGGTGAAAACCCTGGCGTGGTAGTGGCAATTGAGGACGCCGCATCCAACCGTTATCTGGCGGCGCTCGACGAGGACGGCGAGGAGGCATGCCTGGAGGCTGCCACCAACTTTATCTCCGAGCACAAGATGGGTCTTAAGGACGAGGGCCTGGGCCGTATCGCCCGCTATGCCATCGGCTACACCGGCTGCGTCGAGATTGACGGCGGCTATCACGATGCTCTGCTCGTGAGCTTCTTCGAAACCACGCTCGAGAGCGGTTTTTCGGCATATGTGCTGTATGAGGGCATGGGCGCCGGCGATGGTTTTATGTGGAGCGACCCTGAACCTGCAGGTGAGGAAACCCCTCTCATCTAAAATCGCTAAAATAAACGAGTTTTCGGTAAAAGGCTCAATATTCCCGCCGAGCGTTGCATTGCTGGGTGGGTCGCATACGCGTGCCGGTTGTATATAGATAGAAGATAGGGGAACTACATGCGCGTAGACAATCTGAGGAACATCGCCATCATCGCTCACGTCGACCACGGCAAGACGACGATGGTCGATAAGCTCCTGCGTGCCACGGACGCCTTCCGTGCCAACCAGCAGGTCGAGGACCGCGTCCTGGATTCCAACGACCAGGAGCGCGAGCGCGGCATTACGATTCTCGCCAAGAACATCTCTATCGAGTACAAGGACGTTAAGATCAACGTCATCGACACCCCGGGCCACGCCGACTTTGGCGGCGAGGTCGAGCGCGTGCTGCGTATGGCCGACGGCGCCCTGCTGCTGGTCGACGCCTTTGAGGGCCCCATGCCCCAGACCCGCTTCGTGCTGCGTCACGCTATCGACACCGGCCTTAAGATTATGATCGTCATCAACAAGATCGATCGTCCGGGTGCTAACCCCGAGAAGGCCTACAACGACTGCCTCGACCTTATGGCCGACCTGGGCGCCACCGACGACCAGCTTGAGTTCGCCATGGAGCACGTGGTCTACGCCAGCGCCATGAATGGCTTTGCCCGCCTCGATCCCAACGACGGCAACATGGACATGTATCCGCTGCTCGATATGATCATCGACGACATGCCCGCGCCCGAGGTTGACGAGAACGCCCCGCTGGCCATGCAGTGCGTGACCATCGACCACTCCAACTTCGTTGGCCGTATCGGCATCGGTCGCGTGTATTCCGGCGCCATTCACCAGGGCGACCAGATCCTGGTTGTCAAGAATGACGGTTCCAGCGCCACCGCTACCGTCAAGCAGCTCTTTACCTTCGACTACCTGGGCCGCACCGAGTGCCAGGAAGTCGGCGCCGGTGACATCGCCGCCGTCGTGGGTATTGACCGCACCGATATCGGCGATGTCTACACCGATCCCGAGAACCCCGTCGAGCTCGAGCCCATCGAGATCGACCCGCCGACCCTGTCCATCGTCTTTGAGGCTTCGACCTCCCCGCTCGTCGGCCGTGACGGCGACATCGTGGGCGCCCGTCAGCTCAAGGAGCGCCTGTTCAACGAGGCCGAGAACAACGTGACCATGAAGATCGAGGAGCTCGAGGACAAGAGCGGCGTCGAGGTCTCGGGCCGCGGCATTCTGCACCTGTCTGTTCTGATGGAGTCCATGCGCCGCGAGGGCTTTGAGTTCCAGGTCGGCCGTCCCCGCGTTCTGTTTAAGAAGGACGAGAACGGCAACAAGATGGAGCCTGTCGAGCAGGCCGTCGTTGAGTGCCCGGACGAGTACTCAGGCAAGGTCGTTGAGGTCTTCGGTACCTCCGGCGGCATCATGACGAGCATGGACACCTCGGGCATCGTGACGCACCTCGAGTTTAAGATCCCGACGCGCGGCATCATGGGGCTTAAGAACCGCATCATGAACGTCACCCACGGCGAGGGCGTGTTCTACCACACCTTCCTGGAGTATGGTCCTTACGCCGGCGAGATCGGCAACCGTCAGAATGGCGCCATGATCTCCATGACCACCGAGAAGGCCGTTGCCTATGCTCTGGGTACGCTGCAGGAGCGCGGCCAGCTGTTTGTTGAGCCGGGCACCGAGTGCTACGAGGGCATGATCGTGGGCGAGCGCAGCAAGGCCGGCGACATGGTCGTCAACATCGCCCGTACCAAGAACCTGGGCAACCAGCGTTCCTCGACCTCCGATATTTCCGTCCAGCTGGTGCCGCCCCGCACCTTCTCGCTGGAGGAAGCGCTGGAGTACATCGCCGACGACGAGCTGGTCGAGATTACTCCCAAGAACATCCGCCTGCGCAAGCGTCTGCTCAACGCCACCGACCGCAAGAAGGCTGCCGTTCGCGCCGGTCAGGTCAACAAATAAGCGCTGGGCTTTATAACGTCTAACAAGAAAGGGCGCCGACCGTAATGGTCGGCGCCCTTTTTGGTGCAAGGGGATTTAGCTGGTCTGCATTGCCACAAAGGTGCTTGGCCCCTTTGTGGCGGTTGGCGGCTAAGCGGTGGGGAGTTCTGGCGTGTTAGCCGACTGCTGCGGTTTGAGGTGGGCGTTGCGCCAGATGATTTGGATGATGTAGCCGAGTGCAAAGACGAAGGCCACGCCGCTGATGAAGTCGCCTACGAGGGGAAGCCCCGTGAGGGCGCCGGCGATCACGCCGCCGATGGCTGCCATGGCGTAGCGGTTTTGGCTGTGTCCGACCATGCGGGCGATCGCACACCCCGCAAAGGCACTCGACACCAGCGCGATGCCAATAACACCGCACATGAGGGCTCCGGCAAGCGACAGACCAGCGATAGAGATAATTAGCAGCAGGACGGCGGGGACGATAGCAATCGTGCCCAGAAGACCGCTCACCCACAGGGGCATGGGGCGCTGGTGGAGCATACCGGCGGCGCTGGCAGTCGCACGCGGAAAGACGAGCTCGAGCAGCAGAGCGACAAAGCAGGTCGAGAGTGCCGCGGCGACGATACCGCCGATGACATCGTTAACGGTGGAAGTATCCTCGTTCTCGGTGCGGTCGATCTTGAGTGCGCCGACCTCGGCTCCCGCGGCGCGCTCGGGGTCCTCGGAGACGTGCGCGTTCACGGTGCCGGTGATGTGGGCGTTCTTGCCCAGGATGAGCTTGTCGGCCCAAACCTCGACATCGCCCTCGACGGTGCCATCGATGGTCACCGTGTTGCCCGCAAGCGCTGCCGACTTGGTAGAGCCGCGCAGGGCAACCGTCTCGCCTATCGCGTAAAAACAGTTGGCGGTGCTGTCGGAATTGAGCACAACGTGCTGACCGACGACCGTGACGCTGCCATCAACCGTGGTCTTGGCGATATCGATAGTGCGTGCCGCCAAGCGGACGGCGCCGCCCACCGTGCAGTCGCGGATAGAGAGGGTATCGCCCGCGGCGATGATATCGCGGTCAATGGACGCATCGTCCAAGTTGAGGGCCTGGCCGGCCCAGTACAAGTCACCCTCGACGCCAGACGGATCGACGTCATTGTCGGTCGCAAGTACGTTTCCTGCGGTGTCCGTGCCGGCGAACGACGCCGTGGGAAGTGCGGTGAGCGCGAGCGCGATGAGCGCGAATGCCATAAGCAGGCAGCGACGCATCTTGTGTGACGGAGCCGCCGCGGTTTGATTGAAAGTCATGGTTGATCCTTTTGTTAGGAGTTCGGCATATACCTAACAGGGTACCCAACGCGCGGGCGCTCTAAAAGAACCTCTCGGTTGCATTTCGAAGGATGGGCCCGCGCCACCTATTTTTTGCGGTGCAAAAAGCGTGCGATGTCTTCTTCGGTGGGGCTTTTGATGTCAAAGCGCAGCGAGAGCCAGCGCAGACCCATGGTCACGACAACGCATACGACCAGCGCGGCGACATTGCTCATGATGCCGCTCATAACGAGACACACATAGCTTGTCGATCCGGCGATGGCGGCGATGGCATAAAAGTTAGTACGTTGGAAAATGCCCGGAACCACGCCCATAAAGCCGTCGCGCAACATGCCGCCGCCCACCGCGGTAAAAAAGCCCATCATGATGCACACCGCCGGTGCAAAGCCGTAGACAAGCGCCTTGTCCGCTCCGGTGGCGGCATAGATGCCGACCGAGATGATGTCGAGCAGGGGAATGAGTTTTTCGGGTTTGTCGACGATTGCCGGGAAAATGTAAATGATGGCTGCCGTGGCGATGGAAAGCGGGAGCGCCATCGGCTGGTTGAGGATGTAGACGTTGCCCACCTGCAGCGTCATGTCGCGCAAGAGACCGCCGCCCAGACCGCAGACCACCGCGAGCGCGACGGCGCCCACCAGGTCGAGCTTGTGCTCGCGCGCAACCAGCACACCCGAGATCGATGCAGCGACAACAGCGAACATCTCGAGCCAAAACGGAATAGCGACCATGGCATCCGAGGCATGTGAGGTAATGGTTATAGCGGCGACGACGGGCAAGATGGGGTCCTTTGGATTACGGATTTGGACAATGCCCGTACATAGTACATGTTCGGCGCCGATTGCGACCCTATTGCTCGGCAAACGGTCGGGATTGGATGCGGGCGTAGCATTGCCAGAATGCCAGGGTTCCAGAACATGTACGTCACCCTCCAAAAACGACATTTTTCGACATCTTTGGAGGCTGACGTACATGTTTTGATTGAGCTCACAGCATGAGTGGGTTGATTTACTCACATCCGGTATATTTCCCCACTTCAACGGACATAAGAGTTGGATACCGGCTCAGAGCGAGAGGCCCTCAATGGATACCCCTGTTCTCATTTCGCATAAAACCGCATGGTTTGTCCATCATGCACCCCAGAATTTGGTTCAGTCTCTTGCGCGGCACGACTACCAGATAGGCGCGCAAGGCATCTCCACCCAGCAACGTGTTGCACGCATACGACAGGCCCTTACCGACTGCGGCATTCCGTCCGATATGCTTAAGACTATCGATATCGCGGTTGTATTCGAATTCGAGCGAATTCGTACCAAAGGCGTCGTTTGCCACATTCTTGGACAAAATCTTCCCTACGAGCATATTAACGAGTTGACGCCCGGAATCTTCATCACCGACGAAGCCTTCACCTTCGTGCTCGCTGCCGAGTGGATGGATAGGATCGAATATCTCGAATATGGCTATGAAGTTTGCGGCGATTATCGCATGAGGCTCAATCCCGCCGACCCTTATACCGAGCAACCAGCCACCACCTCCAAGGATGAAATAACCGAACTGCTCGATCGGCACCCCGGCAAACCCGGTGCCACACGTGCACGGCTCGCGCTCAGGCACATCTACGATCGCTCGGCCTCGCCTATGGAGACCGCTTCGGCAATCGCCCTCTCGCTCCCAACAAGCGAAGGCGGCGTTGGCATCCGAGGTGTCGAACTCAACAAACCGCTCGAGATCCCTCAACGTCTCTGGCATTGCGCCAAAGCTCGAACGCTCAAAATCGATGCGCTCGTGACCTATAAGCGCAGGGCGCTCGGTATCGAATATAAGGGCGGTTTTCACGATGAGCTCGAGCGCAAGGGAGCAGATGCGGAGCGAGAGGCCGTTCTCTCCCAAATGGGATATCGAATCGTTACGCTCACTTCGGCTCAGTTCAGTAGTCAGCTCGCCTTTCACCGCGCCATGAACAACATTCGCGAAGCACTCGGCATGCCTCGCTGTACCGACACCGGGTACCAGAGAAAACAAAACGAACTACGCAAGGCACTTATCCGCAACTGGAAAAGCATACGAGACGAGGAGGCACCTTCCGAATAGTGCCGCTCCCGTGAGCTCAATCCAAACGTGTACGTCAGCCTCCAAAGATGTCGAAAAATGTCGGTTTTGGAGGGTGACGTACATGTTTGGGGAAGCGTGGGATCGAGACGTATTTCGATAACAAAAAAGCCCCCATTTCCGGGAGCTTTCTCAACCAAAATGGCGGAGGAGGAGGGATTCGAACCCTCGTGACCTTATACAGGCCAAACGGTTTTCGAGACCGCCGCATTCAACCACTCTGCCACCCCTCCGCGTGGGGTAAAAACAAAGCAGGCTCGAAGGCCTGCTTTGGAATTAACTGGCGGAGAGTCAGGGATTTGAACCCTGGAGACGCTTTTGACGCCTACACGATTTCCAATCGTGCTCCTTCGGCCACTCGGACAACTCTCCGTTAAATGCGAAAGTCAGTATACACGAGGAATCGCAAAGTGCAAACAGAAAAGTTGGCATTTTTTAAAACGCTTGGCCGCGCTTGGCGTTGCAGTGGGGTTTGAGGTGCCAAAAAACGGCTTCCGACCAGCGTGGTTGATCAACTCAATTGTTCAAAAGGGGTATTCATAAGCGACTTGGCAATGAATTTAAAAATCTTTGGGTGGTGCTGTGGGCCACTGGTATGCATTTTGCGACCACAGCCTTGTGCCCGTTGACCTGCGGCTTGGCTCAGCTTGTCCCCGCGGCACCGTATCTTGTCCACAAATCCGTCAAGCTCTTGGTCGGCATTTGGTTGGAATGCGCATGAAACGTGGTGCGAGCATGGGCATATGTGGAGGTCATGAGGTTGTAGCTGCACATTCTTGCGGCCTGGGAGGTTGAAAGATATTATTACCAAGTCTTTTCCTGCTTCAGGCGCACCTTCACGACCTGAAGCCACATTTGCCCAGAGGAGGTGACAATATGAAGGCTTATGAACTGCTGTTCTTTGTTGACCCGTCGCTCGACCCCGAGACTCGTCTCGCTGTTATGAAGCGTATCGATACCACGATCGCTGAGGGCGCTGGCAAGGTCGACTCCGTTGACGAGTGGGGCAAGCGCAAGCTCGCCTACGAGATCAACGACCTCACCGATGGTGACTACACCCTCATCAACTTCCACGCAGATCCTACCCAGATCGCCGAGCTTGATCGCGTCCTGCGCATCACCGACGCTGTGGTCCGCCACATGATCGTCCGTCGCGACGATCAGGAGTAAGACTGTCGTTTTGGACTGGGCTTGTGCCCCAAGAGGAAGTAGTGAGTTATGAGCATCAATCGAGTGAACATCACCGGTAACCTCACCCGCGATCCCGAGCTGCGCGCCACCGCCGGCGGAACCCAGGTTCTGTCCTTTGGCGTCGCCGTGAACGATCGTCGCCGCAACGCGCAGACTGGCGAGTGGGAGGACTATCCCAACTTTGTCGACTGCACCATGTTCGGCACCCGCGCCGAGGCCGTGAGCCGTTTCCTGGCAAAGGGAAACAAGGTCGCGATCGAGGGCAAGCTGCGCTACAGCTCTTGGGAGCGCGACGGCCAGCGCCGGAGCAAGCTTGAGGTCATCGTCGATGAGATCGAGTTTATGAGCTCCCGTGGTGGCCAGGGTGGCTACGATCAGGGCGGTTACGCCCCCGCAGCTCCCGCGCCCGCAGCACGTCCTGCCGCACCGGTGGCTACGCCGCCTGCGGTCGACGTCTACGATGAGGACATCCCGTTCTAAGGGTTGTTCACCTATTTTTGAGTGAGAGGCGGCTTCGGTTCGCCGAAGTTGCCAAACGAAAGGTATTTTGACATGGCTAATGATTTTTCTGCACGTCAGCCGCGTCGTAAGTACTGCCAGTTCTGCAAGGAGAACACTGAGTTCATCGACTATAAGGACACTCAGCTTCTCCGTAAGTACATGACCGACCGTGGCAAGATCAAGCCCCGTCGCGTCACTGGCGCTTGCACGCAGCATCAGCATGACATCGCCAACGCCATCAAGCGCGCCCGCGAGATGGCTCTCCTGCCGTACACCGTCCCCGTGGTTTCCTCTCGTGGCAACCGCGACCGCGGCTAAGAAGGGAGACGCATCATGAAGGTTATTCTTCTCGATGAGATCAAGGGCAAGGGCGGCGAGGGTGACGTCGTAGAGGTCGCTCAGGGTTACGCTGAGAACTTCCTGTTCCCCAAGAAGCTCGCTGTTGCCGCCACCAAGGGCAACCTCAAGCAGCTTGACGAGCGTCGCAACAACATCGCCAAGCGCGAGGCCGTCCGTCTGGCTACCGCCAACGAGACCAAGGCTGCCTTCGAGGGCAAGACGGTCACCGTTGACGTCAAGGTCGGCGACGAGGGCATCCTCTTTGGCTCCGTTACCGCCGCTATGATCGCTGACGCCATCAAGGCTCAGCTCGGTATGGACATCGACCGCAAGCGCGTCGAGCTCGGTAAGCCCATCAAGGTTGCCGGTGCCCACACCGTTGCCATCTCGCTGTACCGCGAGATCAAGGCCGAGGTTGTCGTTCTCGTCGGCGTTACCGCTGAGGAGCTCGCTGCCGAGGCTGAGGTCGAGGAGGCCGCTGAGGTCGCCGAGGCCGAGACCGCCGAGGTCGAGACTGAGGCTGCTGCCGAGTAGCATTTGCTGCAACGCAACAATCTTGTTCTAAGAAGGGCGCTCTGGGAAACCAGGGTGCCCTTTTTGCTTTTTAGCGCTGAGTGAGTGTCATGGTGAACGTTGCGTCGAAGTCCTATACACAGGACCGTTCATCCGTTTGGTTCGGTGATGATTGGCGGCGCGCGGCGCGTTTTGGGACCGTGGCTGATACTATGGATGCTCGCAAGCGATATGAATGAGGATGCTCATGGCATATGACGATAGGGAGACCGGGCTGACGGTTGAGGACCGCGGCTCAAAGTTGGGTCTTCCCCAAAACCAAGATGCAGAGGCCAATGTACTGGCCGCTATGCTGCTATCGCCCGAGGTGGTCGAAGAGGCCCAGGTCGAGCTGCAGCCTGATGACTTCTACCGGCCCATTCATAAGACCATCTATACCGCGATGGTCGATATGTACAACAGCCGCATTCCCATCGACTCCATCTCGCTGATCGATTACCTGAGAAGCATCAACAAGCTCGATGCCGTGGGCGGCGAAGCGTACATTTTGGAGTTGATGGGTCAGACCCTGTCGCTCGTCAACTGGCAGCACCATGCCGCCATCGTTCGCCGCGATTCGATGCTGCGTGAGCTGATCGGCGCCACCAACGAGATTAACGCGCTGGCCTATAACGCCCCCACCGATACCAAAGAGGTCGTGGAGCTAGCCGAGAGCAAGCTGCTCAAGGTCACGGCGCGCGAGGTCAAGTCGAGCTACAAGACGCTGACCGAGTTTATGGTCGAGGCCTATAACGAGGCCGAGGAAGTGTGCCAGGCCGGTGGCCAGGCTGCGGGCGTGCCCACGGGCTTCCCGTCGCTCGACCGCATGCTCATGGGCTTCCGCGAGGGTCAGCTCATCATTATCGGCGCCCGTCCAGCTGTAGGTAAGACGTCGTTCGCTCTGAACCTGGCGCTCAACGCCGCCGCTGCGGGCTATACCGTCGGCTTCTTCTCGCTGGAGATGTCGGGCAAGGAAATTGCCCAGCGTCTGATTTGCGCCTACGCCATGATCTCGATCAGTGACTTCCGCATGGGCCGCATTAGCCCCGAGCAGTGGGCCAATATCAACGAGGCCACGCAGACCTTGTCCAAGCTCGATATTCTGATTGACGATACGCCCGGCACCACAGTGACCGAGATTCGCGCCAAGAGCCGCCGCATGCTCCATAACAAGGAGAAGGCAATCATCATCCTGGACTACCTGCAGCTGGTGAGTCCTCCGCCGGGACGCCGCTCCGAGAGCCGTACCGTCGAGGTTTCGGAGATGTCGCGTGGTCTTAAGATCATGGCCAAGGAGCTCAAGATCCCGCTCATCGCGCTGTCACAGCTCTCGCGTCAGGTCGAATCCCGTACCGGCAAGCGCCCGCAGCTTTCCGACCTTCGTGAATCGGGCTCCATCGAGCAGGACGCCGATATCGTCATGTTCTTGGACCGCTCCGCCGACGAGGCCGAGGCCTCGCGCGACGATCGACCCGACGAGGGCGTTACGCGTATCGTCGTGGCCAAGAACCGTTCGGGCCCGATCGGCGACGTCGACCTGATGTTCCTGCCGGCATCCACCAAGTTCTATGAGCTTGATGGGGCACATGCCGAGGAGTAGGACAGGCGCCCGTTGCACGGGTATACTGGGAATGTTTTGTGCTTCTGCGTGCCGGCGTGGCGCGTAGACAGTCCATGAATGTAAGGAGTAAACATGCCGTCAACCGTTT
Source organism: uncultured Collinsella sp. (assembly GCA_900541125.1). Taxonomy (GTDB): domain Bacteria; phylum Actinomycetota; class Coriobacteriia; order Coriobacteriales; family Coriobacteriaceae; genus Collinsella. The sequence goes on from UQIK01000027.1 coordinate 11,235, forward strand.
TGGTCGGTGCCCAGTGGGGCGATGAGGGCAAGGGTAAGATTTGCGACCTGGTCGCCGGCGACTTCGATGCCGTCGTGCGCTATTCGGGCGGCAACAACGCCGGTCACACCATCGTCGTCAACGGCAAGAAGTACGGCCTGCACCAGGTGCCTTCCGGCATCATGTATTCCGACCACGTGTCGGTGATCGGTAACGGCTGCGTCGTCAACCCCAAGGTTGTCCTTGAGGAGATTGACATGTTCGAGGCCGACGGCATCACCACCAAGAACCTCAAGATTAGCGGCAACGCGCATGTCATCATGCCGTACCACATCGATCTGGATGGCGCCTTTGAGCAGAAGCTCGGCAAGAAGAACATCGGTACCACCAAGCGCGGCATTGGTCCGTGCTATCAGGACAAGATGGCTCGCATTGGCCTGCGCATGCAGGACATGCTGGACGAGACGCTGTTCCGCGACAAGTTGGAGACCGCTCTCGCCCGCGTGAACCCCGAGCTCGAGCTCATCTACAACCTGCCCACCTACACCGTGGACCAGATTTGCGACGAGTACCTGCCGATGGCTGAGCGCCTGCGTCCCTACATCACCGAGACGAGCCTGCTGCTCAACAACATGATCGACGAGGGCAAGGACCTGCTGTTTGAGGGCGCCCAGGCGACGCTGCTCGACATCGACCACGGCACCTATCCGTACGTGACGTCTTCCAACTGCACCGCCGGCGGCGCCATCACCGGTTCCGGTGTGGGCATGAAGAACGTCGACCGCGTGCTGGGCGTCATGAAGGCCTATATCACCCGCGTCGGTTCGGGCCCCATGCCCACCGAGCTTTCCTATGAGTCCGAGGCCGGCCACACGCTGACCGAGGAGGGCTATGAGTACGGCGTGACCACCGGTCGCCGTCGTCGTTGCGGCTGGTTTGACGGCCCTATCGCCAACTATGCCTCGCGCGTCAACGGCCTCACCGACATCGCCGTGACCAAGCTCGACGTGCTTTCGGCCTTCGACACCATCAAGGTGTGCGTGGCCTACGACGTCGATGGCGAGCGCTACACGAGCGTGCCCGAGCATCAGATGCGCTTTGAGCATGCCAAGCCCATCTACGAGGAGCTCCCTGGCTGGAAGTGCGACATCACCGGTTGCCGCAGCTTTGACGAGCTGCCGCAGGAGGCTCAGGACTACGTGGCGTTTATCGAGGATCTGGCACACACCCGCGTGACGTTCATTGGCGTTGGCGCTGGTCGCGAGCAGATCATCAACCGATTCTGGAAGTAATCGGGACTATTTGGTTATTGCGATATACCCCTTTGCAGCCCGGACGGGCGGCCGAGGGGTATATTTGCTTGCAAAGGGCTCGCGCGGAGCGGGCCGTTAATCCATAGAGGAGGCACCCTTGAAGGCGGACACTCAAACCATCGACATCCTGTTGTTGGGCAGCGGCGGCCGTGAGCATGCTTTGGCAGCTAAACTCGCAGCATCACCGCGCGCCGGCAAGCTCTACATTGCGCCGGGCAACGGCGGCACCGCGAGCTGCGGCGAGAACGTGGTTCTCGACGATTGCGATCCTGCGGCCGTGGCGGCGTTTGCGCAGAGCCACGGATGCGGACTCGTGGTAATTGGCCCCGAGGCTCCGCTCGTGGCGGGCGTGGCCGACGCCGTGCGCGCGGCGGGTATTCCCTGCTTTGGCCCGGGTGCCGAGGGCGCCCAGATGGAGGGCTCCAAGCTGTTCTCCAAGCAGCTCATGGAGCGTGCGGGCATTCCGACGGCAGCCTATGGTTCGTTTACCGACGAGGCTTCGGCTCTCGCCTACGTGCGCGAGCAGGGCGCCCCGCTGGTCGTCAAGGCCGACGGCCTTGCCGCGGGCAAGGGCGTTATCGTGGCGACCGAACTTGAGCAGGCCGAGGAAGCCGTGCGCGAGTGCTTTGGCGGCATCTTTGGCGATGCCGGCAACACCGTGGTTATCGAGGAGATGCTCGTTGGTCCCGAGTGCTCGCTGCTGGCCTTTACCGACGGCAAGACCGTGCGCCCCATGGCCACCTCGCAGGACCACAAGCGCGCGCTCGAGGGCGACAAGGGCCCCAACACCGGCGGCATGGGCGTCTACAGCCCGGTGCCCATCGTGACTGACGAGGAGCACGCCACCATGGTGAAGGTCATGGAGCAGACCGTGGCCGAGCTTGCTGCCGAGGGCATCGACTACCGCGGCTGCCTGTATGGCGGCTTTATGCTCACCCCCGCCGGCCCCAAAGTGCTGGAGTTCAATGCCCGCTTTGGCGACCCCGAGACGCAGGTCGTGCTCCCGCGCCTTAAGAACGACCTGGTTGAGGTCATGCTCGCCTGCGCCAACTGCGAGCTCGATCAGATTGAGCTCGACTGGCGTGACGAGTGGGCCGTGGCCGTTGTCCTGACGAGCGCGGGCTATCCCGGCAGCTACGAGAAGGGCAAGGTCATCACCGGCATCGCCGATGCCGAGGCCATGGAGAACGTGACCGTGTACCACGCGGGCACTGCCGTGGTGGACGGCCAGCTCGTGACCAATGGCGGCCGCGTGCTTGCCGTGACCGCTCTGGGCGACACGTTCGAGAACGCTCGCAACCTTGCCTACGAGGCCTGCGAGAAGATTGATTTTGAGGGCAAGACCCTGCGTCACGACATCGGCCTGCGCGCGCTGCGCGGCCGCGACGCCTGGGATGCCTAAAATCCGAGAGGAATGAGACGGATGGACGAGAAGAACGAAGAGCTCGTGGACGCGCAGATCGTCGAAGAGGACAGCCGCATGTATGGGCACGCCGAGGGCGAGCCTGGTGGCGAGGTCGCTGACGAGCCGGCACTGGTGCTGGGCGACGACGACCCGCACGATGCCGAGCTGCACGAGAAGATTCTTTCGGAGGAGTGCGCCTGGAAGGGCAAGATCCTCGACGTCCACCGTCTTGAGGTTGAGCTGCCCAACGGTCACCGCAGCGCCCGCGATATCGTTCGCCATCCGGGTGCGGCGGCCGTTGTGGCACTGACCGAGAGCGGCAAGATCGTACTGGTGCGTCAGTACCGCACCGCCATCGACCGCGTGACGGTCGAGATTCCCGCCGGCAAGCTCGATCCAGGCGAGGACCCGCTCGATTGCGCCAAGCGCGAACTGCATGAGGAGACGGGCTTTAGGGCTGGTCGTATTCGCTTTTTGACGTCGATTGTCACGTCCTGCGGTTTTTGCGATGAGATCATCCACATCTACCTGGCCACCAAGCTCGAGTTCGACGCGCCCAACCCTGATGATGACGAGTTTGTCAACGTGGACCTGGTGCCGCTGCACGAGCTGATCGACGCCGTACTCGACGGCAAGATCGAAGACGCCAAGACCGTCGTGGGCGCCTTGGCCTGCGACAGCATCGCGCACAGGCTGGGCGGAACTGAGCTTTAAAAGCGAGGGCGATCCTGGGGCAAACACTACTGATTGTTTTGCCCCAGGGTCTTACGTTATTGTTTTATCTCCGAGGACTGCATGTTTAAGAGGTTTTTGTCTTATTACAAGCCCCAGATGGGGCTTTTTGTTGCTGATACTGTTTGCGCTCTGGTGCTTGCTGCCATTGACCTTGCGTTTCCTATTATTCTGCGCAATTTGACCGGTGGGCTATTTACTCAGGGTCAGGCTGCCATTATGCAGGCGCTCGGCATGATCGCGGTGGGCTTGGTGCTGATGTATGCCGTCCGCTGCGCTTGCCGCTACTTTGTGAGCTATTGGGGTCACGTGATGGGCGCGCGCATGGAGTCCAAGATGCGCGAGGACCTGTTCGACCAGTATGAGCGCTTTAGCTTTGCGTACTTCGACCGCAACAGCTCGGGCGACATGATGAGCCGCGTGGTCAACGACCTGTTCGATATCTGCGAGGCGGCGCATCACGTGCCCGAGTGGATCATCATCTGCGGCATCGAGATTATCGGCTCGTTTGTGATCCTCTTTACCATCGCCCCGGTGCTGGCGCTTGCCATGGCTGTGGTGACGGCAGCGTTTGCGGTCATCATGTTTTGGCAGAACATGCGCATGCGCGAGGTCTTTAGCGACAACCGCAAGAAGATCAGCGGCATTAATGCACAGCTGCAGGATTCGCTGGCGGGCATGCGCGTGGTCAAGAGCTTTGCCAACGAGGGGACCGAGCGTGCCAAGTTCCGCGCCTCCAACAATCGCTATCTTTCGTCCAAGGAGAACATGTATCACGCCATGGGCGTCTATACCGCGACGTATGGCCTGCTCTCTGGTGTGCTCTATGTGATCGTGGTGCTGCTGGGCGGCTGGCTGGTCGCCCAGGGACAGCTGCAGGCGGTCGATATGGCGACCTTTGCACTCTATATTTCGCTGTTCTGCACGCCGCTCGAGACACTCGTCAATTCGGCCGAAACGTATCAGAAGGCTATCGCCGGCTTTAAGCGTATGGACGAGGTGCTCTCGACGGCGCCGGATATCCAGGACAAGCCGGGCGCTACGGATCTGCAGGTGACTGCCGGCGCCGTGGAGTATCACGACGTGTGCTTTAACTACGAGGATGTTGAGCTGGGCGAGGGCGATGCCGACGAGCGTCCTGTTATCGACCACATGGACCTGTCCATCAAGCCCGGGCAGACCATCGCTTTGGTTGGCCCTTCGGGCGGTGGCAAATCCACGACCTGTTCGCTGCTGCCGCGCTTTTATGACGTGGCTGCCGGATCCATTAGCATCGACGGTCAGGACGTGCGCGATGTGACGCAGCAGAGCCTGCGTCGTGCCATCGGCCTGGTGCAGCAGGATGTCTACCTGTTTGACGGAACAATCGGCGAGAACATCGCCTACGGCAAGCCGGGTGCTACGGCAGAAGAGATCGCCGAGGCGGCCCGCCGCGCCAATATCGATACCTTTATCGAATCGCTTCCGCAGGGCTACGACACCGTGGTAGGCGAGCGCGGCAGCCGTCTTTCGGGCGGACAGAAGCAGCGCGTTGCCATCGCGCGCGTGTTTCTCAAGAATCCCAAGATCCTTATTTTGGATGAGGCGACGAGTGCTTTGGATAACGAGAGCGAGGAGGCGGTGCAGGAGTCGCTCGAAGAGCTGGCACGCGGCCGTACCACGATTATCATCGCCCATCGTCTTTCGACCATTAAGCATGCCGATGAGATTGCGACCGTTGAGCATGGTCGCGTTGTGGAGCGTGGCACGCACGAGGAGCTTCTCGCCCGTGGCGGCACCTATGCCCGTTACTATCGAATGCAGTTCGAAGGTGCGCGTGCGCACGAGCTCGACTGATTGATATGACAGGAAGTTTATGGCTGACAAGAACCCTTTGACTCCGGAAGAAGTGACGGAGTTATTCTCCGAAATCGATGCATCCGGCGTCTTGGATCCCACGCTCGCCAAAAAGCGTACCGAGCGCATGCGTGAGAAGGAGGCTGCGGCCAAGCGCGGTGACAAAGCGGCGCTAGCGCAGCTGCGCAGCGAGGACCGTGCGAGCCAGGCAAAACATATCGACCCGCTGTCCGAGGACGATCCTTCGGGCTCGCAGGTGAGCCATACCATTACGAAGACCGCGATGGCCGTGGTTATCGGTATTTTGGTGCTGATCGTGGGCATGCAGATCGGCTACGGCGTGATGCGCCGTCTGAATACCGCCAACCTGTCCGAGAGCGTTTCGGTTGATACCGTTTCTACAGCACTCAAGGGTGGACTCGAGTGGGGCAACGGCTTTACGCAGTTCCCGCTCGACTTTACCGTCGATGAAGCCGATGAGCGTACGGGCACGGTCGAGGTGACGGTGTTGGACACGTCTTCTGCCAACGAGCTCGAGCTGCTGTCCAACGGGCAGATCCAGGCCGCGGCGCTTGCGACCAACGCGCTGCTCAACGACAAGATCGACCGCGTGGTGTATAACGTTCACGCCTATATCGACGAGGATAGCAACATTCAGCACGATTCCTTCTTTGGCATGTTCCCCGCGCGGGGCCACCAGAGCGCCATTTTGACGTTCGTGTGGACCAAGAGCTCATCCAACGCCACGAGTATCGACTGGAAGATGCGCATCGTGAGTATGGATGACACCATCGCCGAGCGCATTCAGAAGCAGGTGAACTCGGTGTCGTCGTTGATTGAGGACCCGGTGGTGAGCCAGACCAAGATTGACGAGGAAAAGGCCGAACGTGACCTGGAGCATCGTCTGCATGGCCGCGAGATTTTCCGCGGCGGCAAGCCCGATCGCTCACCGTCCGATTTGCTGGAGCAGGACAAGAGAAAGTAAGACGTCATCATCCCGCGTGAGCCACAAGCCTCGCGGGATGATTTTTTAATCCCCGTCCCAGAAAAATCATTATGCATAGAAAGTCATAATTATCATTTCGTAAACATTTCGATGAAATTAACGCCATGAGGCATGCTTGCGGTTACAATACCGCGAGGCCTAACTACACACCTTTAAACCGGTCCTGTGAGACCGGGAAGGAGAACTATGGCGAACAACCATACCGCGGGCGCTGCCGCCCGCACCTTCGCGCCCAGCGAGCTTTGCCAGCGTATGCTGGCCAAAACCAGCAAGGGCACCTGCGGTCCCTGCATCCTGTATCTTGAGGATGGGACCATTTTTTATGGACGTGCATGCGGCGCCGCGGGCACCGCGACCGGCGAAGTCTGCTTCAACACCTCGCTCGAGGGCTACTTTGAGGTCATGACCGACCCGAGTTATGCCGGCCAAATCGTAACCATGACCTATCCGCAGATCGGCAACTACGGTATCGACGAGACCGACGTCCAGTCGGCCTTCCCCGGCGACGCCGTGCGCCCTGCGAGCGCTCCGGCCATGCGCGGCATGATCGTTCGCGACATGTGCGCCACGCCTTCTAACTGGCGCTCGGCCGTCAGCGTGCCGGAGTACCTGCGCGCTCGCGGCATCGTCGCTATCGAGGGTGTCGACACCCGCGCTCTGGTGCGCCATCTGCGCGACAATGGTTCCAAGATGGGCATTATCTCGACCGAGATCTTCGACGTCGACGAGCTTGCCGAGCGTCTGGCCGCAGCGCCCACGCTGGTAGGCGAGAACCTGGTGAAGACCGTAAGTTGCCCCGCGCCTCACGAGTTTGTGGCCGCCGACCTGCCTGCCACGCATGACTTTGCACTTGCGGTTGCCGCTCCTGCCCGTCACAAAGTGGTCGCCTACGACTGCGGTGTGAAGCGCGGCATTCTGGAGGGTCTGGTCCGCGCCGGCTGCGACCTTACTGTCGTGCCGTGGGATACGCCTGCCCAGCAGGTGCTCGACATGAATCCCGATGGCGTCTTTTTGTCCAACGGTCCCGGCGACCCCGATGCCGTGGTGGAGACCTACGAGCAGGTGCAGCAGCTGATCGGCAAGGTGCCGGTCTTTGGCATTTGTCTTGGTCACCAGATGATCAGCCTGGCCTGCGGCGCCCAGATGGAAAAGCTTAAGTTCGGTCACCGCGGTGGCAACCAGCCGGTCATGAACCTGGTAAGCCGTCGCGTGGAGATCACCGCACAAAACCATGGCTTTGGCCTGCTATTTCCCAGCTTGGGTAAGCTTGTCCCCGAGCTTTCCGGCGGCGAGACCGAGCATGCGGCCGATGGAGATCTGCGCGTCTGGGTGCGCCGCGGAATCGCGCCGGTCGCGATGAACGAGCGCTTCGGCCGCATTCGCCTGACGCACGTGAACCTCAACGACGGCACCGCCGAGGGCATCCAGCTGCTCGACGCCCCGTGCTTCTCGGTCCAGTACCACCCCGAGGCCTCGCCTGGCCCCACCGATGCCCACTATCTCTTTACCGCCTTTACGCGACTCATGGACGGCGAGGAGAACTACCTGGACATCGACACCGCGAAGGACCGCCTGGCTGGCTGGAACTTTGCTGAGTCCGAGACCGCTGAGACCGAGGAGAACTAACATGCCGAAACGTACTGACATCAAGCGTATCCTCGTCATTGGTTCGGGCCCCATCGTTATCGGCCAGGCCTGCGAGTTCGACTACTCCGGCGCCCAGGCCTGCAAGGTGCTCAAGGAGGATGGCTTTGAGGTCATCCTGGTCAACTCCAACCCGGCGACCATCATGACCGACCCGGGCTTGGCCGACCGCACCTATGTCGAGCCCATCACCGCCGAGTTTATCGAGCGCGTAATCAAGAAAGAGCGCCCGGACGCGCTGCTGCCCACGCTGGGCGGCCAGACCGGTCTGAACGCCGCCGTCGAGCTGGCGAAAGACGGTACGCTCGACAAGTACGGCGTCGAGATGATCGGCTGCGACCTGGCCGCCATCGAGCGCGGCGAGGACCGCAAGCTCTTTAACGAGGCCATGGCCGAGATTGGCCTGGAGGTCGCGCGCTCGGGCTATGCCTACAGCGTGGCCGACGCCGAGGCCATCGCCGAGCGCGTGGGCTATCCCTGCGTACTGCGCCCGAGCTTTACCCTGGGCGGCGCCGGCGGCGGCATCGCTCACACCCACGAGGAGCTCGTCTCCATCGTGAGCCAGGGCCTGGAGCTCTCGCCCGCCCACGAGGTGCTGGTCGAGGAGTCCATCGAGGGTTGGAAAGAGTACGAGATGGAGGTCATGCGTGACCACGCCGGCAACGGCATCATCGTGTGCTCCATCGAGAACCTCGACCCCATGGGCGTGCATACCGGCGACTCCATCACCGTGGCGCCGGCGCAGACCCTCTCCGACCTGGAGTATCAGCGCATGCGTGTCGCCTCGCTCGCCATCTTGGAGAAGATCGGCGTCGAGACCGGCGGCTCCAACGTGCAGTTTGCCGTGAACCCCCAGACCGGCCGCCTGATCGTCATCGAGATGAACCCGCGCGTGAGCCGTTCGTCCGCGCTGGCCTCCAAGGCCACGGGTTTCCCCATCGCTAAGGCCGCCGCGCGCCTGGCAGTGGGCTACACGCTCGACGAGATCGTCAACGACATTACCAAGGCAACGCCCGCCTGCTTTGAGCCCACGATCGACTACTGCGTGGTCAAGGTGCCGCGCTTTGCCTTCGAGAAGTTCAAGGGTACCGACCCCACGCTCACCACGCGCATGAAGGCCGTGGGCGAGATCATGGCGATTGGCCGCACCTTTGAGGAGGCCTTTGGCAAGGCCATGCGCTCGCTGGAGGACGGCCACCAGGGCATTTGCGCCGGTGGAAAGGAGGGTGCCGACAAACTGGGCGACGACGAGCTCGCTCAGGCCGTGGCAACCCCGACCGAGCATCGCATCTTCTTTGTGGTCGAGGCCCTGCGCCGCAGCTGGGACGTTGCGCGTATCCATGCCATCTGCGGTATCGATCCGTGGTACCTCAACCGTATCAACGACATGGTGCAGGTCCAGGAGAGCATCCGCGGCCTGCGTGTGGAGGATATCGACGCCGACGCGATGCGTCTGCTCAAGCAGTACGGCACGAGCGACGCCGAGATCGCCGCGCTGACCGGCTCGGACGAGCGCTTTGTGCGCGCCTACCGCAAGGGTCTGGGCGTGGTTCCCAGCATGAAGACGGTCGATACCTGCGCTGCGGAGTTCTCGAGCGCCACGGAGTACCACTACAAGACGTACGAGAACATCTACCGCACGAGCCCGGATGCCAAGAAGTGCGTAGCTCCCGACGAGACCACGCCGGCGGACAAGCCCAAGGCGATGATCCTGGGCGCCGGCCCCAACCGTATCGGCCAGGGTATCGAGTTCGACTACTGCTGTGTGCATGCGAGCTATGCGCTGGCGGCCCGCGGCTTTGAGACCATCATGGTCAACTGCAATCCCGAGACCGTTTCGACCGACTACGACACGTCCGACCGCCTTTACTTTGAGCCGCTCACCTACGAGGACGTCATGGACGTTATCGATGTTGAGCGCCCCGATGGCGTCGTGGTGACGCTTGGCGGCCAGACCCCGCTTAAGCTGGCGCGCATGCTCGAGGAGAGCGGCGTGAACATCATGGGCACCAAGCCCGATGCCATCGACTTTGCCGAGGACCGCGAGCGCTTCGCCGCTCTGCTCGACAAGCTGGGCATCATGTACCCGCCGGCGGGCCAGGCCACCTCGTTTGAGGAGGCCGAGGCCGTAGCCGCGCACATCGGCTACCCGCTGCTGGTGCGTCCGAGCTACGTGCTGGGCGGCCGCGGCATGATGATCGCCTACGATGCCGAGCATCTGCGCGATTACATGGCCGAGGCTGCGCGCATTAGTCCTGACTACCCGGTGTATCTGGACCGCTTCCTGGAGGGCGCGATCGAGTCCGATGTCGACGCCCTGTGCGATGGCGAAGAGGTCTACATCGGCGGCATTCTGGAGCATATCGAGGAGGCCGGTATTCACTCCGGCGACTCTGCGACCTGCATTCCGCCGTTCAGCTTTAGCGAGAGCCTGCAGGCAAAGCTTCGCGAGACCACGCGCCGCATCGCGATGGCGCTGGGCGTACGCGGCCTGGTCAACGTGCAGTACGCCATTAAGGGCGAGACCGTCTACGTGATCGAGGCCAACCCGCGTGCCAGCCGTACCGTGCCGTTCATCTCCAAGGCCACCGGCGTGCCGCTGGCCAAGTGCGCGGCGCGTATCATGGCAGGCGATTCCATCGCCAGCCTGGGCCTGCCGAGCGACGAGCGTCAGCTCGATTGGTTCTGCATGAAGGAAGCCGTTATGCCCTGGGGTCGTTTCCCCGGTGCCGACGTTATCCTGGGGCCCGAGATGAAGTCGACGGGCGAGGTCATGGGTATCGCCAAGAGCTATCCCGAGGCATACGCCAAGACGCAGCTGGCGATTGACTACAAGCTGCCCGACCCGAGCGCCGGCAAGGTGTTCATCAGCGTGTGCGACCGTGACAAGCGCCACATCCTTTCGGTCGCGCGTATCCTGCGCTACCTGGGCTTTGATATCTGCTCCACCGAGGGCACGGCGCGCGTGCTGCGCGGCGGCAACGTGACCTGCGAGGTCGTGGAGAAGATTAGCGGCCCGCACGACGGCGAGCGTCCCAACATCGGTGACCTGATCGCCGATGGCAAGATCGCGGTGATCGTCAATACGCCGTACGGTCCGGGCTCGCGTGGCGATGGCTACCTGCTACGTACCGAGGCCGTGCGTCGCGGCGTGACCTGCGTGACCGCGATGTCCGCGGCCAACACGTACGTGAGTGCCATCGAGGCCGTGCGCGAGGACCAGCAGGGTCACGGTAGCGCCAACGACATGGGCATGGATGTCATCGCCCTGCAGGACCTGCCGCAGCACACGGTGTAGTTGACCTGGCCGGCCGGGGCGGCAGCCGGACACTTTCTCTCGGAAACTGGGCTTCGCGAAGTTTTCCGAGAGAAAGGTCCGCCTCCCGCCCCGGCCTGCGGTGACTTGGCTGCACCGTGTGCTGCCGAAGGGGCTTTGCGCGATGACTAGGGCTGAATAAAAAATGAGTGTGGGCTCTGTCGTTCGAATGAACGACAGAGCCCACGTTAATATTTCAGCCAACGTACGTCATAGCAATCCCCGGTAGGTCGCAGGGTGGCGGCTGAGCCTTTCCCTCGGGAAACTTCGCGAAGCCCAGTTCCCGAGGGAAAGGCTCAGCCGCCACCACGCAGACCGCAGGGACGGGAGCAGCTATACTACTCTCAGTAGTTAAGGGTCGCGGATCCGCCGCGTCACCGCTCTCAACAGGAGGTCTTTGTTTATGGCAGATCAAAAGCCGGTTGTCGGGATCATCATGGGTTCCAAGTCCGATCTGGGCGTTATGGAAGGCTGCACCGCCGAGCTCGAGGCACTGGGTGTGCCCTATGAACTCGTGATTGCAAGCGCACACCGCACGCCGGCGAAGGTCCACGAGTGGGCTTCGACTGCTGCCGATCGCGGTATCAAAGTGATTATCGCCGCCGCCGGCAAGGCCGCTCACTTGGGTGGTGTCGTGGCTGCCTTTACGCCGCTGCCGGTTATCGGCGTGCCTATGAAGACGAGTGACCTGGGCGGTATGGATTCGCTGCTGTCGATGGTGCAGATGCCTTCGGGCGTGCCCGTGGCCTGCGTTGCCATCAACGGCGCCAAGAACGCCGCCATCTATGCCACGCAGATTCTGGGTGCTTGCGACCCTGAGTACCGCAAGGTTATCGAGAAGATGAAGCAGGAGATGGCCGACGCTTAAGCGGCTTGCCGTTCCGTTGTAATCATAGGGAGAGTCATGTCCGACTATCAGGGAAAACGTTTCTCGGCTTCTCAGATCCCCGATCCATCCAAGTCGGGATCGGCCCGCTCCATGCAGCATGGTCGGGCATCCTCTCCTCAGCAGGCTCGTGCGCCGCGCCCCGTAACGCCGACGTCCCATCGCCGTCAGGATACGCCAGCTGCGTATCGCCCCTCGTCATATGGCACGGCAAAGAAGCAGGCCCGGTCGACGAGGCAACCGAGCGGTGCGTCGTCCAGCTATACCGAGCCGCCGCGTAAGAAGCGCCGCTCCATCATCCCCATTCTGCTCATCATCGTGGGCATCGGTCTGATTGTCGCCGCTGCCGCCATCTTTATCAATGCGCAGATCGGTTACAAGCAGGCGAGCGATTCGTATCAGAAAATCGAGAAGCAATATATAAGCGATAAGGACGCCAGCGGCGTGCCGATTATCGACTTCGATGCACTTGCTCAGACGAACCCCGAGATTGTGGGTTGGATTTACGCGCCGGGAACCAACATCAACTATCCCGTGGTGCAGACCAATAACAACTCCAAATACCTCAACACGCTGTTTGACGGTACGTCCAATGCATCGGGTGCGATCTTCTTGGACAGCGACGATACCGCGCCGGGAATGGTCGACCAGCAGACCACGATCTACGGACACCATATGAACGATGGGTCGATGTTCAACGTGATTTCGGATACGACTGACCAGGCAACGTTCGATAGCATTGAATATGTGTACTACATCACACGGGATGCTACGTATAAGCTGCGACCACTGGCGACCAAGGTCGTTGAGGACACGTATGCCAAGGCGCGCACGCCCAATTTTGAGGGCGATGACGGGCTCAAGAACTACCTGTCCGAGATGCTCGACGGTGCTTCGGCAGTGGCGAGTGATGCAGGCGACCGCGCTGCTTCGGCAACCAAGGTCGTAACGCTTGTGACCTGTCGTTCGTTATCGCTGAGCAACACGCGTGCTGTCATGGTGCTCACGCCGGTCGAGGAATAAGTTGTTCGAGAGTAGCTAAAAAAGCCCCGTTCCAAATTGGCTACTCGACGACGGTAAGGGAGAAATGATGCTCGAGAATGGCAAAACGATGCCTTCGGTTGATGCTTGGCTGCGCGAGGCCAAGGCCGATTCGTCGGCACCTGCGTGCGGTATGTATCTGACACATAACGGTGTGGTGCGCGCGACGCCCAAGGCCGAGGCGCGCGGTGTCGAGACCGATGGCGTGGCGCCGGGCCACAAGGTGGGCGGCATGGTGTTCGGCTACGACGCCAGCAAGGTGCAGGCTGCTATCGAGGCCACGCGCGCGATGCCGGGTATTGGCTATGTGCGCGTGTGGCTGGCAAGCGGCGAGCTTGCCGTAGGTGACGACATCATGCTCGTGCTCATCGGCGGGGACATTCGCCCGCATGTGGTCGATGCGCTGCAGGCGCTCGTTGGCACCATCAAGAACGATTGTGTGAGTGAGGTCGAGCGCGAGGCGTAGAGGCTTACGTCGATAGAAGACTCATTTATAAAAATGCCCGCCGGTACGTGTGATACCGGCGGGCATTTTGCGTTTTGGACGCGGTTGGCGCTACACGCGCGTCGCATCCTTGGGGCTCATGGTCATGCTCTGGAAGCGATTCTCCATAAAGTCATTATCGAAGTACTTGCCGTAGAACTGCGCAACGGGAATATCCGGTTCCGTGCCGTTGACGCGCTGATACCAATAATCGAGCGACTGCAGCGTCATAACGCCATCGACCAGCATAATGATGGTGAAGATGACGGTAGCGGAGTAGCGGCTCTTCCAGGGAATCATGTTGATGAGTTTGAGCAATCTGGGCAGAAGCAGCTTGATCCAGATGAGTCCACCCAAGCCCCATAGGCAGGCGAAGCCCGTGCAGGTACGTCCGCCGGTAAGGACGGCGAGCGGATCGGGCATGCCAAAGAGCTTCATATGCGAGTAGCTCCACGAAACCACGCCAAATGAGGTCTGCATAAACCAGCCCACGAACACCTCAAAGCTTGCGCCGAGCAGCGCGCTCACCAAAAAGATAATGATGGGGTTCTTTTTGTAGAAGCGGTTGAGCACCATGGTCATGAGCACGGCGCCAAATCCGTAGATGGGGCTGAAGGGGCCAAACAGCATGCCGGCGCGGTTCTGGTAGACGCCCGGGTCGTCGACCGTCATGTGCCAGATGTCCTCGGCGATCAGGCCGAGTATGCAGCAGACAAAGAACACCCAGAACAGGTTGAAGTAGTTGAGCTTGATGTAGCCCTCGCCGGTTTCATCGCGCCCGAGCATGCCCTCGGCGGCGGCGTCGCGATCGAGCATCTCCTGCAGGCGGCGCTGCAGCTCGCGCTCCTGGCGCAGCGTGGGGTCGACGGTGGCCGAAAGTGCGACGAGGATGCCGAGCTGGATGGCAGGGCGCAGCAAGAAGGGCCCGATGCCCTGGAGCATCACGTCAACCAAAAGCTCGATGACGGTAAACGCGATAAGGATATAGGACAGACGGGCGGCATTGCGGCGCTGGTTCTTGATGAGGTCAAGGCCAAAGATGATCAAGATGACGGCACTGGCAGCCGAGAGCATGATGCCGGCGACAATCAGTCCGACCGCGACGAGCGTGTTATCGCCGAGCTTGGCGGCGGCGTTGCCGTTGATGAGCGCGGTGATGACCTGCCACATAAAGGCGCCGACCGACGGGAGCGTGCCCACGCCGGACAGGATGCACAGGACGGCGTACACCTTAATGATGAGGGGGATCTTCTTGACCTCCGTGGCGCTGGGGACGCTGGGGTCGAGTTCGTTTCGATCCATACAGAACCTTTCTCGCTTTGTTGCAGGTTATAAGGATACGCCGCCGACCTGCCAAAAGACAGGACGAACGTCCCAATTGCAACAATGTAAGCCCTAACGGCGGGCGAGACGCGCCGCAACGGAAGCATGCGGGATCGTCGGTCCTGAGGCGATTGCCCAATAAAATGTTTGGCTGCAAAACGGATTATAAGCTCGGTGGGCTTTTAAAAAGCGCTGTTCATGCGCGGGAGTGCTTGTCTTGCCGTGCGTATAATAGGGCAGGTAACTCCAAATAACGAGGCTCTGAGGGGATGCCATGTCTCAAGAAACCATCCGCGCGGCCGAGCGTGCCGCGGGACAGGTGAAGACCATGTCGACGTATGATCCGGACTCCGACCAGCTGCATGAGGAATGCGGCATTTTTGGTGTGTGGGCGCCCGATCGCGATGTGGCTCGACTGACGTACTTTGGTCTGCGCGCGCTACAGCATCGCGGCCAGGAATCGGCGGGAATCGCCGTGGGTGATGGCGGCACGGTTATGGTCCGCAAGGATCTGGGCCTGCTCGACCGCGTGTTCTCCAACGCCGACCTGTCGACGCTCTCCGGCCAGCTGGCCGTGGGTCATGTGCGCTACGGCACTGCCGGCGCCAAGAGCTGGGAAGCCTCTCAGCCGCACCTCTCTACCATCAATAGCGTCATTATCGCGCTCGCGCACAACGGCACCCTCGTCAACACCGACGAGCTGCGCCGTCAGCTGATCGAGCTGGGTGTGCCGTTCCTCTCCAATTCGGATTCCGAGGTCGCGACCAAGCTTATCGGCTACTTTACCCAGCGTACGGGCCACCTGCGCGAGGGTATTCGCAAGACCATGGAGCTCGTGCGCGGCGGCTACGCCATGACGCTCATCAACGAGCAGGCGCTCTACGCATTCCGCGATCCACACGGCATTCGCCCGCTCGTGCTGGGCAAGCTGGTGGACGAGGGTCTGGACCAGGCCGATGCCGCAGCCGTTTCGCAGCTGCCGTCGCAGGACGGCGCCGCGACGGTCGACTCCGCCGTCCGTGTCACGCGCGCCGGCGGCTGGGTCGTTGCTTCCGAGACCTGCGCACTCGACATCGTGGGTGCCGAGTACGTCCGTGACGTCCGTCCCGGCGAGATCTTGCGCATCAGCGCCGAGGGTCTGGTATCCGAGCAGGGCGTGCCTGCAGCCGAAGAGCCCGCCAACTGCATCTTTGAGCAGGTCTACTTTGCCCGCCCCGACTCCATCATGAATGGCAAGAGCGTCTATGCCTGCCGTTACGACATGGGTCGTCAGCTGGCACACGAGGAGCCCGTCGAGGCCGATCTGGTCATCGGCGTGCCCGACTCCGGCCTGCCGCCCGCGGAGGGGTATTCGCACGAGAGCGGTATTCCCTTTGGCGAGGGCCTTATCAAGAACCGCTACGTGGGCCGTACGTTTATCGAGCCCACGCAGGAGCTGCGCGCCATGGGCGTGCGTATGAAACTCAACCCGCTGCGCGACAACATCGAGGGCAAGCGCCTGGTCGTCATCGACGACTCCATCGTGCGCGGCACCACCATGGTGCAGCTCGTCAAGATGCTACGCAACGCCGGCGCCAAGGAGATTCACATCCGCATCAACTCGCCCGAGGTCATCTGGCCGTGCTTCTACGGTATCGATACCGACGTGCAGTCGCAGCTCATCAGCGCCAACAAGACGGTCGACGAGATTTGCGAGTATATCGGCGCCGATTCGCTGGCCTTCCTTTCGGTCGAGGGCCTGCTTAAGGTCATGCCCAAGGGCGGCTACTGCGATGCGTGCTTTACCGGCCGCTACCCCGTGGCGATTCCCGAGAGCTTTGGCCGCGACAAGTTTATGGAGGGCTTTAAGCCCCGCAACCTGGACAAGCCGCTGCACTTTGACGACGACGCCGTGGTCGAGAAATACGACGACCGCAGCTGGGAAGAGGAGCACGGCGAGGCCTAAAACCTGCAATATGGGGACAGGTTTATTTTGGTAGGTTTTACCTGCTGTTTTGTTGATATGACGGCGCATGCTGTTATGGCGCGCGCCGAAATGAACGCAATTATGAGCACCGTTTGGCGCCCGGGCGGTGCCACGGTAGTGGGAGAGGAAGGCTCAGATGAGCGACAGCAAGCATGTGACGTATGAGGATGCCGGCGTCGATACCGCTGAGGGCGGCCGCGCCGTCGACGCTATTAAGCAGATGGTCAAGGAAACCAATCGCCCCGAGGTTATCGGCGGCATCGGCGGCTTCGGTGGCCTGTTCTCGGCTGCCGCGCTTAAGGATATGGAAGACCCGATCCTGATCAGCGGTACCGACGGCGTGGGCACCAAGCTCGTGCTCGCCCAGATCATGGACCGTCACGAGACGGTGGGCCAGGATCTGGTCGCTATGTGCGTCAACGATATTCTGGCTTCGGGCGCCGAGCCGCTGTTCTTCCTGGACTACGTTGCCATCGGTCACATCGAGGCCGAGCACATGGCAAAGATCATCAAGGGTGTGGCCGACGGCTGCAAGCTCGCGGGCTGCGCGCTCGTGGGCGGTGAGATGGCCGAGCACCCGGGCGTCATGGCTCCTGCCGACTACGACCTTGCCGGATTTACCGTGGGCGTCGTCGACCGTCCCAAGATGCTCGACCCCGCGAACGTCCGCCCGGGCGATGTGATCCTGGGTCTGCCTTCCACCGGCGTGCACTCCAACGGATACTCACTCGTGCGCAAGGTCATCGGTGTCGACGGCATCAAGCCGGGCACGCCCGAGGCTGCCGCTAAGGCCGAGGAACTGAGCCGTCCGCTCGAGGAACTCGGCGGCGCATCGCTGGCAGACGCCCTGCTGGCTCCCACGCGCATCTACGTCAAGCCGATCCTGGAGCTGCTCCGCGGTGGCGCCAGCGTGCACGCCATCGCCCACATCACCGGCGGCGGTATTACCGAGAACCTCAACCGCGCGCTCGCCGATGACGTCGACGCCGTGGTCACCCGCAACGGCGCCGAGATGGGCTGGGATGTTCCGCCCGTCATCACCTACGTGTCGCGTCAGGCCGAGCTCGCGCCCAACGAGGCATGCAAGACCTTCAACATGGGCGTCGGCCTGTGCCTGATCGTCGCCCCCGAGGACGAGGCCGCGGTTACCGAAGCCCTGGTCGCGCTGGGCGAGAAGCCGTTCCGCGTGGGCGAGTGCGTCGAGGGTTCCGGTAAGGTCGTGTACTCCGATGAGCGCTAACGATCAGATGGCTGCTAGTGAGGGCCTGGGCTTTGTGCCCTACACCCGTCCGACCGGCACCGATACGGCCGAGCCGCTCAAGATCGGTGTGCTCATCAGCGGTTCGGGTACCAACCTGCAGGCGCTGATCGATCTGATCGCCGCCGGTAAGCTCAACGCCTCGATTGAACTTGTGGTGTCGAGCCGTCCTTCGGCTAAGGGTTTGCAGCGCGCTGAGCGCGCGGGCATCCAGACGCTGACCCTTTCCAAGGATGTCTATGCCGACCCCATCGCTGCCGACGAGATTATTGCGCACGAGCTGCTCGAGCGCGGCTGCGAGTATGTGGTCATGGCCGGCTACATGCGCATGGTGCACACGCCTCTGCTGGCGGCGTTTCCCAACCGCGTGGTCAACTTGCATCCGGCGCTGCTGCCGAGCTTTACCGGTGCGCATGCGATTGACGATGCCTTTGCGCGCGGCGTCAAGGTAACTGGCGTGACCGTGCATTTTGCCAACGAGATCTACGACAACGGTCCCATCATCGCCCAGCGTGCGCTGGCTGTTGAGGAGGGCTGGGATGTCGACACGCTCGAGGAGCACATCCATGCGATTGAGCACGTGCTGTATCCCGAGGTCGTGCAAATGCTCGCCGACGGCCGCGTTCACGTGCTGGAGAGCGGCAAGGTGGCGATTGACGCGCCTCGCGGCTAGTGGCGCACAGTACAATTTAGTTGAGTAGTCAGGGTGGTCATTGGCGCCAAGGCGCGCGTGGCCACCTTTTGTTTTGGGTAGTCATCGGGAACGGTCTTTAACGACTGGTCATTCAAGAACGTCGCAGGTGACTAGATGAGAGAGGTG
>UQIK01000028.1 GCA_900541125.1 uncultured Collinsella sp.
AGTGGAAGTGGGTGCCCCGCGACGTCACCGTGACCTTCGACGAGAACGGCGGCGAGACCAAGGCCGACCCCGCCTCCCAGACCAAGACCACCGAGCCGGGTGCTCTGGCTTCGACAGGGGAGAGACTGCTGCCGGTTCTTCCGCTGGCAGTTGTCGGAT
The DNA here is from genome assembly GCA_900541125.1 of uncultured Collinsella sp. Taxonomy (GTDB): domain Bacteria; phylum Actinomycetota; class Coriobacteriia; order Coriobacteriales; family Coriobacteriaceae; genus Collinsella. Next base: position 160 of record UQIK01000028.1, read on the forward strand.
CTGCTTTGACTTCTTTAGGTTTGCTGCTCGAATACAACCGCAAGAAGAGGCGGAACGATAAATAAATAATGGCCCGCCATGGCTTTGAATGAACTGCCCCCCATTTCTTGGACATGAGAAATGGGGGGCTTTCTTTATGCGCGTTGATTTGAGAGTGAAGCAAGATGTCGAGGCCAGGAAGGCGGCCATAGGGCTCTTCGAGCTCGGGCACGGGTATAAAACTGCCGCGATCGCCCTTTCGCTTCCCGCGGAAGCCGTGAGAAGATGGCAGGAGATATATCGCGTATTCGGGAGCGAGGTCCTGCTGCGCATGGACGGAAAACGGGGCAGATACACATTCGAGCAGAAGGCCGCCGGTGGCCGCCGAGATCTTCTCGCGTACCGCCAACGGCTGCGGGCATCGGCAGATAGCGATGTGCCTCAGGGCGGAAGAGGGGGCCGTGATGGCCGGCAAGACCGTGCTCAAGATGATGCGCGAGATGGGGGTCCGCTGCGGTATCAGACGCGAGACGGCCTACCACAAGTACAACTCGTACAGGGGCGTCGTCGACGGGACGTTCGAGAACGTGATCGCGAGGGATTTCGACGCCGGGGCCCCGTGGCGGAAGCTGGGAACGGACGTCACCGAGTTCAAGGTGGCGGGCGGCAGGGCCTGCTGGGCTCCGACGCTGGACTTCTGTTCGAGGATTTCAAACGCGACCTGGAGGAATACATAGTCCACTGGAACACGAGCCGGAGGCAGGTAAGATTGAAGGGCCTGACCCCGGTGGAGTTCCGGAATCAGGCCCTCGCGGCCTAGTCGCTATTAAGGGCGTCCAAGATTTGGGACGCAGCTCATTTTCGCTCTGGTTTTGCATTCCTGGATAGATAGAAAAAGAAACCGCCTTCTCAAAAGAAAGCGGTTTCTTATAGTTCTATATGAACGCGAGGTCTTTGACCCGGAGAGTCCGAGGTACTTGTTGGTAAGACCTTATTTAGGAGCGCGCAACCTTGCCGGACTTAAGGCAGGTGGAGCAAACGTTCATCTTGCGACGGTGACCATCGACGACGACGTAGACGCGCTGGATGTTGGGGCGGAACTTACGGTTGGTGACGCGGTGAGAGTGGCTGATGGAGCGACCGGCAACGGGGTGCTTACCGCAAACTTCGCAAACTTTGGACATAACTGACCCTCCTTGGGCGACAAACGAACATGTCGCGTTAACAAACAAGCCTGAACTATAGCACAGAAGCAGCTCCCTGTGCGTAATCTACACAGAGATATTCCTCTTTTGGCGATAGTGCTCACGCCACGGCCCTGGACGTAGATCCGATTTGCGTGCAGCAGAGGGGATTATGCCAGCTCGTGCGTGCGTTTTCAAGCTCGTCACACAAATATATATAGGTTTATGGAGCATTGGGCTCCGTTTATGGATTGCTCTGTATTTATGCTCGCAATTAAGCTCGAGGTTGGCTACACTATCCCTTGACCATTAAAGGGGTACGAGATACCCACATGGAATTACATTGCTGCCAAAGAGCAGCCCTTCCTGTGGGTGTCTGGTCCGCTTTGAGCGGTCGGGCATCTATTTTTTTGACTGTGTCAGCAGTCAAGACATGTGAGGAAGGAGATCGATGGGCACGACTTCCCCCAAGGCGGTCATCATGGACGAGACCGCCGTCAACCGAGCGATGACCCGCATCGCGCACGAGATTCTCGAGCGCAACGAGGGCTGTGAAGACCTCGCTCTGGTCGGCATCGTCACGCGCGGCGACCTTCTGGCAAAGAAGCTCGCCGAGGAGATCAAGGAGATCGAGGGCGTCGACGTTCCGCTCGGCAGCCTGGACATCAGCTTCTACCGCGATGACTATGCGACCAATTTCGCTCCCGCGATCCACGCTACCAACATTCCCTTCAGCGTCGACGGCAAGCGCGTCGTGCTGGTGGACGACATCCTGTATACGGGCCGTACCATTCGCGCCGCTCTGGACGCCGTCATGGACCTGGGCCGTCCGAGCCGCATCGAGCTGGCAGTCCTCGTTGACCGCGGCCACCGCGAGCTCCCCATCTCGCCGGACTTTGTCGGCAAGAACGTTCCCTCGTCGCATGAGGAGAACGTGCACCTATATATGAAGGAAGTCGACGGCCACACCGCCGTCGAGATTAACGACGTCGCGCCGGGTTCCCACGTGGGCTCCGCGCCGCTGGGAGGTGAGTAGTACCGTGGCGTTCAACCATAAGCACCTGATCGACATTACCGAGTACTCCGAAGAGGACATCAAGCTCATCCTCGAGACCGCCAAGGCGTTCTCCGAGGTCAACGAGCGTGCCATCAAGAAGGTCCCCACGCTCAAGGGCAAGACCATCGTCAACATGTTCAACGAGCCCTCGACGCGCACCCGCAGCTCTTTCGAGCTCGCCGAGAAGCGTCTTTCGGCCGACAGCCTCAACTTCGGCGGCTCCTCGACCTCCACGGTCAAGGGCGAGAGCCTCGTCGATACCGTCGAGACCCTCAACGCCTACAAGATTGACTGTATTGTCGTGCGCGATAAGCACGCCGGTGCTCCCTACATCGTCACGCAGAACTCGCCCGCGAGCGTCATCTGCGCCGGCGACGGCAAGCACAACCATCCTACGCAGGCCCTGCTCGACCTGTACACCATCTGGGAGCACAAGGGTGACTTCCACGGTCTGAAGGTCGCCGTCGTCGGCGATATCGCGCACTCCCGCGTCTGCGGCTCGCTGATCCCCGCCCTTAAGATTATGGGCTGCGAGACCTACGCCGTCGCCCCCGGCACGCTGCTGCCGCCGGCTCCCGAGGTCCTGGGCTGCGACCACGTGACGAGCGACCTCGATTCCGTCCTGCCCGAGCTGGATGTTGTCTACATGCTGCGCGTGCAGCAGGAGCGCCTCGAGGGTGCCCCGTTCCCGACCATTCGCGAGTACCACAAGCTCTTCGGCCTGACCAAGGACCGCGAGAAGCTCATGAAGCCCGACGCGATCATCTGCCACCCGGGCCCCATCAACCGCGGAGTCGAGTTCGACTCCTATATGGCCGACCACCCGCAACGCTCCGTCATCCTGGAGCAGGTCTACGCCGGTATCTGCGTGCGTATGGCTATCCTGTATCTGCTGCTTGGAGGTGCCGATAATGGCCTTGCTTCTTAAGAATGCCCACGTCGTCGACCCGTCCGTCGAGCTTGACGGTGTCGTTGACGTCCTGATTGACGGCGACAAGATCGCCGAGGTCGGCGAGAATCTCGCCGTCGAGGGGGCCGAGGTCCGCGACCTTTCCGGCAAGTACCTCGTCCCCGGCCTGGTGGACATGCACGTTCACCTTCGCGAGCCCGGCTACGAGGTCAAAGAGGACATCGAGAGCGGCACCCGCGCAGCTGCCAAGGGCGGCTTTACCGGCGTGTGCGCCATGCCCAACACCGATCCCGTCACCGATAACGGCACTGTCGTGGAGTTCGTCAAGTCCCGCGCTGCCGAGGTCGGACACTGCCGCGTCTATCCGTCGGGCGCCATGACCCGCGGTCTTAAGGGCGAGGCCATGTCCGAGATGGGCGATATGGTCGCCCACGGCGCCGTCGCCTTCACCGATGACGGTCGCGGCGTGCAGGGCGCGGGCATGCTCCGTCGCTGCATGGACTACGGCAAGATGTTCGGCAAGGTCTTCATGAGCCACTGCCAGGACGAGGACCTGGTCGGCCACGGCCAGATCAACGAGGGCAAGGTCTCGACCCGTCTGGCCCTCGAGGGTTGGCCGGCTGCCGGCGAGGAGCTCCAGATCGCCCGCGACATCGAGATCGCTAAGCTGACCGGTGCCAAGCTGCACATCCAGCACATCTCCACCGCCCATGGCCTGGAGATCGTGCGTGCCGGTAAGGCCGCTGGCGTTCAGGTTACCTGCGAGGCCACCCCGCACCACATGTTCCTGACCGAGAACGACCTGGACGAGACCTACAACACCTCGCTCAAGGTCAATCCGCCGCTGCGTACCGAGGAGGACGCCGAGGCCATCCGTCAGGGCGTCATCGACGGCACCGTTGACGCTATTGTCACCGATCACGCTCCCCACACCCCGTGGGAGAAGGCCCGCGAGTTCGAGCTTGCGCCCTTTGGCATGATCGGCCTCGAGACCTCCCTGTCGCTCGTACTCACCGAGCTGGTCAACACGGGCAAGATGAGCGTGGGCCGCATGGTCGAGCTCATGGCCATCAAGCCGCGTGAGATCCTGGGCCTCGACCAGGTTCAGGTCAAGGCGGGCTCCGTTGCCGACCTGACCGTGTTCGACCCCTCCGCAACCTGGACGGTTGGCGAGGACGGTTATGAGTCGCGCGCCGAGAACTCCGGTTTTGCCGGCCGCACGCTTACCGGTCGTGCCACCGATGTGTTTGTCGGCGGTAAGCAGACGCTCGCCGACGGCTGCATCTGCTAGCATAGCCTTATCGCTTTTGTGCGCGGTGCCCTTGCGGTGCCGCGCTTTCTGTTCGTTTTGACCATGCAATCGCATGGGGGATTGGAGCGTCTATGCCCACACCTTCCACTGCACGCATGCACGACTTCGAGGTCGTCTTGAACCAGGAGATCGCCGACGGCATCTTCTCGCTCGTCATCTCGGCCCCCAAGCTTGCAAGTGCGCTCAAGCCCGGTCAGTTTGTGAACATTGCCGTGCCCGGCGATGCGTCCTCGCTGCTTCGCGTGCCCCTGAGCTTCTATCGCGCCGACGCCCAGGCCGGCACCGTCGAGCTGTGGTACGCCGTCGTGGGTGACGACACCCGTCGTCTGTCGCAGATGGTCCCCGGCTCCAAGTCCAACCTGTTGGGCCCTGGCGGCCGCGGCTGGCTTGTTCCCGAGGGCACCAGGAAGGCGCTGCTCGTGGCGGGCGGCATCGGCGTTCCGCCCGTGCTCTGCCTCGCCGGCAAGCTTGCCGAGCAGGGCGTGGATGTCGACGTGTGCCTGGGCTTTGGCACCGCTTCCAAGGCCGTGGGTGTCGATGAGTTCCGCGCGCTGGGCGCCACGGTTAACGTGTGCACCGACGATGGCACGCTGGGCACGCACGGTTTTTGCACCGACCCGGCAGCCGAGCTGCTCGGCGAGGGCGGCTACGACTACGTCGCCAGCTGCGGCCCCGCCGTCATGATGAAGAAAGTCGCCGCCGCTGCCGCCGAGGCCGGTGCGTACTGCGAGGTGTCGCTTGAGCGCATGATGAGCTGTGGCTTTGGCGCCTGCAACACCTGCAATGTCGAGACGGTCGACGGTATGAAGGGCGCCTGCATGTGCGGCCCCGTGTTCGATGCTTCCAAGGTGGTGGTCTTCTAGTGGGTACCGTGAACATGGCCGTCGATTTCGGCGGCGTCAAGATGCAAAACCCCATCAACACCGCAGCCGGTACCTTTGGCTACGGTTGGCAGTTCCAGAACTTCTTTGATGTTTCGCAGCTGGGCGCCATCACCACCAAGGGTTGCGCTGCCGAGCCCTGGCCCGGCAACCCCGCGCCCCGCATGGCCGAGATTCCCGGCGGTATGATCAACTCCGTGGGCCTTCAGAACCCCGGCGTGGCCGCCTTTGCCCGTGAGTCCGGTCCGTGGCTCGAACAGCTGTCCAAGGACGGCTGCCAGGTCATCTGTCAGGTTGCCGGCCACTCCGTTGACGAGTTTGTCCGCGCACTCGAGATGTATGTCGAGATGTGCCCCTGGGCTGCCGGCTACGAGATCAACGTGAGCTGCCCTAATATCGCCGCCGGCGGTGCCGCCATGGGCTCCACGCCCGAGGGCGCCTCTTCCGTTATGGCTGCCTGCCGCAAGGTGACCGATAAGCCGCTGTTCGTAAAGATGGCTCCGGCCAACGTTGCTGAGATTGCCAAGGCCCTCGAGGCTGCCGGTGCCGACGGTCTTTCAGTCATCAACTCCATCCAGGGCATGGCCATCGACGTCCATACCCGCAAGTCCCGCGTGGCCAAGCCCAAGGGCGGCCTTTCGGGCCCGCTGTGCCACCACATCGCCGTGCGCATGGTCTGGGAGGTTGCCCAGGCCGTCGATATCCCCATCAACGGTGTCGGCGGTGTCATGACCGGCGAAGATGCGGCCGAGTTTATCCTGGCCGGCGCCACCTGCGTGTCGGTCGGCATGGCCAACTTCGTCGATCCGTGCGCTTCGCTCAAGATCGCGCACGAGCTCGAGGCCTGGGCCGAGTCTCAGGGCGTGAAGGACATCAACGAGCTGGTAGGTGCTTTCGAATGCTAGAGACCGATGCCCGCGACCGTGTTATCGTCGCTCTCGACTGCGACCGTGAGCGTGCGCTCGAGCTTGCCCACGAGCTTTCGGGCCATGCCGCCTGGCTCAAGGTTGGCATGACGCTCTATTACGCCGAGGGTCCTGAGATCGTCAAGACGTTCAAGGACCTGGGCTTTAAGGTCTTCCTTGACCTCAAGTTCCATGATATTCCGCATCAGGTTCGCGGTGCCGCCCGCTCGGCCTCGCTTGCCGGTGCCGATCTGCTTTCGGTCCACGGCTTGGGTTCGGGCGCCATGCTCGCTGCCTGCCGCGAGGGCGCTGAGGAGGCGCGCGAGGACCGCGCCAAGCTCGTCGCCATCACCGTGCTCACGAGCATGAACCAGGATGCCTTGAGCGAGATCGGCGTCGAGTCGCCCGTGGCCGAGGAGGCCGCCCGCCTGGCAAAGCTCGCTCAGGCCAACGGCATCGACGGTATCGTGTGCTCGCCGATGGAGGCTCACGACATGCGTGAGCTGCTGGGTCCTGATGCCCTGATCGTGACTCCGGGTGTGCGTCCGGTGGGTGCCGCCTTAGGCGACCAGTCCCGCGTGGCGACGCCTTCCCAGGCTATCGAGCGCGGTGCAAGCCACATTGTCGTGGGCCGTCCCATCACCGGCGCCGACGATCCGGTTACCGCCTTTGACGCCATCGTCGCCGAGCTGGTCGAAAACGTCGCGTAAAAGATTCCCCTAAGTCACCACTTTTGGGTCTCATTAGCACAAAATAGCCCCTGTGCCTGCGTAAACTTTCCCATCCTTTGTGTGGAATCGCAGGTCAGGGGCTTAACTTTGGGCGCAGTATATTGCACTTTTTGCGGGTATCGTCTAACCTATGGAGCCGCGATTAGGCATTTTGTACGTTCTACGTGCTAAAATGCCAATTATTGAATCAGATATAACCCAACTATTTGGAGGTACGAATGGCACTCCCTCAGCTTACCGACGAGCAGCGCAAGCAGGCTCTTGAGAAGGCTGCTGCCGCACGTCACGCCCGCGCTGAGCTTCGCGAGCAGATCAAGAAGGGCGAGAAGTCCCTCGAGTCCGTGCTCAACTCCGATGACCCCATCGCTTCCCGCATGAAGGTTTCCACCCTCATCGAGTCTCTCCCCGGTTATGGCAAGGCCAAGGCCGCCAAGATCATGGAGGAGCTCGGTATCTCCGCCACTCGTCGCGTCCAGGGCCTCGGCGTCCGTCAGCGCGAGCAGCTCCTCGAGCAGCTGACCAAATAAGTGAGCGCTCAGGATTCCAAGCTCTTTGTGATTTCTGGACCGTCAGGCGCAGGCAAGGGTACGCTCGTCACTCGTGTGCGCGAGCGCCGCTCGAACCTGGGCCTGACGGTTTCGGCTACCACGCGAGCACCACGCAAAGGTGAGGTCGACGGCGTCAACTACTTTTTTCTGACGCGCGAGGAGTTCGACCGCCGCGTGGCAAACGGTGAGTTTGTTGAGTGGGCCGAGGTCCACGGTAACTGCTACGGCACGTTGGTGAGCGAGGTCACATCCAAGCTCGCCTCGGGCGCCTCTCTGATTTTGGAGATCGATGTCCAGGGTGCCCTGCAGGTTAAGGAGCGTTTCCCCGAGGCCGTGCTGATCTTTATCAAGCCGCCTTCGCTTGAGGTGCTCCGCGAGCGTCTGGTCGGTCGCGGTACCGAGACGCCCGAGACGATTGAGCTGCGTATGGCAAACGCCGCCCATGAGCTTGCCCTTGCCGACCGCTACGACGACGTCGTGGTGAATGACGATCTCGACCGCGCGACCGATGAGCTCGTTCGCGTTCTCGATATGCATGAAAGGATCTGAGGTCCGTGTCCGTTGTAAAGCCTTGCATTGACGATCTTCTGGAGAAGACCGATCACAACCGCTTCCTGCTCGCTTCGCTTGCCTCCAAGCGCGCCTGCGACATCAACAGCATGCTGCGTGGCCAGCACAACCGCGTGCTTGCCGTCCAGGATGTCGATGACATCACCATCGGGCTTTCCGGTGCCGATACCATCTCGATGGCTATGGACGAGATTGTCGACGGCGACATCTCTTACGACGAGGCCCGTTACGAGAAGGCGCTCGGCCACAAGGTTGCTGAAGCCTAAATGGCGGCTCGCGTCTGCCTGGTCCACTATCACGAGGTTGGACTGAAAGGTAAGAACCGCGCACATTTTGAGCATATCCTCATGGATAACATCAAGGCGGCCTTGGCCGCCTTTTCCGTGAATGCCGTGTCTCGAATTTCCGGTTATATCCTCGTGACCTTTAACGAGCATCAGGCCGACGAGGCGGCACGCGTCATTCGCACCGTCCCCGGCGTTGCTCGTGTGTCTCTGGCGTATCACACCAACCGTGACCCGCAGGAGTACTGTGCCGCCGCCGTGAAGGCGCTGCGCGAGTTTGGTCCCTTCGACTCGTTTAAGGTGCATGCCAAGCGCTCCAATACTGACTACGAGCTCACCTCCATTGACATCAATCGTCAGGTGGGCGAGGTGCTGTGCGAGGCCTTCCCCGATAAAAAGGTTCAAATGCACGACCCCGATGCGATGGTGCACGTACTGGTGGTCCAGGGTAGCGTTTATGTGTACGCGCGCTCCGAGCGCGGCGTGGGCGGTCTGCCGGTGGGTTCTGCCGGCAAGGTCGTGACGCTGCTGTCGTCGGGTATCGATTCTCCGGTGGCGACCTGGATGCTCGCGCGTCGCGGTGCGGTGTGCGTGCCGGTACATTTCTCTGGTCGTCCGCAGACGCCCGATACGAGCGAGTATTTGGTGCAGGACATCATCCGTGCGCTTGAGCCGGGTGTCCAGATCGGCCGCCTGTACGTGGTGCCGTTTGGCGATTGCCAGCGTGAGATTTCGGTCACCTGTCCCAGCAACCTGCGTGTGATCATGTATCGCCGCATTATGTATTTGGTTGCTGAGCGCATTGCACACATCGAGGGTGCCAAGGCCATCGTTACGGGCGAATCGCTTGGGCAGGTTGCATCTCAAACGCTTGAGAATATCATGGCCGTTAACGAGGCCGTGAAGATCCCCGTGTTCCGTCCTCTCATCGGTTCGGACAAGCAGGAGATCATCGCGCGCGCCGAGGAAATTGGTACGTTCGATATCTCGACTGAGGCCGCGCCCGACTGCTGCACGCTGTTTATGCCGCGCCGTCCCGAGACGCACGCTAAACTCGATGCCGTGCATGAGGCCTGGGAGTTGTTCGATCACGAGGAGATGATCGAGCGCCTGCTCAAGCAGACCGAGTACATCGACTTCGAGAGCAACACGTATAAGGCCCCTAAGACCTTAAAACGTAAACATTCGGAGCTTGCTCCGCGTGAGATTTACCAAGATCACGAGTAAATTTGTGCATAGACCGACGATGCGCTTGCATCGTCGGTCTTTTGCTATCTGGGCATTTTGCGACTAAGTGCTCATTTGCTGACGTGTGCCTGAATAAATGGACATTATTTCGCAAGGTTTTGGTCGGCTTTTGGTTTGACCGCGAAAACCGGTTTTGGAGAATGGCTGTTGCAGGACTCTTTTCCTGACACGATGGTGTTGGGAGGTTTTGCTATGGCGCAGCGCGAACAACACGAACGGGTCAAACGGATGGACCGCTTGGCGGACAAGCTGCTCGGTCATAAGGCAGTGGTGATGGCGATACTGGTCGTCATTGCGATGGCGAGTGGACTGGCGATGGTGAACCTTGGCGGCGGTGCCGGCAGTGTGTCGTTTGAGCGCACTGATGGTTCGGGTTCGTTAGTGGAGCCGGGATCCGGCGATGCCTCGAGCGGAAAGACATCCGAAGGCTCTTCGCCTAAGGCGTCTGCCGCGGCAGAGGTTTATGTCGATGTTGATGGCGCCGTTGTGTCGCCCGGTGTATATCGTCTCAAGGACGGCGCGCGGGTGGCTCAGGCGATTGATGCCGCCGGCGGGCTGGCGCCCGAGGCAGACGTTACGGGGCTCAATCGGGCATCTAAGGTCGTCGATGGACAGAAAATTCACGTTCCAACGGTAGGGGAGCAGCAGGCGTCCATTGCGGAAGCCGGTGTTGATGGTGGGGCTTCCACATCATCGGGCGTGAGTGGCGCAACAGGCCTAGTAAACATCAATACGGCAAGCGCGGCAGAGCTGCAGACGCTCTCGGGCATCGGTCCCTCCATGGCCCAGTCGATTATTGATGAACGGACAAAGAACGGTGCTTTTGCCTCGGTTGACGATCTGATGCGTGTGTCGGGAATCGGCGAGAAGAAGCTTGCCAAAATCAAAGATTGCATCTGCGTATGAGTGCGACCGAGCGCGAGCGTGTGATGCCTCCGCGGCCCCTGCTTCCGTGGACGATGGCCTTGTGTGCCGGCATGTGCATGAGCTGCGCCTTGGTGCTCAACGTGGCCGCTGATGCGCTGCTGAGGGAGCGGGCGCCGGCGGTCGGGCTGCTATGGGTCATTCCCGTTGCGGCGGCGGTATTCGTTGTGCTGGCTCAATCTTGTGCGCGGCTTGCCCCTTGGAAGCGGTGGTTGTATGCCGCGTCCGTCGGTCTCGTGGCGGGAGCGGTCGTCTCGGTGTGGTGGGCTGTGGGCGCGCTCAGTGCCTCGAAGGCGCTCGATGGTCGAGCGGCAAGCAGCCTCGAGTTTGTCGTGCAGGGTGATCCATCCATAAACGACGACGTGTATTCCTATACCTGCGAGGCACGCGCGGACGGTAAGAACCTGGCAACGGTTCGCCTATCGTTTGACCGCGAGCTCAAGGTCGGGGCGCACGTGCGTGTTATCGGTCGCGTTTCACGTTTTGAGAACGATGCGTATGGACGATCGCGCGTGCTCCGAGGCGAGGTGCGCAAGGTTAAAGCCGTTCGGATTGTGTCGGTCGATGAGGGCTCTCCGGGGCCGCTGCTTCGGCTGCGAAATGGGCTGCTTGCGTCCATCGCGGCTGCGACCGACCCGGCGCGTGCGCTCATAGCCGGTGTCGTCTGCGGTCGTTCGGCCGAGCTGCGCGCCCAGTCGGCTGGCGATTGGTTTTCGGTGACGGGAACGGCGCATCTTATCGCCGTCTCGGGCAGCCATTTGGCTATCGTGGGGTTTGTAATCGAGGGCGTATTGCAAAAGACTCGGTGTTCACGTGGTCTTCAGCGGGCGATATTGGCGATAACGCTTGTGGGCTACGCTGCCTTTACGGGCGCGTCTCCCTCGGCCGTGCGCGCGTGCTGCATGGTGTTCGCGACGCTTGTCGTAAACGGCGCGGGGCGTCGCCGGCACGGCGCATCGGCACTCTTTGTTACCATGTCCATCTTTGTGCTACTGCGGCCGACGGTGCTGTTCGAGATGGGTTTTCAGCTTTCATGTGCCAGCGTCTTAGCCATTCTGTGCTTTTGCTCCTATGCTACCTACGCTTTGGGTGAGTTGGGTGTGCCATCGGGCGTTGCCAGCATGCTTTCTGTCACGCTGTGCTCGCAGTTGGCGACACTTCCCATTACCATTCCTGCCTTCGGTACGTTCTCGCTCATTGCTCCGTTGGCAAATGCGGTCATCGGTCCGGTGGTGAGCGTACTGCTTGCTGTGTCGATCGTGCTGGTTCCCTTTTCGCTCGTGGCGCCGTTGCGGACTTGGGCGCTCGTTGTGCCCATGATTGCCGCCCGTTGCGCGCTGTTCTTCGAGCAGCTGTTTGCCGCCGTGCCGGGTGCATCCGTGAGCGTGCCGCCCGATAGCATGTGGATTTACCTAGTGCCGTGTTTGCTGGCGGTTCTGCTTGTCTGGTGGCCGCGTCCCCGTGCACGTCCTATGTCGGTGGGGCTTGCATGCCTGGTGCTCTTGGCTGCGATTCCGTACGCCTACTGGGATCGATTCGCTCCGCCTTCGGTGACGGTGCTCGATGTGGGTCAGGCCGATGCGATTCTTATTCGCCAGGGCGGCGCAGTGGCGCTCGTCGACTGCGGGCTCGACGAGCGCGTGGTGGCGGCGTTGGTTCGCAATAACGTGCACCATATCGATGCCGTCTTTGTGACGCATTGGGATGAGGACCACTGGGGTGGTCTGCCTGCCGTGCTCGAACAGTTTTCGGTCGGAACGATTGCCGTGGCGGCGGATGCGCTGGAGGATGCTCCTGCCGAGGTATTGAACCGACCTGGCGTGGAGTATCGGCAGGTGTGCCGTGGGGATACGGTCGACATCGGCTCTTTTTGCGCCCGCGTGGTGTGGCCATTCGAGTCCGTGGATGGCGAGGGAAATGAGGACTCGCTTGTCCTGTTGCTCTCTTATGTTCAGGAAGGCAAGGGCCTGCGCATACTCCTCACCGGTGATGCCGAGCTTGACCAAGAACGGGAATTCGTGCAGGAGGTGGGGGATATCGATGTCCTTAAACTTGGGCATCACGGCTCTAAGGTTTCAGTTGATGGTGAGTTGCTGGACGTCCTGAAGCCCGAGCTTTCCCTCGCGAGCGCGGGCGAGGGGAATCGATACGGCCATCCGTCCGATGCCTGCATCGATGCCGTTAAGGAAGCGGGCGGCGTGTTCGCGTGCACCATCGAACACGGCGACATTACCGTCACGCCGACTGCGAATGGCTTTGCGATGCGATGCCAGCGACCGTGACGACGTCGTTGGCGTGTGGTGGGCCCCTGGGCTAGAATGGCACGGAACGAATACGAAGGCCTGCGGGAGGGGAGCGCAATGTCCGAAACCGGTCTGCTGCCGGCATATCTGATCGTCGGTACCGACGGAGTCAAGCGCGATCACGCCGTCTCGCGTATGAAAGCGCGTCTGGAAAAGTCGGGTATGGTTGAGTTCAACCTCGACGAGCGCGACATGACCAAAGACCCCGATATCGAGTCCATTATCGGATCGCTTAACACCTTTCCGATGGGCAGCGAGTTTCGCCTGGTAATCCTTGACGGCTGCTCAAAGCTCGCCAAGGCGGTCTCGGAGCCGCTCGTTGAGTATCTGGCAAGTCCCAGCCCCACAACGGTCTGCCTCATCATCGCCGACTCGCTTGCCAAGAACACGCGCCTGTATAAGGCGATCGCCAAGATCGACAAGAAGGCTGTGATCGATTGCTCCGGCACCAAGCGCTGGGAGCTACCGCGCCGCGTGCAGCAGATGGCGACGCAGCACGGCAAGTCGATCTCGACGGCGGCCGCCGAGGAGCTCGTCTCGCGTTCGGGTGAAAACACTCGCATGCTCGATAACGACTTGGCTAAGCTTGCTCAGATGGTCGAGGCGCCCCAGATTGAGCTTGCCGATGTGGAGCGCTGGATTGTGCGCACTGCCGAGGTTCAACCCTGGGACTTTCTCAATGCGGTCTCGGCCCGTGACATGCGACGCTCGCTCGAGCTTTTCAATCTATTGCCCGCTAAGAGCTACGTGTGGACTTATACATTGCTGTGCGGCCGCATCCGCGAGCTGATCGTCGCCAAGGCGCTCGATGCGCGCGGTCAGGGTCGTGAGCTGGCCGCAACACTCAAGCTTCAGTCCTGGCAGGTCAAGAATCACCTGACCTGGGCACGTCGCTTTTCGATGGCAGAGCTCGTTGCCGCGCTCGAGGGCGCGGTCGATGTGGAGCTCGCGCTGAAGGGTTCGGCCGATTCTCAGACCGCGCTTTTGCTCTGGATTACGAACATCTTGAGAAAATCGTGATGATACCTGCCTATTTGACAAATTCGTTCTATCCCTTTGAGGGGGAGCGTGCTATAGTAGGCGCTTGCATGACCTCACCGTGTCTCAGAGGTGTCATACATTTTTTGCAAGGAACTCGAAAGGAACTCCAGAAGTGGCAAACATCAAGTCTCAGAAGAAGCGTATCCGCACCAATGAGGCAGCTCGCATGCGTAACAAGGCTGTCAAGTCCGAGCTCAAGACGCTGACCAAGCACGTCCAGTCCGCCGTCGCCGAGGGCGACGCCGAGAAGGCCCAGGCTGCCCTCAAGACCGTCACCAAGCGTCTCGACATGGCTGCCGCCAAGCATGTTATCCACAAGAACCAGGCTTCCAACCGCAAGTCCGGTCTTGCCAAGCTCGTGAACAGCATCAACGCCTAAGTTGTAAATTTCACACCACACAGATTACGCGCATAAATGGAGCCTGTTTTATGGAACAGGCTCCATTTTTTGTACCGCTCGGGTAAGATAGTCCGCATGAATACTTCAATTGACATTTCCCACATCCGCAACTTCTCAATCGTTGCGCACATCGACCATGGCAAGTCCACGATCAGTGACCGCATTCTCGAGCTCACCCATACCGTCGACGAGCGCGACATGGAGTCGCAGCTGCTCGACACCATGGATATCGAGCGCGAGCGCGGCATTACGATCAAGTCCAATGCCGTCCGCGTTTCCTATGACGCCGACGATGGCGAGACGTATCAGTTCAACCTGATCGATACGCCGGGCCACGTTGACTTTACCTACGAGGTCTCGCGCTCGCTGGCAGCCTGTGAGGGCGCGGTGCTCGTTGTCGACGCCACGCAGGGCGTCGAGGCGCAGACCGTCTCCAACGCGACGCTCGCTATGAACGCCAATCTGGACATTGTGCCGGCCATCAACAAGATCGACCTGCCCTCGGCCCATCCCGACGAGGTCAAGACCGAGATCGAGGATGACCTGGCGATTCCCGCCGATGATGCCGTGTGCGTGTCGGGCAAGACCGGCGAGGGTATTCACGATCTGCTAGAGTCCATCGTCTTTTTGATCTCTCCGCCTAAGGGCGATGAAAATGCTCCGCTCAAAGCGCTCATTCTGGATTCGTACTTTGACGAGTATCGCGGCGTGGTGGCCACGGTGCGCGTCTTTGACGGCTCCATCAAAAAGGGCGATACCCTGCGCATGATGCAGGCAGAGGGCGACTTTTTGGTCGACGGCGTGGGTGTCAAGCGTCCTGCCGAGACCCCGGTTGACGCGCTGACGGTTGGCGAGGTCGGCTACGTGGTCACGGGCCTGAAGGACCCCGAGGCCGTTCGCGTGGGCGACACCCTTACCTGGGCGTCGAACCCCTGCCCCGAGCCGCTTCCTGGTTACCGCGAGGCCAAGCCCATGGTCTATACGGGCCTGTTCCCGATCGATAACAAGGACTACGAGAACCTGCGTGACGCACTCGATAAGCTGCACGTCAACGACCCGTCGTTGGTGTGGGAGCCCGAGACCTCGGTGGCGCTCGGCTTTGGCTTCCGCGTGGGCTTCCTGGGCCTGCTGCACATGGAGGTCGTCAAGGAACGCCTGGAGCGCGAGTTCAACTTGGACCTCATTGCCACGAGCCCCTCGGTGGACTATCACGTCTACAAGACTGACGGCGAGATGATTGATGTCCGCAGTCCGCAGGACCTTCCCGAGGCCACGCGCATCGAGCGTATCGAGGAACCCTACCTCAAGGCTAAGATCATCTGCCCGCCCGAGTATACGGGTGCCGTCATGCAGCTCGCTATCGAGCACCGTGGCATTACAACCGACATGATCCATCTCACGAGCAAATCGGTCGAGATGCGCTTTGACATGCCGCTCGCCGAGCTCATCCTGGACTTCTTTGACCAGCTCAAGAGTCGTACCAAGGGCTATGCCTCGCTCGACTACGAGTTCAACGAGTACCGTCCCTCCGAGCTCGTTAAGCTCGATATCTTGCTTTCGGGCGACGAGGTGGACGCGCTGTCGTTTATCGTCCACAAGGACAAGGCCTATGGTCTGGCCCGTGGCCTGTGCGACAAGCTTAAGGAGATCATCCCGCGTCAGCTGTTCGAGGTGCCCATCCAGGGTGCTATCGGCAATAAGATCATTGCCCGCTCCACCGTCAAGGCGCGTCGCAAGGACGTGCTTGCTAAGTGCTACGGCGGCGATATCTCGCGTAAGCGCAAGCTGCTCGAGAAGCAGAAAGAGGGCAAGAAGCGCATGAAGGCCATCGGATCGGTCGAGGTCCCGCAGGAGGCCTTTATGGCGATCCTCAAGGTGGACGAGTAGGTCTATGGCGCTTTCTGAATACAGCAAGCGGCTGCTGGGCGCCTATGCCGAGCAGCCGTTCCTTATGGCTCCCATGGCGGGCGTGACCGACCCTGCCTACCGCATCATGTGCCGCCGTCGCGGTGCCAACCTTGCCTACAGCGAGATGGTGAGCGTGGCGGGCCTTGCCTATGCCAGCAACAAGACCTGGCGCCTGGTGCTACCGGCCGACGAGGAGCAGCAGATTTGCGTGCAACTCTTTGGCTCCAAGCCCGATCAGTTTGCGAGCGCCGTCGCTGCCGTCGAGGAGCGCGTTGGCGATCGCCTGTCGCTCATCGATATCAATATGGCATGCCCCGCCCGCAAGGTTGTTACCAAGGGCGAGGGCTCGGCGCTCATGCGCACGCCCGATTTGGCCGAGAAGATCGTCGAGGCGGCGGTGGGCGCGGCGCATGTACCCGTGACCGTAAAGATCCGCAAGGGCTTTTATGCCGAGGACCGTAATGCCGCGACATTTGCCCAGATGCTCGAAGGCGCCGGTGCCGCCGCGGTGGCGGTGCATGGCCGCTGCGCCACGCAGCTCTATACGGGCCAGGCCGATTGGTCGGTCGTCGATGAGGTTGCCGACGCCGTTGAGATTCCCGTGATTGGTTCGGGCGATGTGTTCTCGGCCGAGGATGCCGCGGAGCATCTGCGCAACTCGGGTGCCAGCGCGGTGTTTATTGCGCGCGGTATCTATGGGAACCCGTGGGTGTTTGGCGATGCTCGCGCCCTTGCGTTCGATGGCATACCGGTGCCGGCGCGCAGCTCCGTCGAGCGCCTAGACGCCCTGCGTGAGCACCTAACGCTGACGCATGAGCTCCTGCCGCTCATGTCGCGTGCCCGCACGTACGCAAGCTGGTACTTAAAAGGCATGACCCATGCTGCAGCTTGGCGTGCCCATGTGGTGCGCTGCTCCACGTATGAGGAGTTCATGGCGCTGGTCGATGAGATCGAGCGCGATGTGGTGGCCTGCGAGGCTGCCCTTGCCGCCGGCGAATCGGTGCCCCCTCATCCGCTGGAGGCTTAAGGGTGGCCGTTACCGCGCTGTATGCGCACGTGCCGTTCTGTGCCCAAAAGTGCCGCTACTGCGACTTTGATTCGCGCAGTTTCGCTCCGTGCGAGCTGGGCGCTGCGCTCGATGCCTATTTTGAGCAGTTGTACGCGCGCCTCGATGCTTTTGGTAAGGCTGGGGCCCTTGGCCAAATCCGCACCGTCTATGTTGGCGGCGGTACGCCGTCGCTGGCGGGGGAGCGCCTTGTGGAGTTGGCGCGGCGTATTCGTGCGTGGTGCGCCCCTGTTGAGTTTACCTGTGAGGCCAATCCCGAATCGCTGACCGCCGAGCTTGCCGCTGCGCTTGCCAAGGTTGGTGTCACACGCATCTCTCTGGGCGTGCAAACGCTCGATAACGCCGAACTTACCGCCATCGGCCGCATTCACGATGCCGATCGGGCGCTCGCTGCCATCACGACGGTTAAGGACGCTGGCCTCGATGTGTCGTGCGACCTCATGTGCGGACTTCCCGTGCAGACCGCAGCGAGTTGGAAGCGCACGCTCGATGGCGTGCTGGCGGCGGCTCCGCATCATGTGTCGGTGTACCCGCTCACGCTCGAGGAGGGCACGCCGCTCTATCGCATGGCGTGTCGCGACGAGTCGCTCGAGCCCGACGAGGATTTTCAGGCTGCATGCATGGATGCGGCGCGTGAGCGCCTGAGTGCGGCCGGCTATCACCCGTATGAGGTGGCAAGCTACGCGCTCGACGGCCATGAGTGCGCCCACAACATTGCCTATTGGACCGGACAGGGCTATCTGGGTTTGGGCCGCTCTGCCGCCGGTATGCTCGACGCCGCGGATTTCGACCGTCTTGCAGGTTTGTTCCCCGGTGTTTCTTCTCGAGGCGATGCGTACCGCGTGCGTCTGGTGCAACGTGACGATGACGCGACGGCGTTCGAGGCCGAATATCTCTCGCAGCGCGAGGCTGCGGCCGAAGACCTGATGCTTGCTTGTCGCATGACGCGCGGTATCGCGTCCGACCTGTTGGTTCGCGCGGCTCGTGTCATCCCGGTCGATGGGCTGACAGCCGCTTGCGATCGCGCGCTCGAATTGGGTCTTGCCACTTGGGTGCCCGAGACGCTCGGGGTCCATGAGGGACCCTTCACTTCGGCAGATGTCGTCGCGGGCCATGTTCGAGCTCGTCTGGCGCCGACCCACCTGGGCTGGCTCGATGGAAATGTTCTGTTCGAGCTGTTTTGGGATCTAGCTTAGGCCGCTCGGGTAGAATTACCGGAATATATACGCTGCTGTGAGCAGGAGGTTGCCGCGCATGGCGACGATGAACGAAAAAGATTACTACGAGATTCTGGGTGTCTCCAAAGACGCCACCTCGCGTGATATTCAAAAGGCCTTCCAGCAAAAGGCCCGCAAGCTCCATCCGGACGTCAACAAAGAGCCGGATGCCGAGGAAAAGTTTAAAGAGGTTTCCGAGGCCTACGCCGTGCTTTCGGATGAGCAAAAACGTGCGCGCTACGATGCTATGCGTTCTGGCAATCCCTTTGCCGGTGCTCCTACAGCTTCGCCCTATGGTGGCGGCTACGCCGGTAGCACGGGTTATGGCAATCCTTTTGAGGGCGGCTTTCCTTTTGGCGGTGCCTGGGGCCAGCAGCGTCGTGGGCAGGCTGCCTACAATCCCGAGAACGGCGCCAACGTGGTCGTCGATATTAAACTCGACGCCAAGGAGGCCAAGGGCGGTGCCCGCAAGACCGTCCGCTACACGCGCTTCGATACGTGCGGACATTGCGGCGGCTCGGGTTCTGTCTCCTCCGAGCATGCCCATACCTGCCCGAGCTGCGGTGGCCGCGGCCACATCGACGTCGACCTGTCCTTCCTGTTTGGTGCGGGCACGTTCCAGTCGGTCTGCCCCGAGTGCGGCGGTTCCGGTAAGGTCGTGGCAGACCCCTGCCCTGATTGCGGTGGCAGCGGTCGTACTCGCGTAACCTCCGAGCAGACGATTGAGTTTCCTGCCGGCACGCACGATGGCGACGAGGTCCGCATTAGCGGCATGGGTCATGCTGGCACCAACGGTGCCGCGGGCGGCGACCTGGTGGGCCGCGCCCATGTTGAGGCCGAGCGCTTGGAAGGCAAAGCTCGTACCGGTTTTTACCTGATGGGCATCGTGGCGCCGTTTTTGGTACTCTCGGCCATCTCGGGCGTGTTCTCTGCCTTTGCCGTGATGTGCTTTATTCCGTTTACCATGGGCCTGTTCATGGTGCTTTCGGACGGCGTGCTTCATCGCAGCTTGCTGTGGTGGAAGCGCGGTGCGATGCAGTTTGCCAACGGTTTTGCCAACGGCTTCATGTTCGCGCTCGTGTCGGTTTGGTTTGCCAGCTGCTCGCAGCGTGCCATGCTTTCGCCTTACGGAATGCAATAACATCAAACCCTCTGTTTGCGGTCGGCTCAGCATGGGTATAGGACGCACTGTGACAATAATGAAAGTCGGAAGGATTCGGTCGTGTCGGATAATAGGGATTACTACGAGGTGCTTGGCGTCGACAAGGATGCCGACGCGCGGACGATTAAGCGTGCGTTTCTAAAGAAGGCCCGTACCGTACATCCGGATGTTTCGGACGACCCCGAGGCCGAGGCCAAGTTCAAGGAGCTCAACGAGGCCTATTCCGTTCTTTCCGATGAACAGAAGCGTGCTAACTACGACCGTTACGGCACTGCCGACGGCCCTGGTGGTTCGGGCTACGTCGATATCAACGATATCTTTGGTGGCATGGGCATGGACGACTTGTTCTCGTCGTTCTTTGGCGGCGGTGCCGGTGGTGGCGCCCGCAGCCGTCGTGAGCGTCGTCGTGGACGTGACATGGCCATCTCGCTTTCGGTGACGCTCGAGGAGGCGGCGCTCGGCTGCAAAAAGACGATCAGCTATGACCGCCTTGCTCCTTGCGAGGACTGCAATGGCACCGGTAGGGCTGAGGGTGCGCAGGAAAAGCAGTGCAGCCGTTGCCACGGCACGGGCTATGTCACGACGGTCCAGCGTTCGTTCCTAGGCCAGGTCCAGTCCTCTTCGCCTTGCCCCGACTGCCATGGCGAGGGCACGGTCATTGATCATCCCTGCGAGACCTGCGACGGTCAGGGCCGCACGCCTTCGCACGAAAAGATCGACATCGATATCCCCGCCGGCGTTTCGACCGGTCGCCAGCTGCGCGTGAGCGGCTTTGGCGAGGCCGGCCTTCGCGGCGAGCCCTCGGGTGACCTGATTGTCAACGTGCGCGTTGCCGAACATGAGCGCTTTAAGCGCAACGGTGACGACCTGTACCTGGTGAGCGATATCTCGATTGCGCAGGCTGCGCTCGGCTGCGAGATCGAGGTCGAGGGCATTATGCCCGACGAGGTCGTTAAGGTGACGGTTCCCGCCGGCGCCCAGTACGGTGATACCGTGAGCGTCAATAATTACGGCATGCCGCGCATTGGCGGTGGCGGTTCGCGTGGCCGCCTGATCGTGCAACTGCGCGTGGTCGTTCCCACCAATCTTTCCAATAAGCAGCGCGAGCTGCTCCGTGCTTTTGCCGATGAGATGGGCGATGACGTTGCTTCCGGTAAGAAGTCGGTGACCGACCGTATCAAGAGTGCCCTCGACGATATCCTCGATTAAGGAGCCCGCGTGCTCGCACCCCATATTTCCGTCGTCAACCTCGGCTGCCGTGTCAACCGGGTTGAGTCCGACCGTATCACTGCCGATTTAATGCGCCTGGGTTTTGCAATGGTGGAGCCTCAGGATGCAGAGCTGATCGTCATTAACACCTGTGCCGTTACGGGCGAGGCCGAGGCCAAGACCCGTAAGGCCGTCCGCCATGCGCTGGCCTATCCAAACGAGCCCTATGTGGTCGTGACCGGATGCGTGGTTAATTTGCATCCCGAGGAGCTGCTGGAGCTTTCGGATCGCGTGATCGCCGAGCCGTCCAAGATCGATGTCGCCGATCGTGTCTGCGAGGTGCTGGGCGTTGAGTCCGATAGCGTTCCCGCCTGCAGCGATGGCGAGGTGGTCGATGCGCTCGGTCGCTCTCGCCTGGGCGTGAAGATTCAGGACGGCTGCAACCACCGTTGCACCTATTGCATTGTGTGGAAGGCACGCGGCCCCGAGCGCTCCGTGCCCGTCGAGTCCGTGCTCGAGCAAGTTCGCGAGGCCCAGGAGGCCGGCGTGCCCGAGGTGGTGCTGACCGGTGTGAACCTGGGCGCCTACGATGGCAAGAGCGCGACTGACGAGCATGTTGAAATCGATGAGCTGCTCGAGGCCATCATGGAGCGCACGTCTATTCCGCATGTGCGCATTTCCTCGGTCGAGCCCATGGATATCTCTGAGCGCCTGCTTAAGGTTATGGCGCGCTATCCGCAGCGTATCGCCCCGTTTTTACATCTGCCCGTGCAGTCCGGCTGTACGGCGACCCTGCATCGCATGGGCCGTCCCTATAGCGCCGAGGCCTTTGAGGACACGGTGCGCATGATTCGCGCCAACTTGCCCCAGGTGTCTCTTTCGTGCGATGTCATCGTCGGTTTTCCTGGTGAGACGGACGAGGAATTCGAGGAGTCGCTGGCGCTGTGCCGCCGTGTGGGTTTCTCGCGTATGCACGTGTTCCGCTATAGCAAGCGTCCCGGTACCCTTGCTGCCGACATGCCCGACCAAGTGCCGCCCGAGGTTATGGCCGAGCGCAGCCGCCGTATGCGGGCCGCCGCGCAGGAGCTCGCCATTGCCGACGCTCGTCGTCGCGTGGGCACGGTTGAGCGTGCGGTGCTCGAGTATGGCGACAACCTGACGCTCGGCTCGTTCCATCATGCCCGTCTTGACGATACCTGTGGACTCACAGCCCCGTGCCTGCTCGATGTTGCTATCATCGGAGTCGATGATTCCGGCTTGGTCCATGCGCGCAGGGAGGTTCATGGAAGCCTCGAAGATTAGACTTACCGTTCCCGAGGGTATCGACCCCTCGCGCGTTTTGGGCGCCGGCGACGGCGTCCTTCGTGCACTCGAGAACTTGGTGCGCGCCCATGTGGTCGCCCGTGGCGATAGCATCGCCGTGAGCGGTGAACCGGATGAGGTCGAACTCGTGGCGCGTTTTTTCGAACATGCCTTTCGTGAGGCTGCTGCCGGGCGCACGCTTTCTGCCGACGATGTCTCGCGCTGTCTGGCCGTTCTGCGCGACGGTGAGCACGAGGCTACGTCGTTTCGCGATGACGTGCTGCTTTCGTATCGCGGTCGTGCCATTCGCCCCAAAACGCTCGGCCAAAAGCGCTACGTGGATGCCATTCGCTCGCATACCATCACGTTTGGCCTGGGTCCTGCCGGCACCGGTAAGACTTATCTGGCCATGGCGCTCGCCGTTGCCGCGCTTAAGCGTCACGAGGTGGGCCGTCTGATCTTGACGCGTCCGGTTGTCGAGGCGGGGGAGAACCTGGGCTTTTTGCCCGGTACTCTCGAGGAAAAGATCGATCCCTACATGCGTCCGCTCTACGACGCCCTTTTTGACATGATGGATCGCGAGCGCACCGATGAGCTTATGGAGCGCGGCGTGATCGAGATCGCCCCGCTTGCCTATATGCGCGGCCGCACGCTGAGTGATGCCTTCGTGGTGCTCGACGAGGCGCAAAATACCACGCCCGAGCAGATGAAGATGTTCCTGACGCGCCTGGGCTTCAACTCCAAGTTTGTGATTACCGGTGACCTGAGTCAGCGCGACCTGGTGGGTCGTCGTGGCGGCTTGGCCGATGCCGAGAAGATTTTGGGCCGTGTCGACGATGTGGCGTTTGCACACCTGGAGCGCGCCGACGTGGTGCGCCATGCCCTGGTGGGTCGTATCGTCGAGGCATATGATGCTTATGATGACGTGCGCGAGCAGCGCCCGCGCGACCGAAAGGAGTCCCGTTGAGTGTATTGATCAGCAACGATGCCGAGCTCGATACGCTGCTCGATGCGCTGGAGGTGGAGCACATCTGCGAGGTCGTGCTTGCCGCCGAGGGCGTTGAGCGTGAAGTCGAGATTTCCCTTTCGTATGTCGACGAGGACGAGATGCACGAGCTCAACCACGAGTGGCGCGGTATCGATCGCACCACCGATGTACTCTCGTTTGAGTGCGATTCGGCCTTTGACGATGACATTCCCGCCGATGAGACGCTTGAGCTCGGCGATATTATCTTGGCCCCGCAGGTCATTGCCCGTCAGGCCCCCGGCTTTGGCAATAGCCCTGCCGACGAGTGCCGCCTGATGCTCGTACACGGCATGCTGCACCTGCTGGGCTATGACCACATCGAGGATGACGAGGCCGAGGTCATGGAGGCCCGCGAGGACGCCATCCTGCGCGATCTGGCGCTCGAGCGCGGCGAGGATCCCAAGCTAGTCCACGTCGGCCCCATCACCAACCACGCCCACGACTAGGAGCCGTCTATGATTCCCGGATCGAACAAGGACCATCCGTCCTTCTTAAAGTCGTTTTCCTACGCCATGGAGGGCTTCGTCACCGCCGTCAAGACCGAGCGCAACATTAAGGTCATGCTCGTGGCGGGCGTGTGCACCGTCATTGCCGGCTGTATCGTGAGGCTCGACATTGCCGAGTGGGCCACGATTATCATCTGTTGTGGCCTGGTGATTCACGGCGAGCTGTGCAACACCGCTATGGAGGCTATCGTCGACCTAGCGACCCAGGAGCTCCATCCGCTGGCCAAGCGTGCGAAGGACATCGCCGCCGCCTCTGTATACGTTCTTTCCATCACCGCCGCGATTGTGGGCGTGCTGGTATTTGCCCACGCGCTCGGCTTTATTTAGAAAGGGATTTCCATGTCCGACAATATGCAGTCTACCGATGAAGTTTTGGATGACGAGGTCCTGGACGCGGTGGATACCGAGGAGCTCGAGGATGTCGAGGAGTTCGACCCGTTTGAGGGCATGAGCGACGAGGAGCTCGACGCCCTGTGCGACGAGGGCGACAGCCTCGCGGGCTTTGGCGACGTGGAGCCCGGTTTCCGCAGCGGCTTCGTGGCCCTTGTCGGCCGCCCCAACGCCGGCAAGTCCACGCTGCTCAACGCCTGCTATGGCAAAAAGGTCGCCATCACCTCGCCGGTGGCCCAGACGACCCGCCGTCGCATGCGCGCCGTCGTCAACCGCCCCGGCTACCAGCTGGTTTTTGTCGATACCCCGGGTATCCATAAGCCTAAGGACGGTCTGGGGTCCGAGCTCAACAAGAGCGCGCTGTTCGAGCTGAACGATGTCGATGTCGTCGCGTTTTTGATTGATGCCACCAAGCCGATCGGCAGGGGAGACGCCTGGGTTGCCGAGCGCGTCAAGAATGCCCGTTCCAAGAAGGTTCTGGTGCTCACCAAGGCCGATGAAGCCGACCCTGCACAGGTTATGGAGCAGCTTAAGGCCGCCCACGAGCTCATGGAATATGACGATGAGATCGTGACGTCGTCGGTCAAGAACTTCAACGTCGATGCCTTCATCGAGACCGTTGCGCACTTTTTGCCCGAGGGTCCGCGTTGGTTCCCCGAGGACATGGGTACCGACGCTTCCGATGAGACGCTCGTTGCCGAGTTTGTGCGCGAGAAGGTCTTGCGCCGCACCCGTGATGAGATTCCGCACTCCGTTGGCGTGATCTGCGATGCGCTCGAGCAGACCAAGAAGGTGCTGCGCGTGCACGCCACCATTTACGTCGAGCGCGAGGGCCAAAAGGGCATCATCATCGGCAAGGGCGGCGAGATGATCAAGCATATCGGTATCGACGCCCGACGCGATCTTGAACGCATTTTTGGCACGCAGGTCTTTTTGGAGCTGGACGTGAAGGTCAAGGCCGGCTGGCGTGACGACGAGGCCCAGATTCGCCGCTTTGGCTACAACGCCGAGGATTAAGGGCGCGCGGCGCGCATGGCAGGCTCCCGGACATATCGCACCAAGGTGCTCGTCCTCGACAAGACGAAGCTCAAAGAGACGGACCTGATCCTGACGATGCTTGACGAGCGGGGTCGTCAGGTTCGTGCCGTGGCAAAGGGTGCCCGTAAACCCGGTGGGCGCCTGGCTGCGCGCTGTGAGCTGTTCTGTACCGTCGACATGCTGCTCGCGCATGGGCGGTCGCTCGACGTGGTTTCCCAGGCCGAGCTTATGGAGGCGCCGCTCGGCGCTGCGCCCGATTACGAGACGACTTGCGCCGCAAGCGCAATCGCCGAGGTCGCGCGCGTGTGCTCGTTCGAGGACGCCGAGGACCCGTTTACCTTTGCCATAACGCAGCGAGCGCTTGCCCTGGTGGGCAGCGGGCTCGACACAGCGCATATGGATCTGCTTGTGGCTGCATATGTCTTTAAGCTGCTGTCGCACGTTGGCTACCGACCCGATTTTTCGGCCTGCGTGCTGTGCGGAGACCCCATGCTGTCGTATTTTTCGCCCCAGGCCGGCGGGCTCATGTGCGGGTCGTGCGCTTCGAGCGTTCCGGGTGCCGAGTTGGTGTCGACCGGTGAGACCGCATGGCTGCGCGCCCTCATGTCCATGACCTTCGATGCGCTCATGGCCGAGCGAATCGACCCGCATACGGCGGCGTTCCTGCTCGGGCTTTCGCATGTGTGGGCGGCGACGCATACCGACCAGCGCCTCCGTGCGATGGAATTCATGTTGGGTCGGTGATGATGCGCAGGGGCGGGCTGCTTGTGGTAACATATCGGCCTGTTGGTACCTCGACCTTGGTTGCTCGCTCCACCGGCGGCTTCCCAGTCCGAGGCGAATCGAGTCGCCCGAGGGCGACGCAAAACGAAAGGTGAAACAATGACTGTTTCCAAAGAGCGCAAGGCGGAGCTGACTGCCCAGTTCGGTAACACCCCGGTCGACACCGGCAACCCTAAGGTTCAGGTCGCCATCCTGTCCGAGCGCATCAAGGAGCTGACCGAGCACATGAAGTCCCACCAGAAGGACTTCCACACCCGTCGTGGCCTGCTCATGCTCGTCGGTCGTCGTCGTCGTCTTCTCTCCTACATCAAGAAGAACGACATCGTCGAGTACCGTGAGCTCATCAAGGCTCTGGGCATCCGCGACAACATCCAGTAGGATTTGTACATGCTAAGAGCGTCCTGCGCAGCGGGGCGCTCTTTTTGTGTAAGGGCGTGAACAATCACGCTCTGAAGCGTGGCGGGGGCAGGGGGCCCGCGTCACATGAGAAGCCTGCAGGCAAGGGGCCTGTGGGGTAAAGGAGAACAATGACACTCGTATCCAAGACCTTTGAGCTGTACGGCAAGACCTACACCTTTGAGTCGGGCGAGCTTGCCAAGCAGGCCACCGGCGCCTGCCTGGTCAAGCAGGGCGACACCACGATGCTCGACACCGTGGTCGTCTCCAAGGAGCGCAAGAACTACGACTTCTTCCCGCTGACCGTCGACTTCAACGAGAAGATGTACGCAGCCGGCCGCATCCCGGGTGGCTACCTCAAGCGTGAGGGCCGTCCCAGCGAGAAGGCCACGCTCACCGCGCGCATGATCGATCGCCCGATTCGCCCGAGCTTCCCGGACGGCTTCCGCAACGAGGTGCACATCGTCGCCACCTCGCTCGTCGCCGACCAGGTCAACCCCTTCGACGTCATCAACGTTATGGGTGCTTCCCTGGCCATGACGCTCGGCGGCGTGCCCTTCGAGGGCCCGCTTGCCTGCGTGCGCATCGGTCGTAACGTGGAGACCGGCGAGTTTATCGTCAACCCCACCTACGAGGAGCGCGAGAACTCCGATCTGGACCTGGAGCTGGGCGGATCCGCCGACTTCATCTCGATGGTCGAGGCCGGCGCCGAGGAGATCTCCGAGGACGACATGCTCGCTGCTATGAAGTTTGGCCAGGAGGCCCTTGCTGCTTTTTGCCAGGCTCAGGACGAGTTCGTCGCCGAGTGGGAGCAGGTCAACGGCCCCATCGTCAAGAAGGAGTACCCGCTCGACCAGCCCGTCGAGGAGGTCCAGGAGCGCATCTTCGCCCACTACGACGAGATGGCTGCTGCCCTTCGCGACGCCGACAAGCTCTCCCGTATCGGTAAGGTCGAGGCTCTGAAGGAGTCCATCCGTGCCGAGTTCACCGAGGAGGAGCAGGCCGCTTGGGAGCGCGAGATCCCCGTGGCGCTCAAGAAGCTCGAGAAGAAGGCCATGCGCACCATGGTCGTCGAGACCGGTGAGCGCGTCGACGGTCGTGCCGCCGACGAGATCCGTCCCATCATGGTGAAGGACAACTACCTGCCGCTCGTTCACGGCTCCGGTTTGTTCCAGCGTGGCCAGACCCAGGTGCTCTCGGTTCTTTCGCTCGGCATGCTCAACGAGGGCCAGCGTCTGGATACCATCGAGCCCACCGAGGGCAAGCGCTACATGCACCACTACAACTTCCCGCCTTTCTGCACCGGCGAGACCGGCCGCATGGGCAGCCCCAAGCGCCGCGAGATCGGCCATGGCAATCTGGCCGAGCGCGCTCTGCTTCCGGTGCTCCCCGACGAGAACGAGTTCCCCTACGCCATCCGCGTCGTCTCCGAGGTCATGGAGTCCAACGGCTCCTCTTCGATGGCTTCGACCTGCGGCTCCACGCTCGCCCTTATGGACGGCGGCGTGCCCATTAAGCGCCCGGTCTCCGGTATCGCCATGGGCCTGATCCAGGAGGAGGGCAAGACCGTGGTACTGTCCGACATCCAGGGTCTCGAGGACTTCCTGGGCGACATGGACTTTAAGGTCACCGGCACCACCGAGGGCATCACCGCCCTGCAGATGGACAACAAGGCCACCGGCCTCACCTTCGACATCCTGGCCCGCGCTCTGCAGCAGGCCAAGGAGGGTCGCGCCTTCATCCTGCAGAAGATGCTCGATGTGATCCCCGAGCCGCGCCACACCACGCGCAGCACCGCTCCGCGCATCGTTTCCATCCAGGTTCCGACCGACAAGATCCGCGACGTCATCGGTTCCGGCGGTAAGGTCATCCGCGGTATCCAGGACGAGACCGGCGCCTCGGTCGACATCCAGGAGGACGGCACCGTCTTTGTCGGCGGCACCGGCGAGTCCGTCGACCAGGCCGTCGAGCGTATCAAGCTCATCATCAAGGTTCCCGAGCCGGGCGAGGAGTACACCGGTCGCGTGGTCTCCATCCAGCCCTTCGGCGCCTTCGTCAACCTGCTGCCCGGTAAGGACGGCCTGCTGCACATCTCCCGCGTCGCCAAGGGCCGCGTGGAGAAGGTCGAGGACGTCCTCAACGTGGGCGACGAGGTCAAGGTTGTCGTCATCGAGGTCGACGATCGCGGCAAGATCTCGCTCGATCGTCTTGACAAGCCTGAGGCCCCTGCTCGTGCCGAGGGTGCCTCCGAGGGCGACGGCGAGCACTTCCAGCGTCGTGAGCGTCCGCGTCGCGAGCGCTCCGAGCGTAGCGACCGTCCGCGCCGTCCCGGCGACAACGGAGGCCGCAAGCCCCGCCGTCACCATGACGCCGAGTAACAGCTAAACATAAGCAGCTCAACAAGGGCGACTCCGTACAGGGGTCGCCCTTTTGCTTGCGCCCGGGAGGGCCGCATATGAAGTTTCCTGCTCTACAGTCCTGCGCAAGACGGAAAGCACATTAAGTGCTTTCCTTTGCGTGCGGAACTCGCGATAAACTTCATATGCGGCCCTCCCGGGCGCAAGCAAAAGGGCTGGTTAACGCTGTTGGTCGCTTGCTGGTCTTCTGTTCTTAGTTGATATACTTTTTCGCATCTAACGCTTAGCCTAGGGGGTTGGCATGACAAATAAGGTTGAATGGGACCGCATGATTGCCGGGGAGCTCTATAGCCCCTATCGGGTTAACGACCATTCGTTTAGTAGGGTGCATGCGGCTCAGAAGTTGTTTAATGAGTCGGAGTATTGGGCTGATTCGAGCGCCTTTGAGGAACTAAAGAAGTGTTTTCGCGTTGCTCCGGACGATATGGTCTTAACGGCTCCCGTTTATTTTGATCACGGTGACAGGGTTTCGTTTGGTAACCATTTCTATGCGAATACCGGTTTGACGATTCTGGACGAAAATTACGTGACCTTTGGCGACAACGTCTTTCTAGGACCCCATGTGAGTATATTTACTGCTGGGCATCCAATTGACGCCGATGTGCGCAATTTAGACCTCGAGTATGCTAAGCCTGTCGTAATCGGCAACAACGTCTGGATGGGCGGCGGGGTGATTATCAATCCGGGCGTATCAATCGGAGACGATGTGGTCATAGCCTCAGGTTCAGTTGTTGTTAAAGACGTTCCAAGCCACGTCATCATCGGCGGCAATCCAGCTCATATCATTCGAGAGATTACCGACAGCGATCGCAAGCTCTGGCAAGGCCAGCTGAATGCCTACAACGAGGCAATTGGATCATAGCCTCGGCATTCCCGCAGATAAAACCTACTAAAACAAACCTATCCCTTATTGGCAGGTTTCCCGTGGGGCGGGCACTGATGAAGTTTATCGCGAGTTCCGCACGAACAGGAGGCCACTTAATGTGGCCTCCGTCGT
>UQIK01000029.1 GCA_900541125.1 uncultured Collinsella sp.
CCTGGGCTCGCTCGGAAAGCACATTAAGTGCTTTCCGGCTCGTGCGGAATCTACGGAAACCTTGCGCCTGGCCTTCGGCGGCGCGTGCCTGCGTCAACTATGGGGCAGCCCGGTTTTACGTTGGCTGACGCCCCCACGCATAACCCTTATGTCGGCGGGCTGATGTGTTGCGTCCCTGATGGCTACAGGGTTGAAACGAAGGTGGACAGGCGGTGGAGGCCTTCGTCTAGGTCTTTGTCGGAGACGCAGTAGCTGAGGCGGACGTGGCCTTCGGTTCCGAAACAGTCGCCCGGGACTAGGGCTACGTTGGCCTCTTTGATGGCTTTGATGCAGAAGGCTTCGCTTGTTAGGCCGAATTGTTTGATGCTCGGGAAAGTGTAGAAGGCTCCTGCGGGCTCTACTACGTCGAGGCCCATGGCGTCTAAGGCTGCGAGTACGCGTTCGCGACGGGCTCGGTAGACTTTGAGCATGGGGGTTGGGTCGACGGTCAGGGCTCGGGCCGCGGCGTCCATCTCGAAGGAGACGGCGCTCGATACTAGGTATTGGTGAGCCTTGGCGATCTCGGCGATGACGGGTGCCGCTGCTGCGAGCCAGCCCAGGCGCCAACCGGTCATAGCCCAGGGCTTGGAGAAGCTCTCGATGACTACCGTCTGCTCACGCAGCTCCGGGTGGCGCTGGGCGAAGCGCTCGTAGCCGTCCGCGTAGACCAAGCGGTTGTATACGTCGTCGCAGACCACGTAGATGCCTGCCTGCTCTGCCACGCGTGCCACGGCGTCGAGCGATGCCGCGTCGAGGATGCAACCCGTAGGATTGTTGGGCGAGCAGATGACGATGGCCTTGGTCGCCGGCGTCACGCAAGCACGAAGTGCGTCCTCGTCAATCTGAAATTGCGCAGGCTCCGTATCCAAAAAGACTGCTTTGGCGTGGTTGGCCACGACGATGCTTTCGTACAGGCCAAAGGCAGGCGTGGGGATAATGACCTCGTCGCTGGGGTTGAGCATAGCCATGAATGTTGCCGACAGGGCCTCGGTCGCGCCGTCGGTTAGGATGACCTCGTCGGCCGAAAACGCCAGGCCCGCATCCCCCATGTAGGCAGACAACGCCTCACGCAGGGCGGGGCGACCGTTGTTGGGCGGATAGTGCGTGTCGCCGCGGCCCAGCGCGTCGGTCACCTCGGCGCTAATCACATCGGGTGTAGGAAAATCGGGCTCGCCGAGCGCGAGCGCAATGCATCCTGAGTGCTGGGCGGCGAGCGCGTTGATCCGACGGATGCCGGAGGGCTTGAGCGTGGCAAGCGAGGTGTTCATGGGCAGACGCATGACGTTCCTTTCGTAAGGGTTGCACTAGGATAGCGCGGCGGGACGCCGCCGGACGGTGTAACCTAAACGGAAACCAACCGGAAAGGAGGCGGCATGGAGACGACCGCACGCGGCGATGTACCAAAAACGCTGCAAACCATTGCGTATATCAGTATTCCCAAGAGCGCCGATCTTGAGTTTTTGCTCTGGGACCTGCAGGATGCCATCGCCGCCTATGCTCAACTTTCCGGCACCGCACTCCCCCGCCCGGTCGACTTGAAGGCGGATGATGCCGACGGCGTTGCCGATGGCATCGTGCTGGCCATTGAAGATATGGCTGACGATGAGACGTTGACTGCTATCGAGCAGGCGCTTGAGCGCTTTGGCGGTACGGGAACGCGTGTCTATGCCGTGATCCGAGCCGCACGACAGGGCGCTGAACAGGCGCGTGGGACCGCCGTTCGTCTGCACAAGGTATGCGAGCGCCATGACCAATTGTGGTGTGGCGGCGTTGCCATTTGCGCTGGCAGCGGCTTCGCGGCGCTTCGTCACTCACCGCGCATGGGACTCTTGCGGCGACCGTTTTCGGAAGCGATGGACAAGCTCGTAGGTGCCGTTCGTATGGGCTGTTCGGTTGAGCATGCGCAGCGACTTGGTGGTGGTAATGCCGAGGACGTCGACGCCGACGGCATGGTTTGCGCCGAGCCAGCCGTGCCCGCGCCGATCTGGCGAGGCGTTCTGAAACACCTCGGCGCCCGCACTCAATCAATAATCTAAATTAATAAGCTGCCCAGTCAACGGCTTCACTCCAACGCTTGACAAGCCGCTCCAAACGCCACGCCGCGCTGGCAGGACTCGTCGACGGCAGCACAATGGCGGGTAGCCCCGTCCGCTCTTGTAGATAGCGTTTGTAGAGCCGTCCGGCCGTGCCGCCGTTGCAAACAACGATCTCGATCGGCGTGGCATCCACAATGCGTTCAATATGTGCCGGCACAACGTTTTTGATGCTAGCGTCACTCGAGCCCTTAATGTCGCAGCTCTCGATCACATCCCACAGGGCCACGCCGCCGTTCAGCAGCATGGCCCGCTTGGCGGCAATGGAGGCATCGAGCGTCGCGGGCTCACCGCTTGCCAAAGGGTCGCCCTCGTTGGGCGGCACGGGCGCACCGAGGCACGCAGCCATCACGCGCCAAAAGCGATTCTGAGGGTTGCCGTAATAAAAGGCATTGGCGCGCGAAAGCACCGAGGGAAACGACCCCAGCAGCAGAACGCGCGAGTGCTCGTCAAACACGGGTTCAAACCCATGCTCAATATGTTGATAGCCCTCGTCAGACGCTGCCATGGCCTAGGCCCTCAGTAGATAACGCACCTCGTAGGGCGCAAGCTCAAGGGAGCCCATCAGCTCGACCGTGGGCACGCCGTCGGCAAGCAGGTCGACAAAGGACCCGTTGAGCTCGCCGGCGCCAAAGGTGTAAGGCTCGCCCACGGCGTTCACCGCCACGAGCACCGTCGCGCCGTCACAGGCGCGCTCGAACAGTAGCTGCTTGTTCTGGATCACCACGTTACGGTACACGCCGTAGTTGAGAGCACGGGCCGCCGCGTCGTCGGCCGAGCGCAGGCGTGCAAGCTGTTTGATGAAGGCCGTCAGCTCGTTGGGCGCAGGCACATCGAGCGCAGGCCGCAGCGCCCAGTCGCCATCGGGGCCGCCCTTTTCGCCGGCGATTCCCCACTCGCTGCCATAGTAGACACACGGGATGCCCGGCATACCAAAGAGCATGCCATACGCGGGACGCAGGCAGGACTTGTCGGTGAGGATACTCGCCAGGCGCGGCACATCGTGGTTGTCGACAAACGACAACAGGTGCTTGCCGCGGTAGATGCACCACGGATCGCCGCCAAACTGGCGGTGCAGCGAGTGGGCGATCTCGAACATGTTGACCGAATTAAAGCTGGAATACAGGCCCTTGTAGCACTCGTAGTTGGTGCAGGAGTCGAGCATCTCATCGTTGACAATCTGGTTGTAGTCGCCGTGGAGCGTTTCGCCGATCAGCACAAAGTCGGGCTTAAGCTCGCGGGTAAAGGAGTGTAGGCGGCGCATAAAATCGCGATCGAGCATATAGGCGACGTCCAGGCGCAGGCCGTCGACGCCAAACACGTCAGCCCAGCGACGCACGGACTCAAGCAGGTAATCGACCACGGCGGGATTTTGCAGGTTGAGCTTCACAAGCTCAAAATGGCCCTCCCAGCCCTCATACCAAAAGCCGTCGCCATAGCAGGAATCGCCGTCAAAACTGATGTGGAACCAGTCCTTGTAAGGCGAGTCCCACTTGCGTTCCTGCACGTCGCGGAATGCCCAGAAACCGCGGCCCACATGGTTAAAGACGGCATCGAGCACCACGCAGATGCCATGGGCATGCAGCGTCTCGCATACGGCGGCAAAATCGGCATCCCCGCCCAGGCGGCGGTCGATATGGCGCAGGCTGCGCGTGTCGTAGCCGTGGCTATCAGACTCGAGCGGCGGGTTGATCAGCACAGCGCCAATACCGAGTTTTTGCAGGTAGTCGGCCCATTGGGCGATCTTCATGATGGGCGCATCGGGGTTGGGCGCAGCGTTGGCAGCCTGGGCGAGCTCATCCTCGGCAACGGGCGCGGCGTTTTCGCGCGGAGCTCCACAAAAGCCCAGCGGATAGATCTGGTAGAACGTCGTCTCGTATGCCCACATAGCAACCTCCCGGTAAGCTCAACACAACGACATCCATTGTATGCCCAGCAGGGTAGCTATTTTGGGACGGGGCTCTTTTAGCTACCCCAGCCCCTTTCTAAGTTGCGGTGAAATACGGACTGTTTGCCGGGTTTATTGGACCCAGCAGTCCGTATTCCACCGCAACTGATGAGGGGACGTGGCTAGGCAACGGGTTTGGCGCGACGGATGGCTGGGAACATCGCCGTGATGGCGAGAATGACGCCCACGACAGCGATCGCACCGCCTGCGTAGCCAATCCAAGCAATGCCGGGACCCGACACCACGGCGCCGCCGATCGCGGTACCCGTGCCGATACCGAGGTTGAACAGGCCCGAGAAGATCGACATGGCGACGGCCGACGAGTCCGCAGGCGTGTACTTGATGAGCTCGGCCTGGAACGCCACGTTAAAGGCCGTGGCGCAGCAGCCCCACAGCGCGCAAACGCCAAGAACCGCAACGAGCGACGGTGCAACCGGACCCATGAGCAGCAGGGCCGCTGGCACGCCGGAAAGCGTGATAGCCAAGAACGAGAAGCGGTGCCCGTCGAACAGGCGGCCGAACAGCCAGCTTCCGAGCAGACCAGAGCAGCCAAACGCCGTCAGCGTCATGGTGATGGCGCCCGCATCGACATGCGCGACCTGCGCCAGGAAGGGCTCGATATAGCTGTAGCTTGCGTAATAGCCGGTCGCCATAAAGACCGTGACCGCGTAGAGCGCGATCAGGAACGGGTTCTTGAGCAGCTCGGGCAGCTGCTTGAGCGTAAAACGCTCGCCCGCTGGCATGGCAGGGAACACCGTGGCCTGGTAGACGACCGCGACAGCAGACAGCGCTCCGACCACAGCAAACGTCATGCGCCAGCCCACGGCCAGGCCAATGGCGCGACCGAGCGGCAGGCCGAAGATCTGTGCGATGGAAGAGCCCGTGGCGATCATGCTGATGGCGAGCGCGCCGTGGCGAGTGTCGACCAGGCGCGAGGCCATAATCGAGGCGACTGACCAGAACACGGCATGTGCGCAAGCGACCACCAGGCGCGCGCAGACCAGGATGGGATAGGTCGGCGCCACAGCGGACAGGAACTGACCGAGCGAGAACACGGCCAGCACGCCCAGCAGCATCCGCTTGAACTCAAAGCGCGAGGCGAACACCATGAGCGGCAGCGACAGCAGCATGACGCCCCAGGCATAGACCGAGATCATGATGCCCGCCTGGGCCTCGGTGAGCGAGAACGACGCGGCGATATCAGTCAAAAGGCCGATGGGCATAAACTCCGACGTGTTGAACACGAACGCGCAGCAGGTGAGCCCGATGAGCGGGAGCCACTGCCTGAGCGTGATGCCGTCTTGCTTTGTTTGAGCCATATAGGAAAACCTCTCCGATTATCTTGAGCGGTGGGCGATTATAGCAATGAGAAGTCTATAAAATGAGCAACAAAAGAATTCTTGGAAAACGATTGTTAACAGACGGCGCGCCAATTCTGCTTAGAAAGCAAGGTACGCAGGAACTCAATGTCGAAAACGCGGCTTCATCTTCGGGCTATCGATCCTGCTCGGATACGCACAAGGACACCCCCATGAGCACGTCAATTTCGAGCCAACTCGCAACCGCACAATGAACTAGCAAAAGCAGCATATAAGCAAACGCCCCATAATAAAGTCCCTCATGCACAAGCGCCGTCACTGAAAGTGCCGACGGCAGCGCCGCACTCGAAACTACCCATCCAACAAGAACCTGGATAGCGCAACTTGCAACCAGGTTCCATGCCACCAGCAGCGTTGCGGGACGCGCGATTTCTCTCCAGGAGGAACGAAGCACCGTGACCGAACGCATGATGTAGCGTGGTGCAAACCGAATGCCTCGTAGTCCCCTCTGCTCCACGTCCGCATCTTCAATTAACACGAATACGAACGACGCGGAAAGAAGCGTCACGATTACTGCCACCACAAGCGAGCACAACACCCCGAGCTGACTGCTCGCAAGCGAGGCAAAGACTACAATTGCCGATAAAATCAAGTGAACCAAATAAATTAGCAGCGCCCCAGAAATCTGGAGGGGAACCGTCGAGGCCAAGAGATAAACCGGAGGGGTTCGAGCAGGTTGCACCGTCTCTTTGGACCGGTCGACGGCAAATAATGAAAAAGCCACATTCGATAGAAGCAGGTTTAAAAAGGCCGCGACCACAGTGCAAATAAGCGTAATGGACGGATTGATATAGGCGAGCTCAGTTGCAACGTTTGATACACCAATTTGAAGCGCGCTCATAACAAACAAGGGGATATATAACGCCATCGTGCAGCCACTCCGGCATTCCTTCGCCCGATCGCCCGATTCCAGAAAGACATTGAAGTTCTCTCGCAAGTTCACTCTATACCCGTTTTCTTACTAAGCAGGGCGAACGGGCGCCAATATAAACGCCGGTCCGCCCATCCATAATTTCTAGTTTTAACGTCCAGACTAGTCTGTCCAGCCGTCGATGTAGTCGCGGTTAAGCTCAAAGTACTGCGCGGCGATATCTTTCGCCAAGGAGTACGAATTAACGAGCGGGTGCATCGCGAGGCTCTCGACAATGTCGCGCTTCGATCGGTTAACGATGCCACGCGCCACGGTGCGCTCGTAGTACTTGACGCGACGAATCAATTCGAGGTTTCCCGCGGGCACAGAATCGGCTTCGACGCGATGCGGCACGCAGCCATCGGTGGAGATATCGCACGTTGACTCAATGACATCTGTATCGAGAAGGCCGGGGATGGCGCCATTGTTGGGGGTGCACAGGATCATCTGCTGCGTCTTGCCAGAGCGAGCAATATCCATGAAGCGGAGCGCGACACCTGCGTATCCGCCAGCATCTTTGCCGTACACGTCAAACGTCCACGGCTTGTCGCGATGAATACCCGTCTCGGCCGCCATGTAGTTGTTTTCGCGCATTCCGTACCACTTCTCAAAGCACGCGAGGCCTTTTTCGAAGTCGTTCTCAATATCGATAGATGCAAGCTCGCTCGTCATTTCTCGATTAATTTCTTCGATTAGTTCACCGCGCGTCTGGGGCGAAGAGAGAACGTTGGCAACGGCGCGCTCGCGATAGTAGAAATAGTATAGGTACTCATTTGGCACGCATCCGCGATTTAGGACGAGGTCCTTCTCGAAGAACCTAAGATCTGTATGAGCATATGCCCCGTCGTCATGGATCAAGTCGGACATGATGTCCTCGCCGTCAACCGTCACATTGCGGAAGAACGAGAGGTGGTTGAGTCCATAGCACTCGCCCTGAACCGATGCGGGATCAACGCCTTTATACTCGGCAAACTGATGCAACATGCCCGAGGGAGCATCGCAAATGCCATAAGTAAAATCATAGCCCATATCGCGTAGGGCCTGAGATACGACGCCAGCGGGATTAGTAAAGTTAAACACCTTGACGTCCGGCTTTGCGTACTTCTTGATTAACTCGCAATACGAAGCAAGCGCAGGGACGGAGCGCATGGCAAAAGACACGCCGGCTGCACCAGTCGTCTCTTGGCCAAGAACCCCATGCGAAAGAGCAATGCGCTCATCGCGAACGCGCATATGGTCCCCACCGACGCGAATCGTCGTGATCACGTAATCGGCGTCCTTAACGGCCTCGACTGCATCGCCCGTCAGTGAAAAATTAAGCGTGGGGCAAAGCATGCCCGAGACATGGGCGGCAAGGCCACCGTAGATGCGCAGCTTCTCGGGATCATTGTCCATAAACACAAGTTCGTCGATTCCAAGCGATGACGCCTGCTGGGCTATGCTCTTTGCCAAAAACATGGAGCGGACGCCACCGCCACCTATGACCGTAAGTTTCATATCGAAACCCCCAATTAGCACATTCAATATTGCATGGTTCGCCTGTGTTTGGATATTGTATCCAGCATGAAGGGCCGCTTCCCGCCCCGGTTGCAAGGCGGGAAAGGAATTCCCCAAGGAGTTATTATTTACGCAACGGAAGCGGCCACACACGTCCGGCGGGAAGGAAGCACCGATGGTTGATAAAAAGCAGATTTCCAAGCTCTACTCAGCCGCAAAGCTATCCGAAACCGAGCAAAGCGTACTCGAATACCTACTCAACAATATCGACACCCTCGATGATATTGGCATAAAACCCGTCGCCATGGCATGCTTTACCAGCATGACGACAGTCATCAGGCTTTCGAAAAAGCTCGGCTACCGTGGCTACCGCGAAATGATGTACGATCTCAAGCACCTTCAGCATGTCTCCCGCGAAATGAATCAATCACTCAAAGACAGTAGCGTCCACTTCGTATGTCACACCGGAGATGTAGACGTATTCATCGCCGCACTGCATCGCAACAGAATGATCGGAGTAAACGGAGAGGGCTTCTCACGCATCGTTGCGCAGTACATGGCGACTAAGCTCGTTGGACTTGGCTTTTTGGCCGTCATACAGGACTTCCTAGAAACCGATCAGTTTGTCGAATCCAACCGAAATACGCTCAGCTGCATGATGCTCATATCCAAATCGGGCCAGACAGAAGCCATCCTGGAAACCGCAAGGGCATGCCACGACGCGGGCATTACGACCCTCGCGTTTACCGGCAACGAAGACAGCGAGCTCGCCAAGACGGCAGACGCGATCTTTACGATACATGACGATCACCCAATGGATCTTAAGAACGTTAAGCCTAACTGCTTTACCGGAAGTTGTATTCTCGCATTCGAAGAACTATTGAGTATCTGCCTTGACAATCTAAAACAAGAAGGCCTGGCCCCCTAAATCATGCGATAGGAAGCCAAGCCCTGGAATTGCGCTATGCAATTGAAAGCCACTTGCGCGTTTTACTCGTCACCGAGAACTTCGTGCACCTCAGAAGCGACTTCGCCGACACGAGGACCGTAAATGACCTGGATTGCCTTGTCGCTCAGGCGGATAACGCCCATAGCTTCAAGATTCTTGGTGAACACCTCGTCGTCTGCAACCTTAGAACCATCCTTGACAATCACGCGAAGACGTGAGATGCAGTTGTCAAGATCATCAATGTTGTCGGCTCCACCAAGCGCTTCGACAATGCCAACAGCAAGCGCGCTGTCCTTGGCCGCACGGCCCTGGACTGCCTTCTCGGGAGCGCTATCAGACTCGCCCTTTGCCTCAGCGGCCTTTGCCTCGAACTCGGCTCTGCTGTTGATCAACTCAATATCGTCACCATCGTCTCGACCGGGCGTCTTGATATCGAACTTAGTAATAAAGAACCGGAAGAGGAAGAAAGCTGCCAGGAAAAAGGCGGGGAGCAGGATAAGGTATGGAAGCAGATTAAGCTTCTCGGGGCGGAATAAGAATGGGATCAGGTCCTTGATATTTCCCTGGTACACCGAAACGCCCATTGCCTCCGAGAGAACTTCACCCAGTCCGGAAAGCGGAGCGTAAACGCCAAAGTAGAGCCAGGGGGCGGCAAACAGGAACGTAAAGAGAATAGGCTCCGTAACGCCAAAGAAAACAGTCGAAATCACTGTGGGGATTAAAAGACCAGCAACCTTCTTGCGGTTCTGGGGCTTGGCACAAGACCACATAGCAAGGGCGATGCCCGGGAACAACGCGTAATCATTAATGCCATAGCCAGCCATGAAGGCCCTAACCAAGAGCTTGTCACTGCTGGGAGAAGCGAGCTGTGCAAGCTGAATGGCGCTATTGCCCACCACGCGCGTTCCATCGACGACCATGGAGCCGCCAAGCTCAGTCCAATACATGGGCGTCTCGAGCAGCGGATGCAAGCCAAACGGCACAAGGCTCTCGAGCACCCAGCGATAGACAAACGTACCGACCAGACCGGAGCCTTTCACGAACGTCGCAATACCCGAGAAGCATCCACCGATGACGGGCCAGACGAAGTACATGATGCCGCCCAGGATGCCACCGGCGACCAGCGATACAATGGGGACGGTTCGACTGCCCGCAAAAAACGCCAGCGCCGTTGGAAGCTTGGTCTTGTAAAAACGGCCGGTGATCCAGGCGACCAGGCAGCCCACGATAATGCCGCCAAAGACACCAGAGCTGTAGCCAAAAAAGCCGAGCGAGGTAGTGTAGAGTGCGGACTGCTCACTCGCCTGAATGGACGTAAGGCCGACCTTCTGAAGAGCTTCCACCGTTGTATTGTCGGCAGCCAAGCCAGCTGCTCCAAGCAGAATCTCAACCGTCTTGAGCATGGTGAGATAGCAGACAAGGGCAGAAAAGGCAGCCCAGCCCTTCTCTTTGCGAGACAAGGAGAAGGCGCAGCCGACGGCAAACAAAACACCGAGGTTTCCAATGATTACCTCGCCGAGACCCTTAAATACCGAGAAGAACGTAAAGAGCGGCGAAGCGGCATACCAGTCCCAATTAACGCCAAGGGACACAAGGGTCAGTTCGGTCGTAAAAACGCTACCGATACCCAAAAAGAGACCGGAAATGGCAATGAGCGTAATCGGAACGAGCATTGCCTTTCCGAACGATTGGAATTTTTCTTTCATCAATTCCCTCCTCAATGAGCCTCTACAAACGACTATTGCACCCCACGTCCCCACACAGGCGAAACGGAAGACATGCTCGGCAATAGACACAAAGTGATTGTAGAAAGGGGCACAAAAAATGTGCATCGGCATCGCGTAATGCGGTTAAATCGACCGACGATTGCAAGTATTTACGAATCCGCAAACGGCAGCAAATAGGCAGCGAACGGCAACCTGCAGCGTAGGACAGTCCCCGCAGGCCGACAATTACCGGTATTTTGGCTCATATTTGTTGAATTGTTGCTCGCCCAAAAGCGCGGAGCATCAACGCGCCCCTAAGCCAACCCCAGCAATATGCCCGCCGAATGCACGGCAAACGCCACGATCCAGGCGACCGTCACCTGAAACGCGAATACGGCCACGGCATAGCGCGCGCCCAACTCGCTCTTGACGGCGCCGATGGACGCCACGCAAGGCGGGTACAGCAGCGTAAAGACCAAGAACACGTAGGCGGTAAACGGCGAAAACATGGTCGACAGCGCCGCGGGCGACGTTGCGCCCAAAAGCACCGTGAGCGTCGAGATGACGCTCTCCTTGGCAATAAGTCCGGTGACGAGCGCCGTGGATGCGCGCCAGTCGCCAAAACCGAGCGGGGCCAACACCGGCGCGATGATGCTACCCAGACCGGCAAGCAGGCTTTGCGACTGGTCGGCGACCACGTTAAAGCGGATATCGAACGTCTGAAGGAACCAGATGACCACCGTAGCGGCAAAGATAATGGTAAAGGCCTTGGTGATGAAGTCCTTGGCCTTATCCCATGCCAGCATCACCGTCGTCTTGACGCTCGGTAGGCGGTAATCGGGAAGCTCCATGATAAACGGCACCGGGTCGCCCTTAAATGCTGTGCGATTGAGCACCAAAGCCGCAATGCAGCCGACCACGATACCGATCAGATAGAGTGAGACCATGGCGGGAACCGTCGCCTGTGGGAAAAACGCCCCGCACAGCAGACCGTAGACCGGCAACTTGGCCGAGCAGCTCATGAACGGCGTGAGCATGACCGTCATCTTGCGGTCGTGCTCGGATGGGAGCGTACGGGTCGACATGATAGCCGGCACGGTGCAGCCAAAACCGACGAGCATAGGCACAAAGCTGCGGCCCGACAGGCCAAAGCGACGCAGCACTTTATCCATGACAAAGGCCACGCGCGCCATGTAGCCGGAGTCTTCCAGAATGGAGAGGAACAAGAAGAGCACGACGATAATCGGCAGGAAGGTCAGCACGCTGCCCACACCCGTAAGCACGCCGTCGACAGCCAGCGAGCGCACTACGTCGTTGGTGCCGAACGCCTTGAGGCCCGCATCGGCCGAGGCGATGATGGCAGCGATGCCGTCCTCCATGAGTCCCTGCAACGCCGCGCCGATCACGCCAAACGTCAGCCAAAAGACGAGGCCCATGATCACCAGAAACGCCGGAATGGCTGTGTAACGACCTGTCAGGATGCGGTCAATCTTGACGGAGCGCACGTGCTCGCGGCTTTCGTGCGGCTTGACGACGCAACGCCCGCACACGTCGCCGATAAAGCTAAAACGCATATCGGCCAACGCAGATAGGCGGTCGGTGCCGGCCTCGCCCTCCATCTGGGTAATGATGTGCTCGATAGCGTCGAGCTCGTTGCGATCCAGGTGAAGCGCCTCGGTCACCAGCTCGTCGCCCTCAACCAGTTTGGTCGCCGCAAAACGCACCGGAATGTGCGCCGTCGCAGCATGGTCCTCGATAAGGTTGGCGATGCCGTGAATGCAGCGATGCAGCGCGCCGCCGTCTGGACCATCGGGCGCGCAGAAGTCCAGGCGACCGGGGCGCTCGCGGAACCGCGCCACGTGCAAGGCGTGATCCACCAACTCGCCAATACCCTCGTTGCGGGCAGCGCTAATGGGAACAACAGGCACGCCCATCAGGCTCTCGAGCAAGTTGACGTCTACGGCGCCGCCGTTGGCGGTCACCTCGTCCATCATGTTGAGCGCGATGACCATAGGACGGTCAAGCTCCATGAGCTGCAGTGTCAGGTACAGGTTGCGCTCGATGTTGGTGGCGTCAATGATGTCGATGATGGCGTCCGGGCGCTCGTCGAGGATGAACTGACGGCTCACGACCTCTTCGCCTGTGTACGGCGACAGGGAGTAAATGCCAGGCAGGTCGGTAACGCTCGCCTCGGGATGGTTACGGATGGTGCCATCTTTGCGGTCGACCGTCACGCCGGGAAAGTTACCGACGTGCTGGTTAGAGCCCGTCAGCTGGTTGAATAACGTGGTCTTGCCACAGTTTTGGTTGCCGGCGAGGGCAAAGTGCAGCGGCGCGCCCTCGGGCACGGCCGTCTTTGCCGCACGGGGCGAATACGTCCCCTCGCCCAGGGCCGGATGCTCCGTCGTGCCGATTGCGGCGTTAGCGCGCGGACCCGTATCGGTGTCGTGAATACCCACGAGCTCGATGCGAGCGGCATCGTCCTTGCGCAGCGTCAACTCGTAGCCACGCAGGCGAATCTCGAGCGGGTCGCCCATGGGGGCGTACTTCATCATGGTGACTTCGGTGCCCGGCGTTAGACCCATGTCCAAAATATGCTGTCGGAGTGCCTGATCGTCCGATGCCACCGATGCGACAACGGCGTCCTTTCCAATCTCGAGTGTATCGAGCTTCACGTCCGTGTTCCTCCCCCGGCGCCCACAGGGCGTTGTATTTATGTTCACCATGGCTAACCGTTTGCCATGGCTAACCAATTTTAACCATGCATGATAGCGCGAACATGCAACAATGTTCAATCAACAGATCGGTGCAAGGGGAATTCTGGGCCATTGCTTCCCAGACGGGCCTGTAGCGGAAACCGAATCCCACTCCGGAACACCTAAACGGGATGGGCTTTCCGGTTGAGGCATCTAGCGGAAACTGCAACCCGGAATCGGCGCTCAGACTAGGATGCAATTTCCCAATGGGGCCCTCGGGGAAACTGCAGCCCGGAATCTGTTCTCGAAACGGGACGCGGTTTCCCCGAGGACCGAAACAGCCGCCCGCCCCTCGACAAAATGATCCGTTCCCTCCGTCGCATGCGGAACATCCAAGGAGTGTCCCAGGGTGCCGGCACAATAGGAACGTCCCCAGCTGCCGGCAGCATTTCGCCGCAACAGCAAAAGCCCGCGCTGGCAACAAATGTCACCTGCGCGGGCTTGGT
Source organism: uncultured Collinsella sp. (assembly GCA_900541125.1). Taxonomy (GTDB): domain Bacteria; phylum Actinomycetota; class Coriobacteriia; order Coriobacteriales; family Coriobacteriaceae; genus Collinsella. The sequence continues at coordinate 13,724 of UQIK01000029.1, forward strand.
GGGCGCTCACAAAGGCACGTTACAGAGGCCCACGTCAGTTATGGATTACCGGACGGCACCGGCACGCGATGCCTCCGTCGGCTTACCAAGCGATGAAGATTGCCGCAGTCTTAGACTATCGGCGCAATGCCGGCAAAATGCAGATACAGCGAAATGATTGCCACGACAATGACCACCGCTGCGATCAGCTTGTCGTGCAGATGCGGAAGCACCGGTTTACCGCGGCCTCGCTCGCCCAGCATATAAACAGGAATGGCCGGAGCAAAAAGAATCGTCGTGATCATAACGCCCTGAAGACCCGTCGACCACACCAGGAACAATGTGTAGATGAAGCCGAGCGTACCGAAGAAGCGGGCTTTGCCGACGCTGGGCGCATGCGGCCCGTCCAGATGCTCGTTCTTCCAGCCAATCACCATGTAATAGGCAGCCGAGCAGACATACGGAACCAGAATCGTGTTGACTGCGCAGCTATAGAAGAACTGGTAGGTGCTCGCCGCCACATACGACACGATCAAGAAGAGCTGCGTGATGCCGGAGCTCACGAGAACCGTTACCACCGGGGCGTCGTGCTTGTTCGTCTTGGCAAACGCCAGAGGGAAGGATCCCTGGCGCGCTGCCTCGAACGGCGTCTCGGACGCAATGATGACATAGCCCAGCAGCGCGCCGACCAACGAAAGGATAACGCCAAGGTTTACGATGGCAGCACCAACCGGACCGATTGCGCACTCGAGAATTCCCGCCATGGAGGGCGTTGCAAGCTGTGCCATCTCCTCGCGCGGCATAATGCCGAGCGACAGCATCGAGATGATCAGATACAGCGTGAATACAGCCGCAAATCCGAGCGCCGTCGAGCGGCCGACGTCGCGCACGTACTTTGCACGGCCCGAGATAACGACAGCGCCCTCGATGCCCGTGAAGACCCAGACAAGGGCGATCATGGTCGAGACAACCTGCTCGCCAAAGCCAGGACCAGCCGGCTCTCCCCAGAAGTTGTCCATAAAGATATCGACGTTGAACTTACCCAGGAGCACAATGCTCAGCACAAAGAGTCCCAGCGGCACCAGCTTTGCCAACGTGACGATCGTGTTAATGCCCGCGGCCTCCTTGACGCCACGAAGTACAAGAGCGGTAAGGAACCATAGAAATACGCTGGCGCAGATGATGGAAAGCAGATTGTTGCCCGCACCAAACGCGGGAAAGAAATAGCCCAGTGCGCTAAACAGCAAGAGAGCAAAGCTCACGTTGGAAAGGCATGCGCTGATCCAGTAGCCCCAGGCGGAGTTGAAACCAATGTAATCGCCAAAGCCTGCCGCAGCGTATGCATAGATGCCGCCGGTTAAGTCGGGACGAGCCTGAGATAGACCGTTGAACACCATCATCAACGCAAAGACGCCTATAAAACAAATTCCCCACGAGACGATAACCGCACCGGTATTGGCTCCGCCCGCTGCCATATCGCCGGCGAGAGAAAAGATACCGCCACAAATACTGGCGGTAATGACCATCATGGTCAGACGAAAGAGATCGAGGCCATTAGGGTCGATAATCTCATCGTTTTGAGCTTTAGAGGCCATTGTATGTGCACCCCCTTCATCATGTGATCGAACGAAAGATGGCCCGGACGTCCCGAATCGGGTGCCGGGCCATCGGTCAAGCGATCATCAGACTGTTACAGCTATCGCGTTAGAAGCGCAGTGACAGGCAAGAAAGGCCACCGTCGACCTTGCGATACTCGGAGGTATCGACGACGAGCGTCTTGTAGCCCAGATCCTGCACGGCCTTGAGCACGGTCGGATAGCCCTCGGCAACGATGACTGTACCGTTGACCCAGATGCAGTTAGCGCCATAGGCCTCGTCCTCGGGCACGACAATCTTGTTGTACTGGGCAAAGTCGGGCTTATCGATGAACTCGCCGGAGACGAGCATGTTGTTGTCCTCGATGTAGTTGACGCCCGTCTTGAGGTGCAGGACCTCCTCCAGCGGAACCTCGGAACCCTCGAGGCCCCAGCCCTCGAGAATCTCGCAGAACTGGCGAATGCCCTCTTCATTGGTGCGAGCGGAGCGACCGACATAGAAATGATCGCCGACCATCATGACGTCGCCGCCGTCGAGCGTGCCGGGAGAAACAATGTGCTTGACATGCTCGTCGTCAAAGAAGCGACGGACGACCGGCTCGATCTCGTCCTTCTCGCCGTTGCGGCTGTCGGCACCGGGGTTGGTAATAATAGCGCCGCAGCGAGTGATGACGGCCGGATCCTCGACAAAACAGCTGTCGGGATACTGCTCGAGCGCCGGCAGCACCGAGACGTCAACGCCGCACTGCTCGAGCGCGTGCTCGTAATCGTAGTGCTCCTCGATGGCGCGCTCGTAGATGGGCTGGCCAAGCTCGGGGGCACTCGTGATGCCATTGCTCAGGGACTTGCCGGGACGACGGATGATGACGTGGCTGAACTTGGTCATGATGATCCTCCTTGGATCTCTCAGCAGAGGCGGGACTTCCTTGTGTCCGCCTTCCTTTCGATGGCTTAATCATAGGGCGGTTTTCCTGTTTTGTATATTGTATACAATCCTGAACGGTAGGTAATCCTCGGTGAGCGTATCCTTACGTATCGGCGCAAAGTAGTATGATTTAGCTGGTCGTTCTATAATTCAACTGAACTATTTAAGTGAAATGTATTTAATTTTAGAAATATACAGTTAAAGGATATACGTTCATGGAAACACTCAGAAGGCCCCTGAAGGATCACGTATACGACTACATTTCGAGCCGCATTGACGCCGGCGAGTTGTCCGCCGGCGACCGTTTGAGCGAGCAAGCGATCTGCGATGCCATGGGCGTGTCGCGCACGCCGGTCCGCGAAGCGCTCATCCAGCTCGCAAGCGACGGCTATCTGGACAATCTCCCCCGCCGCGGATTCCGCGTCCGTGGGTTCGATCAGCAAAACGCCGTTGAAGTCTTTGAGATTATGGGGCCGCTCGACGGGCAGGCCGCATATCTCGCCTGTCCGAACCTAACCGACGATGACATTACGCAGCTTAAATTTCTCGTCGGCTCCATGGACCTCGCGATCCAAGGCGGCCTCATCCGAAAGTACGACGACATTCAGCGAGACTTTCATCTAACGTACTTCAACCGCTGCGGTAACGACCGTCTGCGCGATATGATCTCGCAGCTCGAGCGCTGCTTTATCAAGCGCGATTACGAGACTGTCGACCAGGAGACGGCGTGCAAACTGCTCAATAAAGCCAACAGCGAACATGCTCATATTCTTGAGTTGTTCGAAGCACGAGATGCGACGGGCGTGCGCGACTACGTTCGCGATGTCCATTGGAACACAGAAAACGCCCAGTTCACCGTCTGGTAGGAAAGCAACAAGGGACGACGTCGGTCTTAAACCTTGGCGCCAGCACCGCCCAAACTGATCCGTTTTCCTCCGTCCCCGAGGGGTCATTCTTTTGGCAGCCAAGACAACGCCGATATTTTGACGCCGACAGCAAAAGCCCGCCAGAGCGAGCAAGGTGCCTTGAAGCGAGGCGGCATTGACCTTTTGGTCATGCCGCCGAAGTTGAAAGGCAGATTGCCGCTCTGGCGGGCTTGTAGCGTCAAGTGGTTACGGCGTTTGGTAAAACGCCGTAACTAAAACCCGTGGCGCTCCAGGAAGCGGAAGGCTAGGCGAATCCAGGGACGGACCGCCACCTGCTTGTCCTCGTTGTCGACCGCGGTGTTGGCGTTGCCGAGCGAAAGGCCGTGACCGCCCTGGTCAAAGACGTGCATCTCGCAAGCGACGCCCTCCTCCGCCATGCGTTGGGCAAACGGATAGACCTGCGCGATCGGCGCCGTCTTGTCGTCGGACACGCCCCACACAAAGGTCGGTGGCATCTGACGCGAAACATGCGTGGTGGGGCAGATGTCGGCCAGATGCTCGTCAGTTGCCTCGCCGCCCGTCACCATCGACAGGTAGTCGTTGAGCAAATCGCGCCCCGTCTTGCCGCCCGTCTTGGGCACACGCAAGTCAATGCGCGGATCGCGCGTCTGCATGTCGCGCACATAGGCAAAGTCGAGCAATGGATAACCCAGCACCACAGCATCGGGACGAATGTCGTCCGGACGCGCCCCTGCCAAGCCCGCGAAGGGACCAGTCTTCCATTGCGTTGCCAGCGAAGCGCAGATCATGCCGCCCGCCGAGAATCCCACGACGCACACGCGCTTAGGATCGACATGCCACTCGTCGGCGTTGGCGCGCACCGTGGCGACCATCTTGGCAAGATCTGCCTGGGGGTGCGGAAAGCTCACGTCACCCGTAGAACTCGTGACATAGTTGAGCACAAAGGCCTGGTAGCCGCGGTCCAAAAATGCAAACGCCACCGGGTCCTGCTCGTGCGGAGCGATATGTGTAAACCCGCCTCCGCCGCAGATAATCACCGCGGGGCGGCGGCCATTGGGTTTGTCGGGGAGCGGCTCGGCACCCAAATACGTAAACGTCGCCGGATATTCCTCGGTCGGCTCCTCGCCCCACAGCGCATGGTTCTCGACAATCATATGTGCTCCCTTCGCGCAAATTATGCGCCCTTGTTTTTCGCCTTCAAGCGTACCCCACTTGAACCCGTGGCGCAGAAACACACCAGCAATAAGTTTCCCTTCAACTGATATATCACATAATCCCAGCTCAGAGGTATCGCTGAGCAGCGTAGAATAGGGGCGTTGACCAAGCCGCGAAACACATGTGAAACGTTTCCGGCAAACCAAACGCGCGATATGCGCCTATTTAAGTTGGAGGCAACTATGGGTCTGCTCGATTCGCTTAAGTCCACCTTCACCTCGACCGGCGAGGCGTCCGTTCCGCCCGCAGCAAGCTTCGCCACCCGCGAAGGCGTCATCTATGCCCCCGTCAACGGCGTGCTCGTCAACCTGGACGAGGTTCCCGACGAGACGATCGCCTCGGGCATGCTTGGCCAGGGCTATGGCATCGAGCCCATTACCGGCACCATCTATGCGCCCGCCAACGGCCGCATCGGCGCCACCACTGTCACCAACCACTCCATTGGCATGATCACCGAGGACGGTCTTCGCGTGTTCATCCATGTTGGCCTGGGCACCGTGGAAATGAACGGCAAGGGTTTTGCCCGCTTTGTCGAGATGGGCGATGTGGTCAAGGCAGGCCAGCCGCTCATCAGCTTCGACCGCGAGGCCATTAAGGCCGCTGGTCACGAGGACATCGTAACCGTCATCGTCTCCGAGCTCGATCGTCTTAAGAGCATCGACCATGTCGGCGAGTCCGGAACGCTTATCGGCGGCAACCCGCTCGTCAAGCTTGGCGACCCGCTGCTGGTAGCCAAGACCAAGTAGCCAGACCCCGCGCCACACAGCCAAAAGGCACCTCGTCGAGCGCCCGCGACCATTTGGCCGCGGGCGCTTTTCGTTTGAAAAACCATCCCGCCAATGCCTTATCTGTATAGCCCAAATGAGCCGAGCTGCTAGAATATCGAACTGTATGGATAACTATCATTCAACCGTTATGGGAGGATACGTGAACCGCACCAAAATCGCGCAGCTCTATGCCGATGCCGAGTCGCTCGGCGGCCAGACCGTCACCGTCGCCGGCTGGGTCAAGTCCATCCGCGACATGAAGAACTTTGGCTTTGTTACGCTCAACGACGGCAGCTGCTTCCGCGACCTGCAGGTCGTCATGAACCGCGAGGCGCTCGACAACTACGACGAGATCGCCCATCAAAACGTCTCGGCCGCACTCATTTGCACCGGCACCGTCAAGCTGACCCCCGATGCGCCCCAGCCTTTCGAGCTTTCTGCCACCTCCATCGAGGTCGAGGGCGTCAGCGCCCCGGATTACCCGCTGCAGAAGAAGCGCGCAACCGTCGAGTTCCTGCGCACCCAGCAGCACCTGCGCCCGCGCACCAACCTGTTCCGCGCCGTGTTCCGCATCCGCTCTGTCGCGGCTGCCGCCATCCACCGCTTCTTCCAGGAGCAGGGCTTTGTCTACGTCAACACCCCCATCATCACCACGAGTGACTGCGAGGGCGCCGGCGAGATGTTCCGCGTGACCACGCTCGACCCCAAAAATCCGCCCCTCACCGAGTCCGGCGAGGTCGACTGGAGCCAGGACTTCTTTGGCAAGCATGCAAGCCTCACCGTGTCCGGCCAGCTCAATGCCGAGAACTTTGCCATGGCCTTTGGCGATGTGTACACCTTTGGCCCCACCTTCCGTGCCGAGAACTCCAACACCACGCGCCACGCCGCCGAGTTTTGGATGATCGAGCCCGAGATGGCCTTTGCCGACCTTAACGACTACATGGATAACGCCGAGGCCATGCTCAAGTACGTCCTTAAGGACGTCATGGCAACCTGCCCCGACGAGCTTAATATGCTCAACAAGTTTGTGGACAAGGGTCTGCTCGAGCGCCTGGACCATGTCGCCAACTCCGACTTTGCCCGCGTTACCTACACCGAGGCCGTCGAGATCCTGGAGCAGGCCGTCGCCGCCGGTCACAAGTTTGACTACCCCGTGAGCTGGGGCATCGACCTGCAGACCGAGCACGAGCGCTTCCTGACCGAGGAGCACTTTAAGCGCCCGACCTTCGTAACCGACTACCCGGCCGAGATCAAGGCCTTCTACATGCGCATGAACGAGGACGGCAAGACCGTCGCCGCCGCCGACTGCCTGGTTCCCGGTATCGGCGAGATCATCGGTGGCTCCCAGCGCGAGGAGCGCCTGGATCTGCTCGAGGCCCGCATCAAGGACCTGGGCATGAATCCCGAGCAGTACAAGTACTACCTTGACCTGCGCCGCTACGGTTCCTGCAAGCACGCCGGCTACGGTCTGGGCTTCGAGCGCTTGGTCATGTATCTGACCGGCGTGGGCAACATCCGCGACGTCCTGCCGCACCCGCGCACCGTGGGCAACGCCGACTTCTAATTGTCGGACGCTAGCTCGCGTCGCCACACGCCAACGCTCATCGCATAAGCGTCTCTCGACATCGGTCGAGAGACGCTTTTTTCAACAGCATCCGTCAAGCTTTTGGCAAGTTTTTGGTCAGTTGACCAGGGCTGTTGAAAACTCGACCCGCCGTTTGCCGACGACTACCGACCGCCCAGAGCGCCCTGCACCCCTGGGAAAGCCCCACGTCCTAGGCTCCATACCGTCGCCACCCAAAACGGAAAGGACGTGGGTACCATGACCGAAGCCGCTGTTGAAACCTACGACACCACGACTAGAGGCGCCGCCTCGATGGCAGCCTATCGCGCCGTTCGCATCCTGCAACTATTAAGCGAAAACACCGGCGAGGACAAGGCCATGCTTTCCGATGAGTTGATCCGGCGCCTCGCCCATCCCGACGACCCCGCCCGCATGCCCATCTCGGCGGCGCGGCGCAGCATCTACACCGCCATCTCCGCGCTTCGCCATGCCGGATACGAAATTGAGTACAAACGCGGCGTGGGCTACAAACTTCTTACCCGCCCGCTCACCGATGAAGAGATCATCCGGCTCCACGGTATGGTCATGCGCAACCGCTCCACGCCTATCGCCATCCGCAAGAGCATGGCGCAGCACTTAGTTGCCATGGCGAGCGCCGACGTTCGCGGCTACCTCGATACACCCGAACCCGCTCCAAGCGCAGGCAGCAAGGCTACCAAGGCAACACGCACGCCCATCAAGCGCATCGACACGTGCGAGCTCGTCGAGCAGGCCATCGACCACGGAACCACGGTGAGTTTTGATATTTCGAGCGTCACGACACGTGGCGAAACCGAAGCAGCACGGATGACACTCCGTCCCTTTGCCATCAGGCAGCGCGATGGCATCTCGTATCTGCTGGGAACGGTCTACGACGCCCGAGGCGCCGATGACACGTTGCGTACTGTAGAGATTGGCCGAATGAGAAACGTCAGCACGCGCCTGCTCGACGGCAAGAAGCTCTTCGCCGCCTTGGACGAGGACGACGCCTCCTCCGCCGCATAAGACCCTCCGCCGCCCATTCGACTACCCGTACCGCCCATCCGATTCTGTATTAAAAAACCCGCCAGGCTGTTGTAAAAATGGACATCAGCGCTACTATAGTTCCACTTGCACTTTGTCCCAGTGCAGTGTTTCCAGCCATTTTTATACTGGGGGTAATGATATGAAGGACATCACCATCAGCCGCAGGAGCCTTCTGGTCTCCGCCGGCCTGCTCGCGCTCGCCCCGCTCGCCGGATGCGGCGGCAACTCTGGTTCCGGCTCTGCTGCCGCCGGTTCCGACTACACCATCGGCGTTCTGCAGCTCACCGAGCACTCCGCACTCGATGCCGCCAACGACGGCTTTGTCAAGGCCATCAAGGAGAGCGGCCTTAAGGTCAAGATCGACCAGAAGAACGCCCAGAACGACCAGTCCACGTGTAAGTCCATTGCCGACAAGTTTGTGGGCGACAACGTCAACCTGATTTATGCCATCGCAACGCCCGCCGCGCAGGCTGCCGCCGGCGCCACGGCCGATATCCCCATCGTGGGCTGCGCCATCACCGACTACGCCGCCTCCGGCCTGGTCCAGGACAACGACAAGCCCGGCACCAACGTCACGGGCGCTTCCGACCTCACCCCGGTCGCCGAGCAGCTCGAGATGATGCAGAAGGTCCTGCCCGACGTTAAAAAGGTCGGCCTGCTCTACTGCACCGCCGAGTCCAACTCCGACGTCCAAATCAAGGCCGCCAAGAAGGAGCTCGACAAGCTGGGCCTCGAGTACACTGACTTCACCGTCTCGAGCTCCAACGAGATTCAGTCCGTCGTCGAGTCTGCCGTGGGCAAGGTCGACGCGCTGTACTCCCCCACCGACAACACCATCGCCGCGGGTGCCTCGCAGGTCGGCCAGATCTGCAAGGAAAACAAGCTTCCCTTCGTGACTGGCGAGGAGGGTATGTGCATGGCCGGCGGCCTGTTCACCCTCTCCATCAATTACGAGGACCTGGGCTACGCCGCGGGCGAGATGGCCGTTAAGATCCTGAAGGGCGAGGCCAAGCCCGAAGACATGCCGATCAAGCACCTCTCGAGCAAGGACCTGGTCGTCGTCAAGAACGACGAAATGGCCGAGGCCCTGGGCATCGACCTTTCCGCTCTGGACGCGTAATGCCATACGCGGCATGCGTCTAGAGCCCGTGCTCGCGCTTTAGCCGCGTTATTCAATATCTGAGCCACAGGGGCGGGCGCTGTAGACCGGCGTTCGCCCTGCTTGTTTCGGATGAGTCAAAACATCCGGCCGCAGCTCTTTTATGCATTGTTACCGCTATCATGGTGAACCACGTGTCCACCCTATCCTAGGAGGTATGAAGCATGCTCATTGCATTGCAGGGCGCCGTTTCGCAGGGCGTCCTCTGGGGCATTATGGTGCTTGGCGTGTTTATCACGTTCCGCCTGCTCGACATTCCCGATATGACCTGCGACGGCAGCTTTGCCCTCGGCGGCTGCGTCTGCGCTGTGCTCATCGTCAATAACAACGTCGACCCGCTGCTCGCCGTGCTGGCCGGTATGTGCGCCGGCGCCATCGCGGGTGCCGTCACGGGCATTTTGACCACCGTCTTTGAGATTCCCGCGATCCTCGCCGGAATCCTCACCCAGATCAGCCTGTGGTCCATCAACCTGCGCATCATGGGCAAGTCCAATACGCCCATTCTTGCCAAGGGCACCGTGTTCTCGGCCGTCAGCAATATGACCGGTCTGCCGCAGTCCACCGTTGCCATCATCTTGGGCATCCTGCTCGCCGTGGCTATCGTTGCCATCCTGTATTGGTTCTTTGGCACCGAGATCGGCTCGGCGCTGCGCGCCACCGGCAACAACGAGTACATGATCCGCGCTCTGGGCGTCAACACCAACTCCACCAAGATGATCGCCCTCGTGCTCTCCAACGCCCTCATCGGCCTTTCGGGCGCGCTCATCTGCCAGAGCCAAAAGTATGCCGACATTGGTATGGGCACCGGTGCCATCGTTATCGGTCTTGCCGCCATCGTCATCGGCGAGGTGCTCGGTCGCCTGCTGCCCGGCGGACTCACGCAGTTTAGCGTCCGCCTAGCCTCTGCCGTCTTTGGCTCCGTGGTCTACTTCCTTATCCGCGCCATCGTGCTGCAGTTGGGCATGGACGCCAACGACATGAAGTTGCTCTCCGCCGTGATCGTCGCCGTGGCCCTGTGCGTACCCGTGGTTTGGGAGCGCTATAAGCTCCGCAGCTCCTACACGAAGGGGGATGAGGCAGATGCTTAAGCTCTCGCACGTCAAGAAGACCTTTAACAAGGGCACCGTCACCGAGAAGCGCGCGCTCACCGGCGTCGACCTCACCCTGAATGACGGCGATTTTGTAACCGTGATCGGCGGCAACGGCGCCGGCAAGTCCACGCTGCTCAACATGATCGCTGGCGTGTACCCGCTCGATTCGGGCGTTATTGAGCTCGATGGCACCGACATCTCGCGCCTGAGCGAGTCGCAGCGCGCCAAGTACCTGGGCCGCGTGTTTCAGGACCCCATGCGCGGTACCGCTGCCGACATGCAGATCGCCGAGAACCTGGCCCTCGCCAAGCGTCGCGGCCAGCGTCGCGGCCTTTCGTGGGGCGTCACCAAGGCCGAGAAAGATGAGTACGTTGAGCTGCTCAAGCGCCTGGACCTTGGTCTGGACACGCGTCTCAACGCCAAGGTCGGTCTGCTCTCGGGCGGGCAGCGCCAGGCACTCACCCTGCTGATGGCCACGCTCACCAGGCCGCGCCTGCTACTGCTCGACGAGCACACCGCGGCCCTCGACCCCAAGACGGCCTCTAAGGTGCTCAACCTGACCGAGGAGATCGTCGACGAGAACCACCTGACCACGCTCATGGTCACGCACAACATGAACGACGCCATCCGTCTGGGCAACCGTCTGATCATGATGCACGAAGGCCATGTGATCTACGACGTGGCCGGTGACGAGAAGAAGTCGCTCACCGTGGCCGACCTGCTGCAGAAGTTCGAGGAGGTCTCGGGCGGTGAGCTCGCCAACGACCGCATGCTGCTAAGCTAACGACCTAGAAAACCACCACAAAGGGGACAGTGAACTGCGCCCCGAAACTTGGACTGAATAAAT
>UQIK01000030.1 GCA_900541125.1 uncultured Collinsella sp.
AGAGCAGGGGACTCTTAATCCCAAGGTCCAGGGTTCGACCCCCTGACGGCCCACCACACGATATCTCCTCTAAAGTCCGCCATAACGGACTTTAGCTTTGGGTCGTTAGCTCAGTTGGTAGAGCAGGGGACTCTTAATCCCAAGGTCCAGGGTTCGACCCCCTGACGGCCCACCCAAAGATCGTTAAAGCGACTGGCTTAGGCTGGTCGCTTTTTTGTTGACCTCGCACGGGGTCGAACCCGTCGGGGCGCGGAGCTGAGGAAATGCGTAAGCATTTGCCAGCGCAGCGCGCAAGGCGCGAAGCGCCGCAGTGACCGCCTGCGCAGCAGGCTGACCCCCTGACGGCCCACCCAAAGATTGTTAAAGCGACTGGCTCAGGCTGGTCGTTTTTTGTTGACCTCGCATGGGGTCGAACCCGAAAGGGCACAGCCGCTTTCACAGATCGAGCCTACCCTGGGGATCGGTAAAACCGTCAGTACCCTCCTTGAGTTTCTTCTCGTCTGTCTTCACGCGACGCTCGAGCTTTTTTGTATCCTCGGCAGGCGGTAGGTTCTCGGGGACAATTCCGCGGTCGATGAGGCTGCCACGCACGCTTGTGTTGTTCTCGACGTGCTCTTGCTTGATCTGGTCCAGGCCGTACAGGTCGTGTTCCTCGGCGTTGAAGGCCGTCATCGAGTTCGTAAGGTCCTTTGCTTTGATGAGGACATCGGCTAACCTGTCCGCCAATGCCGCTCTCTTGGGTACGCCGAGCTGCTGCTTCATTTCCGCCGTGCTTCTGCCGCCGAATAACGCCTCATCGCCCTTCGACTTGATGATCGCGAATCCTTTGGAGTCCACGCCGCGTTTGAACGCAATACCCGAGAGCTGTTTCTCTGAATCGGATAGCGAGTGACGCGCCTGCAAGCGCTGAATCTCTGCGAAGCGCTGCTCTATGAGCTCTTGGCGGCGCGTCTGCACGGCAAAGTATGCCTGGGCGAGCGCGATCTCTGGCTTGTTTGAATCTCCGTTCTGTGCGATTAAATAGCATGCATAGCGCGTAAGTTTGTAGTCTTTAACCGCGCGAGCGGCGACACCGGCAGTTACCATTTTCATGGTGTCACGAAAATGGGAATCAACTGGAGTTTTGTTTGTTTCGCATGAGACTTTTGCCCTCTTAACAACTTCGGCGAAGTTCTCCCATCGAGTGTACCCCATGGGTTCCATTAAATCGCGTGCGAGCCAATACTCAACGCCGTCTTCCACATTGGCGTAGCTATCAAGTTCGATACGCCACTTCTCGATATCCCTGCTGTCCATATCTCCTCCTCGCTGGTCTATTTTCTATGCGGGCTTTGTCCGCTCTGTATTCAGAATAAGGATACGCTGTCGTGCGGACACGAATGGGCCCCGTGCTGCTTCGAGCTCACGGGGCCCATGGATATCGATTGGTTGTGTTCTGCTTTAGATAGGTGTCCGGTTTAATCCGCTCGATAGTGCGACCCGAGACTTTCGGTTCGCTTGCGCATGGCTTTGACCATTTCCGTCGACAGCTGAATCTGCGACTGTAGGCGGGCGAGGGCTGCGATCTCGCTGTCATCGGCATGCGGCTTGCTCAGCGCCATGGCCTTGTCTTGCAGGCTTTCAAGCTGTTGCAGGGCCTCGGATAGGCCTGTTTCGGTCCTGTTGATCATGCAATAGGTGCTCATCGTGTGCCTAAGGCTGTGTGTCAGGCGATCGGCATCTGTTGTGGCAATGCCGTACTGGGGGAGGGTGATATCCGTCTTCAGGGCCGCTTCAGGCTCTTTCTGCGCTGTGAGGGCTGCCGATGCGCCCGCGATACGTCCGAATACGATGCCGTTGGCGCTTGACAAGCCACCAATGCGGTCGGCGCCGTGCATGCCGCCTGTCGCCTCGCCGCAAGCGTAGAGGCCCTCAACGCCCGTGTGCGCGGTCTTATCGATCTTGATGCCGCCGTTAGCAGCGTGGGCATACATCGCAACGCGCATCTCGTCGGTCGGCGCGATGCCGTGCTCGTCTTGCAGCCAGGTGGCAAAGGTCTGCACAAACTCTGGGACATCCTCGCGGGGGAAGTCGTAGTGGAGTGCCAGGCCTTCGACACCTGCCTGATCGATGACGAGATCGATAGCGCGGGAGGCCAAGCGTGACGTGAAGGGACCATATCCAGAGCGCTGCTCGAGCAGGTCGTCCAGCTTGTCGTCGGCAATATCTACCGGCTGGTCTACGTGCACGTAGCGCCAGGTTTTCTCATTGAAGACCAAGTTACGCCTGGGCTCGATGAAGCCGGGCATCATCTGCATGAACTCTATATTAGTAAGTGTTGCGCCGTGCGCCAGCGCGATGGCCTGCGAGGAACTGAGCACATCAGCCGACGTAAGGCTGCGCTCGAACAGGCCGCCTGTGCCACCGGCTGCGATGACCGTGGCCTTGGCAGCAAAGGGCACGATTCGATTTTCGGTAAGGTCGTAGAGTACGGTTCCGGTTATTCTGCCGTTCGTGTCCTCAACAAGGTCGATAAGCTCATGGCGGGGGAGCAGGCGAATGCCGAGCGACTCGATCCAGGTCGTCAGAGCGTCCTCAAGGGGCTTGCGGGTGAGGCCGCGCCACATGCGCGTCTTGTGGTCAAAGCAGGGGATAAATTGCTTTTGTTGAGCACTCTTGGCGCTTTGCGGACGCTGGAGCTCAACGCCCAGGTCTTGCTCGAGCCAGTCAATCGCTTGGGGAATGCCGTGGACGAACGCTTGGACGAGTTCGGGGTCGGCAACGCCGCCGCCGACGGCCAGGATGGTGTCGATGAGGTCCTGCTCGTCGTCTTCGTTAACGGGTCCGATAAGCCCTAGGCCCCAGGTTCCGGGGAAGAAGCTCGATCCACTCATAGTCTTGCCGGCGCTTGCCACAGTGACGGTTGCACCCGTGCGTGCCGCTTCGATGGCGGCGCAAAGGCCTGCAATGCCAGATCCAATTACCAGTACATCAGTCGATTCCATCGGATTCCTTTCTCGTCCGGCGCATTGTCGCACGGGTGATCGGCAATGGGGCCGCAAAGACTCGGCAAATCGGTAAAGGGCAAATATGGCAGGTGGGCGTCATGGACGCTCTGACGCTCCATCTCATCACATCTTGTATTTCGCCCCAACTGATATATCGGCATTAGCTACCCTGCGACAGCGCAAACAAAAAGAGCCGCTACCTGGGTGGGTAGCGGCTCCAAAGCTCAACTATATGAGCATCGCGCGGGCGCGATTAGGCCTTGAGGGCCTCCTCGACGGCGACAGCGCAGGCGACGGTGGCACCGACCATGGGGTTGTTGCCCATGCCGATGAGACCCATCATGTCAACGTGCGCAGGCACGGAGGAAGAACCGGCGAACTGGGCGTCGGAGTGCATACGGCCCATGGTGTCGGTCATGCCGTAAGAGGCAGGGCCGGCGCCCATGTTGTCCGGGTGCAGGGTACGACCAGTGCCGCCACCAGAAGCGACGGAGAAGTACTTCTTGCCAGCCTCGAGGCGCTCCTTCTTGTAGGTGCCAGCGACGGGGTGCTGGAAGCGCGTGGGGTTGGTGGAGTTACCGGTGATCGAGATGTCGACGTTCTCGTGCCACATGATGGCAACGCCCTCGCGGACGTCGTCGGCGCCGTAGCAGTTGACGGCGGCGCGGGGACCATCGGAGTAGGGGATGGTCTCGACGACCTTGAGCTCGCCCGTGAAGTAGTCGAACTGGGTCTTCACGTAGGTGAAGCCGTTGATGCGGGCGATGATCTGAGCAGCGTCCTTGCCCAGACCGTTGAGGATGACGCGCAGCGGCTTCTTGCGAGCCTTGTTGGCGTTCAGAGCCAGGCCGATAGCACCCTCAGCGGCAGCGAAGGACTCGTGACCGGCCAGGAAGGCGAAGCACTCGGTGTCGTCGGAGAGCAGCATAGCGCCCAGGTTGCCGTGGCCCAGACCGACCTTGCGGTCCTCGGCGACGGAGCCGGGAACGGTGAAGGCCTGGATGCCCTCGCCGATGATGGCGGCAGCCTCAGAAGCGGACTTGGCGCCACGCTTGACAGCGAGAGCGCAACCGAGGGTGTAGGCCCACTCGGCGTTCTGGAAGGCGATGGACTGGGTGTTGTTGACGATCTCACGCGGGTTGAAGCCCTTGTCGGTGCAGATCTGCAGAGCTTCCTCGAGGGAGGCGATGCCGTTGTCGGCGAGGCACTTGTTGATCTTGTCAGCGCGGCGCTCGTAACCTTCGAACGTAACAGTCATAGTTATTTCCCTCCCTTTCTACTCGTGAACCGGGAACACGCTGGCGACGGAGTGAGTCTCCTCGTCGGTGCGCGGGTCGATGTACTTGGCAGCGTTCTCCCACTGACCATAGTGGCCCATAGCGCCAGCGATGGCCTCCTCGGGGGTCTTGCCGGCCTTGACGGCGTCGGTGAACTTGCCGAGGTTCAGGAACTCGAATGCGATGATCTCGTTCTTGTCGTTGAGAGCCATGCGGGTGACGTAGCCCTGAGCGAGCTCGAGGTAACGAGCGCCCTTGGCCTTGGTGCCGAACATGGTGCCGACCTGAGAGCGAAGGCCCTTGCCGAGGTCGTCGAGGGAGGCGCCCACGGGCAGGCCGCCCTCGGAGAACGCGGTCTGGCTGCGGCCGTAAACGATCTGCAGGAAGATCTCGCGCATAGCAACGTTGATGGCGTCGCAGACGAGGTCGGTGTTGAGGGCCTCGAGGATGGTCTTACCGGGAAGGATCTCGGAAGCCATGGCGGCAGAGTGGGTCATGCCCGAGCAGCCGATGGTCTCAACGAGGGCCTCCTCGATGATGCCGTCCTTGACGTTCAGCGTGAGCTTGCAGGCGCCCTGCTGAGGTGCGCACCAACCCACACCGTGCGTAAGACCGGAGATGTCGGAAATCTCCTTAGCCTGGACCCACTTGCCCTCCTCGGGGATGGGTGCGGGGCCGTGGTATGCACCCTTGGCAACGGGGCACATGTTCTCCACTTCCTGTGAGTACTGCATGCCTCTCCTCTCTATCGTGTTGGCGTCCCGTCTGGGGGTCGTGGCTGGCGATTGCCGGGCGACCCTTCGAAAGGGACATGACATGCAGCCCCTATAATACCGCGAAATGCACGGAATATTCGGCGAACGGCTCAGTTTTCGTAGCGAGAAGTCCGGAAGTTTTAATTGAAACGATTTAACTCTATGTTCTGTGGTCGTGAACTTCCGTAGAGGGGGTCCGTCTTGGGCAAGCTTTTGGTCAGCTCTTGCAAGCGTTGCAGTGGTTGACCTGTTGCAACGGTGCCGTTCGCCGCCTGTTTACTGCCTTTGGCCGCGCGAGTGTATTGTTTTGCGTGAATGTTTTGATGGCACGCTTCAATCGTGCTGTATTGGATGGCAAGCAGATCCCGGCGAAGGGAGCGCCATGCAGCGCGTTTGGAGAACGGTCACCGGCTTTTACCATGTCTGTGCCCGCGGTACGGGCAAGCAGCTCATCTTTGAGGGCGATGAAGACCGGTGGGAGTTTTTGGAGCTGATGCGCGAGTGCTGCCGCGAGGAGGGTGTGACGGTTATCGCTTGGTGCCTTATGGGCAATCACGTGCATTTGGTGCTTGCAGATTACGAGGACAGGATGAGTGCGGCGATGCATCGGCTGCTTTTGACGTACGCGCGGCGGTTCAATAAACGCACGGGGCGCACAGGCCATCTGTTCCAGAACCGTTTTGATCGGCGCTCGCTCGATACAGACTGGCAGGTGATGGAGGCTATTCGCTCCGTACACGCCGATCCTCAGGATGCGGGCGTTAGCCTAATCGAGCGTTATCCATGGAGCAGCTTTGCGGAGCATTTGTGCGCTTACGACGGTGACGCGGCCGATGTCGCGAGGGGATTCTCTGATCCTTCTTGCGTGCTTGAGCTCTTTGGTTCTGCCGAGGGCTTTATTGCCCATTCGCTTTCGACGCCCGACGGAGGCGAGCCAGCGATGCCCGTTCTGGAAGAGACGGAGTGGGAGCGGCATGCCTTTGCCGAAAAGTTGGCGAAGGGGCTCGGGGTTCCGCTCCACGGGGTTAAAGCCGCGCCGTCGGCGCAGCGCAATATCGTCATTCTTGGATTGCACGATGCCGGTTTTACGGTGCGTCAGATTGAGCGATATACGGGGATTGGCAAAAGTACCGTTTCTCGTATCGTTCGTGCCTGTGCACGAACGGCGGTGCAGACTGGCCGAAACGTGGCGTAGGACTGCCTGTGCACCGCAGCTGGGGTCGCCCATATGCCACAACCATTGTTCTAAAAGCCTGGTACGGTAACTGCACTTCTTAATATGCATAGAAAAATCGCCATCTTGCATAAAATAACGGCTCGGTCCGGGTTTGCCCGTGCCTACCCCCGTCTGCGCCGTGCAAATAACGGAGTTTTCAGCATCGTGGTGCTGTCGGCACCGCCGCAATCTTGCAACATACGGGTCCCGAAGCTATTGATTCTCGCCGTTGCGCCCCCGAAGCACGTGCCTGCGTCCCGTCAGACCGCGATGCTTGTTCTAAAACACAATATATATGCGCCTAAAGACGTTGATTAACGCTTTCGATGTGTATACACACAGCTTGGCGTGCTGAATACTCGCAAAAATGCACGCCGCTCCCTATGGGACCCGTCTGCGGTAGGCGCGAAGCGAGTCGGAGCTTCGCAGAACGGGGCTTGGCGCATTGCTTGGCGGGCCCGGGGCCCTGCCGCAGGCCTTTGGTGCTGTGGAAAACGCCCGTGTTCGCGTCTGGCTGTGAGGCAAATGTCAGACGGGGCGCCGGACGCGCGGACTTTGTGCATCTGTGCTCATTAGGTAAAAACAGAGCCGCCCGTATCGGGCGGCTCGGCAATCAAAAAACTTGGATTCGGGGCATAAACTACTGGTTTGTTTGCCCCTCGAGCATGCCGTCGAGGGTGCGCCAGGCGAGCTCGGCGCATTTGACGCGGGCGGGCATGTGCGAGATGTCCTGAAGCTGGGCGGCCTCGTCCAGGTCTTCCAGGTCTTCCTCGGAGAGCTGCTCGCCGCGGATCATGGCGAGGAAGAGCTCTGCCAGGCGGTGAGCTTCCTCGACGGTCACGCCGGTGATGAGGTCGGCCATGATGTCGGCACTGGCCTGGCTGATGGCGCAGCCGTGGCCGGTAAAGGAGGCCTCCTCGATCACGTTGTTCTCGACACGTAGCTGCAGGGTGAGCTCGTCTCCGCAGCTGGGGTTGATGCCGTCGTGCTCGTGCGTGGGAGCATCCATCTCGTACTTATAGTCGGGGTGCGAGTTGTGCTCCATAAATGTGGTGGAGGTGTACAGATTACCCATTGAACGTGCTCCAAACGTGATGCAGGCCGGCGATGAACTTGTCGATGTCGGCCTTGTCGTTGTAGAAGGCCACGCTGGCACGGCAGCAGGCAAGGTTTTCGACACCCAGCCAGGTAAGCAGCGGCTGCGCGCAGTGGTGGCCGGCGCGGATGCAGACGCCGTCCATGTCCATGATGCTCGCGACGTCGTGCGGGTGGATGCCCTTGACGTTAAAGCTCACGACGCCGTGGTGGTTGTCCCAATAGATGGAGCCGATGATCTGGACAAAGTCGAGCTGCATGAGTTCGCCCATCAGGTAGTGGACGAGTGCCTGCTCGCGGGCCTGAATGTTCTCGTAACCCACCGTGTTGACCAGGTAGTCGAGTGCCGCGCCCGTGGCGAAGATGCCGGCGGCGTCCTGCGTGCCGGCCTCGAACTTCTCGGGGACGGGCGCCCAGACGGCGTCCTGCTCGGTGACAGAGTCGATCATTTCGCCGCCGGTGAGCATGGGCGGCATGGCGTTGAGCAGGTCCATCTTGCCCCACAGCACGCCGATGCCCATGGGGCCCATGGCCTTGTGTGCGCTAAAGGCAAAGAAGTCGGCTCCCAGGTCGGCCACATCGACCGGCATGTGCGGCAGCGACTGCGCGCCGTCGACGACCAGATAGCCGCCGTACTTGTGGACGAGCTTGCCGAGGTTCTTGACCGGGTTCTCGACGCCCAGCACGTTAGAAACCTGACCCACGGCCAGAATCTTGGTCTTGGGACCAACCTTGGCAAGAACCTCCTCGGTGGTGAGCTGGCCGGTCTTAGTGGGGTAGAGGTAGACGAGCTTGGCGCCGGTTTCGCGGCAGACCTGCTGCCACGGGATTAGGTTGGAGTGGTGCTCCATGATGGTGATGACGACCTCGTCACCGGGCTCGAGCACCGTGGGTGCAAAGCTCTTGGCGACCAGGTTGAGCGACTCGCTCGTGTTGCGGGTGAAGACGACCTCGTTGGCCTGGGCGGCGCCGATGAGGTCGGCGATCTGTTGGCGGACCTTCGCGATGGCGTCGGTGGCCTCGACGGACAGCGAGTACAGGCCGCGCAGGGGGTTGGCGTTCATGCGCTGATAGAAGTCGCGCTCGGCGTCGAGCACACAGGCAGGGCGCTGCGCGGTGGCGGCGCTATCGAGGAAGGCGATCTCGGGGTGCTGCTGGAAGAGCGGGAAATGCGCCTTGTAGGGGTTGGTCTCGATGTCTACGGTGGGCCAGCCGCGCGAAGCCTCGTCGCTGGCGTCGAGCTCCATGGGCTCGGGGGCAGTGCAGGTATCGCATTTAACGTGCTCGGTGCCGATCATGCGAGCTCCTCTTCAAAGTTGTCGATCAGGTTGTTGCCCAAGCGGACGACGGCGGCGCGGGTGCGCTCGTCGGTCGCGGAAAGCGCGGCGTCCTCCAGCTTGGCGCGGATGAACAGGTCCTCGGCGGCATTTTGGTCAAGGCCGCGGCAGGCGAGATAGAACAGCTGCTCGTCGCGGACGTGGCCGATGGTAGCGCCGTGGTTGCCGGCGACGTCGTCCTCGTCGCAGAGAATGACGGGAACGGTCTTGTTGTCGACGCCCTTGTTGGCCAAAAGCACCGTCTCGCGCTCGGTGCCGGTTGCACCCTTGCAGCCGTGCACGAGGTCGATGGTGCCGCGGTAGACCTTCTTGGACGTGCCGGTCAGTACGCCGTTGGCGTCGATCTCGCACTCGGTCTTGCGACCGCGGTGGCGCAGCTCGTAGTTAAAGTCGCGCACCTGCTCGCGGGCGCCCAGGTAGTCAGTATCGATGGTGACCTTGGCGGTATCGCCCAGCAGGTCGCCGGCAAGGCCGGTGGCGCAGGCGCCGGCACCCAGGACGGTGTGCTGCACGTTGACGCGCGCACCCTCGTCCAGGAACAGGCCGGTGTCGTCGAGCGCGATCCAGCTATCGTCGAGCGTCTGCGTGCAGGTCACGTTGACGGTGGCGTACTCGTGGGCGCACGCGCGTAGCACGGAGCCCACGACGCCTTGGCCGGCAACGGGGGAGTCCAGGGCTATGTGTAGGTCGAGCGTTGCCTGCGGACGGGCGACGACATCGATGGCGGCGATGGCCGTGGCAGTGTCGACGCCACTCACGCGCACGGTAACCGTGGCGTGCTGGTATGCGGGCACATCGATGACGATGCGCTTGGTGGCGTGGTCGGCCAAGTAGGTGTAGGCAGCCTCGCCCATGCCGGTCTCGAAGGCTTCAGCAGGGGAGAGCTCCTCCTCGAGCTTGATGGCACCGGCCTGGTAGATGGAGGTGGCGGGCACGTCAAGCTCGGTCTCGGGCGTGATGCGGGCGCGGTCGGCGGCATCGCCAGGGGCGGAGGCGCGGCGCTCGGGGAGGCGCTCGGCCATGGCGTCCATGGCGGCGTCGAACGCGTCTGCCACGCCAGCAAACTGCTCTTCCAAGCCCTCAGCCTCAACGGCCTCGGCGGGAGCGGCGGCAAGCTCGTCAGAGAGCTCGAGCTTGGTCTGGTTCATCTTGAGCCAACCCCAAGTGGCAGCCGGCATCGCATTGACCTGCTCAAGGGTGGTAGCAGCGGTGTTCGTGGTCTGTTTCATTATCCGATCGCTCCTTCCATCTCGAGCTTGATCAGGTTGTTCATCTCGACGGCGTACTCCAGCGGCAGCTCCTTGGAGACCGGGTTGGCAAAGCCGTTGACGATCATGGTACGGGCTTCTTCCTCCGAGATACCGCGGCTCATCAGGTAGAACACCTTATCGTCGCCGATACGGCCGATGGTGGCCTCGTGGCCGATGTCGACATTCTTGGCGCGGATGTCCATGGCCGGAATAGTGTCGGAGCGGCTCTGGTCGTCGAGCATCAGCGACTGGCAGCTCACGGTTGCCTTGGAGCCCTCGGCCTTGGGTGTCGCCACGATAGAGCTGCGGAACGTCTGGATGCCGCCGCTCTTGGAGATGCCCTTGGTCTCGACGGTTGCCGAGGTATCGGGCGCGTTGAGCACGACCTTGCAGCCGGTATCGAGGTTCTGGCCGGCGCCGGCAAAGGTAATGCCGGTAAAGCTCGAGCGGGCGCGGCGTCCGTTGAGCACGCTCATGGGGTAGAGGTAGCCCACGTGGCTGCCGAAGGAGCCGCTGATCCACTCGATGTCGCCATCCTCGTCCACGCGCGCACGCTTGGTGTTGAGGTTGTACATGTTCTTGGACCAGTTCTCGATGGTCGAGTAGCGCAGGTGCGCACGCTTGCCCACAAAGAGCTCGACGGCGCCGGCGTGGAGGTTGGCCACGTTGTACTTGGGCGCGGAGCAGCCCTCGATAAAGTGCAGGTCAGCGTCGTCCTCGACAATGATGAGCGTGTGCTCAAACTGGCCGGCGCCCTTGGCGTTAAGGCGGAAGTAGCTCTGCAGTGGGAAATCGAGCTTGGTGCCCTTGGGCACGTAGACAAACGAGCCGCCCGACCATACGGCGCCGTGCAGGGCCGCAAACTTGTGGTCGGTGGGCGGGATGAGCGTCATAAACTTCTCGTGGATGAGCGGTTCCCACTGCGGGTCGTGCAGGGCCTCCTCGATGCCGGAGTAGACGATGCCCATCTTGGAGGCGGTGTCCTGCATGTTGTGGTAGACGAGCTCGGAGTCGTACTGCGCGCCGACGCCTGCCAGGTAGCTGCGCTCGGCCTCGGGGATGCCCAGGCGCTCAAAGGTGTTCTTGATGTCGTCGGGCACCGACTCCCAGTCGTGCTTTTGGTCGGTGTTGGGCTTGACGTAGGTGACGATGTTGTCCATGTCCAAGCCCTCGATGGAGGGGCCCCACGTCGGATCCGGGAAGCGGTTGAAAATCTCGAGGGACTTGAGGCGCAGGTCGAGCATCCACTGCGGCTCGTCCTTCTTGGCGCTGATCTCGCGCACGATGTCGGGCGTGATGCCGGCGTCGAGGCGCTCGAATCCCTCCTCGCCATAGGTGAAGTCGTAGAGGCTGCGGTCGATGTCCGCGACCTCGGTGCGGTTCTTGGTCATTGCGTCGCCCCTTTACGCCTGCTGCTCGGCAGCAGCGGACTCGGCCTGGGCGCGCTGCTCGGCGGCCTCGCGCTCGAAGGTCTCAAAGCCGTTCTTGTCGATCCAGGGGATGAGCGAGGCATCGTCCTCGCGCACGATGTGACCCTTGACCATAACGTGGACGCGGTCGACATCCAAGTGCTCCAAGATGCGCGTGTTGTGCGTGATGATGAGCATGGAGCCGTCGCAGCTCTTGCGGTAGGCGTCCATGCCGTGGCTGACGGTGGAAAGTGCGTCGACGTCCAAGCCTGAGTCGGTCTCGTCGAGGATGGCGAGCTTGGGCTGCAGCAGCAGAAGCTGGAGCATCTCGACCTTCTTTTTCTCGCCGCCCGAGAAACCCACGCCCAGCTCGCGGTTGAGGTAGGCGGTATCCATGTTGAGCTCGGCCGCGAGCTCCTTCACGCGGCGGCGGAACTCCTTGCCCTTCATCTCCAGGCCGGGGCGGCCGGCGATGCTGGCGCGCAAAAAGCTCGACAGTGGCACGCCCGGAATCTCGACCGGGGCCTGGAAGCTCAGGAACAGGCCGGCGCGCGAACGCTTGTAGGTGGTGAGCTCGGTGATGTCCTGGCCGTCAAAGACGATGCGGCCGTCGTTGACCGTGTAGACGGGGTCGCCCATGACCAGGTGGCCGAGGGTGGACTTGCCGGCGCCGTTGGGTCCCATCAGCACGTGGGTCTCGCCGGCGGCGACGTTGAGGTTGACGTTGTGGAGGATGGTCTTCTCGTCCACGGAGGCGGTCAGACCTTCGATGGAAAGCAGCGGATTTGCGCTCATGCTGTCCCTCTCTGTATATGGTGTACTCATAGGTGTACTAAACCCTAGGAATCTTCTCGGAATAAAGTTACTATGGGTTCGGCGTTAGTCAAGGGAAAACCCGACTAATCCACTCGACTTTTTAGATGTGGGACATAATAATCAGGTTTGTTTGCCCCGCGTGCATAAGATTTGGGACAAACACTCCTGGTATTTTGTCCCAGCAACGATGGGAGGGTAGGTATGCTCATTTCTTCCAAGGGCCGCTATGCCCTCCGGCTGATGATCTATATCGCGGCGCTCGGCGACGCCGAGGGCAAGATTGCCCTGCGCGAGGTTGCCGACCGCGAGCATATCTCGCAAAAGTATTTGGAGCAGCTGGTTCGTCCGCTTATGAAGGCTGGCCTGCTTAAGAGCGTGCGCGGCAAGGGCGGCGGCTACATGATGGCCAAGGATCCCTCCGAGGTACGTGCGGGTGACATCCTGCGCGCCGTCGAGGGCAGCACGGCGCCCGTGGCGTGTGACGGCATCGACAACAGCTGCACCCGCAGCGATTTGTGCTCGACCGTCAAGTTCTGGCGCGGTCTGGACGACGTGATCGAAAAATACGTCGACGGCGTGACGTTGGCCGACCTAGCTGCCGTTCCCGAGATCAACTTTGACATTAAGCTGTAGGTTGAGCGCAATTCCTTAAGATTTCGCGGAGGGTTGTTGCCGTTTACCGAGGGGTTGTTGTGTAACAACGGGCGAGCTGCAATACTAACTTTTATCTTTGCAAACTGAACTTTAACTACACCAATGCAGGGAGGATCTTATGCAGCCCAAGCATTCTGCTATTGTCGCGGGTCTGACGCTGGCGCTTTCGTTTGGCGCCGTTTCCGCGCCGGCACCCGCCGCTGCCGAGGAGCCCACGCCGGGCATTGCCTCGGATGCCACCGATATCGATAAGGGTCTCTACACCCAGCAGTCCTTCTCGGGCGTGCTGAGGTCGGTCCAGGGCGTTTCGTTTGTCAACGTGACTCCCGAGATGAAGTACTTTACCAAGTACGAGAGCCATGGTAACTACAACCAGGGATTTTCGTATGGTGACGGCTATAACGCACTGGGTTACTATCAGTTTGATCGCCGCTGGTCGCTCATTCCGTTTATGAAGCAGGTTTACAACTACGATTCTGCCAAGTACAGCATGCTCAAGGATGCGATTGATCGCGGCAGCGAGATTTCCAACACGAGCAATGCCATGTACGAGAACGGCCAGCTCACCGAGTTGGGCCGTATTGCGCAGGAGGCCTTCCAGGGTGCTTACAACACCGATCCTGTTGAGTTCTCAGCACTTCAAGATGCTTATGCGTACAACTCGTACTATGCGGTGACCGAGGCGTGGCTCAAGAGCGGCCTGGGTATTGATATTTCGGGCCGCGCTGACTGCGTCAAGGGCATGGTGTGGAGCATTACCAACATGTGCGGCACTGGTGGCTGCAGGGACTTTTTCCGCTGGGCGAATCTTTCCAACGATATGTCCGATCGCGAGTTTGTGACGGCGCTTTCCAATAGCGTAGTCAACAATGTCGCCACTAAGTTTTCGAGTCAGCCCCAGTATCATGAGGGCTGGAAGAACCGCTACCGCAACGAGCTAAAGGACTGCTTGGTTTATATCGCTGAGGACGAGGCTGCCGCCGCGACACCCGTGCAGCCCGAGCCCACACCGGTGCCCTCTCCGACACCTGATTCGAATGACGACTCGAGTGACGATGCCAACGATGACAGGATGGATGCGCCCTCGACCGATGCTGACGGTAATGGCTCTGCTGGTGGCACTACCAACGACGGCTCTACCTCGAACGGCTCCAATTCGAACGGCTCTGCTGCGGGCGATTCGTCTTCAAGCTCTGCCGGCAATACGGACAGCGACGCTTCTGGTTCGACCGACGCTGACACCTCTAACTCATCCACCGGCTCGAGCGATTCGTCCGTTGACACCGGCTCTAACAACGGCTCTGGCTCTGACGCAACCCCTGATTCCGATGCTTCCAAGGACGACTCGAATAAGGCGCCGGACGCTCCCGTTGCTTCGCCGGACAAGAAGCCTTCTTTCTCCGAGCAGCTTGGTTCTACGCTGGGTTCTTCGCTGATGGCTGGCGTCAATAACGGCTCGGCCCAGAACAAGGACAACTCTGATCAGGCTTCCACGGAAAAGACCGAGGCCGCAAAGGGCGACTCCAAGGACAAGGCTTCTGAGAAGACCGAATCCGATAAGGGTTCTAGCTCTGGGGAGAAGGACGAGAACAAGGGCAAGACCGAGGACGGAAAGCAGCAGGGCGAGGACGGCGGCAAGGGCAACACCGACAACCAGAACCAAGAGCAAAATGACTCCAAGACGGTGACCACTACAACCACGACGACTACAACGACCAAGTCATCTGGCGGTAACATGCCCAAGACGGGCGACCTTATCGTTATGGCGAGCCTTGCCAGTGCAAGCTTGGCCACACTGGGCGCTACGTCTATCGTAAGTGGTAAGCATAAGCTCGATCAGCAGAAGAAAGCTTCTGGGGAGGACGGCTCGGAGGAGTAGCCTCTCGGTTGCCAGATAACTAAAGAGTTGGGACAGGGTCCGGTGCGAATGCATCGGGCCCGTTTTGTTGTGCAACGATTAGTTATGCCCCCTCACACCTCTTGTTGCTACCGTTGCCCGATATGTTCGCGCGGCGTCGTCGATACGCGCGAGGCGGTCATTACAATTGGCATCGTGCTGCGATTTAGGGGGGAACGTTTTGGTGCCTGAACAGGCGAATAATGGTTGTGATGCCGGCTTTGGCGTGCGTTTGATCGGCTGTGCCGACGATGCGGCTTTGCCCATTGGCATGCACGACTATGCGGAGGCCCTTGGTTGCTGCATGCTGGTTGACAAGACCATGTTTATTGCCGATATGTTGGACTGCGACGCGTCCGTTGTGGTGTGCTGTCGACCCGAGGGTTTTGGCAAGAGCATGAACTTGTCGATGCTCAGGGCTTTTCTGGAGCGTCCTGCGGTCGGTCGCGCCGGTCGGAGCTCGTTTGCCGATGCTCAGATTTGGGATGCGGACGGCGGACGTTATCGGGATGAGTACGCTTGCTATCCGGTGATATCGCTGGACTTTTCTGGCGCTGCGAGGCGTGGCACCGCTGTTGCCGGCGTCGTGCGCGATGCCCTTTCGGGCGAGTGCGCTCGCTTGTTGGCGCTCTTGGAGGCCCCGGATTTAGCTCGAGATAAGGTGCGTCACATCGAACGTGTTGCGCGTGGCGCGGCGAGCGAGGACGAGGTCGCCTCGGTGCTTGGCGTGCTCATTGAGTTGCTGGAGATTGCCTGCGATGAGCAAGTTGTATTGCTCGTTGATGGGTACGACGCGGCGTGGTTGGGCCGTGCGAGCGCAAGGGGCGCTTCCGGCGCCGATCCGGCAGGGCTACTTGACCGTGTGCTGTTTGACGCCATTGCTGCCGCGGGCCATTCGCTACGCTTTGCATGTCTGATGGGGGAGTGTCCCGGCCCTGCCGAAGCGGCGCTTTCTTTGCACGGCTGCTCGTATTATCTGACGACGCCGCTTTCGACGTGGTGTGACCGTTGGTTCGGCTTTTCGGATGCCGAGGTCCAGGCTCTGTTGAATCATGCTGGGCGCGAGGAATACCTTGATGATGCGCGTGAATGGCTCGAGGGATATCGGTTTGGTAGGGATTATTGCTCGAATCCAGCGCGTGTGATCGGTTTTCTGGACCGAGGCTGCACGGCGCCCGTGCGTGCCGATCTGTATGGATATGCCGATTGCCTGAGTAGGGTAGTTGCCGGGTGGAATCTCGACCGCCTTTCGGTCTTGTTCGATTTGCTCGAGGCCCATGGGTGCGCTGAGGTCCCGCTTTGTTTGGGCACTGCAGAGCCAGATGTCTCGCCTGACGATGGCATGTGGACAGCGCTATATCTGTCCGGTTTCCTGACGACGGATATGACTGAGGAGCCAGAGCATGGCGATCGCCTCCGTGTTTTGCGATTGCCTAATAAAGAGCTTCGCCAGGTCTTGCGTCTAGTGATTGTTGAGTGGTTTGAGTGCGCTGCCGAAGACATTCGAGACGTCGATGCGTTTCGCGACGGGCTGTGCCGTGGGAACGAGGATACCGTGAGGCGGGCGCTAAGCCGCATCCTGGGGGATGCGGGAATCGGTGAGACCGACCCAGATAAGCCGCTGCCATATCATCTGCTCTTGCAGGGGCTCTGCTTTGGCTTGCCGGGCTATGCCAATCCTGCTTCGAGGCGAAAGTGTGGCGCGGGTCGCTGGGACATCCAGGTTTTTCCTACGGGCGCTGTGTTCGACGTAGCTGACACGATCGGCATGCTGGACGAGCGCCCGCTTATAACGATCAATATGATGTATGACCCCGATGTGGATGCGCTGGGGTTGGAATTGCTGGCCGTGCAGTCGCTACTCGACATAGAGCGCGATGGCATCGACGAAATCCGTGTACCGCGCCCCGGCGTGGGTCGCATGCGCTGGGGGTTCGGTTTTGATGGGCAGCATGTGGCTACGGTGTGCCAGCGGCTTTGAGCGCCGAGGTGTTTCCGGCTTCCGTTACTCGGTGTCCTTCATGGGCGGCATGGGCTTCCAGTTGGGATCCTTAACGATCTTGCGGGCGTCCTTCATGCCGCGTCGCAGCGCCGGAATACCGGTCTTAAAGCACTTGTCAACGGCAGCCAGGCGAATGAATTCCTTGCAGAAGGTCGCGGCATTGCCCAGGCGGAACAACATGGGGTGGTAGTCACCGTAGATCTGCATATAGCGAGCGAGGAAGCCTCGGTTGCGCATGATGTAGTAACGGTTGGTGTCGCTCGTAGAGTTGAGCTGGCGCTTGCCGGCGATATCCCAGTTAGAGACGGCGCGGGCGCGCTTGAGAACCACGTCGGCAACAACGGCGGCGGAGAAGTGCTGGCTGGCCACGTAGCCATAGCAGGCATCGTCGCCGTAGATAAAGAAGCGCGCGTCGGGCAGGCCGATCTTGTCGACCACGCGGCGCGAGAACATGCCGCCCTCAAAGCACAGCTGGTTCATGGTGCGGTAGCCCTCGGGACCCAGATCCCACTTGGCGACTGGGTTGGGAATGCCGAGCGAAAGGATGAGTTGGTATTGCCAAAAGAAGGCGCCGCCGTCAAAGTCTAGGCGCGAACCCTGGATGACATCGTAGCGGTCGGTCCACTTGGCAAGACGCTCGATGCCTTCGGGGATGACGAGCACGTCGTCGTCCATCACCCAGAACCACTGGGCGCCCAGGTCGTAGGCGCATTTAGTGCCGGCGGAGAAGCCGCCCGCACCGCCGCCGTTTTCGAGCTGCGGGGCGTAGATGACACGGTCGGTGCCGCCCTGCGCGTCAGGCTGCTCGGTGTCGATGCCCCACAGGTTGGCCAGGCGCTCGTTGAATGCGGCGCACATGGCCTCGGTCTCGCGCGAATTCTCGTTATCGACAATCACGATGCGCCAGGGCGTTGCCGTGAGCTCGGTCATGGAGTCGAACAAGTTGGCCAGGAGTTCCTGACGCTTGTACGTAACGACGACGATGGCGAGCTTATCGATGGGAGCGGGAAGGGTTGAAGTCATGAACGAGAATATCCTTTCGCGTGGGCAGCGTATCGGCCCTGCGGAATTAACAACGTGTCCCATGGGACACGACTATTGTAAGCGTAGGCGGGCGCCCGCGGGTAATGTTCCGCTAATCACCAAGAACGTTTGCTACAAGCCTGGTTGACGTGTGGGCGTAGCGAGATTGCATGCGCGCATTGTGGTATTACATAGGTGCCGATTCCTGTGGACGCAATCTTTCTGTTTGGATGACCCGTGAATAAAACTCGTTTAACCTCCTTTGCCGATAGCCTCCCCATCAAGGCCATGTTGCTGTTTTTGGTTCTTCAGGTCGCATTTGTCTTGAGCAATACGGTGGCAAATTGTCTTCCGCGGTCCGTTATCGAGTCGCATGCGCAGGGTTCGGAGTCCACGGCTCTGTTGTCTGACATGTATGTCTACGACCACCGTGTTGCAGCTGGTCCTGTTTGCTTTGATAACAATCGCTTTATCATTGAAGTCACACAGCAAAAGGACCAAGGTTCTCCGTTTAAGACGATGACCGTTGCCGAGATTGATGACGTTACGAAAGCCGGCGGGATTACGCATCAGCAGTACTACCGGTATTGGCACGGATGGCAGCTACTTACGAATGTCTGCCTGTTTATTGGTGGTATCGACGTTGTCGTGGTGCCTGCGGCCGCTTTGGCGATTGCCGGCTCCGCTTGCGCTTACGTTGCCTTACGGAAGCGATTTTCAAAGCCATTGACGTTGGGGTTCCTTACAATCCTGCTGTTCTCGACCAATCTGTTTTTCAATTTTATCGGTGATCTGCTGTTGTGCATCTCGTTCTTTGTGGCGCTCATCATGATGTCTTGCATGAGCCTTCGTTTGGGCTCGGTCCCGAACGCACGGGTTTTCACAAGTCGCCTTGTCCTTTGGTCGATAGCGACGGGCGCCGTGTTTTCGTTTTTTGACTTTTTAACGATTCCTGCCGCAGTTGTCGCCCTGCATTGCTTTTTCGCCTTTATTGCGCTCCCCAAGGGTGAGCGCCCCAAGCGTTGCGTCGTCACGATGCTGCAGGCACTCTTTGGGTTTGGGCTTTCGTTTGTGTTTACCTGGGCGATGAAATGGGTTGTCGCGGCGTTTGTGCTGGGCTGGGACGAGGTCTTTTCGAACGTTCTGGGCGAGATGGGCCTATGGTCTGCGCATGGGAATTCGTCACTGTTGCCCCAGGCTGACTGGCCTCAGATTTTGAAGGCGTTTTATTACATGAGCCCGCAGCTGTTCGCCATTTGCTCAACAGCTGGTTATGCGATGATTTCGAACGCCGTTTGTCTTGTTTCGTTTGCCGTCGTATTGGTGATCTGGATTGCCGTGCTCGTTTGCTCGATACGGGGCGGCGCACAAGACGGTCGTCGGTGCAAGGTGTTGATTCAGTCGCTGCTCATGGCGCTGCCTTTGGTTGTTGTTCTGGGTTATTTCGTTGTTATGCATGACCATGCGATCGTTCATATTCCGGTATTTGGCTGCAAGAACTGGGCGATTGTTTTTTCAATTTTATTTGCTTCGGGTGTTAGCGCGCTTCGTGGTCTGCAGAGTCAGAAGGACGTCTAGCTGTTCATGTGGGCCTTGATGGCCTCGACTACGGCCCTGCGTACGATATCCACGAGGAGCAGGGAAAGCGCGAGACAAAGGCTCATAAGGATTCCGAGCAAAATGGCGCCGGCTGGACGGGGCGTTCCCTTTTGGATGCCTGCTGCCATGGTGTAGATTGCATTGTCGAAGATGGGTCGCCAGACGTTGCAGGTAAACGACTGCACGGCGTAGAAAGCGAGCGTTCCTGCGGCGAGAGATATGATTGTCTCGTCTGCAGCTGTGACTTTGTGGCGCGGCTGATGGAGTGCTGCGGCGGCAACGGATGCGGCGGCCAAGATAAAGGATATGACGGAAGTGGACTTGTAGGAGAGCTTCCAGAGCGCGTCGTACTGGCTATTTGCCGATAGCAGAAGCTCGAGCGCGATGGTGGCGGTAACGAGTCCGATGAGTGCGATCTTGGATTTTTGAGCGCCGGATGCGTTGCCGTGGTGTTCGAGGACAAAGCGCATTTCTCCAGCCGCAATAAACGCGACCAGGTAGGTAACAGCGCTCATGAGCTTGCGCCATAAAACGACACCGGCAACTTCGTTTGCCGTTGCCGCGATGTAGCAGTTGATTCCAAATGTTGCGAACACTAGAAGTGCTACGACAAACGGGGCCCTTTTGCTGCCGATTCGCTGCCTTGCCAGCGCAATCATCGGTACGAGCAATACGGAGGCGGCGTAGACCCAGATAAACTCGATGCCCAGCGTAAGCCAGCCAATCTCGTGCAGCGAGATTCCGGGTAGGGGATAGACGTACATCGAGACAAGCAGACAGGCAGCGCAATAAAAGAGCGTTGGCAAGACGATCTTCTTGAGGCGCTCAAGCGATTTGAGCGTGAGGTGCTGCGCGGATGACCCGTTTTGGAGGGCGTGTACCGCCGAGGGAATAAGGAAGTACCCCGAGATCATAAAGAAGACCTCGTTGGCCCAGCAGCCGAGTTGGTTGATGAACCCCAGCAGTCCCGAATAGGGGAAAGCCGCAAGCGATGCGTATTCCGGCACGCCGATACAGGCGGCTTGGAAGGTCCACTGAAACGTGTGGAATATGGCAATCCCAGCGACCGCGAATAAGCGCAGCGCTTCGATGGAGGTATTTCTGCTTGCTTTGCTACCCATCCGACTATTTTCCAGCGCGTGCGTTGTATGAGCCAAAGTGCGATGTGATCATTTTTAGAGTTTGCTTGGGCCCCTTGTTCCATACGTTATACAAGCCCTCGCCCACGAGGTCCTTGGCGTATGCGCAGTAGCTGATTTTAGGGTCGGCGATGCCCATATACTCGGAATAGAGCTTTTTGGCCGCGGGAGTAACGCGAGGATTGGCAAATACCAGCTCTTGCGGCATGCGTTCGAACATCTGGTGGATCGCCCGCTTGATTTCGGGGTGGCCTTCAATTCCGGTGTGCTCAATCATGATGCCCATATAGGTGAAGCCACGTGTGATTTGCGGTGTCCAAACGGCGGGGTCGGTGATGTTGAGCCTCTCAAGAATATCGACCATGTCATTCCAGCGATTAAACGGCATCAAGGGGTCACGCTTGGCCAGAGCAGCCGCCTTTTCGGGCGTTTCCTCGCGGTAGCAGTAATACGGCTTGGGCCAGTAAGCGATCGCCTTTGCCTGGCATAGCGTTTCGACAAGGAATGGATTATCGGCCCAGCCCGCACCGGGGATTTCCTTAAACCAGATATTGTTTTGCAACAGGAAGTCGCGACGATAGATTGCCGACCAAATGGACGGATGATGGGCCAGCAGGTGTGGAGCGTCGTGAATGGTAAACGGTTGCCGAGGCGGTTTAATGCGACCGCGATATGCGCAATGTAGTTTGACCTCTTGGGGGGTATCGGGGTTGCGAATGATCCAATACGGGGTCTCAATAATATCGAGCTTGTTCGGATCGCCAAATTCGCGCATGGCAAAGGCAAGCATGTCGGAGTACATTCCGGGCTCGATCCAGTCATCGGGCTCGAGGATGGCAATCCAGTCGCCCTTTGCCTCGCGAATGCCCAGATTGCAGGTTGCGCCGTAACCCTGGTTTGCCTTATCGATCACTCGAACGCGTGAGTCGCGCGCAGCGAATTCTTGCATAACGGCGAGCGAGTTATCGGTGGATCCGTCGTTGATGGCGAGGATCTCCAGCTCGATTTTGTTTTCGTTTAATAGACTGCCTGTAGCCTGAGAAAGATACGGCTCGGCATTGTAAGTAGGCACGATTACGGTCAGCATTCAAACACTTTCTCTAGGCGATTTGGAAGAATTATAGCCTATTACAATGCAACGATTTCAGTTGCATCCGCCATAAAGAAACTAAAACCGTTGCAAATGAGCGAAAGCAACTAAAATAGTTGCTATAATCGCCATGAGGAAAGGAAGCCTGATGAACAATAGCTATTCGGCCCTCATGGTTGATATGAGACATTCGAGATGTCTTTCGGACAGTAGGAGGCAAAGCGCGCAGGAAGATCTTGCGAACGCTATGGACTGCACAAACGAGCTGTTTAAAACTGAGCTCGAAATGCCGCTTATGTTTAGTGCGGGCGATGAATTGCAGGGCCTATTTCGTAGTACGGCTGGCGCTTTCTTGGCATATAGATTTATCAAGATACTCGTCCAGACGGTTGATCTTAGGGGTGGTATCGGAGTTGGAGAATGGAAAACTCGGATGCAGTCTGCATTGTCGACGGAGCAAGACGGGTCGGCATACCATCGTGCACGCAGAGCAATTGCTGCGTCCGAAAAAGATAAGTACAGTAATTTGAAGATCATTGATGCTTCGGGTGTTTCGCGTGAGAAAGAGCTGTGCGCGGCGGGCTGTCTGGAAATAATCGATCGCAGAAACGAGTCGCAGCGTAATTACTGCGAGGTTGTTGAGTTGCTGCGGCCGCTAATGCTGCACGAGGGCACAGACGCGACTTTGAGCAAAAGGTATACTGAGCTCTTCGAAACACGTATAGGCAAAAAGTATGGCGCTAAAAGCAATCCGATCGATTGCGCGCCAGTGGCGTTGGGCAGCTCGCTCAACCT
This sequence comes from uncultured Collinsella sp., assembly GCA_900541125.1. GTDB lineage: Bacteria > Actinomycetota > Coriobacteriia > Coriobacteriales > Coriobacteriaceae > Collinsella. The sequence goes on from UQIK01000030.1 coordinate 22,342, forward strand.
CAACGTAGATAGCATCAGGGCTAGTCATGTAGGGCTTGCGGGGCAAATGGGCGTTGCGATGGGGAAGACGAGGCAGGGGCTTGAGAAAAGCCTTAGACTCGCGAATGTTGTAAGAGAAAGAGAGCTGGCTGCTTTCGCCGTTCATTTCCTTAATGAGCTGGAGATGGCATGAGAGTATTCGGGTGTTTCCTTCTGTTTCATATGCTGTTCGACTTTTATTTTCAGTCGAATAAGATGGCAGGCGAGAAGGAATACAGCAGAATTGCCCTTGCCATGCACTGCTTAGTTTACGCGGCCGGCGCCGCAGCAACAGTAGCTCTTCTGTTTGAGGCGAGTGCAACCGCCATTGCTGCGTCCTTTACAGTATTTGCCCTTTCACATTGGATTATCGATGGCAGCCTGAGAAGAGCGTTTGCAGGACTTGACCTTTCGCCGGTCGGTAGTTTTCTGGCCGATCAAGTGCTGCACATTATAATTCTGCTCATATTGAGCGTTCTATGTTGCTATTTGTGGGCCATGCGGCCAATTGCTTCGAATCTCTTGGGCGCTCGTGGAGCGGAGCTCTCTTGGATTTCGACACTGTGCTTTTGTGGACGCCCTTGTAGCATTGTTATTGCAAAGGTGCTCCAATCTCTTCGAAACCCGGGTGTTGAGCAGTCGGCGGATACGACAACCGCACATTCAGGCAAGTGGATTGGAATATTTGAAAGACTGATTGTCGCGGCGCTTTCCCTGCTGAACCAATATTCGGCTATTGCATTTATTTTTACTGCAAAAAGTATCGCGCGCTTTAAGCAGCTGGAAAGTGACAAGGATTTCGCTGAGGTTTATTTGCTGGGTTCATTGGCAAGCGTGTTCTTGGCAATGGCTTCTGCGATCTTATTTAGTTATTTGTTTAGCGGCACCGCTTGTTGAAGTTATTAGAAACGTTAGATAGGTGAAGGATTGAGAGGCCGTCTATGGATGTCCTATCTGTTGAATTCCATCGGGAACTTATTAATAAATTAAAGCCGTGCATACATCGCTTGACTATGCGGCCGGGCTTATTTCGCGGCGATTATTGCGATTCCTTTGATGGGTTCCTTGCTGGAGAGGCGGTATCGTTTCTTTACGTTCGTGATCCGGGTCCGTTGCAAGACATGCTGGAGACTGATTTTATCGACGTGTTTCTTTATGAAAGCGATATTCGTAATTGCTTTTACTTCATTAGAAACGCTGGAATTAGCGCAATGCGAAAAGGGAACAAAGGCCTGTTATTCGATAAGAGCCTATCGAAGAAGGAATTCCTTGACAGTATTTATGAACAGCTGAAGCAAATGGAAGATACTGACTGCTTCTCAAAAGACGAGGCAAGTGATCTTGTTTATGCAATAGGGAACAGTTTGATTGACAGTGAGAGTCCTTCGTTTAAAAGAGTTTTGGGTGGGCACTGATTTTTGAGCCACGCTGCTTTCAGCCGTCGGTAAACACTCATTGGCCAAATGGCAAATAGTCCATCCGGCTTGGCCCCCGTCCCCCCCAATCTAGTAGACTCTAAACCGTTGCTAGATTAGGGGGATTTTCCATGAGACGCTCCATGAAACGAGTTTCCGGTGCCGCCGCCGTCCTCGCGGTCGCGGCCGCCCTGGCCCTGTGCGGGCCCGCGGCCTACGCCGCCCCCGCCGCCTCGGGCGACGCGCAGCCGCTCCCCGGCGAGGCGCAGCCCGCCGGCGGGGAGTCCGGCGCCCAGGACGAGGCCGCCCAGGCCGAAACCGCCCAGGCCGACGGGGGCCAGGCGGAGGCCGCGCAGTCCGATGGGGCCACTGCCGTCTCGCTGTCTTATTCCGCCCACGTCTCCAATATCGGCTGGATGGGCGCCGTCGCCGGCGGCGAGACCGCCGGCACGACCGGTAGGGGGCTCCCCCTCGAGGCGCTGCGCCTCGTCCTGTCCGACGCCTCGACCGGCGAGCCCCTCGGCGCTGACGCCCTGTCCGTCGAGGCCCACGTCTCGAACGTCGGCTGGCAGGCCGCCGTCGGCAACGGCGG
>UQIK01000031.1 GCA_900541125.1 uncultured Collinsella sp.
ACGAGATGAGCGCTAGTCTCGTGGGCTCGGAGATGTGTATAAGAGACAGCCTCGGCAGCTTGCCCTAGAGCTTGTGGTGGCGCTCTTCTTTGCGCTCCTCGGCTGCCTGCTCCTCCTGCTTAAAAGCGGGGTCGTCGGGGGTGACCAGCTCATCTTCGTGCGTGCGCTTGTTGTAATGGTGGAGCAGCACGGGCTCAAATAGATGTAGATGCTTGGCGAAGGCCGCCGAGCCAATGGCGAGCACGGTAAAGATGAGCACGCGCATGGGCACCTCGACCTGGTTAATCGCGGCGGCGCCGGCCGAAAGCATGATGCACCAGGCATAGATGAGCAGCACGGCCTGTTTTTGGTTGTAGCCTTCTTGGATCAGGCGGTGGTGGATGTGGCCCTTGTCGGCCTGCCCGATGCTAATGTGGGCGCGCTTACGGCGCACAATGGCGCTAAACGTGTCGATGATGGGCACGCCGGCAACGATGAGCGGGATGATAAGCGAGGTGAGTGCGGCGGTGCGGCTCACGTTGAGCAGCGAGATGGAGCCCAGCGCAAAGCCCAGAAGCAACGACCCCGAGTCGCCCAAGAAGATGCTTGCGGGGTTGAAGTTGTAGCGCAAAAAGGCCAGACAGGCGCCAAAGAGCGCAATGGAGAGCGCGGCGGCGTCGATGCGGCCCGAGAGAACAGCCATCGAAAACATGGTGAACGATGCGATGCCGCAGATGCCCGTGGCCAAGCCGTCGAGGCCGTCGATGAGGTTAATGATGTTGGTGAATGCCACCAGATAGATCACGGTAATGGGGTAGGCGAGCCATCCGAGCATGATCTCGCCGGGAGCAAACGGGTTGACGATGACGCCGATCCGCAGGCCGCCCATGCAGGCGATAAGCGCGGCGAGGACCTGTCCGGCCAGCTTTTGCTTGGGCGTGAGCTGGAAGACGTCGTCGATAGCGCCGGTCGCAAAGATAACGGTAAAAGAAAGCGCAAGTATGGGGTAGCTGATGTGCAGACGGGGGTGGGGCACCAAAACGGGCGGCCAACCCAGGTACCAGGTGCCTAGGATTTGCACAGTGCAGGCGACGACCAGGCCCAAAAACACAGCCGTTCCGCCCAAACGCGGGATGGGCTTGGTGTTGATGCGGCGCTTAGAAGGATAGTCGACGGCGTCGAGCTTGATTGCCAGGCGCTTGACCAGGGGTACCGTGAGGAAGGTCGTGATAAAGGCCGCCGCTGCCACGCATAGGTACGGTATGTAGCTCGGGGATGAAGCCATGAATCTAAAAACCGCCAAGCGTCGAAGGAAAAGGTCAGAAGAACGCCATGCGCAAAGGGCATAGCCGAACCATGATACTCGACCAAGGGGGGTGCAGGGAATTGCACGCAGCGATAATCACGCGCTTACCAGATATTGGGATGTTGTCGATGGCTTGTCGGGATGCCGGCGTGGATCCATATGGACTGTAATGGCAATTTTCGGCAAAAGAAAACCACCCCCCACGTTACGAAAATGAACCCACCTAAAACAGGTGGGTGCCCTCATCGACTGTTCCAGCGTCCTTAACAACGAAGGATACCTGTACTAGGTACGACTGTGTGGGCTCCCTAAATAAACGCGACGGTTCACCCAGTTGCTCCGCGGGGGGCGGAATACCTACATCATAAAGCGGCACTTTATCGATTCCAGTCTTGACATTACAAAAATCGTGTCGGACGATTACGGCGCCTTGGGCTCGAGCCGTCTGTGGAGTTGATTCCTTTACGTTTGAGCTGCTGAATCGTTGTTTTGGAGCATGGTTTTATGCCGACGTCGTTGACCGAACTTTTTTCGCCCGCCTGCCATTTGTGTCCGCGCCGTTGCGGTGCGGCGCGCGATGAGGGCGCGCACGGCGTCTGCGGTGCTAACGACACGCTCAAGGTGGCCCGCGCCGCGCTTCATATGTGGGAGGAGCCGCCTATCTCGGGCGAGGCCGGTTCGGGCACGATCTTCTTTAGCGGCTGCTCGCTCAAATGTATCTACTGCCAGAACCACGAGATCTCGACCGGCAATTTTGGCCTTGAGATTTCGCCTGAGCGCCTGGTCGAGATTATGCTGGAACTGCAAGACCAGGGTGCCAACAACATCAATTTGGTGACGGCGACACACTACGCGCATCTGCTGCCGGCTGCGATTGCCGCGGCACGGGCGCGCGGGCTGGTCATCCCAATCGTCTACAACACGAGCGGTTATGAGCGCGCGAGTGCCGTGGCGGCGCTCGGCGACCTGGTCGATGTGTGGCTTACCGACTTTAAATATGCCGATGCCGAGCTTGCGCAGTCGCTTTCTCATATTAAGGACTATCCGTGTGTGGCCGTGTCGGGCCTGGCCCAGATGGCGCGCGAGATCGATCGCCGTGGGGGAGAGCTGGTGGATGACGACGGGCTCATGAAGCGCGGCATCATCGTGCGCCACCTGGTGCTGCCGGGGCATGCGGATGACTCGTGCCGCGTGTTAGACCTGGTGTGGCAGACGGTGGGCGACGTGCCGATCTCGGTCATGAACCAGTACACGCCCAATGCCCTCATGCGCGAACAGGGCGGCGACCTGGCGCGCGCCGTGACGCGCGAGGAGTACGAGCAGGTGCTCGACCATGCCGATGACCTGGGCTTTACGACGATGTTTTGGCAAGAGGGCGGCGCGGTAGACGAGAGCTTCACCCCGGCCTTCGACACCACCGGTGTTCTTGCCAGCGCAAAGTAGTGCGTTCGTCGATGATTTTTCTGGGACGGGGATTAAAAAATCATCGAGAGGATCGCCTGTTCGAAAAGTTGTCAAAATAGCCGCGCTCCAAAAAGACTGGTTATTGGGCGTTGACAGTTGGCGAGCCGTAGGTAAAATATCAACTTGTCCTGGGGACGTAGCTCAGTTGGGAGAGCGCTGCCGTCGCATGGCAGAGGCCGAGGGTTCGACTCCCTTCGTCTCCACCCTTGGATTTGATAAGCCGCTGACATTGTGTCGGCGGCTTTTTTTAAAAGAAAGGGCTTTACCATGGCCGAGCTTGAGTCCCAACCATTGTCCGACGAGGAGCGCGCTGAGTTGGAAGAGCTCCGCGCTGAGAAGGCCCGCCGCGAGGCTCGGGAAGAGGCCCGTCGCGAGCGCGAGGAGCTGGCTGCCCTGCGTGCCGAGCGTGCGAAGGCCGAGGAGGTCGCCTCGAACGCCGCATCCGAGCGCAAGGCCGCGCCCGCACCCAAGCCCGCTGCAGCGAAGCCTGCGCCTGCCGCGCCCAAACCTCAGCCTAAAAAGGCCGCTCGTCCCAAGTCCGTCGAGCCCAAGCCGAGCCGTGACGAGATGACCTTTGCCCAGCGCATGGTTACCTCCAAGGAACCTACGGGCGAGAACGAGATCCCTGGCATGGCGCCGGCTCAAAAAATCATCATTGTCCTTGCCCTCATCGCATTTGTCATCTTTATGGGCTACACGATCCTGACCAGCATGGGCCTGCTCTAACCGATTTGCATCGGGCGTCATGTCCGCATCCTCTGCTCTCGTCTAACCCTCAAATTCTGTACCACACATCCGAAAGGTCGCCCCATGGCTTTGACCGACATCTCGCATCCCACCGACATTGCAATGCTCACCGATCTGTACGAGCTCACTATGGCCCAGGGCCTGTGGGAGAGCGGCAAGGCCAATGAGCAGGGTTGTTTTACCGCGTTTTACCGCGACCATCCCTTTGGCAGCGCCTATGCCGTCATGTGCGGCACCGCCGAGCTGCCCGAGCTAGTCGAGAATCTGCGCTTTACGCCCGAGGATATCGACTACCTCGCCTCGCTCCAGGCCCCGGCCGGCGGCGCGATGTTCAAGTCCGCATTCCTCGACTACCTGCGCGATTTTCGTGCGCATGTAAATATCGACGCCGTCCCCGAGGGCGAGCTCGTCTTTCCACGCGAGCCCATGGTGCGCGTCACCGGTCCTGCGCTCGAGTGCCAGCTGCTTGAGACGGCGCTGCTCAACATCGTCGGGTTCCAGACACTTGTCGCCACCAAGACGGCGCGCGTGGTGCTCGCCGCCGACGGTCGCCCCGTGGCGGAGTTTGGCCTGCGCCGAGCCCAGGGTCCCGATGGCGGCCTGGCCGTTGCGCGCGCGAGCTACGTCGCCGGCTGCTCCTCTACGTCCAATGTGCTCGCCGGCCGCCGCTACGGTATTCCCGTCTTTGGCACGCATGCGCACAGCTGGGTGATGAGCTTCGATTCCGAGCTCGAGGCCTTCCGCGCCTTTGCCAAGTCGAGCCCCAAGAACTGCACGCTGCTCATCGACACCTACGATGTGCGCGAGGGCTGCGAGCATGCCATTACGGTTGCCAAGGAGATGGAGGCGGTGGGCGAGCGCCTGTCGGCTATTCGCATTGACTCGGGTGACCTCGCCAAGCTCTCCAAGTATGTTCGCGGCCGTTTCGATGCCGAGGGCCTGCCCTATGTGGGGATCTCGGTTTCTAACGATCTGGATGAGTACACGATTCAGTCGCTGCTCGACCAGGGCGCGCCCATCGATAGCTTTGGCGTGGGCACCAAGCTCGCGACCTGCTACGACCAGCCGGCGCTGGGCGGCGTGTACAAGCTTTCCGCCCGCCGTGCGAGCGAGGCCGACCCGTGGACGCCGGTGGTCAAGCTCTCCGAGCAGCCCTACAAGCGCACGATCCCGGGCGTGCAGCGCGTGCGCCGTTATTACGACGGCTTTGGCGGCCCGGTCTGCGACATGATCTACGACGAGGACCATCTGGTGGGGGAGGGCGCCGCGCGCGGCAATACCCTCGTGGCCGTGAATGATGCCGCCCTGGTGACCGACGTGTCGGAGCTTGAGTATCGCGAGCTGCTGGTGCCGATCGTGCGCGATGGCAGTGCAGTGGCTCCGCGTGAGAGCATCCAGGACGCGCGCGAGCGCTGTGTTTGGGCGCTCGATCATCTGGACGCAGCTTTCAAGCGCTTCCTGTACCCGCAGACCTATGTGGTGGGCATGGAGCAGGGCCTGGCTCAGGTGCGCGACGAGCTCGTGCGCAAGAACATGGCCGCGGCCTCGGCTTTCCCCTGGGCAAAATGATTCCTTGGGCGGTAGGGGCGAGTCACGCTCCCTTGGCCGCCAGCTCGGCCGTTCGCTGAACAGTTGATTGGTTTGACGTATGACGACTTCTTATAAAACGATGGTGGTAAAGATCGGTTCGTCCACGGTGGTGGGCGCCGATGGCAAGGTCAACCGCGCCTTTATCGGCGGACTTGCCGATCAAGCCGCAGCGCTGCGCAAGCTCGGCTGGCGTCTGGTCGTGGTGAGCTCGGGCGCTATTGCCTGTGGCTATCCCGTGTTGGGCTTCGACCGCAAGCCGGTCGGCGACCTTCCGAGCCTGCAGGCCTGCGCCTCGGCTGGTCAGTGCATCATCTCGTCGGCCTACGACGAGGAGTTCCATGCGCGCGAACTGCTCACCTCGCTCGTGCTGCTCACGCGCCACGACACGGCCCGTCGCACGTCCTACCTGCATGCGCGCGACGCCCTGCTGCGCCTCGTGGAGCTTGGCGTGGTGCCGGTCGTCAACGAGAACGATACCGTTACCGTCGATGAGATCAAGTTTGGCGACAACGACACGCTGGCTGCGCTCGTGAGCTGTCTGGTTTCCGCCGACCTGTGCGTGACGCTGTCCGACATCGACGGCCTCTACACCGCCAATCCGCACGAGGACCCGACGGCCGAGTTTGTCCCGGTCGTGCATAAGATCGATGCCAAGATTATCGCCTCGGCGGGCGATTCTTCCACATCGGTGGGCACGGGCGGCATGATCACCAAGATCCGCGCGAGCCGTATTCTCATGACGGCGGGCATTCAGAGCGTTATTTGCTCGGGCGAGGAGTCCGATGCCCTCGTGCGTCTCGCCCGCGGCGAGAGCGTGGGAACCCTGTTCGATCCGCCGGCGGAGCGCCTGGACATCGCACCCCGCAAACTGTGGATCGCGCTGGGCGACAAGGCCCACGGCTCGGTGACGGTTGATGACGGTGCCGCGAAGGCGCTGGTCAGCCATGGCTCTTCCTTGCTTGCGGTGGGTATTCGCGAGGTCGATGGCCAGTTTGCCGAAGGCGATGTGCTCGATGTGTGCGATCCGAGCGGCATGGTTGTCGCCCGCGGTATCGCCGAGGCCGATTCGGATGTGCTGGAGCTTGCAGCCGGCCGCCGCCAGGACCAGATCGCCAGCAACCGCCTGCTCGCTAACCTAGCCGAGAAGCCGGCGATCCACCGAGATAACCTAATCGTCTTCGCATAAAGAAAGACAGCGCTGCGGATCGTTTCCCGCAGCGCTGTCTTTCTCGTGCCGGCACTTGGGGACGTTCCTATTGTGCCGGCAGGCGGGGACGTTCCTTTACTAGAAGATCTGACGCAGGTCTCCGCGGTTGAGGGCTTCGTCGAAGAGGCGCTTGAACACCACGCTGCCGTGCAGACCGTCGTGCTCGAACTCGTTGGTCACCCAGGCATGCGAGTTGCCCACGCGGCTGAGCGTATCGAGCTGCAGGCCCGAATCCACGTACATGTCGTCGAAATACACCGCGGCCTGGAGCGGCACCTCGTTGCAGGCCAGGCGCTGCGGGTCGTAGATCTTGTCCCAGCTGGTGTCTTCCATCAGCAGGTCCATGGCGGGCTTGAAGGGCTTAAGCTCGGGCATCTGCTCGAACATCCACGGGAACATGGCCTCGCCGGTAAACATGAGCGGGCGCGCGAGCGTGTCGAACTCGGCACGGTGTGCCTTCTCTTCTGCCGCGGCCCAGCGAATGGGCATGGTGTCGCCGTCGGCGTAGATGAACTCCTGCAGCGTCCAGTACAGCGGGTTTGTACGCGTGTTGGTGCGCTCGAAAGCGCGCATCAAAAAGCTGTCGGATATCGAGGTTCCGCAGCTCAGCGTGCCGTCGCCGTCAACAAAAGCATGGTCGATAATCCAGTGCATGCGCTCAAAGCTCGGCTTCATGCCAAAGTCGCTGCCCATGAGCTGCAGGCGCTCCACCGTCATCGGCGAGCCGTCGGGCAGCACGGGCTTTTGCTCCTCGATCGCATCGGCCAGTGCCGCCACGCGCTCGACATCGGCGGGGTAGCGGTCGTAGTACTGCTGCGTCTTGGCTGCCATGCGCGGGAAGGTGTGCGCGTAAACCTCGCTGGCGCTCGCTGGCACGTGCGGAATGCCGCCGCAGGTAAAGCTTGCCGCCACGCCCTCGGGGAAGAGCGACAGATAGCTCAACGTTAAAAAGCCGCCGTAGCTCTGGCCGAGTGTGACCCAGGGCTTGCCGCCAAAGCCCACCAGGCGCAGGCACTCAAAATCGCGCACGATGGAGCTGGCGAGGTGGCGCTTGAGGAAGTCCGCCTGCGAGCGGGCCGCATCGGAGCCTGCCGCCTCGGCGCGCTCGCCCAGTGCGGCAATCGTGCGCCCGTCTACACAGCTGCTGCGTCCGGTACCGCGCTGGTCGGGCAGGACGACGCGGAAGTGCTTGACGGCCTCCTCGATCCAGCCATCGCTTGTGGGCGACAGCGGACGCGGGCTCTCGCCGCCGGGGCCGCCCTGCAAAAACAGGAGCAGCGGCAGATCGTCGTTGATGCGGTCGGGCGCGCAAACCACGCGGTAGAAGAGCTTGATGCTCTCGGGCGCGCCGGCGATTGGTGCCGGCATAGCGCCGCGGCGCATGGTGCTGCCGACGGCCAGGAGCATCGGCTCCAGGCCGCGCCAGTCAAGGGGGACGTCGATGCTGTGGTCCTCGACATAAAGGCCGGGGACGTGGTACGAAGTGATGAGGGCCATGTGAGTCTTCCGTTCGTTGCGGTGTTTCGGGTTGACCAATTCTACCGCCGCGGGCGAGGCCATGCGCAAATCGGCTACCATGGTTGCAAACTTCTAGGAGAAAGGGCCGCCCATGTCGGTCGATATAGCCACGTATGTCCACGATCTTGCCGTTGCCGCCAAGGCAGCGTCGGCCTCGCTTGCCACGGCGAGCGATGAGCAGCGTCAGGAGGCCGTGCGCGCCATGGCCGCAGCACTGCGAAACGGTGTCGACTCCATCGTCGCCGCTAACGAGCTCGATATGTCCGCCGCGCGCGATGCGGGCACTTCGGCCGGTCTGCTCGACCGTCTGCTGCTGACGCCTGAGCGCGTCGAGAGCATGGCCGCCGGTTTGGAGAAGCTCGCCGAGCTGCCCGATCCCGTCGGCCGCGTGCTCGACCACCGCGTGCTTGCGAGCGGTGTGGACCTGACCCGCGTGAGCGTGCCGTTGGGCCTGGTCGCCATGGTCTACGAGGCGCGCCCCAACGTGACGGCCGACGCCGCAGGCATCTGCATCCGTACCGGCAACGCCTGCATTCTACGCGGCGGCTCGCTGGCCTATCACTCGTGTGCCATGATCGCCGAGCTGCTGGCCGATGCGCTCGAGGCCAAGGGCTTCCCGCGCGAGGCCGTGTCGATGATCGAGTCCACCGACCGCGAGGCCACCGGCGAGCTCATGAAGCTCCGCGGTATTGTCGACGTACTCATTCCGCGCGGAGGTGCAGGCCTGATCCAGCGCTGCGTGCGCGAGTCGCTTGTGCCGGTGATCGAGACGGGCACGGGCAACTGCCACATCTACGTGCATGAATCCGCCGACTTTGATAAGGCGCTCAACATTATCGTTAATGCCAAGACCCAGCGCGTAGGCGTGTGCAATGCCGCCGAGTCGCTGCTGGCCGACCGTGCTGTGGCCGATGCGTTTTTGCCCGCGGTTGTGACCGTGCTGCATGACCACGGCGTGCTCATTCACGGCGACGAGGCAACCTGCGCCGCATGCGCCGATGCCGGGCTTGTGGAGGGCGATGACTACGTCGCCGCGACTGAGGAGGACTGGGGTCGCGAGTACCTGGCGCTCGAGATGAGCGTGAAGGTCGTGGCAAACGAGGACGAGGCCATCGCACACATCAACCGCTACGGCACGATGCACTCCGAGGCCATCGTTGCCGAGGATACGGATGCTTGCGAGCGCTTCCTCGATGCTGTCGATGCCTCGGCCGTGTACTCCAACGCCAGCACTCGCTTCACTGACGGCGGCGAGTTTGGCCTGGGTGCCGAGATCGGCATCTCGACCCAAAAACTCCACGCCCGTGGCCCCTTTGCCGCCGAGGCCCTCACCACCTACAAATACAAGCTCCGCGGCACCGGCCAGGTCCGTCCCTAACGCCCGCGCAAACAAAAACCACCACAAAGGTGCCTGTCCCCTTTGTGGTGGTTTTAGGTGGCGTTGACGGTTAGGCCTGGAAGGTATCTCGGTCGGGGGCGAAGGACTGCATGGCCGCGATGGTGCGGTCAAAGAGCTCGGGGAGCTCCCAGCCCAGCATCTCGGCGCCCTGCGTAATCACGTCGCGCGAGCAGCCGGCGGCAAAGCGTTTGTCCTTGAACTTCTTCTTGAGCGACTTGGTCGTAAAGTCCATAACGCTCTTGCTCGGGCGCATGATGACGGCGGCCCCGATCAGGCCGGTAAGTTCGTCGCACGCAAATAGGATCTTCTCCATCTGCGACTCGGGCTTGGGCAGCGAGGCGTTGAAATCGGACGTGTGCGTCTGGATGGCGCGAATGAGCTCGGGAGACGCACCTTCGCCCTCAAGAATCTCGGCAGCATAGATGGTGTGGTTCATGGGGTCGTCCTCATGCTCCTCCCAATCCAGGTCGTGCAGCAGACCGACGATGCCCCAAAGCTCCTCGTTCTCGGGGTCGAACTCGCGCGCAAAGTAGCGCATAGTGCCCTCGACCGTCTCGCCATGGGTGATGTGGAACGGGTCCTTGTTGTGCTCGTTGAGCAGTTCGAACGCGCGGTCGCGGGTGATTCCGGCGGTAAGCGGCTCTGCCATAAGAGACTCCTTGTGCTCGTGGGTATCGATAAGAATGAATACTACTAGAACAAGAAAACCACCACAAAGGTGCCTGTTTCCTTTGTGGTGGTTTTTGGCGTGGATGGGTTAGTTGAGGGCGGCTTGGGCTAGGCGGGCTTCGGCATCCTCCTCGGTGACGCCCAAGGCCACAGCGAACTCCTCGATGGAGCGGCGCTTGGCTTCCTTGAGTACGCGCATGTAGTAGGAGCTGGGTTTTTTATCAGCTTCCTCGGCCTGGCGAATGCGGTGCATCATGGTCTTTGCCACGCGGACCGTCTCGGGCGCGCCCAGCTTGAGCTGCTGCTTAAAGTGTGTCTCCTCAAGCGAGCTGTTGCGCTCGGTAAAGGTGTCGCACTCCAGCTCGTCATAGTGGCTCAGCAGGTGCTCGGCATCTTGCTGAGAGATGGCGGCGTGCAGACGGTCGGCCTGCGCCACGGGGTACATGAGGATCGTCTGCGCATGTCCCTGCTTGGTCTCGAGCAGCAGCATGGGCTGCGGTGTGTCGTCCCTAAAACCGACGACGGTGCAGACTCCCTGGCCCGGATGAATGACGTGTTGACCGATTGAGAACATGCTACCTCCAACTTATACGAATTAACGTATGTCTAGAATAACACGCTGACGTGCGCAAACCCGTACTTTATGCAGGAAAAGCACACAACTCTGATAGGTAAGAGTATTCGATAACAGACGCAGCTCATTCACACCTTTATGCATTTTCAACGCCTGCATAATCTGCAGGCAGACCGGCATCTTTGAGTGACTCCATACAAGCTGTAGTCATTTTTGTGCATATGCAATATCTATTAGCTTTACCCTGCGACAGTGCCCGTCGCTTGTGATAGAGTGCTACAAACTCTGGCTTTTGCCCTACGAGTGACCAAGAGCTCGGGGGCTTTAACACAAGGAGGATCTATGCCCGAGAAGATTGAAGAGCTGGTACGCGCTGCGCTTGCTGCGGCCCAGGAGGCCGGCGACCTTTCCGCATTTGAACTTGACGATTGCGCTATCGAGCGACCGGCTGACACTTCTCATGGCGAGTGGACCTCTACCATGGCCCTGAAGTCCGCCAAGCTGGCCCACTGCGCCCCGCGCAAGATCGCCGAGGCCATCGTTGCCCATATGCCCGAGGACCCCGCGATCGAGAAGGTCGAGATCGCAGGCCCCGGCTTCATCAACTTCTATCTCTCCGTTGCCGTCAAGAACGCAATCTTTGGCGAGGCCCGCGAGAAGGGCATGGACTTCGCTAAGTCCAACGTCGGTGGCGGCTTGAAGACCCAGGTCGAGTTCGTTTCCGCTAACCCCGTCGGCCCCATGCACATCGGCCACGGCCGCTGGGCCGCGCTGGGCGACTCGCTCTGCCGCGTCATGGACCACGCCGGTTACGACATCCAGCGTGAGTTCTACATCAACGACCACGGCTCTCAGATGAACACCTTCGGCAACTCCATCAGCACGCGCTATATGCAGCTTGCCGACATCATCGCCAAGCAGGGCGTGGATATCGACGAGGCTCACAAGCTGCTGATCGCCGACCGTGACGCCTTCGTTGCCGATGAGAACGACGAGCATCCCGAGACCCATCCGTATCAGGACAACTTTGCCGAGACCCTGGGCAAGGACTCCTACGGCGGCGACTACATCATCGACGAGGCTGCTGAGTTCTGGCGCACCGACGGCGATAAGTGGGTCGACGCCGATCCTCAGGAGCGCATGGAGAGCTTCCGCGAGCGCGGCTACGTAAAGATGGTCGACAACATGCGCGACCTCTGCCACGCCGTCAATTGCGACTTCGATCGTTGGTTCTCCGAGCGCTCGCTGTATGTGAAGGACACCGAGGGCGAGACCGCCGGCACCTCCGCCGTCGACCGCGCTTTTGAGAAGCTCGACAAGATGGGCTACCTCTATACCAAGGACGGCGCCCTGTGGTTCCGTTCCACCGATCTGGGCGACGACAAGGACCGCGTGCTGATCAAGTCCGACGGCGAGTACACCTACTTTGCCTCCGACGTCGCCTATCACTGGGATAAGTTCCAGCGCGTCGACCACGTCATCGACATCTGGGGCGCCGACCACCACGGCTACATCGAGCGCGTCCGCTGCGTCTGCGATGCCTTGGGTTACCCCGGCAAGTTCGAGGTTCTGCTGGGCCAGCTCGTCAACCTGCTGCGTAACGGCAAGCCCGTCCGTATGTCCAAGCGCAAGGGCACCATGGTGACCCTGCAGGAGCTCGTCGACGAGGTTGGCTCCGACGCCGCTCGTTACACGCTCATCTCCAAGAGCTCCAACCAGATGGTCGACTTCGATATCGAGGCCGTCAAGAAGCGCGACAACTCCAACCCGGTCTATTACGTGCAGTACGCTCACGCCCGCGTGTGCTCCATCCTGCGTCGTGCCGCTGACGTTACGCCCGAGCAGGCTGACGAGATGGGCATGAAGGCCGTTGCCGCCAAGGCCATCGGTGAGAACGTCGATTACTCGCTGCTGACCGACCCGACCGAGCTCGCCCTTTCGCGTAAGCTCAACGAGCTCACCGACCTCATCGCCAGCTGCGCTCGCGACCGCGCTCCGTTCCGTCTGACGCACTTTGCCGAGGAGCTCGCCGGCGACTTCCACAGCTTCTATGCTGCCTGCCAGGTGCTGCCGAGCGAGGGCCGTCCCGTCGACCCCGAGCTTTCGCGTGCCCGTCTGGCCGCTTGCGACGCCGTCCGCGTGACGCTCGCCCTGGTTCTCACCCTCGTTGGCGTTTCCGCTCCCGAGCAGATGTAATCTGCGAGTCATTTGACCGTACAGACTTGGTTTAACTAAGCCTTGAAAGCCCGATCTCCCACGGAGGTCGGGCTTTTTTGCAAACGCCGACGTATTGACGAATTTGGAACTGCTGGAAATACGAAACTATGTCGATTTACTACGATGAATTGAGGTATTCCAACCACGCCGGCTTTTCGCTAAAAAGTGCAAGGCATCTACCTGCGGTTTTAGTTCAACAAGTTTCGGAGTGGTCGCGGTTGAGCGATTCATCGTAGTAAACCGCCATAGTTTTGGCGGAGGCAGTCAGATTTGTGGGTGTTAAACCAAAGAGTGTCCCTTTTGACTAGTCGTTTAAGAACGTCCCCAATGACTAAGTTGCAGGTGGCGGCGGTTGTGTTACACTAACGCTGCGTATATGACGCAAATATCTCGATACAGATCAATGATGTCCGTCGGTATTTGACGGAGCTAGACTGTTTAGCCGCCCTGAAGGTTTATGCAGGGAGCATGTGATCACAGGGCTTGAAAAGAAAGTTGAGCAAACACTGTGTCTGATCAACAGCAAGAAAACGAAATAACGACGACGCAGGCCGCTCCCGCTGCACCGGTTGCGTCGGACCAGGTTGCGGCGCCCGCGCAAGTCTCGGCTCCTGAGACGCCTAAGGCTGCTTCGACGCCTACGCCTGTAGCGGCTGAGAAGGCCGTGCCTGCAACTGGTGAGGAGGCTGCTCCGGCAAAGCCCAAGCGCATGCGCCGCACGGCCAAGCCTGCCGCTGACGGCGAGGAGGTCACCAAGCCCAAGCGCCGTACCACGCGCACGACGCGCGCCAAGCGCACCGTTGCAGCTGACTCCTCGGCGTCGATTTCCGATGAGGTCGCGCAGGCACGTGCGTTGGCGCAGATTAGCGAGGCTCAGGTGGTGCGCGCCCGCCGTCGTGCTGCCGAGCGCGAGGCCGCGGCTCTGACCGAGCTTGCAGCCCCGTCTGTGCCCGAGACCCCTGCCGCCGACCAACCGACCGAGAAGCCGGCACCGCGCACACGCCGTCGCACGGCTGCTAAGGCCGAGCAGGTTGCTGAACAGGTAACCCCCGAGCTCACTGAGGCTTCGGTCCGTTCCGCGGCAGGGGAGGGCGCATCGCCAACTGAGCCCGCTGCGCCTGTCGAGGCCAGCGAAGTTCCCGTTGTCGATCCGGCTTTGCGCCCGCACCGTCGCGGTCGCAAGCCCAAGGCCTTCGTCGAGGCAGAGAAGGCCGCAGCCGCAGCCGCAGCTGCTCGGGATGCTGCGGCGACCGCCGAGTCTGCAACCGCTGCCGATGCACCCGTTCAGGATGCTGCGACTTCCGAGGCCGCTCCCGCCGATGCCGAGCCCGCCGACGTCCGCCCCGGTCGCAGCCGTCGCACTGCTGTTAAGCGCACGTCCAAGGCTAAGGCTGCCAAGAAGGGTACGTCCGAGGATTCCGACGAGACGACCGCCGATGCATCGACTGATGCCGCCGAGCCCCAAGACGTCGAACAGCCTGCGTCCGAGAAGCCCAAGCGCGGTCGTAAGAAGTCCGCTAAGGCCAAGGCGTCCGAGCATCAGGCTGATGTCGAAGCGCAGGTCGATTCTGGCGCCGAGGCCAATGAAGCCGCTGCGGTCAATGCCGACGCCGCCACAACCGATGTTGCCGCGCCCGCCGAGGCCGAAGACGGCACTCGTTCCAACCGTCGCCAGCACAAGCGCAACGAGGAACGCAACGAGCGCAACAACGACCGTCGCAATCGCCAGCGCGATCGCAAACAGCGCAACAAGGAGCGTAACGCCGCCCCCACCGAGCCCACGCTTTCGCGTGAGGAGCTCGCTGCCATGAAGGTCGCCGAACTGCGCGAGAAGGCCAAGGAGTTCGAGATCGAGACGACCGGCAAGAAGAAAGCCGAGCTCGTCGAGGAGATCTACGTCACCGCCGCGAAGGCAGAGGGCTTCCGCGACATCAAGGGCATTCTGCAGATTCGCCCGGACAGCTCCGGCATCATCCACGCCCATGGCTACATGAAGTCCAACGACGACGCCTTCGTGCCCGCCTACCTCATCCGCTCCGCGCGCCTGCGCACGGGCGACGTCATCGAGGGCTCGCTGCGTCCTTCGCGCGGCGGCGACAAGCGCGCCGGCCTCGCCAAAATCACGACCGTCAACGGTCTAGACCCCGAGCAGATTCGCAACCGCCCCAAGTTTGGTGACCTCACTCCGGTCTATCCCAACGAGCCGCTGCGCATGGAGCACGGCAAGGACTCCATTACCGGTCGCGCCATCGACATCGTGTCGCCGATCGGCAAGGGTCAGCGTGGCCTGATCGTGTCCCCGCCCAAGGCCGGCAAGACCACGATCCTCAAGAAGATCTGCCAGTCTATCTCGATTAACAACCCCGAGGTGCACCTCATCTGCCTGCTCGTCGACGAGCGCCCCGAAGAGGTCACCGATATGCAGCGCTCCATTAAGGGCGAGGTCGTGGCCTCGACCTTCGATATGCCCGCCGACAACCACACCCGCGTGGCCGAGCTCGTCATCGAGCGCGCCAAGCGCATCGTGGAGCTGGGCGGCGATGTCGTGGTGGTGCTCGACTCCATCACGCGTCTTGCCCGCGCCTACAACTTGGCGGCGCCCGCCTCGGGCCGCATCCTTTCGGGCGGCGTCGATTCGGCGGCCCTGTATCCGCCCAAGCGCTTCCTGGGCGCAGCCCGTAATATCGAGAACGGTGGCTCGCTCACCATCCTGGCCTCTGCCCTCATCGACACCGGTTCCAAGATGGACGAAGTCATCTTTGAGGAGTTCAAGGGCACCGGCAACATGGAGCTTAAGCTCGACCGCGATCTTGCCGACCGTCGTATCTTCCCGGCCATTGACCCCGTTGCCTCCGGTACGCGCAACGAGGATCTGCTGGTCGACGAGCAGATGCGCCCGTTTGTCTTTGGCCTGCGTCGCATTCTTGCCGGCATGAACAACACCGAGCGCGCAGCCGCATCGTTTATCAAGGGTCTTAAGGGCACCAACACCAACCAGGAGTTCCTGGTGCGTTCGGCCAAAAAGCACAGCGACTACGAGCAGACGTTCTAGGTTGTCATCCACACGCAGCGATAGCCATCAATGCGATAAAGGGTCGGGGCTTTGAGCCTCGGCCCTTTTCCATATCGCCGCTCCGCGCTTATTTTTAACCATAAGACCGACGAGCAGCAGGTTTCCCGTTTCAATCCGACATCGTCGCTTGCAATCGACGGGGCGGTTTCGCATAATAGCTTTTAAGCTTCGCGACGGAAAACGCAGATGAAACGAACCATATACCGTTGCTTTGGGGCATAGCCCCGCTTCATCTTCTCTCGCGCAGCCAACTGAATGATGCGATTTGGGTGCTGGAAGATGGGGAGAGCTCATGGCTTCTTCTGATGCAACACAACGAGCAGTCCTTGCCGGACTTTCGTGCGGGATCGGCCTTGCCGCTCCCGTGGTTATGTATGCCGCGACGCTGCCGTTTTCGTCGGTGAACGAGACGGTCGTGGCGGGTGCGGTTCCCTTCGCCGTGGGCGCGGTGGCGGGCGTGGGTATCTATGCCGCCTCGCTGGGTATCTCCGAGTATCGTGCGCAGCGTGAAGAGCGTCTGTTCCAGCCCGATGCCATGGGCGGTGCCGCCAATCTCAATCAGCATCAAAGCGAGTTCAAGACCGCCTCGATTCCAGCTCAGCAGCAGGATGCGACTCCTTACGCTGCGGCTTCTGCTTCTCAGGCTCAGGCGGAGCAGTCTACCTCGGCATTCCTTTCCGGCCTGACCGGTGCGTTCCAGCGCCGTCATGCCGATGATGGTGTCCCTACCATCGCTCGAGCCGCAGATGCTATGGACGAGGACGAGGCTTGGTCCATGATCGACAGTATGCTCGACGACGATTCGCCGGTGAGCTGCGACCCTGCACACTCGCGCGACGTCTATCAAGTCGCCATCGACGAGCTCACCAACGGCGGGCAGACCGGCTCCTTCAATCGCGACGACATCGCCGCCGCGGCACGCGCCGTGTCGGGCTCCCAGGCCGCCCCTGCGGGCAGCACGGCGGCTTTCGTGGCACTCGTTGCCAACGCGGCAGCCAATAACGCTTACAGTGCTACCTCGGCGGATGCGAACGCTTCTGCCGACAATTCGTACGTTGATGAAGCCATGACTGCGGACGAGGAGGCCGTTGCCGCCCGCCGTGCCGCCGAAAGCTCGCTGTGGGGCGCTCCTGCCCAGCAGCAGGCGGCCGAGGCTGCGCCGTACAACGCAAACCTCGCCAGCATGCCTATCATCTCCGGTGCCGCGGACATCGATCTCGATGACCTCGATGAGCCTGCAGACATCACCGCATCTATTGAAGCCCAAGATCGCATCGACACCGGCGACCTTCCGGACGCCTCGCTCGAGGTTGATGTCCCCATGGCCGATTACTCGGGCCACGAGGACATGTGGGCCGCCGCCACCGCGATTCTGGATGAGATTGACGAGCCCGCTCCTGTTGCAGCCCCCGCTCCCGCCGCTGCCCCTCAGCCTGCTGCCCCCGCCTATGTCGCCCGTCACAGCGCTGTGCTCCCCGAGGATACCGCCCGTATCTCGCGCGAGAGCATCGAGCGGGCCGAGGCTATTGCCGCCGGCATTATGGAAAACCGTCGTCACGAGCGCGTCAATCAGATCCTCGAGGAAGAGATCGAGCGCCTGCAGTCCTCTACCGCCAAGCGTACGGGCCGTGCCTATCTGAGCGTTATCGAGGGCGGTACCGCCAGCTTTGCGCCGCTCCGCGCGGAGGCATAACTTCTGCATGGTTAAGATCAATCGAAAATGGGCGGTCGTGACCTGTCTGATGGCGCTCTTGATCTGGGGCAATTCGCTGGTTCCCGGCTCGGGGTCGGGCTCGCTGAGCCTAACGGTCATGGAAGCTATCCGCGGTTTCCTGCACGGCGTGGGACTTCCATATGCATGGGTGACCAACTTTGTTGTTCGCAAGTGCGCGCATTTTACCGAGTATATGGTGCTCGGCATCCTGGCAACGCACGCCTTTGATCTTGAGGGCCGGCGCACCTTTGACGTGCTGCTTCCCACGGCGGTGTTCCTGCTGCTGATTCCCTCGATCGACGAGACGATTCAGCTCTTTGTGCCGGGACGCGCCGGCATGATCACCGATGTGATGATCGACTGCTGTGGAGCGGCAACGGGCGTTGTGCTCCGATATCTCTTACGGTCGCTGATGTGCGCCAAAAAAGCCGCCTAGGACGTATTGTTTGGTCCTAGGCGGCCTATTTTGTTTGAGGGCATATTTGAGGCGTGGTGGCGTCGTTCCGTACGTCGGATTTGCCGGGCGCGCCACGCCCTGTGGGTGCGTCTGCTACTGAAGCGCCTGTGCGCCCAGGGCCAGGCAACCCATGATGCCCTGCTTGCCCTCGAGGCTATTGTTGACGATGTAGGTATCGATGTCGTTGACCTCGGGCGTGACGATATAGCCGTTGAGCATTTCGGCGCACTTCTTGCGCGCGAGCGGCACGATGGGGGTGTGGTCGGCCACGCCGCCGCCGATGATGATCTTTTGCGGCGCGTAGCACAGCGTGTAGGTCATGAGTGCTTGTGCCAGATAGCCGGCGAGCAGGTCCATGGCCTCCGGGTCATCGGCCATGTCTCCGGCGCTCTTGCCATCCCAGCGCTTTTTAACGCCGGGGCCGGCGATGAGGCCCTCGAGACAGTTGTCGTGGAAGGGGCAGGCGCTATGCTCGCCGATGGTGTCGCGCGGGTCGCGCGTGACCAGGATGTGGCCAGCCTCGGGATGCATCATGCCGTGCACGAGCTTACCGCCCGAGAGCACGCCGGCGCCCACGCCGGTACCGATGGTCAGGTAGACCACATCGGTGAGGCCCTTGGCGCAACCAAAGGTGACCTCGCCCAGGCAGGCGACGTTGACGTCGGTGTCGTAGCCGCAGGGGATATTGAGCTCGTTTTGGATAGTACCCAGCAGGTCAAAGTAGCGCCATGCCGTTTTGGGCGTCTCCAGGATCTTGCCGTATTGGGGCGAGGCAGGGTTGACTGCAGTAGGGCCAAAGGCGCCGATGCCCAGCGCGGCGATGCCCTTGTCGGCAAACCACGCGTTGACGGCCTCGACGGTCTCCTGCGGGGTCGTGGTCGCGATCTGCTCACGCTCCAGGACCGTGCCGTCTGCATAGCCCGTGGCGCAGACCATCTTGGTGCCGCCGGCCTCGAGCGCTCCGATAAGCTGCTGCTCTGCCATAATATTCCTCTCTCTGGGACGAGTTGCTCCATGGCTAAAGTATAACGCTCTAAACAAATTAAGAAGGCGCTATAAAAAGAAGCCCCCGCAACTCGGCTGGCGGTGCGGGGCTTATTTGGTTGCTTTAGTTGCCGGGCCGTCCTTACCCGCGCGGTTTGATTTTATCACGCAGGGACTTGAGGTTCTCCAGCGCCGCGTTGAGCGTCTCGTCACGCTTGGCAAAGTGGAAACGAATCAGATGGTTGACGGGCTCGCGGAAGAAGCTCGAGCCGGGCACGGCGCCCACGCCCACCTTTGAGGCCAGGTCCTCGCAGAACTCGAGGTCGCTGTCGTAGCCAAACTCAGAGATGTCCAGCATGACGTAGTAGGCGCCCTGCGGCACGTTATGCTCAAGACCGATGCTGTCGAGTCCCTGGCAGAACAGGTCGCGTTTGGCGGTGTAGAGGTCGAGGACCTCATCGTAATAGCTGTCGTCGAATTTGAGGGCGGTGACGACGGCTTCCTGCAGGGGAGCGGCGGCGCCCACGGTGAGGAAGTCGTGGACCTTCTTGATGCGCTCGGTAATTTCGGCAGGGGCGATAGTGTAGCCCAGACGCCAGCCGGTGATGGAGTAGGTCTTGGACAGCGAGCTGCAGCCGATGGTTCGCTCGAACATGCCGGGCAGCGTGGCCATATAGACGTGCTCATGGGGTGCGTAGACGATGTGCTCGTATACCTCGTCGGTGATGCAGTAGGCGTCGTACTTTTTGCAGAGGTCGGCGATAAAGGTGAGCTCCTCGCGCGTAAAGACCTTGCCGCAGGGGTTGGAAGGGTTGCACAGGACGATGGCCTTGGGGTCGTTGTCTCGGAAGGCCGCCTCGAGTGTCTCGCGGTCAAAGTCGAATGTGGGTGGGTTGAGCGGCACGTAGATGGGCTCGGCACCCGAAAGGATCGTGTCGGCGCCGTAGTTCTCGTAGAACGGCGAGAAGATGACGACCTTGTCGCCGGGGTTTGTGACCGTCATCATGGCGGCCATCATGGCCTCGGTGGAGCCGCAGGTGACTACGATATTCTCGTTGGGGTTTACCGACATGCCCATAAAATGCTCCTGCTTGGCGGCAAGCGCCTCACGCATGGCCTGGGAGCCCCAGGTGATGGAGTACTGGTGGTAAAGTGGCTTGGGGTCGGTGGCGATGGCGCTGAGGCTATCGAGCAGCTGCGCCGGGGGATCGAAGTCGGGGAAGCCCTGTGAGAGATTGACAGCGCCGTACTTATTGGAGATGCGTGTCATGCGGCGGATGACGGAATCGGTAAACGTTGCCGTGCGGTTGGAGAGTTCTTTCATGCCGGTCCTTTCGAGCATTTGCAGTGGGGCAAGTTTACTCCTATGAAACCGGTGGGATTTGCTCGAAACGCGCTCGAAAAACTCTTTTCAAAATTCTTGAAAATTGGGGCTTGCATCGCGTGGCGTTCCTTGCAATAATAGTCGAGCGCGAAGCGCACAGGACACGGTGGGTGTAGCTCAGTTGGCTAGAGCGACGGGTTGTGGTCCCGTAGGTCGAGGGTTCGAGTCCCTTTACCCACCCCAGTTCTTGCTTCGTGTTGATATCGGGTCGTTAGCTCAGTTGGTAGAGCAGGGGACTCTTAATCCCAAGGTCCAGGGTTCGACCCCCTGACGGCCCACC
>UQIK01000032.1 GCA_900541125.1 uncultured Collinsella sp.
TTCATGCAGCAGGGGCTCTCAATGTTTTTATGTCCTGCTCATATCGTCTCTGCCGACAGTGGGGGACAGTCCTTGCAGCTTTTTGCGAAGAGTGTCCCCAACGACTAGTCGTTTAAGAACGTCCCCAATGACTAGGCAAGGGCGGCCATGATGGTGCGGGCGACGCCGTCGTGGTCGTTGTCGTATTCGGTGATGGCGTCGGCGGCCTCGCGGTCTTCGGACTCGGCGTTGATCATGGCCATGCCGTGGCCCGCTGCCTGTAGCATGGGGATGTCGTTGATGTTGTCGCCGAACGCCCAGGCGTCGGCGAGATGCTCGCCCAGGTGCTCGCATAACCACGTGAGGGCCGTCCCCTTGGTGGCGCCCTCACCCATGACCTCGATATTCATGGCGTACGAACGCGTGACTTCAATGCCCTCGAGCGTGTCGAGCGCCGTCGCGATGGCGTCGCGATCGGCCGGGTTGTGCCAGTACATGGCGATGCGTTCGAGTGTCTCGACCTCGTTGATCTTGCTGTCGATATTCATGTCGATCGGTGTTCGTGTGCGCTTGAGCGAAGCCGCGATGTGGGGGTCGCCACCGCAGAATTCGTCCAGGCGCGTGTAGAGCGAGCGGGGGAGGAAGCACTGCCCGTCCGCGAAGATATCGAAGGTGACGTCATGGCCGGCGGCAATGCTATGGACGCGGTGGGCGATGGCGCGGTCGAGCGGTCGGCTCAAAATGCGCGTAGCACGTGAGGTATCGGTGGGCACGTCGTCGTCGAGCTGCCAGACGCTGGCACCGTTGGCGCAGACTGCGTAGTGTACGGCGGGGTGGGCGAGGATGGGCTCAAAGATGCCCGACAGCGGGCGCCCCGTGCAGGGCGCAAACTCAATACCGCGGCGCGCAAGCTCGTCGAGCATCGCCCAGGTGGCGTCACTCATCTGCTTATCGCTCGTCAGCAGCGTTCCATCCATATCGGAAAACACAATCATTCGTTGCGATCCTTTCTACTGGCATAAAAAGCGTGGCCGAGGGCGGTGATGCCCTGGCCACGCTCGGGTTCTATAACGGTCCGCGTCCTAGCGATCGGCGAGCGGCTTGTACTCCAGCGGCTCGATAACCGGGCGATACGCGGGACGGATGATGCGATGCGCGCAGAAGAGCTCTTCCATGCGGTGCGCCGACCAGCCGGCCATACGGGCGACGGCGAACAGCGGCGTAAAGAGCGTCTCGGGCACGCCGAGCATCTTGTAGATAAAGCCCGTGTACAGGTCGATGTTGGCGCAGATGGGCTTGGTCATGCCGTGATCGCGCATCACCTGTGGGGCCAGGCGTTCGATGCGCTCGATGAGCGCGAACTCCTCGCCCAAGTCCTTCTTGGCGGCAAGCGTGCGCGCGTAACGGCGGCACACCTCGGCACGAGGGTCGCTCAGCGTATAGACGGCGTGGCCCATGCCGTAGATGAGACCCGTGCCGTCGAAGGCCTGCTTGTCGAGGATCTTGCCCAGGTAGGCCGCGACCTCGTCCTCGTCCTCCCAGTTGGAGACATGCGCGCGGATGTCCTCGTGCATAGACACGACCTTGGCATTGGCGCCGCCGTGGCGCGGGCCCTTGAGCGAGCCGATAGCCGCGGCGTAGGCGGAATACGGGTCGGTGGCCGAAGACGACAGCACGCGGCAAGCGAAGGTGGAGTTGTTGCCGCCGCCGTGCTCGGCATGCAGCATGAGCATAACGTCGAGCAGCATCGCTTCATCGCGGGTGAACGCCATGCCGCCGCGCAGGACCTGTAGGATGGTCTCGGCGGTGGAGAGACCGGGCGTAGGGTGCGGCACGTGAACCTCGGAGCCGCGAAGCTTGGCGACCGAGGCCATGTGTGCGAAGGCGGCGATGCGCGGGAGACGTGCGAGCATGGAAATGGCGACGTCGATTTCGTGCTCAGGCGTGATCACGTCTGGTTCGGCATCGAAGGCGTAGAGCAGCAGTACGGCGCGCTGGAGCACGTTCATGATGCTCGACGACACCGTGGTCATAGGGAACTCTTTAACGTACTCGTCGCTCAGATGTCTAAAGGCGCCCAGGCGCTCGCAAAAGCCGTCGAGCTCTTCCTTGTTGGGCAGCGAGCCCGTGATAAGCAGATAGGCGACTTCTTCGTAGCCGTAGCGATTCTCGGCCTGGGCATTGTTGACCAGATCCTCGATGCCGTAGCCGCGAAGCGTGAGCTTGCCCTGATCGGGCACGACCTTTCCGTCGACCTTGTTGTAGCCGTGCACATCCGAGATACGAGTGAGGCCCGCGACCACGCCCGAGCCGTCGGCATTGCGCAGGCCGCGCTTGACATTGTGCTCTTCGAACAAGCCCTCGTCATAAGGGTCGGTCGGCAGGCCGTGGTAGAGGCTTTCGCTCTCAGATGAAATCTGGCGGCTTGCTTCGTAATCCAGAACCAGTCGGCTCAAGTGGTCATCGAAGCGGTAATAGATTTTCTTGGCGTCGTAGGCCATGCGCGCTCCTCTCCGGGCCGCATCGGGGTGGCTTGCATGGGCATGCGCGCGTCAGGCTATCCCCAGCGGCTTGTTCGCTACAGGCGGTACATAAAGTTAAAGACGTCCTCGCGCTGGATGGACACGTTGACGCCCGAAAGCTCGCCGGCCTCGGCCAGGGCCTTCTGCAGCTCAGCGAAGTCGAGCTTGGACTCGGCGGTATCGGCCAGCATGGTCATGGTGAAGATGTCCTCGATAATGGACTGCGTGATGTCGCGGATGTCGACGTTGGCCTCGCCCAGGACGCGGGTGACGCCGGCGACGATGCCGGGGCGGTTCTTGCCAAGGACGGTGATGACGATACGGGAGGACGAGATCTCGGCCATGGGAAACCCTTTCGCGTGATTGCGGCGCGCGCGGGGCGCTCCGCTACGGTACAGTGTTCATCATTGTACCTGTCTGGCGCAAAAAAGGCGCGCTCGCTGCGGCGTTACATGCCTGCAACATGAGCGTAAGGGGGAAGGCCGTACGGGGAAGAGCCGTCTGGCGCGTGTCCGGCTCGTGTTGGGTTGATTTCCGATCTCAGCCGAACACATTGAGCGGACAGGCCGTTCCCGCAGTCAGCCGAACGCCTCCGACGGCTGATTCCGAACTGGAAGCGGAGGGCATCCCCGCCCTTCGGTAGGGGATACCGCTCCGCGGCGCATGCCGCGGGCGGCGCCCCTATCGGACCACCGTGACCTCAGTTGGGATGGGCCCAGCACTGCCGCGTACTCGGTGAGCTAGAGCCAACTGTTCGTCTTCACGTCGCGTATGGCGATATTTCGGTCGTCCGGCTCGGTGATGCCGTAGCCGAACGCCTGGAGCGTCTCGATGGACTCCTGGATCCTCTGTTGGAACATGGGACCCGGATCGACCCTCGGCCCGAGGTGCCCGCGCCAAAGGCACGGCGTGGCGCGCAGCATGTTATGGATTTTGGAGATGGGCTCGATGTCGGCGTAGACGTTGAGCGTCGCCATGGCGTCCTTGTGGCCGAGGATCGATTGGAGCGCCTTGATATCGCCGCCTTGGCGGATCCACTGCGTTGCGAACGTGTGGCGAAGGCCGTGGAACGTGATCAGCTCGTCGTTGGTGCCCATGAGGCCGTTGGTCTCCGAGAACGTCTTGAACGCCCTGCGGATATAGCTTGTCGTCGCGAAGGTCGCGCCCGGCTCCGACAGGATGTAGCAGTCCCCGATCTCGACCGCCCCGGTAAGGCCGCGCAAGCGCAGCTTTCCGCAGTCGATCTCGTGGGTCTCCTTCAGGAAGGGGAGTAGGCCGACCGGGTCGATGGGGATACCCCTGGCGTCATGGGTCTTGGTGTCCTTGATGAACGAACCCATTCCCTTCGCGTACGCCACCGAGTGTCTGATCGAGATCAGGCCCGTCTCGAAATCCACATCGCACCACCGAAGGCCGCAGACCTCGCCGATTCGCATCCCCGTGTGCAGGGCGAGTACGACCGCCCTCTAATCCTCGGCGGACCAATCGAGTCCGAACTCCTTTCGGGCATCCTCTTCGCTCATGACTTCGAGAAGGTCTCCGGGTTGGCAACGAAGGGCGAGGCATAGCTGCTCGAGTGTGTTGAAGCGAATGCCGCGAATATGCCCTTTTTTAATACGGGACAGGTTCACGGGCGTGGTTCCAATCCTTTCGGCAAGTTCGTTCGAGGAAATCTTTCGCTCGGCCATGATCTTGTCGAGGCGAACAATTACGGGCATGGCGTTTCCTTACGCAATCTCGTCGGAGTCGAGGTACAGCTCTCGGGCGTACAAGAAGAGCTGGGAAAGCATGAACAGGACGATGCCGAGAACCAGAGAGGTCCAATCGAATGATGAAGCGATCTCTTGGGCGCCGACGGCCCCCTCGCCGCCAAACATCGAAACGGAGGTTTTGAGTGAGCCGGCGTAGAGGCTGGTGGCAGCTTGAACAACGAAGAGAATGCCGAGCACCTTCAAGCATGTCGCAGACCCTTTCTTGAAGGGGTCTCCGCTCTTGATCGTCCACACGAGAACGGCGCTGAGGATGGTCGTAGCGATACCGATGACGGCAGGGACCAATGTCGAGATCGCAAGGGCTGGATACGCGGGGGAGTCTGCAATTACAGGGTTGTCGAGCACTTCGATTGCTGGCTTTAAGGAGAACGCCACTTGTGCGATGGCGGTGGCGCAAAGGGTCGCAGAGGCTATCGCACATGCGATGCGGAAGGAATGAAGCCGGGGAGTGCGATTGTCGGAACTCATAATAACCTCCGAAGAATTTAAAAGACTCAGGTTACTTTTTAACAGTTTATGTTAAATTGACTTTGCCGGCAAGTAATAAGGGCCGAGCATTTTGTTCGGCCCCTCTGTTCCGACTGGATGAGGTTAAGGTTGGCGATGAATATGCTCAAAATCTCGAAGGCGATCTTTAGGTCGCTTCTCTCCTCCAGGTCGCTCTGTGTTGTCGTTGTTGCGTTGATGGTTCTTTGTGCTCTGCCCGTCTTCAGGAGCGCGGCTGGCATCGACGGACGGGTCGAATACCTCGAGTCGGGAATAACCCGTGTTGAGCAGGAATTGTCAGCATCCTATGCGGATGCGCTTGTGAATGCGGGGGAGGACGGTGTCTATACCTCTTCATCAAGCATGCCCGCGCTTCTGTACCCTCTTGCCGCGGGACGTCTTATCTTGGCACCGCTCTCTCCCCTACTTCCGTTTCTGCAGATATCGGATGGAGAGTACACCTATTATGACGGATCGAAGGAGTACTTGCTATGGGTCGCAACGGCCGTTGCCGTCTCGTTCCTTGCCGCGCGTCTTAACAAACGTGAAAAGCTCATCATCCAGGCACCGATGGGCGAGCTGGGTAGACTTGTTGCATCGAGCGTATGGGCGAGTGTTTTTGCAATGCTTGCCGTCCTCGCCATCAATCTTCCAGGGATAATCGCCGCGCTTGTGAAGAATGGCCCGGGCTCGCCGTTCTATCCGATAGGCTACATTCAATATGCGACTCCGGTTATCAAACCGGCTTGGCTGGTGTTCGCGCAGACGGCCATCTTGCAATTCTTGGTGGCAGCGTTCATCTCGCTTGTCGTTCACCTTGCCGTGAAGATTGCCAATAACCCTACGCTTGGAATCGTGTTCGTATGTGCCCTGATGGGGGTGACGATGGTTCCCGGGTATTACGGAAGATCCATCGCTTTACGTGAGTTCGCCCTGTTGAATCCCCTTACGTATGCGAACACTGAGTTGACCGTCGGCGCCTATAGCCCGTACCCGACAACGCAGATAGTGAATCTGCCTGGACTTTGCTTCGAGCGTGGTGCGATTGCCCTCGTATGCGCAATCGGGATCGAGGTGCTGGCAATTAGCCTGCTTTGCGTTGCTGGAAAGAGCGGCTGCGCGTGCCCGATATCCCCGATTTGTCTTGAGAGAGGTTCCTTCACTGCATCGAGAACGGCAACTCGTTCGAGCGCTTGTGCCTCCGCCGTTGCATACTTAAGAACGATGGGGAAACTGCTCCTGCGTTCTCCTACCCTCGCCGTATGCGCGATTGCAATGTCGACGACGATGCTGGCCCCGGCTCTGGTCGAGATGTTTCCTGACGCTGATAACGTTTCCGCTGTTCGGTATAGGGATGGGGAGCTCCGTTCAATAGATCGGTATCTAGAGCAGAACGCTGCGAATATGGACGTCGAGGGCAAAGCGGCCCTGGAAGACATGCGGGATGCTCTTTCGGGTTTCGTGTACGCGCCTATGCCTGCGGAGGGGTTTCGAAGCCTTGCGACGTACGAGCGCGCTCGAGGTGAGCTGGGCGCGGCAGATGCGACTCTCCTGCAATCGATTGGAATCGAGCCGGAGACTCCTTCTCGTGCGGAGGCGCGCGCCCTTCTGCTTGAGTCGATCGCGAGCTTGCCGGACCCCAAGGTTTACGAGTTAAGTACGAAGATGCCCCCATTAATCCTCCTTTCGTATCTCCAGGCAGCGCTTCCCTCCTTATTTTGGCTGTTGCCCGTGGTTGTCACATCGCTCGCGTGCACCCACCTGCAGTGTCGTTCCCTTCTGGTTCTCCAGATCCCCGCAACAGCGCATGTGCGTTTTCTGACGGCTGTTGCGCTGGCTCTCCTGCTTGGCTTGGTGCTGCTTTTGGTGTCGATGGTTCCCGCTGTCGTTGTGTCCGTGATTAAGAACGGTGCGGGTGGATCGGAGTATCCCGTCGCTCTCATTCGGGCGGGAGCTTCGACAACGTCCATGGTGGGGAAGGCGGTGTTGTGCAGTATTCCGTTGCTGGTCATGGCATACGGCGTGATTTCCGTCGTCGCTGCGTTGACAGCAGCGATTAGCCGCAACCCCGTTGTCACCGGAATGGTTTGCGCGGTTCTCTTGGTGTTGGGTTCGTTGAGCGCTCATGTTGAAAGCGTGGGCATGGGCGTCGCGCTGCTGGCTCCATTCGCCTCGTTTGATCCCGCTTCCCAGGTGGGGACGATTGGGTTCCTTGGGCGAGGGACGAACGCGATGCCTTTTGGAGAGGTCGTCGGCGCATCGGGCGCTCTGCTGGTGGTCTTGGGCGCCGTATCTCCGTTGATGGTGCGCCTGAGTGTTCCAAAGATCGAAAGGGGATGATCTCGATGATTGACCTTCAAACGCTGACGATCTCTTATGGAAAGAAGGTGCTCGTAGATTCGGTGAACGCTGAGTTTGCCCCGGGTACGGTCTACGGTCTCGTCGCTCCGAACGGGCATGGAAAGACGACGTTGCTGCGTGCGATGGCAGGTTTGCCGGGTCCTCGCGTGGACGGGAGCATCGTTCTGGATGAGGTGCAGGGTACGGGTGCGAGAGAGGTCCGTTCTATGATCTTCTATGCACCTGGTGAGGGGACGCTGCTGTATCCCGGATTGCGTGCGGAAGATCACCTCAAGATGGTTTGCGATATGTGGCCGCATGCTCGCGATATCGAAGAGATAGTGGAACAAACGCAGATAGGCGAGTTCGCGAAGATGAGGATCCGCACTCTGAGCCAGGGCATGAAGCAGCAGCTTACCCTGGCGATTGCGTATGCGACGGGCGCGCGGTACCTTCTATTAGATGAGCCCATGAACGCGCTCGACCCCAGCAGGGTGGACTTGCATTCCGAGATTCTCAGGAAGCTGGCCGATTCTGGTACGTGCATCATCATGTCATCCCACATCTTGGATTCGGTCGATAGGCTGTGCGATGAGATTCTGTTTTTGAAGGATGGGAGGCTCATTAGAAGCATTCCGCAAGATGATGCTGCGCCGAAGTCTCCTGGATCCCATTTCGCAAAGCCTGCCGGACGCGCCGAGGGTGCGCTAAGCACGTATCGGCGACTCTACGAAAAGGGCGGGTAGAAATGCAAGTTAAAAATCTATGTGGCCAATGTGATACCGTTGAACCCGCGTATCGATACCGTTCAGCCATTCGCCTCGCCCCCATCTTACGCATCTTCATCCGGTCTGTTACTTTTAATCTAACAGTTCTTTGAGGAACGTAGGTGCTTCCAAATGTACTGTCGACTTCTTCTCAAACTAATCCTAAGAGACAAGGTCGTATGGATCTCTACGCTCGTTCTCGCTGCAGCCTTTTTCGTCCCCATTGCGTTCAATTCACCCATCTACGGGCCCTTCTTTATGAAGCAGGGCATGCAGGGCTTTGTCGACGCATTCAATACGCGCGCGCCCCAGGCCAGCGGCACAGACCTATCGCCAGAGCAGCAAGATGACGCTGAGCTTGCAAGATACGCGAACGCCGCCCTCGCCGCCCAAACCGACGCCGCCTTTCTCGATTCTGCCGAGAGCTACTACGCGCTCATGGGCGAAGGCTTCCAATCCGGGTCCATCGTGGGAGACCGAGAGACCAATGACGCGGAGCTCGCATATTGCCGCGCCCTGAGCAGCTCCGGCATCACGGATATCCCGGCCTCCGCAAACGACCTGCCATTCCTTTCCTTCCTGCCTTACGCCATTGCCGCGGCGCCGTCTTTCCTTCCCTTCATCCCCTTCCTTCTCTCGTCGATACTCCTGCTCGGCGCCACAAGGCCCGGTACCCTGGCGGCAAAGGCGCCCGCACCCAAATTCCGGCGCCTTATCCAGATCGTGTTTTCGATAATCGTCGCGGGGACCGCGATGCTCCTCGCCGGCCTTGCGCCCGGGGGCATTTACGCCTTGGCCCTAAACGGCTTCGGGCAGATCGGGTACCCGATCGCCTTCTTCCATGACGGCGCGCTCACCACCACGACCGCGGGAGACGTCTTCACGAC
Source organism: uncultured Collinsella sp. (assembly GCA_900541125.1). Classification (GTDB taxonomy): domain Bacteria; phylum Actinomycetota; class Coriobacteriia; order Coriobacteriales; family Coriobacteriaceae; genus Collinsella. The sequence goes on from UQIK01000032.1 coordinate 8,754, forward strand.
CATACTTCTCGCGCTGCTCGCGGGTGGAACCTTGATATCCGTTTGTTCCGTCGTCCTATCGACCGCAACGAGGCGCGTCTTCGCGGGCCCCCTTGCCTCCGCGTTGCTTGTCGCGGCCCCGGCATTCCCGTTACTGTCCGATTCGGCACTGGGGCATAATGCCGCGCTCGAGCTCCTGCCGCTGGCCGTGTTCTCGCCTATCGAGGCAACGGGTTACGTAGGATGCTTCCCGACAGAATTCATTGGCTCCGGTTCGGGCGGCGCATCGATGCTTGCCGTGGCCCTGGCATACGTCGCGGTCCTTTTCGCGGTCGGCGCCGTTGTGACGCGTTCGCCCAAACAGGCTGGACCCGCTAAAAAGCACCATGGGCTCGAGCTCCTGGACGTGAGCGTGGGATACGGAAGCACGACGATACTTTCAATCGGGTCACTTTTCCTGAGCCCGGGAACGGCGGCGGGCCTCGTTGCTCCCAACGGCTCGGGGAAAACCACTCTTCTGGAAGCGCTGTCGGGCCAATTTCCCACCCGTATCCGATCGGGAAGCCTGACGGCAGACGGAATCTGCCAACGCCGATCAGCCGAATTTGCGGAACTTGTCTATCTGAGCTCTTCGGGCAGCGCGGATCTTTACCCCACGCTATCGGCCCTCGAGCACCTTGCCTTCGTTAGGGAGGCGTGGAAATCGGCCGCCGACGTCGACTCGCTCTGCAGCTCCCTCGGAATCTCCCCATATCTCGACAAGCCGACCCGTAAACTCTCGACGGGAATGAAGCAGCAGGTAAAGCTTGCCATGGCGATAGCGACCGATTGCCCGTACCTCATCCTCGATGAGCCGCTGAACGGCCTCGATCCGGGAAAGCGGAAAACCTCCTGCGACGCGATGCGCAGCGAAGTGGCGCGGGGACGCAGCGTGCTCATTTCAAGCCATCTACTCGACGACCTGGCAGACCTCACCGACTCGTTCTACTTCATCGAGTCCGGCACGCTCGTGAAAAAGACCGAGTCGTCCTCGCAGACGCTCAAGCAGGAATACCTCGATACATACGAGGGAGGTGAATGACATGAAACTATTTGAACAGCTGAAGTCCAATGCGTCGCGCATGGCTGTCTACGCCATCCTCGTGGCAACGGCTTTATGCGGAATCGCGGCACCCGTCTATGCGCTCAACGGAGAGAAAGGCGATGTCGAACCCGCGTACATGGCTTCGACGGTTAAGGACCGGTACAAAGCCTTCTCTGGAGACACGTTTTACGTAGCAGAGTACGACACGACCTACCGTCAGCTTCGCTACAACAAGAGATACGAATATCTAGGCCCAGAAGTAATCAGCTATACATCGGGTTGGTACCGCTCCAGCTATGGACACATAACCCAGTTCAAGTGTAACTACCGTGTGTACAACTAAAGCAACCCGGCCGGGACGAGGGGCGACGCAAAAGCGTCGCCCCTCGTTTTTAACCATGTCAACTGAACCTAGTTCAGTTTGGTTGATTTCCGATCTCAGCCGAACACATTGAGCGGAAAGGCCGTTCCCGCAGTCAGTCGAACGTCCCCGGGGCCCTTCTCAGGCCCCGGGGACGGCATTTTCCCAGTTGAAGGAACGGTGGAGATGTGTTTCGATGGGTCAGATTCGTGTCGTTCCGAAAAGACCGTGAACCTTTTGTGGGACACGCGGCGCCGTGGTACCATAGCCGAGTTTGTTGTCTTGGTCGGAAACCAAGACGCCTTATGCGCTGATCGGTAACCAGCGCCTGACCAATAAGGAGTCCTACCATGAAGCAGGGTATCCATCCCCAGTATGTCGAGTGCACGGTGACGTGCTCCTGCGGCAACACCTTCAAGACGCACGCTACCGTGTCCGAGATGAAGGTTGAGCTTTGCAACGAGTGCCACCCGTTCTACACCGGCCAGCAGAAGTTCGTCGACACCGGTGGACGCGTCCAGCGCTTCGCCGACAAGTTCGGTGGCGCCGCTGCCGCCCAGCTCAAGAAGGCCGAGGAGGCCAAGGCTGCCAAGGCTGCCAAGGCTGCTGAGGCCGAGGCCGCTCGCAAGGCCGCCGCTGAGGCTAAGGCTGCCGAGAAGGCCAAGCGTGCTGCTAAGTTTGCCGAGGAGGCTGCCAAGCAGGCCGCCGAGGCTCCCGCAGAGGCTCCCGTCGAGGAGGCCGCTGCCGAGGCCGAGACCACCGAGGCTGCTGAGTAAATAGCTCGCCGAGGAATCGCTCGCATTCATGGCAAAAGGGCCGTGCATCCAATGGGGTGCGCGGCCCTTTTCTTGTTGGTGCAAACTAACCTGTCCCCATTGCACCAATTGGTGCAAAGTAACCTGTCCCCATTGCACCAATCGGCGGGGATTTTTCGTTTGTCCAGATAAAACCTGCCAAAATTAACCTGTCCCATTGTGGCAGGTTGGTCGTAGTTATTACGTGGCGGTCGAGGTCGACCGTATAGGCCGCGCCTTGTTTGGCTAAAGTACAATCATCTGTGTTTAACTCGCCCGCAGCTGCACGGCGTGGGCGATGGCCAAAAAGGAAAACCACATGGGATTCATGTCAAAGCTGCTGTCCTTTGGATCCGATAAGGACCTTAAGCGCTACTACAAGATCGTCGACCAAATCAACGGTCTTGAGCCCCAGTTTGAGAAGATGACCGAGGAGGAGCTCCGCGGCCAGACCGATAAGTTCCGCGAGCGTTACGCCAACGGCGAGTCGCTCGACGACATGCTCCCCGAGGCCTTTGCCACCGTGCGTGAGGCTTCCAAGCGCACCATGGGTATGCGCCACTTTGACGTGCAGCTCATTGGCGCCATGGCACTGCACGAGGGCCACATCGCCGAGATGAAGACCGGCGAAGGTAAGACCCTCGTCTCCACGTTGGCCGGCTATCTCAACGCTATTGCCGGCAAGGGCGTGCACGTCGTTACTGTCAATGATTACCTTGCCAAGCGTGACTCCGAGTGGATGGGCCGCATCTATAAGTACCTGGGCATGACCGTCGGTCTGCTCCAGAACAACATGCCGCTCGAGCTCAAGCGCCCGGCCTACCAGGCCGACGTCACCTATGGCACCAACTCCGAGTTCGGCTTTGATTACCTGCGCGACAACATGGTTACCCGTCCCGAGCAGCGCGTGCAGCGCGGCCACAACTACGCCATCGTCGACGAGGTCGACTCCATCCTGATCGATGAGGCCAGAACGCCGCTCATCATCTCGGGCGCCGGCACCAAGTCCGCCAGCACCTACAAGGACTTCGCGCGCGCCGTGCGCGGCCTTGAGCGCGGTGAGGACGTCTCGCACGACATGCTCACCGCCACCGAGGACGTGGAGCCCACGGGCGACTTCGTCATGGACGAGGCCAAGCACACCATCGCCGCCACCGAGCGCGGTCTTAAGAAGATTGAGCGCCGCCTGGGTATCGATGACATCTATGCCGATCTTTCCGGCCAGCTGGTCAACCACCTGCAGCAGGCGCTGAAGGCCCAGTACATGTTCCACCGCGACAAGCAGTACGTGGTCACCAACGGCGAGGTCAAGATCGTCGACGAGTTCACCGGTCGTATCATGGAGGGTCGCCGCTATTCCGAGGGCCTGCACCAGGCCATCGAGGCCAAAGAGGGCGTGCTCGTGCGCGAGGAGAACCAGACCCTTGCCACCATCACCCTGCAGAACTACTTCCGCCTGTATGATAAGCTCTCCGGCATGACCGGTACGGCGCTCACCGAGGACGCCGAGTTCCGCGAGATCTACAAGCTGCCCGTCGAGGTCATTCCCCCCAACAAGCCCGTGCAGCGTGTTGACCACGAGGACCTGGTCTACCGCACCATCCAGGCCAAGTACAACGCCGTTGCCGACGACGTTGAGCGTCGTCACGCCAAGGGCCAGCCGGTCCTGGTGGGCACCGTATCCATCGAGAGCTCCGAGAAACTGTCCGCCGCCCTCACTAAGCGCGGTATCGCGCACGAGGTCCTCAACGCCAAGCACCACGAGCGCGAGGCCCATATCGTGGCCCAGGCTGGTCGCTATGGCGCCGTGACCATCGCTACCAACATGGCCGGTCGTGGTACCGACATCCTGCTGGGCGGCAACCCCGACGAGCTGGTGCGCGAGCGCCTGGAGTACGAGGGCCTGACCATGGAGGACGTGACGCCCGAGCAGCTCGAGCAGTTTAACGCCGAGGCCAAGGAGACTTGCAAGGCCGAGCGCGAGCGCGTGCTTGCCGCCGGCGGCCTGACCGTCATCGGCACCGAGCGCCATGAGTCCCGCCGTATCGACAACCAGCTGCGCGGCCGTTCCGGCCGTCAGGGCGATCCAGGCGAGACCCAGTTCTACCTGTCGCTCGAGGACGACCTCATGCGCCTGTTCGGCGGCGACAAGATGGACCGCGTCTCCAAGATGATGGTCACGGCCGACATGGGCGACGACATGCCCATCCAGCACAAGATCATCTCCAAGGCCGTCGAGAGCGCCCAGCACAAGGTCGAGAGCATCAACTTCTCCATGCGTAAGAGCGTCCTTGAGTACGACGACGTCATGAACAAGCAGCGTCAGGTCATCTACGCCGAGCGCAATAAGATTCTGGACGGCAAGGACCTGACCGACCACATCACCGAGGTCATGCACGACACCGTGTACCGCTGCGTGCAGGAGTTCTGCACCAAGGACAGTCACGATGGCGAGCGCGACCTGGAGGGCCTGCGCAAGTGGGTTGTGGAGCTCACCGGCCACATCGATACGCCGAAGTTCCCCGACGAGGATTATGAGGCCCTGGCTGCCGATGTCCTGGCTTACGTAGAGAAGTGCTACAACATGAAGGCCGAGCGCTTGGGCGAGGACCTGATGCGCGAGCTCAACACCCAGGTCATGCTGCGCGTCATCGATACCCGCTGGATGAACTACCTGCAGGAGATGGACTACCTTAAGACCGGCATCGGCCTGCGCGGCTTTGGCCAGCGCGACCCGCTGGTCGAGTACAAGACCGAGGCCTACGGCGCGTTCCAGATACTCGTCGATACCATGTATGAGGATTACCTGCGCACGGTTCTGCGCATCGAGATCAAGGCTGCCCCGCGTGCCGTGGAGCACAAGGAGGAGCCCGCGCTCGAGGGCGCGCACTTCTCCGGTCCTGCCGAGGTCGATGGTGATAACGGCGACTCGGTGCTGCGCAAGCAGGCGCAGGTGCAGGCCCGCACGGCTGTCCAAGGCGGACCGGCTGCCGTCAACAACGGTGGCAAGGTGACCACTTATCGCAAGTCCGAGAGCGACGATCCGTACGTCAACGTGGGCCGCAACGACCCGTGCCCCTGCGGTAGCGGCAAGAAGTTTAAGTACTGCCACGGCAGGAATCGTTAATGGCTGAGGCTTTAGAGATAACGCCCGCCGAGCTGGACGCGTTCGCGGACCGGCTCGGCGAGGTCGAGTCGTATCTCCACCTGGACGAGAAGCGTACCCGTGTGACCGAGCTCGAGGCCAAAAGTGTTGCCCCTGGCTTTTGGGATGACGCCGACGCCGCCCGTACCACCATGGAGGAGATCGCGCGTACCAAGGAAGATATCGCTGCCGTGGACACCGCGCGCGGCGAGCTTTCCGATGCCCGCGCCGCGCTGGAGCTTGCCGAGGAAATGGGCGATGACCCCGATGCCGCTGCGCTGCGCGAAGAGGCTGCCGTCACGGCGGAGCGCCTGTCCCGCGCCATCGACGAGCTTGAGTTAGCAAGCTGGTTTACCGGCGAGTTCGATCATGGCGACGCGATTGTGACCATCAAGCCCGGACAGGGTGGCTTGGAGGCCCAGGACTGGACCTTCATGCTCTTTAAGATGTACATGAAGTATTGTCAGCGCCGCGGTTGGAAGGTCACCATCAACGATTGTCCCGCGGCAGAGGTCATTGGCATCGATCGCGCGACCTTTACCGTCGAAGGCAAGGATGCCTTTGGCATGCTTCGCGCCGAGGCCGGTGTTCACCGCCTGGTGCGCATTAGCCCCACCGACGACAAGAAGCGCCGCCAGACCACGTTTGCCGGCGTCGAGGTCATTCCGGTGCTGCCCGATGATATCGATATCGAGATTAATCCCGATGACATCCGCGTCGACGTGTACCACGCGAGCGGCCCGGGCGGCCAGGGCGTCAACACCACCGACTCCGCCGTGCGCGTGACGCATTTCCCCAGCGGTATCGTGGTCACTTGTCAAAACGAGCGCAGCCAGATTCAAAACAAGGCCGCGTGCATGCAGATCCTCAAGGCGCGTCTGTACGAGATTGAGCTCGAAAAGCGCGCCGAGGCTCTGGATGAGATTCGCGGGCCCAAGACCACAATTGGTTTTGGCAACCAGATTCGCAGCTACGTGCTCTACCCGTACCAGATGGTTAAGGACCTGCGGACGGGCGTGGAGACCAGCAACGTCGAGGCCGTTCTTGACGATGGCGACCTGGACCCGTTTGTTATTGGTTACCATCGCTGGGCCACCGGCAACGCCGATGTAGAAGGCTCGGAGGTCTAAAACATCGGGCGGTTCAAGCCGATGCTAAGCCCAACGGTTGGACGGGTTTGTATCCAGAGCAAACCCTGCGCAGGGGTGGTTTTTGTCCGGCGAATCGGTAAAATCGAATACAAGAAGAAGTTCAAAGCGCATCCGATGGGGTGCGCTTTTTTGAGGGAGGCAGCATGGCATATCGTCTGGACATCAAGCGCATTCTTTCGATGAACTTCTTTCACGATCTGCCCCAGATCATGTTGGGGTGTGCCTTGGCCGCCATCGCGACCGACCTGTTTTTGATTCCCAACGGTCTTGCCGCCGGTGGCGTTACGGGCCTTGCGACTATTATCCAAGCGGTCGGCGCGGCGCGAGGCGTGTCGCTTCCCGTCGGTATCCAGACCATCGTGATGAACGCCTTGCTGCTGCTGGTCGTTATGCGCGAGGGCGGCATGTTCTACGTGGTGCAGACCGCGACGGGCTTTGTGCTGCTGGGCTTCTTTACCGATCTGTTCGCCCCGTTTGTAGCACCTCTGGCGGATGCGGACCTGATGCTTCCCGCTATGTGGGGCGGCATTATTACGGGCATCGGTTACGGCATGGTGTTGCGCGCCGGCGCCAACACCGGCGGCTCGGACACGATTGGCCAAATCATCTCGCGTAACACCTCGCTGCCGGTGGGCTCGACCGTCATGGCGATCGATGTTGCCGTATGCGCGCTGTCGGCTCCGGTCTTTTCAATCGAAAACGCACTATATGCAGGCCTTTCGATGGTCATTAGCGGCTACGTGATCGATGCCGTGGTCGATGGTGGCAACAAACGCCGTATGGTACTCATCATCTCGGACAAGTTCCCTGATATCGCTGCCGATATCATGTATGGCCTGGGTCGTGGTTGTACCAAGTTTAAGGCGACTGGCATGTATTCGGGTGCCGAGAAGCCGGTGATTATGGTCATCGTGAGCCGTCGAGAGCTCAATACCCTCAAGACGATCGTGCGCGAGCGCGATCCTCACGCCATTGTGACGGTCGCTGACGTTACGGAAGCCTTCGGCGAGGGATTCAAGGACATTAGCGCGTAGGGGCGACCGCGTTCCATCCAAAAGACGTTCACATTGATAAACCGTTTCATCAGCGGTTCTGCCTGCTAAATTGTTCAAATAATGATAAAAACTCTGGTAAAGCCATCAGTTTCCAGCATAATGAATGACGTACGTGCATTGCGGCTGTGTTGGGATTACCTTCGGTGCCGTGCGCATTTTGTCTAATGAGGATGAAAGGAAGGCACAATGAGCGACGAAGAGCTCAAAAAGGTTGCCAACGAGGTAAGGAAGGGCATCGTCACCGGCGTGCACGCTGCCAAGTCCGGCCATCCGGGCGGTTCGCTCGGCGCTGCCGACATCATGACCTATCTGTACTTTGAGGAAATGAACGTCGACCCGTCCGACCCCCGCAAGGCCGACCGCGATCGCTTCGTGCTTTCCAAGGGTCACTGCGCGCCTGGTCTGTACGCCGTGCTTGCCGAGCGCGGATTCTTCCCCAAGGAGGATCTCGAGACGCTGCGCCACATCGGCAGTCACCTGCAGGGCCATCCCAACATGAATGACACTCCGGGCGTCGATATGTCCACCGGCTCGCTGGGCCAGGGCATCTCCGCCGCCGTGGGCATGGCGGTTGCCGCCAAGCACTGGGGCGACGACTATCGCACCTACGCCCTGCTGGGTGATGGCGAGAGCGAGGAGGGCCAGGTCTGGGAGGCAGCCATGTTTGCCGGCAACCAGCAGCTCGACAACCTCTGCGTGATCGTCGACCATAACGGCCTGCAGATCGACGGCCCCGTCGAGGAGGTCAACGACCCCATGCCGCTCGCCGACAAATTCCGCGCCTTCAAGTTCCATGTGGTGGAGCTCGCCGACGGCAACGACTTCGACCAGATCCGCGCCGCCTTTGCCGAGGCCCGCGCCACCAAGGGTCAGCCGACCGCCATTATCGCCGAGACCACGAAGGGCAAGGGCGTCTCCTTTATGGAGAACCAGGTGGGTTGGCACGGTAAGGCCCCCAACGATGAACAGTTTGAGCAGGCCATGGCAGAGCTCACGGCCGCCGGAGAGGAGCTCTAGGATGGCAGACGTCAAGAAAATCGCCACGCGCGTAAGCTACGGCGAGGCCCTCGTCGAGCTCGCCAACGAGCACGATGACTTTGTGGTCCTCGACGCCGACCTGGCCGCCGCCACGCAGACCGGCAAGTTCAAGGCCGCCTGCCCCGATCGTTTCTTCGATGTGGGCATTGCCGAGAGCAACCTGATGGGCGTCGCCGCCGGTATCGCGACCACCGGCCGCGTTGCCTTCGCGAGCACCTTTGCCATGTTCGCCGCCGGCCGCGCCTTTGAGCAGGTCCGTAACTCCATCGGCTACCCGCACCTCAACGTTAAGATCGGAGCCACGCACGCCGGTATCTCGGTGGGCGAGGACGGCGCCACGCACCAGTGCTGCGAGGATATCGCTCTCATGCGCGTCATCCCTGGCATGACCGTGATTGTTCCCGCCGACGACGTCGAGGCCCGCGCCGTGACGCGCGTCGCCTACGAGTGCGACGGTCCGGTGTACATGCGCTTCGCCCGTCTGGCCTCGCCGGTTATCAACGATCCCGAGACTTACAAGTTCGAGTTGGGTAAGGGTATTGTCATGCGCGAGGGCGCCGATGTGACCATCATCGCCTGCGGCCTGATGGTCGGCGAGGCTCTCGAGGCCGCCGAGCAGCTCGCTGCCGAGGGCATCGACGCCGAGGTCATCAACATGCACACCATCAAGCCCATCGATGCCGACCTGATCGTCAAGAGCGCCACCAAGACCGGCCATGTCGTGACCGTCGAGGAGCACTCCGTGATCGGCGGCCTGGGCAGCGCCGTCGCCGACGTCCTGTGCGAGCAGTGCCCGACGCCGCTCAAGAAGATTGGCGTCAACGACACCTTCGGCGAGTCCGGCCCGGGTGCCGAGCTCCTGCACAAGTACGGCCTGGACGCCGCCAACATCGTGGCGACCACCAAGGAGTTCTTGGCCTAGGACAAGACGAGGCAAAGTATCGCCTCAGCAACCGTATGCAATCCATAACAGGGGCGTCCTCAAAGAGGACGCCCCTGTTTTTTGTCGGCAACAAACAAATTAGGCCCGCACCAAGTAAAGGCTTTCTCCGGGAAACGGGCCCAGACCAGCAAAGTGCAATTCAGCCCCCAAGCACGGCGCTGCTGCACCCAAGTAAAACGCAGCGACCCCTTAGTTATCGCAGACCGGACACAGGGTTACTTTCCAAATCTTTCCGCAGGACGGAGGAGCCCCCGCCGCGCGAAGCGCGCAGCGGGGGCTCCGACATGTCCGAGGACGATTTGGAGAGTAACCCTGTGCCCGGCCGACGGGATGGTTGATTTCCGATCTCAGCCGAACACATTGAGTGAATAGGCCGTTCCCGCAGCT
>UQIK01000033.1 GCA_900541125.1 uncultured Collinsella sp.
ACGAGCGGGGGCTCCTGTCTTTTTAGCGCCCTCGGATTGGGTCATAGTGTCTGTCATGGGCGGAGCGGCCTTGGCATTCCAAGATGACGCCCATGCTGTCGGTGTTGCTCTCGATGAGGATATCGGCGTAGCAGCAGGTTTTGTCATACAGTGAGCGCGCGGCGTCGCTGAGTGGGATGCGCACGTTGTTTGCGATGTTGATGCCCATGCCGCCCTCGTTGCGGGGGAGCGAGACAAGCATGGAGGTCTGTACTTCGAAGGGCGAGGCGGTCTGCCCCGTCATGTGCTCGGCCGCCCAGCGCAGTTGTTTAACGCCGCGCAGGCCTGCGGCCTGCTTGGCGAACGCGGCGATATCCGCTGCGCTGAAGAGCGGTGGGCGCTTCCACAGGTTGGTGTCATTGCCCTTGATGTCGTTAACTCGCTCCCAGCCGCAGTTGGGTGGAATGAGCTTAAGCGAAATGGCTTCATCGAGTTGTTGTTGCGTTCGCTCGCAGGGCCTAAACACTGCAAAGGAGCCGCACATCTCGTAGCAAGCCATGAGTAACTGGTTGTGTGAGACCTGCGTGGCAAGGCTGAGCAGTGTGAACTCCGGGGACGTGACATCAAATCCATGCTCAGTCTGCCTAAACGACCCGGGAGGTGGTTCTTGGGTTAGCAGACGGCTGCGAAATAGCTTTCCGTTCGCGCGCTGTTTTCTTTCGCCCACGAATCTCCAAACTGGTGTGCCGAGCAAGTCTTTAAATACTGGTTGTTTTGAGTAATGCACCAAGCGATGGTCATGGTCGGGCGGCAGGATTGCCGGATAGAGTCCCAGTATCTGGGGCGGTATGCGATAGTACTGAAAAGCCGTGGGTCCGCAGGCAAGAAATGACATAGCGATCCGATCGTTTGAGCGTAGTTTGGGCTAGAAAAGCTATCGGTTTCGGAAGTGCGGGGAAAAAGACAAACAGGTCAACCACAAGCGGTATTTAAGCCAACTTTATCAGGGGTTTTGTTGAAATAAAAGGGCTTGTGCTCGGGGGTAGGCAATTTTTCCCCGCACTTCCGAAAACGTGGTCGATTTTGACCTTGCTAAAACGATTTAGCAGCCCTGCGTGAGGTGTGGTCTTGCCACCGGGTGAACACTTCTAGCGCCTGAGCTATATTTTTTGGGCCTCGAAGGGTGGATTTCGCGCTTTTGGTAAAGAAGTGAGTGCGTGTTTTGCCGTGCGCCGGCATTGGCGCAAAGAAAAAGGGCCCGGAAGGCATTGCCTTCCGGGCCCTTTGCAATGCAAGTGTGCTTGCAAGTACGATTTAGCGCACCTGAGCGACGTAAGCGACGTTGGTCGAGGAGACCTTGTCCTCGAGCTGGACGCTCATGCGGGGATCACCGGCGGTAGCGACGGTCAGGTCGCCGGCCTCGACGTAGCCGAGCTCCTTAGCGGTCTCGATCGCCTTGACGATCGTGCCGTTGACGGTGCCCTGGGTAATCTCGGCCTGGTGCGGGATAACGCCCCAGTACATGATCATCTGCTGGACGGCCCACTCGTGGCGGGAGAACGCGCAGATCGGCATGTTGGGACGGAAGTGCGAGATCAGGCGAGCGGTACGACCGGTGGTCGTCGGCACGGTGATGCACTTGGCGCCAACGGTGGTAGCCATGTTCACAGCGGACATACCCACAACGTTGTTGACGACGCGGGTGCCGTGAGCGTCAGCCGGAACCTCGAGCGGAGCGTGGGCCGGGAGGTACTTCTCGGTCTCGAGAGCAATGCTGGCCTGCATCTTGACGGCCTCGACCGGGTACTTGCCGGCAGCGGACTCGCCGGACAGCATGACGGCGTCGGTGCCGTCGTAGATGGCGTTAGCAACGTCGGCAACCTCAGCGCGCGTCGGGCGCGGGTTCTGCTGCATGGAGTCGAGCATCTGCGTAGCGGTGATGACGGGCTTGTAGGCCGCGTTGCACTTGGCGATGATCTCCTTCTGGATGTGCGGAACGAGCTCGGGCTTGATCTCGATGCCCAGGTCGCCACGGGCGACCATGATGCCATCGGAAGCCTCGAGGATCTCGTCGAAGTTCTCGACGCCCAGGGCGCACTCGATCTTCGGGAAGATCGTCACGTGCTCGCCACCGTTCTCGCGGCAAAGCTCGCGGATGCCGCGGACGGACTCGCCGTCACGGATGAAAGAAGCGGCGATGTAGTCGATGTTCTCGGTCAGGCCAAAGAGGATGTCCTGACGATCGCGCTCGGTGATAGCGGGCAGCGAGATGTTGACGTTGGGCATGTTGACGCCCTTGCGCTCGCCGATCAGGCCGTCGTTCTTAACGACGCAGGTCATGTCCTGGCCGTCGACGGACTCGACCTCGAGGGCAACCAGGCCGTCGTCGATCAGGATAAGGGAGCCCTTCTCGACCTCGGAGGGCAGAGCCAGGTAGTCGAGGGAGATGTGCTCAGAGGTGCCGTGGAAATCCTCGGACGTGGGCTGAGCGGTGACGACGATCTTGTCGCCGGTCTTGACGGCGACCTTCTTGCCATCGACCAGAAGGCCGGTGCGGACCTCGGGGCCCTTGGTGTCGAGCAGGATGCCGACGGGCAGACCGAGCTCCTTGGAAATACGACGGACGCGCTCGATGCGACCGTGGTGCTCGTCGTAGGATCCGTGCGAGAAGTTAAAACGGGCGACGTTCATGCCCGCCTTGATCATCTCGCGGATGGTCTCGTCGCTATCGCAGGCGGGACCCATGGTGCATACAATCTTGGTGCGCTTGTACATTCAGACCTCCATCTGACATCGTCTTGCGCTGATAGATAAACCATAAGAAATAAAACTGAGATGATTATAACGAAATGCCGACCGAATACCCCAAAAAATCGACCGTATGCCGAATTAGAAGTTCATTTTTTGCGGAAAAACGGTATATGCAAAAACTTTACCAACCGTTCTAACCGCTGCTATCTGGGCGATATTTCAGTTTGATGATGCACCGAAGAAAAAACGTTTTATCAATGTTGAGCATCATACGGTCTGCATCGTTGCGAATAGACCCTATTTCCAAATGGATTGTTTTGGCTAGACGCGTTGCTTTGGGGTACCATAGCTCCACTATCAACTGCCGCTCAGCACGGCAGCCTTGATGAGCCCTTGCCCTTCTCCTGGGAATTATGATCGGGCATCAATCTGCTGAGTGGCCCGAATCCCAGGAGGGGACTCTATATGCAAAAGGAATACCTGTCCGCCGCGGCGGAGGTGCTCAGCGACCAAGGTGTCGATGAGAACCTCGGCCTGAGCAACGACGAGGCGTCGTCGCGCCTCGCCAAGACAGGCCCTAACAAGCTCGAGGAAGCCGAGAAGACCCCGTTGTGGAAGCGCTTCTTTGAGCAGATGGCCGACCCCATGGTCATCATGCTGATCGTTGCCGCCGTCATCAGCGCGCTCACGGGCATGGTCAAGGGCGAGGCGGACTTTGCCGATGTCGCCATCATCATGTTCGTCGTTATCGTCAACTCGGTGCTGGGCGTGGTCCAGGAGGCTAAAAGCGAGGAGGCCCTCGAGGCCCTGCAGGAGATGAGCGCGGCGCAGTCCAAGGTGCTGCGCGACGGCAAGCTCGTGCACCTGCCGAGCGCCGAGCTCGTGCCCGGCGATGTGATCATGCTCGAGGCGGGCGACTCCGTCCCGGCCGACTGCCGTGTGCTCGAGAGCGCCACGATGAAGATCGAGGAGGCCGCCCTTACCGGCGAGTCCGTGCCCGTCGAGAAGCATGCCAACGTCATTGAGCTCGCCGCCGGCACCGACGACGTGCCGCTCGGCGACCGCAAGAACATGTGCTACATGGGTTCCACCGTGGTATACGGCCGCGGTCGCGCCGTCGTGGTCGGCACCGGTATGAACACCGAGATGGGCAAGATCGCCGGCGCCCTGGCCGAGGCCAAGGAAGAGCTCACGCCGCTGCAGGTGAAGCTTGCCGAGCTCAGCCGCATCCTCACCATCATGGTTATCGTCATCTGCGTCGTCATCTTTGGCGTCGACATCATCCGCCACGGCGTGGGCAACGTCCTCACTGACCCGACAGCCTTGCTCGATACCTTTATGGTTGCCGTCTCGCTCGCCGTCGCTGCCATCCCCGAGGGCCTGGTCGCCGTCGTGACCATCGTGCTGTCGCTTGGCGTGACCAAGATGGCCAAGCGCCAGGCAATCATCCGCAAGCTCTCTGCCGTCGAGACTCTCGGCTGCACGCAGACCATCTGCTCCGACAAGACCGGTACCCTTACCCAAAACAAGATGACCGTCGTCAAGCACGAGCTCGCCGCGCCCAAGGAGAAGTTCCTGGCAGGTATGGCGCTGTGCTCCGACGCCCAGTGGGACGAGGAGCTGGGCGAGGCCGTGGGTGAGCCGACCGAGTGTGCGCTCGTCAATGACGCCGGCAAGGCGGGCCTCACTGGCCTGACTGCCGAGCATCCGCGCGTGGGCGAGGCCCCGTTCGACTCTGGCCGCAAGATGATGTCCGTGATCGTCGAGACCCTGGATGGCGAGTACGAGCAGTACACCAAGGGCGCGCCCGACGTGGTGATCGGCCTGTGCACCCATATCTACGAGGGCGAAAAGGTCGTCCCGCTGACCGAGGAGCGTCGCGCCGAGCTCGTGGCCGCCAACAAGGCCATGGCCGACGAGGCTCTGCGCGTGCTGGCGCTGGCAAGCCGCACCTACACCGAGGTCCCGAGCGACTGCAGCCCCGCTGCGCTCGAGCACGACCTGGTCTTCTGCGGCCTGTCCGGCATGATTGACCCGGTTCGCCCCGAGGTCGCCGACGCCATCCGCGAGGCCCACGATGCCGGTATCCGCACCGTCATGATCACGGGCGACCACATCGACACCGCCGTGGCCATCGCCAAGCAGCTGGGCATCGTCACCGATCGCAGCCATGCCATCACCGGTGCCGACCTTGATCGCATGAGCGACGAGGAACTCGACGCGCACATCGAGGACTACGGCGTATACGCCCGCGTCCAGCCTGAGCACAAGACACGCATCGTCGAGGCTTGGAAGTCGCGCGACCAGATCGTGGCCATGACGGGCGACGGCGTCAACGACGCCCCGTCCATCAAGCGCGCCGACATCGGCGTTGGCATGGGCATCACCGGTACCGATGTCACCAAGAACGTCGCCGACATGGTGCTTGCCGACGACAATTTCGCCACCATCATCGGTGCCTGCGAAGAGGGCCGTCGCATCTACGACAACATCCGCAAGGTCATCCAGTTCCTGCTTTCGGCCAACCTTGCCGAGGTCTTCTCGGTGTTTATCGCCACGCTCATCGGCTTTACCATCTTCCAGCCGGTGCAGCTGCTGTGGGTGAACCTGGTCACCGACTGTTTCCCCGCGCTCGCGCTGGGCATGGAGGATGCCGAGGGCGACATCATGAAGCGCAAGCCGCGCAACGCCAAGGACGGCGTCTTTGCCGGACATATGGGTCTGGACTGCGTGGTCCAGGGCCTAATCATCACCGTGCTGGTGCTGGCGAGTTTCTTTGTGGGCGTGTACTTTGACATGGGCTACATCCACATCGCCGATATGATCGCCGGCAATGCCGACGAGGAAGGCGTGATGATGGCGTTCATCACGCTCAACATGGTCGAGATTTTCCACTGCTTCAATATGCGCAGCCGTCGTGCGTCGCTGTTCACCATGAAGAAGCAGAACAAGTGGCTGTGGGCTTCCGCCGCGCTGGCACTGGTGCTGACGGTGATCGTGACCGTGCGGCCGACGCTTGCCGAGATGTTCTTTGGTCCTGTGACGCTTGAGCTCAAGGGCGTTCTTGCCGCGCTGGGCCTGGCCTTCCTGATCATCCCGCTGATGGAGATCTACAAGGCGATCATGCGCGCGGTCGAGAAGGAGTAAGTTAACCTGTCCGGGCCCGCCCCTGCGTGTTTTCTTCTTCGCTGGTCCTCGCGCTTCGCGCTGCGGGATCGCTCAGAAGAAAACACTCCCGGGGTGGGCCCTACGGTATCCTTGCTGGCTTTACTCCCGCGCGGATGAAAAAGGGCTGAGGGAAAGAAGGTGAGCGGCCGAGCAATTGCTCGGCCGCTCGTTTTGAATAAAGGATGTGTCCTTAGGAAACCCCTCCCGGCGGGCGGGCCTTCGGATAGCCTCTCGGGACCATGAGCTGAGGGAAAGTATGTGAGCTGGTCGGGCTTTGCCCGGCCAGCTCTTTTTGATTTAAAATACCTGCTCAGTTGTGATTTTGGCTGCTGGGAGGCGTTTGTGGCTAAGGCTAAGGCTAAAGCGAAGAAAAAGACGACGGGGGCGCGGGCTAAGCGTGACCGTCGTCGGAAACTCGCGACCGAAGCGCCCGTGTCTGCCGAGGAGTTGTTGGCGAGCGTACCGGGGCTCGATGCGCTGCAGGATGTTCCGGCGTTTGATGACCTGCCGGTCGATGAAGCCCAGCAGACTGCCTTTGATGATTTCTGCGCACATGCCGAGGAGCCCGAGCAGATGCAGCTGGGTGCCGTTATTCGCCTGGATCGCGGGTTTCCGCTGGTGGCCACTGCCGACGACACCTTTCGCGCCGAGCATGCCGTGGGGTTTGCCAAGTCGCGCGGCGAGGACGAGGTCCTGCTGCCTGCCGTGGGCGACCGTGTGGCGGTGCGCCGCGCTCCCGGGCACGATATGGGCGTGATTGAGTGCGTGCTGCCGCGCCGTACGAGCTTTGAGCGTTGGCGCGGCCGTGCCCGTGGAGAGCGCCAGGTGCTCTGCTCCAACGTGGATAGCGTGCTAATCGTGCAGGCGCTCGGTGCCGGTGAGGTGCTGCTCGACCGCGTGGCGCGCTCGCTGGTGTTGGCGCTCGACTGCGATGCCGAGCCGGTGGTGGTGCTTACCAAAGCTGACCGCTGCGATGCCGAGGAGCTCGAGCGCGATTTGGACCGCGTGCGCCGCCTGGTGGGTCCGGACGTGCGCGTGATCGTGACGTCCTCTGCCGAGGGCCGCGGCCTGGACGAGGTCCGTGCCTGCGTGCCCGCCGGGAGCTGTGCCATGATTCTGGGCGAGTCGGGTGCCGGTAAGTCGACGCTGCTCAATGCACTGCTGGGCCACGATACGTTGGCGACCGGCGGTGTGCGCGAACGCGACGACCAGGGCCGTCACACTACCGTTGCGCGCGTGATGGTGGCGCTGCCGGGCGACGCCGGCGTGATCGCCGATGCCCCGGGCCTGCGCAGCCTACCGCTCGTGGGTCACGAGCGGGGTCTGGCGCGCGCCTTCCCCGAGATTGTCGAGACATCGCGCGCGTGCCGGTTTGGCGATTGCACACATACCCATGAGCCGGGTTGCGCCGTTCGCGAGGCCGAGGACGCCGGGCAGATTGACAGCCTGCGTCTGGAAACGTTCCAAAACCTGGCGTCATCCATGCGCGTGAGCGCTCAAATGCTCGATCCCGATGTCCATCTGTAATTGATTTTTCCTATGACAGCCGTCTCCCAACTGTTCGGGAGACGGCTTTTTTTGCTGCGGAAAAGCCTCGAAACATGCAGCTTGCTGACGTGCTGACCAAAACCTTGCCATGAGCTTGACGGGCTGGTCAGCTTTTGGTCAGCGATTGGTTTGACATCGAAAACCAAGATCGCGATTGCGCCGCTTTGCACTCTGACCGCCCAGACAATGGTGGTACGGGCATTCGCCCGGCACTGCCATGAGAGGAGCGGCCGTGAACAAGAGCAAGCGCATCGCCATCAGTCTGGTCGCGGGCGTGCTCGCTGCTCTGCTCTGCATGGTTTACGGCTCGTCGATCCGCTCGCAAGCCGAACGGGTCCAGGCTGAGACCTTGGCCAAGTACGGTGGCGATCGCGTCGAGGTATGCGTCGCGGCGCGCGATATCGATGTGGGCGAGACCCTCGATGAGACCAATGTCATAACCCAGGAATGGCTGACGAGCCTGTTGCCGCGTGACGCGGCGACCGAGCTGCGCCAGGTGCGCGGCGACGTGACGACTTCGCGTATTCCCAAAAACGCCGTGATCTGCAATGTCTACACCAAGGCCGAGAGCCACAAGCTCGAGGTGCCTAAGGGCAAGGTTGCCGTTTCGGTGGCGGTCGATGCCGAGCACTCGGTCGGCGGTGCTACAGGCGTGGGCAGCTACGTGGATGTGTATGTGCAAAAAGACGGCGTAACCGATCGACTGTGCGGCGCGCACGTGATCGATACCAGTGAGGATTCCGGTGCCACGCGCGAGGGCAAGATCGAATGGGTGACGCTGGCGGCTGACCCCGAAGACGTCAAGGAACTGCTGGGAGCCTCGGGCAAGGGAACGGTCAGCTTGACGATTCCCGCCACGGCGCGCGGCAAAAAGAGCGGAGGCGACGAGTGATGAAGGCGATCTGGCTTGCGTGCTGCGCGTGCGGCGATTACGGGCTGTTGCAGCGGGAAGTCGAGGGCCGTGATGCGGGTGCACAGGTGCTTCGCGTGGGTGACCTGGACGGGCTGATTTCCATGGCGCGGGCGTTTCCGTCGCGCCGCGGGGCTGCCATCATCGCGGCGTCTCTGTTTGATATCGAAGATGTGCGCAAGACTGTTGCGCGCCTGACGGCCGAAGGCCGCGTGAGTCGCGTGGTCGTGTTGATAGAAGCGCTCGATCCGTCGGATATCGAGGGACTGTTTCGCGCGGGGGCGACCGAGGTCATCGCTGCGCACAGCATATGCGGCAACGGGCGCGCGGGCGAGGGAGCGGTTGATTCCGATCGGCGCATGACGATTGAGCCCGATGCTTTTGTTGATAGGGAACCCGGGGCGCCTCGCGCTACAAGAGGCCCGCGTGTTGATGATTATGGAAAAGCGGAAGCCGAGCATGGTCGGCGCCCCCGGAACCCCCTTGTATACGATGACGCTGGAGGGCCGGCACAGCATGCTGGCGACTCCCCGGCTGTAGATATGGGATACGTGCACGGCGTGAATCTGGCGGATGAACTCGACGAAGTTGAGGGCTTTGCCGGGTGCGGCGAGTTGTCGCTGATGCAGCATGAGCAGATTGCACAGAACGAGCCTGCCTTGCAGACCGAACAAGCTGCCATGCCGGCTTGGACGCAGCGTGTGGTTGCGGCGGGGGAGACGGGGACGCTGTCGCCGACGCCCGCCCCGCCGCCTCCGATGCCGCCGGCAGACGCTGCCGCTCCGCAGCATCGAGCTCCGGTCATCTGCGCCATTTCGGGTTCGGGCGGTTGCGGCAAGTCGACGATCGTTGCCACCATGGCACACATATCGTCGCTGTTGGGCTTGCGTGCCGCCGTGCTCGACCTGGACCTGATGTTTGGAAACCTTTACGACTTGTTAGGCGTCGATGCTCCGCGCGATATGGCGGCACTTATCGAGCCGTCGGCGGCGGGCGCGCTCACCGAGCCGGATATCGTAGCCACATCGATGCGCGTGGCGCCGGGCGTTACGCTCTGGGGTCCCGTCGCGGCGCCCGAGCAAGCCGAGCTCATGGCACGTCCGGTGGAGCTATTGCTTGATGTCCTGCGTCGCGAATCCGACGTGGTCTTTATCGATACCTCGGTCTTTTGGGGCGACGCCGTGGCGGCTGCGGTGGCGGCGAGCGACCGTTGCCTGGTCGTTGGCGATGCGGCGGTGTCGTCCGCGACATCGGCATCGCGCGTCATTGAACTGGCAAGTCGAGTGGGTGTGCCGCGCACGCGCATGAGCGCCGTGTTCAACCGGTTCGGTGCGCGCGGGGCAGACGAGGACGTCGCCATGCGCTTTGAGATTGCCTGTGCGTTGAGCTCAAAGATTCGTATCGCCGATGGCGGGCAGGATCTCGCCGCGCTCATGGCGTTTGGGCGCGCTGACGAGGCAGTGGGTCAGACGAGCGCTTTCGCGACCAGCGTGCGCGAGGCCACGCGCGAGATGCTCGTGGAACTGGGGTGCGCCGTCGGCCCTTGGAGCGATATGGTCGCCGACCGTGCAACGCGCACCGAACGCCCGCGTATCCGCCTTCCCTGGTCGCGCGAGGGTGATCAGCGATGAGCCTGCAAACGAGGATTAAGGCTGCCGGCGCTGCAGCGGCTGCAGCGCCTGTAGATGCGGGGCGTCGTCGCGCGGTGAAACGACGCACCAAGCGCGCTGTGATGGACCGCATGGGTTACGACGAAGTGGCGCGTATCAGCGCCTATATCGACCCGGCGCTTGCCCGCTCGGAATTGCGTCCCGCGGTGGAGGCGGCGCTCAATGTTGAGGAACCGACCGATCTCGCGACGTCCGAACGCGAGACCATCATCGACGAGATTTTGGATGACGTGGTGGGCCTGGGGCCGTTGCAGCCGCTCATCGAGGACGACACCGTTACCGAGATCATGATCAACGGCTGCCGCTCGGCCTTCTTTGAACGCGGCGGCGTCTTGTACCCTATCGAGCATGCGTTTGAGGATGATGAGCAGATCCGTGTGCTTATCGACCGCATCATCTCGCCACTTGGCCGCCGTATCGACGAGCGCAGCCCCATCGTCAACGCTCGCCTTAAAACGGGCTATCGCGTCAACGCGGTGATTCCGCCTGTGGCGATTGACGGACCGATTCTCACCATCCGAAAGTTCTCGGACCGCATCTGCTCGCTGGACGAGCTTGTGGGGCTGGGGTCACTGCCGCTTTGGTATGCGCAGCTGCTGTCGTGCGCGGTGTCGCTGCGACAGGACCTGGCGGTTGCGGGAGGCACGGGATCTGGTAAGACCACCCTGCTCAACGCGCTGTCATGCGAGATTTCCACCGGCGAGCGCATCGTGACGATCGAGGACTCTGCCGAGCTCAAGTTTGCGCATCATCCGCACGTGGTGCGCCTAGAGGCGCGCGAGGCTTCAATTGAGGGCGAGGGCGCGGTGACGATCCGCGACCTGGTGACCAATGCCCTGCGCATGCGCCCCGACCGCATCGTGGTGGGCGAGGTGCGCGGTGCCGAGTGCTGCGACATGTTGCAGGCCATGAATACGGGCCACGACGGGTCGCTCACCACACTTCATGCGGGTTCAGAACAGGAGACCGTGGTGCGTCTGACGTTGCTTGCACGTTATGGCATCGATCTGCCGAGCGAGCTCATCGAGGAGCAGATTGCCATGGCGCTCGACGGCATCGTGATGTCCGAGCGCCACGCCGATGGCAGGCGCTTCGTCTCCTCGTATTCGGGGGTGCGTCGCGCCGCGTCGGGCGGCGTAGAGCTCGAGCGCTATGTGACTTTCGATGCCGCCGAGCGCACCTGGACGCTTGACCGCGAGCCGCCGTTTATCGCAGAAGGCCTGCGGTCGGGGACGCTCACACAAGAGGAGGTGGACGAATGGAGGTCGCTGTGCCCCTCGTCGTAGGGGGTTTGGCAGGGTTTTCTGTTGCGACGGCGTGCGGGGCGGAACCTCGTGTGCCGCAGGTGCCGCCGGCGGAGCTGGCGCGTCAGGCGCTCGAGACGGTGGCAGAGAAGCTGCCGCGTGAGCTGGTGGAAAACGATCTGCTGAAAAAGATCGCCCGTTCGTGGGCATCGCTGGCTCCGGCACATCGCCTTGGCCTCGTGATCGAAGATGCTTCGGGGCGTTTGGCGTTTCTGCTGCTATCGAGCGGTGTCTGCTGCGTTTTACTAACGATGGTGTCGTTATCGCCCCTCGGATTTGCCTTGGGACTTGTTGCTCCGATTGCCGTTGGCGCCGCTCGGGATGGCTTTGAGAGCCGGCGCGAGCAACACGATGCAGAAGAGGCCATGCCCGAGGCGTTTACCGCACTTTCCATGTCGCTTGCCTCGGGACATTCGCTGGCCCAGGGCATGCGCTTTGTGGGCGCCCATGCGCAAGAGCCGGTGCATACCGAGTTTTTGCGGGTGGCGGCGGCGATCGATTGCGGCATCTCGGCGACCGACGCGCTCGATGACTTGCTCGTGCGCATCGACGCCCCCGGTCTTTCGCTTGTGACCTTGGCGCTTAAGGTATCTCAGCGCACCGGCGCTCCGCTTGCCGACTTACTGTCCGAGGCGTCGAGCATGGTGGGGGAGCGCATTGAGCTCAAGCGCCGCCTGGATGTCAAGACGTCGCAGGCTCGCATGTCTGCGCATATGGTCGCGGCGATGCCGGCGGGCATGTGCGCGGTGTTGGCGCTGCTTTCGGCAGATTTTCGTCGCGGTCTTGCGACGCCTGCCGGCGCGGGCGCTGTGGTGCTGGGCCTTGCCCTCAACGCCGTTGCCCTGGTGGTTATCCGGCGCATTATGCGGGTGGAGCTATGAGCGCCCCGGTTGCAGTTGCGGCTTGCCTGTGCGCCCTGAGTGTATTTATCGCGACGGGTTTGGATCGGGCGGATGCACGCAAGATCGCAGGGGCCTGCAAGCGCGAGACGGTGCTGGTCGCTGTCGCGGGTCGCTCGGTGGTCGATGCCCTGACCGCGCGAGTGAAGGGCGCGGTTGGAGCGGGCGGCCCGGCGCGAGTGTCGCTCGGCGAAGTGTCCGAGATGATCGATGTTGTGCGCTTGGGTCTTTCGGCCGGTCTTTCGTTTGATGCGGCGCTTGAGATTTTCTGCGCCAACCGCCGGTCAGTGCTGGCTCTTCGACTTGAGCGGGCCTGCATGGCGTGGCAGGTGGGCGTGGGCACACGTGAGGACGAGTTGTTGGCCGCCGCGCGCGATCTGGACGTGCGAGCGCTCGAGACCTTTGCCATCACGGTGGGGCAGGCGCTCGCCCTGGGTGCCCCACTTGCCGAGACGCTGGCCGCTCAAAGTCGCGAGATCCGCGCGGCTCATCGCGCCGCGGTCGAGCGTGAGATCGAGCGTGCGCCCGTCAAGCTGCTGATTCCCACCGGCACGCTCATCTTGCCGGCGTTGCTTCTGTCCATATTGGGCCCGCTGCTGGGAGCAGGCGGGATGATGTAGGGAGGAATACATGAACACGATGGTCGAAGTTGCTGACAAGGCTTGGAACTGGGCTTTTTGCCGGGCGATTCGCGCTCGCCAGCATGCCAAGGAGCTGTTGCAGGAGGAGAGCGCGCAGGGTACCACCGAGTACGCCATTTTGGTGGGTGTGCTCGTGGTGATCGCGATTATTGCCATCGTTGCATTTAAAGGCAAGGTCCAAGATCTATGGAACGCTATCAGCGAGGGCATCAACAGCCTGTAGAGGGCGAGCGCCCCATCGGGGTGCTGCTGGTGTTTGCTTGCCTGACCGTGGCGATAGCGGCGGTGCTTTGGGGGCTTAACGCCGCGCGGCAGCAGCGTCCTGGGGCCGCCTTCGATTCGGGCTCAGATTCGGCGGTGGCGTCTCAAAAAGATGAGATGCGAGATGCGGACGATTCGGATGTCGCTGTCACGGCGCAAACCTTTCTGCGGACGCTCGACAAGCGGTCTGGCACTGCGACGGATTCGCCTGAGGACAACGCGATTGCGGTCCGGCTTGCATGGTCCGAGGGCCGACCGATGACCGAGGCAGCGGCGGATATGTTGCGCGCCTACCGCGAGGTGCCAACGGCCCAGCTCGCCCTGAGCGGCTATCTCGATATTAAGGGCAACGTATGGGGCGCCATCGTGCGCGATGGGCGCGGCTGGGTCGATATGGTGACGGTTGCCGCGGATGCTGGCGATGCTTCGTGTCGTCTGCGCGCCGTGCGCCTGGTCCCGCAAACAATAAGCTCAAAGGAGGGATCGTGAAATGCATGGCGTTCTGCGTGAAGAGGTTGCCCAAGCGACTGTGGAATACGCCATCGTCACGGTGGCGCTGTTATCGATCGTGCTGGCGATTGTGGGACTTTGGCGTGCTGGCACCGATGGACGCTTGGCGGCGCTGGTTGAGCGGGCGGCATCCCATGGCGTTGCCTCGACGTCGGTTATCGACGCCGCTGCGGGCGCTAAGGACATCGCGTTGTATTGATATCGCGCGCGAGGACCGGGCGCAGTCTACGGTCGAGGCCGCTTTTTTGCTGCCGACGTTTCTGACGCTCATCCTTCTCGCACTGCAACCGGTGTGCCTGCTCTATACGCGCGCGGTCATGGAGTCTGCCGCCGCCGAGACCGCGCGGCTCATGACCACGACGACGGCGGAGGACGACGATCTTAAGGAGTTCACCCGCCGCCGGCTTGCCGCAGTGCCCAACGTTTCGATCTTTCATGCCGGCGGGCCGTTGTCGTGGGATATCGAGCTTAGCCGGGCCGGTGCGGGTGGCGTCTCGTCCGTGTCCGTTTCCGGCGAGGTCAAGCCGTTGCCTGTGATCGGTGCATTTGCGCAGGCTATGGGTGGTACCGCCGAGGGCGGCTACGTTGAGCTCAAGGTCGATGTCTCGTATCAATCGCGTCCCGAATGGCTGGAGGGAGATTATGATTCGTGGATTGCTGCATGGGATTAAGCGTTTCTGGTCTAGATGCGTTTTGACGCGCCGTCCGAGCTGCCATCGCAAACGAGGCGGCTTTATGGGCCGCGCCGGTGTCGATCTGTTTATCGAAGACGGTGCCTACACCACGCTTTCTTCTGCCGTGGTCATCCTAGTGGTGCTCACGTTGTTGTTTTCGTCGACCGCGGCGATATGGAGCATGTCGCGTGCCGGGGATACCCAGGTGGCGGCCGATAGCGGCGCGCTGGCGGGTGCCAACGTAGTGTCGTCCTATCACACGGCTGCCACGGTGGTTGATGCGAGCATCTTGAGTTTGGGGCTGGCGGGGTTTGCCACAATCGGGACGGGCCTGGTCGCCATCCTCATCCCAGGTGCCGAACCAGTTGCCGGCAATATGGTCGACACCGGGATTGAGATCATTAAAACGCGCAACAAGTTTGCCAAAAGCGCATCGGAAGGCTTACAGAAAATCGAGACGGCTCTGCCGTATCTGATCGCCGCGCGTGCCACGCAGGCGGTGTCGGCGCAGGATACCGATAGTGTGACCTATACCGGTACGGCGCTTGCCGTGCCCAGGACATCCGAATCGGACTTCGCCGCGCTCAAAGGGTCAGAGATCTCGACCGATGCCATCGAGAGCACCTCAAAAGACCTTGACTATGCTGCCAAGGAACTGAAGAAAGCGTCCGAGAAAACGTCAAAGGCCAAGAAACGCGCCTGGCTTGCCGACTGCGGTGAATCGGACAGAGGCGCAGTCGGAAGCTGTTCGTGCATGTGGGAACGCGCGAAGAACTTGGCGAAGCTTTCGGATATTGAGAATCCGCACTATGCCTCGAGTGTCACATGGGAGCCGCAAGTGGCGCTCGATCGCGCGAAGGCCTATTACCGCTTGCGCCTTGCAAACGAGGCACCTCAGGGCTCAAGCGTCGAGACGAAGGCGGAGTCGGCGGCGCGCAAGGCGTTTTACACCTATGCGAGTACAGAGGTCAATCGTGCATATGTAACCGAGGACGGAGATGCAGTCACTTTCCATATCCCGCTGTTGCCGCGCAACGCTGACGAGGTGCGAGCGACGGAACTCTATACCGATGCGGCGTGGCCAACCAGCGCCATCGATGGCAAGACGTATCTGCATTACGGAACGAGTTGCCCCAACTATAAGAAGGGGTCGCCAGGCGGGCTAGCCTCGGTTGCTGATTATGACGGGCAGGACAGATGCAACAGATGCCATTTTGGCGTTTCGTCGCTCGGTGCCGTTGCAGCACCTTCGACTTCTATCGAAAACGGCTTCGAATACCACTTTGACAAGTTCAAAGACGCCCTGGAAGACTACGTCGACTGCCGCAACAAAGAACTCGAACTTGAGCGTCAGACCGAGGACGAGGCCGACCGTGCGGGCAATGCGTTTGACCAGGCCATCAAGGAGCTTTCCGGCGAGCGCCCGCGTATCGCCCCGCCCGGCCGCAACGGCGTGGTTGCCCTTGCGGTTTCGGGTGCCATTTCGAGCCCCGATGAGCTCAACTCTTCGTTTAACACGGCAGTCAGGCTTGGCGATCGCGGTGCCATCTCTGCTGCGGTGCTGGCGCCCGATGAGGCGACGGCGCAAAACAACGTGCTTTCGCGATTTTTCTCGACATTGAAGGAACGCTCGGGCGGCGTTGCCGGCGTGCTCGACGGCGTCATGGATGTTTGGGGACGGCTGCTTGTGGGATACGGAGACATCCAAGGTTCGGCCAACGAGCTTATGGACGAGATGATTAAAGGCCTAGGAGGGGGCAGCGGCGCGTTGGGCTCCATCGCATCGTGGCTCGGTGATACCGTTTCGGCGTCCGTGGCGGCGCTGGGTTTGGAACCGTGCGACTTGCGCCTGCGAAAGCCGGTGCTGACCGATTCCGCCAACGTCATTAAGAGTCCGGGGTCTGACATTGCTGGTCTCTCTCAAGCGCAAGACAAACTGCGAAGTATTCCGTTGGACGTGACCGATCCCAAGGCGCTTTGCGAGGCGTTGGAATATCAAGTCGAACGCACCATTAGCGGTACGGTGTTCACGCTTGCGGAGATTCCTCTGCCCGGCGGCGGCTCCATCCCACTCACCGTCGATGTCGCCACGCTGGTTGGCGCTCTGGGCGGTGGGTCGTAATGAGTATCCGCATGCGTCTGCGCGAGGAGCGCGCCCAAGCGACGGTGGAGATGGCGGTGGTTACGCCCGTTTTGCTGGTGCTGGCACTCATCGTGTACAACGTCATGATCTTTGCCAGCGCCGTCGCGCGCTTCGACCGCGTGGTACCCGACATCGTGTTGGCGCACGCCGTGGCGTCGGAGGGGGAGGGCGACGAAAGCTCTGCCGATGCCTCGGCGACGGTTCAGACTCAAATTCTGAATGCCATGGAAGGCTATGACTTGCGGATCGAAGTGTCGAGCGAGCAAGGCGCGGAGGCATCGGATGGTGGCCTGCTCTCCCTATCCGGTACGTTTAGGACCTACACCTGCACCATGCACTATGAGCCGTGGCCGACTTTTCTCAGCATCGCTGGCGTTTCGCTGGGGGCGCCGACAACGTTGTCGCACGAGCGCGCGGTGACGGTCGATCCATGGCGCCCGGGGGTGGTCATGTGACCGCGGTCTCGTCCTACATCGCCTACGCGCGGGCACTCAACAGGCTGGGTTGGACGCCGGCCGAGTTTGCGGTGGCGGAGTCGTTTGTCGTGCGCCTGCGCGGCATGCTGGGGCGGCGTCCGGTTGCCGCCAACGGCCTGCCGCTCGTCATGGCGTTTCCACGCTGCTCTTCGGTCCATACGTGTTTTATGGCCTATCCCATCGACATCGCCTTCATCGATCGCGACGGCAATATCCTCGCGCGCTACGAAAACGTTCGTCCTTGGCGCATGTGCTCCTGCCCCGGCGCCTGGGCCGTACTAGAGCGTCCTTCAATCATTGTTTCGACCCCTGCTCTCCAACGCGTGCCGGCTTAAGGGACTGAGCGAAAAACTTCTTGCTGCCGGCTGATGCCTCTGACGTGCCGATTTATAGAACCGAGGCTGTGCTCAAAAACTTTTTTAAAATTCTCGGTTGACCGGAACGCGTCCTTGGTTATACTAATCAAGCCTTGAAACAAGGCACACCTCAAATGGCTGGGTAGCTCAGTTGGTAGAGCAGAGGACTGAAAATCCTCGTGTCAGGGGTTCGATTCCCTTCCCCGCCACCTTGAATTGACTAGGACCTCTGCAAAGGGGTCCTTTTCTTTTATGTGGTCCCCACACGGAATCGAACCCCGTGAGGGCGCGGAGCTGAGTAAACGCGTGAGCGTTTGCCAGCGCAGCTCGCAAGGCGCGAAGCGCCGCAGCGGTCCGCACGCGCGGAGCGCGGGCGCGATTCCCTTCCCCGCCACCTTGAATTGACTAGGACCTCTGCAAAGGGGTCCTTTTCTTTT
>UQIK01000034.1 GCA_900541125.1 uncultured Collinsella sp.
AGCGCTAGTCTCGTGGGCTCGGAGATGTGTATAAGAGACAGGCCATGGGATTGCCGGCGGGCTCGACAGCAGCCACGTCCGCATCGGCCATCTCCGAGCCATCCGACTCTGCATCATCGCCAGCCTCGTCCATGGGCACGCGCGTCTCGGCGGCACGGTCCTCGGCCTCGGCATGCAGCGCCGCGGCGATTGACGAGTAGCTATACGAGTCACGCGCCGGGAACGGACAGATGCCCATGCGCACGCCCACTGCCTGGGGATACACAAGCTCAAACGAATCGGGCTTGGGGTCGGCAGGACCGGGGACGATTGTACTGGCCGAATCGTCGGCAGCATCCGTATCGGCATCGCCACGAACAAGCCTGCCCTCGGCATCCAGCGAAGCGTTGGCCTCAAACGCCTGCTCGCCAAAGGTAAAGCCCGCGAGCGAAATGAGCTCGTAGTCGCCCGGCTGGGAGTTGTCGAACACCAGGCGGTCGGCATCGAGCTGCGGCATGTCCAGAGCGTCGGTCGGCAAAATACGGCGCAGAACGTCGTAAGTCAGATCGGTCTCGACATCGAAGGTCGGCGCCGTCACCTTGCCACGGCTCACGCCAGCATCCATCGCCAAGATCACCAGCTCGCGCGCACGCGTCATGGCAACGTAGAGCAAGCGGGCCCGCTCCTCGAGCGAAAGCCGCAGGTCGTCGTTGCGCAGGCGGGCAAATGCCTCGGCGGGAGAGCCCGTCGCACAGACGTCCTCCATGAGCTCCGGCGGCAGCCACAGCGACGTGCCCTTGCCCTTAAACGCGTGCTCAAACTGCTTTTTGACGTCGTCGCCCTTCACAAAGGTACCGTCGGCAAGCTTAACGCCGTCGAAGCGTGCCGGCAGTGCCACGACCTGCGCTCCGCCCTCGACGCGACCCATCTGTGCCGCACCCGAGGACTTACGCACGCCAAAGCACTCGGCGACCGCCACGACCGGATATTCCAGACCCTTGGAGGCATGCACCGTCATGATGCGCACCGCGCCGTCGCCTTCCTCGTTGAGGGCACCCGGGGCTTCCTTGCCCGCCAAGAAGCGGTCAAAGGCCAGCGCGATGGAACGCGGCGAGTTGCCGAACTCGGCCTCTGCCTCGGCCACGGCGTCGAGCGCCTTGAGCACGTTGGCGGCAATGGCCTTGCCCTCGGGGCCGCGCTGCGCCAGACGCACGAACCAGCCGGAGGCGTTGACCACGTCGCGCGCGATGGCGGCGAACGAGTCGCGTCCCACGCGACGAAGCGCGTAGCGCAGCACCTCGCGGGCACGCGTCACGAGCGGCAGGTTCTGCAAACCCGGCACATCGGAATCGCTCATGATGCCCACATCGATATTGCGGCGCGACGTCTCGCCCGTCTGCTCGTCGAGCTTGGTCGCCAGCGCCAGGAACTCCTGGGCGCCGAGTGCAAACATCGGCGAGGCCAGCAACGGCATAAGGCCTTGGGCCGTATCAGCCGGATTGGCGAGCGCGCAGACCAGGGCACGCACCGTCTGCACCTCGGCTGCCTGAGCAAAGACCGAGCCGCCTGCAATCACGCAGTCGAGCCCTTGGTCGCGGAAGGCCTGCGCATAGACATCGGCGTTGGTCATGCGACCCAGCAGCAGGACCATGCTGCCCTGGGGCTGGCCCGCTTTAACGAGTGCTTGGAACCGCTCCGCAATCGCACGAGCTTTCGCCTGCGTTCGCTCCTGCGTGCTGCCACCGGCAACGAACAGCGCCTGGCGGCGCGACGCCTTTGCCTTGAGCTTGTCCTCGCGTTTGTCGCTCGGTTCAAGATCCAAGAACCCCTGCATCAAACCACCGGTATCGCCGTCAAAGACGCGTGCCACATAGCGCAGCACCTCGTCGTGGCTGCGGAAGTTGCGCACGAGCTTGACGAGCTCGCCGGCAGGGACATCGGATGCGACGGAGGTGTCAGGCGCGGCAGACAGGCCAACTTTGCGCTCCTGGCGACGGAATACCTCGACCTCGGCGCCACGGAAACGGTAGATCGACTGCTGCGCATCGCCTACGGTGCACAGCGCGCGCTCCCCCGCGCCCGTCAGGTAACGGATCAAATCGACCTGCATCTGGTCGGTATCCTGGAACTCATCGATCATGACCATCTTAAAGCGGCCCTCATAGGCAGCTCGAATAGCCGGGTAGTCGCGCAGCGCCTCGTACGCCATGCGCAGCAGGTCATTGTTATCGAGCGCGGACTGGTCGGCCTTAAGCGCACGGTACTCCGCCTCTACGGCACGGGCAAGCCCCACCAGCGCATCGAGCGCCGGGCCGCCGCAGGCAAGCACGATATTGATAAACGCATCGGCGGCCTCGGCCTTGAGTAGCTCCACCTGCTCCTTAGGAAACGCCTTGCTCGCCCGAGGCATGCTGCACGACATCATGAGTCGCGCCGCATCCTCCATGGTTTTGCCGCTCGCCTCAAACGCGTCGATGGCGTCGAGTGCCACCTGCGCTTTCTCGGTCGTGGCCTTGCTTGCGCCCAGCGCCGCACGATAGGCATCGGCAAGCGCCGAGGTGTCGGCCTGGCCACGCGCAACGCGCACATCGTCCATGCCGCCCGGAAGCTGGCTCGAGAGCTCCAGCAGGTCGCGCACCAGGCCTTTGATGGTGGTACCGGCGCCAAACGACCCGCCCTCGCCCGCCATGGGATACCAGGCGTAGAGGGCCTTAAGCGAAGCGGCGAGCTCAGGCGCGGCATCGGGTGCCGTCGCGCGCCCCAACACATGCTCAACAGCCTGGTCCATAAGCTCATCGGTATCGGTGAGCACCGTGAACTCGGGGTCGATGCCCAGCTCCAGCGCGTGCGCACGCAGGATACGCGAGCACATGCCGTGGATGGTCGAGATCCACGCGTCGTCGACCGTCAGGGCCTCCTCGTCCATCCCCTCGTCGATAAGCGCACGGCGCACGCGGTCGCGAATCTCGGCCGCAGCATCCTTGGTAAAGGTGATGGCGAGCACCTGGTCCAGATGCTCGACGAACGGACCGGATTCGGGCGAGAGCGCGTAGACGATGCGACGCGTGAGGGTAAAGGTCTTGCCCGAACCGGCGCCCGCCGAGACAAACAGCGGACGGTCGAGCGTCTTGACGATCTGCAGCTGTTGCGGCATCAAGGTCGAAAGATCCATGGTCTACACGTCCCTCCTTACAAACGTTCCTTCGTGGTTATACGAGCAGCGCGCATGCGCGGCCTGCGCCGACGTCGGGTCGACGGCGGCAACGTTGCCTGCCTCGAGTTCGCGCAGGCGCTCGGCGATGCCGGCCTCCACGCGGTCGAGCAGCGCATCGAAGTCCATACTGCCGCCCTCGCCCGGAAAGCCCTTCTTGAGGCCCGGGATGCGACCGTCGCCGCGCTCTTCCTCGAGCAACTCGGCACTTGCGGCACCACGCAGCGCGGGCTTGCCGCCCTTGGTCGAAAAATAGAGCGCAGCGCGAGCATCTAGGCCCAGCGCCCGGCGCATGGCCTGCGCATAGATAAGCGTCTGGGTATGGGGCGGTAGCCAGCGCGGGTCGTCGATGGGGGCCTCGCCCGACTCCTCGTCGCGCACCGTGGGGTCGGCGAGTTTAAACTCCTCGACACCCGAACGATGCTTGTAGTCGATCACCACGGCGCGATTCTCGGCATCCACGTCAACGCGGTCGATGCGCCCGCCGAGCGGCCAACCGGCATACTCGACCTGGAGCTCGTTGAACGCAAACTCCAGATAGCGCGGCGCGAAGGGCGCGAGCGCCTCGGACTCGTAGGCGAGCACGCCTTCCAACTGCGGCAGAATCTCGGCCACCTGACGCTCCTCCACCGGGGAGAGCGGCACCAGCGGACCCTCGGTACCGCGCTTGCCCGCATGCTCGGCCAAGGTCTCGGCAAAGACCTCGCGCAGCAGCTCCTGTGCACGCGGCAGGTTCTCGGGCGTCACACGCTCCATGCCCTCTTGGGGCAGACGGGCGTGCAGGTGTTCCAGCACGTCGTGGACGAAGTTACCCTTCTCCATGTTGCCAAAGCCTGCATCGATGGACTGAGGTTTGACGCGATACGACACGAACCAGCACAGCGGGCAGGTGGAATAGGCCTCAATCTGCGAGGCGGACGTCAGGCGCGGCACGAGCGGCGCGTCCTCGTCCTCGCCGTCACGACGGCGCAAGACCAAATACGGCACGACCTCGGCACTCAGATGCTGTGGGGCTTCACAGGTCACGCGCTCGCGCTTGAGACCTTCGCCTGCCGCGGGATCGAAGTCCCTTACGATATCGCCCTCACCCACGCACTTCGCCTTGTCGGCGCCAGCGGCCTTGTCGTCGTCAGTGGCCTTAGCGTCGTCAGCTGCCTTGTCGGCGTCTGCGGCCTTAGCAGCTTCAGCGGCCTCGGCATGCGCCCGCAACTCGGTCCACACGGCAGCCGGATAGCACTCGCGCGCCTGGCGATCGTGCGTCACGCGCGCAAGCGCAACCGGGCCACGTGCCGCCTGCATCGCGTGGCCAAAGCGCACGCGCAGCAAGGCCGCGGGCTCAAGCGTCACGCCCTCGCGACCAAGGCTCGCCGTCAGCGTGGCCAGCGGACCCTCCTCATGTGAGAGCGGATAGCTGTCCAGATCGACATCGGCAAACAGCACGGCATCGTAGCTGCCGGGGCGCAGAGCCGCCGCATCGGCAAGCGAAGCAAAACGAACCTGAGCACGTGGCGCACGGTCAACCTCGTAGGTCTCGTAATCGTAGGCGGTGCTACGCTTGTCCACCTTGGTGCGAACGCCATCGAGCACGGGCACGGTCGCAGCCTGCGACACGTCGAGCGCGCGGGCGCCATTCATAAGGATGTCGGTGACGCGGCGCAGCAGGGCCACCTCCGCCTGGCGACGGGCCTGGCCATTCAAGCTGCCCAGCGAGCGATCGGGCAACGCCTCGGCAACGGCAAGCATGGCCTTGAGCGCCGTCACGGGCTTGTCACGCCACAGCGCCTGGAACACGTCCGAGACCACACACGGCACGTTCTTAAACCAGTTCTCGTCGCTCGCCGCCTTGCGCGCGCCCCTCACCTGGCCCTGCACGCTCTGCAGCAGGCTCTTAACGCCCGCGGTAGTCTTGCTGCGCGAGAGACGCATATTCTTATCGAAGGTACGGGCATTGACGGCATCAGCGCCCGAAAGCGGACTGTAGATCCAGTCGGTAAGCTCCGGCGCAGGCCACCACTCGGTCTTTGACGCCATGCCCTCATCGGCGGCCTTCATGCGCTCGATCAGACCGGCAAGCGCCGCAAACTGCCTGCCCGCAATGGATTGGGAAAACGCCGTGAACTCAGCTGTCTCGGCGGCGATATGACGAGCCGCTAGACGAGAGGCGAGCTCACCGAACAGCTGGGGTGCCCGGGCAGAAACAACGAGCACGCGCACGGGGTCGGCGGGCGTTGCAGTAGCTTTATCGGCCTTGGACTCCTTGTGCGTTTTCACCAACTTATCGATGGCGTCCGCATAGACATGAGCACGGGCATGGGGGCCGGCGACCTCAATAAAGGCAGGCTGAGCGGCGGTCCCGCAAGCGGCATCAGGCGCGACGGCGTCCTCCCCCAGCGGCCCGACCTCAAACAGCACACCGCGGGCATCAAATGCCGCGGCAAGCTCCTCGCGCATCGCCGCCTGCTCGCGGGCAAGCAGCACGACGACCTCTCCCCCATTGTTCGCCACGGCAGACAGCAGCTCCAGCAGACCGTGCGTAAACGACGTGATGCCGCGCACGCATACGGCGCGGGTGCACGCCGGCAGGTTATCGGCCAGAGCACCGGCCATAATATCGGCTGCCTCGCAGGGCTCGACCATATCTCGACGGTCCAAACCGCCCGCGTAGGCACGCAAAAGCTCGAACACGCGAGCCTCGGCATCGCTTTTTGGCTCAGGTTGGCAATTGTTGCCACGGCATCGCTCGGCCGTCGCCCCCGCCACACCCGGCAGCACATCGCGGGCCATGCGCGCAAGCATGCGCACCGTGCCCTGGCTGCGCGAGAGCGGCTGCAGGTCGGCATCGTCGAGACGCGTGACCATGTCCGAGAACAGCATCTGGCGCTGCAGGTTGTCGACGAAACCGCGCCCGTCGCCCAAAAGCTCCCAAATCGAGCGAAGCCACGATGTAGGCGTCTTGTAGTCGATACCCAGCGAAACGCCGGCTTCCGCCGCATCATGACGGCACAGGTCGAGCTCGGCAAACGTAGGTGCCAGCAACACGGCACGCCCGTGGCGGGCAATAAGGTCGGCAAGCAATGCCGACTCGGCATCGCTCAAATCCGTGCCGGCATTGGTGGTATAGATTCGAACAGGCATGGTCCTCCGCTCAAACTGTTCGCAATAATCAATGCATCCATCCTACCCGCCCAAGCGGACAGATTTGCCCCACGCCAACAGATTTGATCCCTTGGGGACGGAGGAAAACGGATCATCGAGGGGGTCAGTCTAACCCGGTGATCCGTTTTCCTCCGTCCCCAAGGGATCAAAAAACCGCCCCCGGAGGAGCGGTTTTGCACAATTCGTTTTTGGCGCGGCCTACTCGCCATCCTCCAGTTTAATGAGGATCTTGCGGTAGCCACCGTACTCGCCGTTGAGCGCCTTGGACACGCGGCTCACCGTAGTGGACGAAGCGCCGGTGCGGGCCTGAACCTCAACATAAGGCTCGCCCTCATCCAGATAACGCGCAACCTGCAGACGTTGCGAAAGATCGCATATCTCGCGCGGCGTGCAGATATCGGTCAAAAACGCTTGGATATCTTTCTCGTCGTCCAAAAGACTAAATGCGTGGACCAGCTGCTTGACATCAGGCTTGTCAAACATGTTCTCGATATTCATCGATCACCGCCAAACCCGCCAAAAGGCATCGAAGTTGATACTGACATCGGGCATCGTTCGCCCGTTCTATGCAATAGGGCAACGCCTGTGGCTTTTGCCCGTAGCAGTGTAGCACACCACCAAACTAAAGCGACAAGACTCTCTGCCAGCGGCGCGTTTTTCAGGACGAACGCCGTTTAGAAACCGAATGCGCACGTAAGCTCCACGAATATTTGCGACAATGGGCGTCCAGGCAAGGCCCCGCGTTCGCGCAGCCGTGCAAGTCGCCACGGCAAGCTGCTTCACGCGTCACCAACTCTCCCCGCGCAAGAAAGGATCCCTACCATGCGCTTTATGCTTAACTGGCTCTTTACTTCGATCGCCATCGCGATCGCCACGTTCCTCGTCCCCGGCATCCAACCCTTCGGTTTCGCCGAGGCCTGGGTCTGTTTCGCCTTTGTGGGACTATTCCTCAACATCGTCGACTCGCTCGTCAAGCCGTTCCTCACGGTTATCTCGCTGCCGCTCACTATTATTACGCTTGGTATTTTTCAGCTCGTAGTCAACAGCTTTATGCTCGAGCTGGCCAGCTACCTGTCGGTCAATCTGCTGGGCGCGGGTATCTCCATCGCCAGCTTTGGATCGGCCTTTATGGGCAGCATCCTGGTATCCATCATGCGCAGCATTCTCGACAGCATCGCCGAGGGCTAGAACTGTTCAATACGAACCGTCATATCGACCCAAGACAAAGGCCGCCCATCGCAAAAATGGGCGGCCTTCTTATTTGCCAAGTCTCAAAGGACGAGAGGATCTACCATTTCTACCCCGTCCCCAAATGCAGGTGTGGGTTAGATGACGTAGTCGTAGCCATGGTTGGGAGCGACAAGTTGATCGAGCGTCACACCGTCGAGGTAGTCGTTGATGAGCTTGTCCAGGTTCTTCCACACGTCGAGCGTGGGGCACTCATCCGAACGTGAGCAGCCCTTGCAGTCGCCATCCAGGCAGGCGACCGGCGCCAGGCTGCCCTCGGTCAGGCGCAAGATCTCGCCCACCGTGTACTGCTCGGGCGGGCGCGTGAGCACGTAGCCGCCGCCCTTGCCACGCATGCCCGAGAGCATGTTGGCACGTACGAGCGTAGCCAAGATGTTCTCGAGATATTTCTCGGAAATCCCCTGTCGCGCCGCGATCTCTTTGAGCGGGATGCGACCGGCCGCCTGGTGCTCGGCCAGATCGACCATAACGCGCAGGGCATATCTGCCCTTAGTAGAAACCAACATGTATAGTGCTGCCTTTCGGTCATTTAGTCCGTAGAAATTCTAGCCGAAAAATTGGTTTTGAAAATACCCATTCCCGTCAAGATGGTTAATCGACTCGTAATAATCTTCTATTTCCTATTGCGTTACTAGGCTTTAGTGTCTACTATGCTTGCCAACAGCAAAACGAACAACCTATACGGTTTGTGGGTTTCGCTGCTACACACACCGTAAAACCACACGGTATCCAGTCATTTGAACACTTTGGAGGTTCATCATGAGCAAGGTTTACACGTCCATCGATCAGCTTATCGGCCACACCCCGCTCCTGGAGCTCACCCACTTTGAGGCCGACGAGGACCTTAAGGCTCGTGTGCTCGTCAAACTCGAATACTTCAACCCCGCCGGGTCCGTTAAAGACCGCGTCGCCAAGAACATGATTGACGAGGCCGAGAAGGCCGGCAAGCTCGTGCGCGGCGGCGGCTACACCATCATCGAGCCCACGAGCGGCAACACCGGCGTCGGCATCGCCTCGGTGGCGGCGGCTCGCGGCTACAAGGTGATCATTACCATGCCCGAGACCATGTCCGTCGAGCGCCGCAAGCTTATGCAGGCATATGGCGCACAGCTCGTGCTCACCGACGGCTCCAAGGGCATGAAGGGCGCCATCGCCAAGGCCGAGGAACTGCAGAAGGAGACCCCCAACAGCATTATCGCCGGCCAGTTTGTGAACCCCGCCAACCCCGCCATCCACAAGGCCACGACCGGCCCCGAGATCTGGGATGACACCGACGGCAAGGTCGACATCTTCGTCGCCGGCGTCGGCACCGGCGGCACCGTGACCGGCGTGGGCGAGTTCCTCAAGGAACAAAACCCCGAGATTCAGGTCGTCGCCGTCGAGCCCGCCACCTCCCCGGTGCTCTCTAAGGGCCAGGCCGGCCCGCACAAGATCCAGGGTATCGGCGCCGGCTTTGTGCCCGACGTCCTCGACACCCAGATCTATGACGAGATCATCCCCGTCGAGAACGACGACGCCTTTGCCACCGGCCGCGCCGTGGGCCACAAGGAGGGCGTGCTCGTGGGCATTTCGTCCGGCGCCGCCGTGTGGGCCGCGCTGCAGCTGGCCAAGCGCCCCGAGAACGAGGGTAAGACCATCGTGGCGCTGCTCGCCGACACCGGCGAGCGCTACCTGTCCACGGCGCTCTTCCAGGACTAAGGGCCTGTCGCCCATAGGTTGAGCCCACGGACGAGCCGGTCTCCTCTCTCCCGGCAGTCTGAGCCCATCCAATCAGGGTGTCCCACGAGACGTCCGAACTTGCTACAATGTCTGCGGCGCGGAACCAGCCTCCCGCGCCGCTTTTCTTTTTTGGCCACATGCCACCAAGGAGAACCTCCCCATGCACAACAAGCGCGTGCTCGTCGCCATGAGCGGCGGCGTCGATTCCAGCGTGACCGCGTACCTGCTCAAAAGCCAGGGCTACGAATGCGTCGGCGCCACCATGCGCCTCACCTGCCCCGCGCCCGATCCCGTCACGGGCATGAGTAAGGTCGACCGCGACATCGCCGATGCAAAGGCTGTCGCCGAACGCCTGGGGATGCCCCACCATGTGCTCGACCTGCAGCAGACCTTCGACCGCAATGTTATCGAGCGCTTTGTGACTGCCTATCAGGAGGGGCTGACGCCCAACCCGTGCATCATCTGCAACCGCCACATTAAGTTTGGCGCGTTGCTCGATGCGGCGCTGGACATGGGCTGCGACTACATCGCAACGGGACATTACGCCAAAACGAGCCAGGCGCCCGACGGCACCTGGCAGCTGCAT
Source organism: uncultured Collinsella sp. (assembly GCA_900541125.1). Taxonomy (GTDB): domain Bacteria; phylum Actinomycetota; class Coriobacteriia; order Coriobacteriales; family Coriobacteriaceae; genus Collinsella. The sequence continues at coordinate 9,900 of UQIK01000034.1, forward strand.
CGCGGCGAGGACCCCAAAAAGGACCAGAGTTACTTTTTGTATTCGCTCACGCAAGAGCGCCTGGCACGCACAATCTTTCCGCTGGCAGGCCTGGACAAGGAGCGCGACGTGCGCCGCATTGCCGCCGAGCAGGACTTCATCAACGCCAAGAAGGCCGAAAGCGAGGATATTTGCTTTATTCCAGACGGTGACTACGCGGGCTATATCGAGCGCCGCTGCGGACATGCCGCTGCACCGGGCGACATCGTATGGCGCGACGGCAGCGTGGTCGGGCGCCACAACGGCGCACTGCGCTATACCATCGGCCAGCGCAAGGGTTTGGGCGTAGCGATGGCGCATCCCGTATACGTGACAGGCGTCGACGCCGTCAACAACACCGTGCATCTGGGTGAGGCCGAGGACCTGACCGCCGCGGCGCTCACGGCCGATGAGTGGATCTGGAGCGCGCCGGACGCGCGCATGGAGGCCGAGCTGGATGCCGGCGGCATTCGCGTAGACGCCAAGTACCGCTACCGTCAGAAAGACCAGGCAGCGACCCTTACGCGCGGCGCAGACAGGCAAATGCTGCTAACTTTTAACGAGCCCCAGCGAGCCATCGCCCCCGGCCAGGCTGTCGTCGTCTACCGCGGCGACGTCGTCCTCGGCGGCGGCACGGTAACCGGCGCACTTAAGTAGCCGCGGGTTTATCGCTGCACGTGTCGAAGTACCTCAACGGCGGCACTAACCTCGATTACGCGACGCTCGAGGCCACGGCAAATGGCCTCGAGTCGACCCTCCGCCGTCGCCCATTCGCTCTGCGAAAGAATCTCGATCGCCTCATCAACAAATCCGTCGAGTCGCGATGCGTCGAACCAACCGAGTGAGTCCGCAAGCGCCAGCTGGACGGAAGGGTCAGGCCCAAACGGCTTAGCGGAAAACCCAAACTCCCCAGCTGCGAGCACGGCAGTTGGCACGTTGTACCACAGGCAGTTGCCGCTATCGAACAGCGGAGCAGGTTTTATCTCCAGGGTGTCGACATTGCGGATGATGCCGAAGTTTCGCCAATGGCGGTCGCTGTTGGCCAAAAGGGCATCGCAAACGATCATCTGCGACATAGACCTTCTCACGGCAGCCTCGTCTGCTCCATGCTTACCAAGGAAGCGGCAGTACCGGTCGTACGTCGAGTTTCCTCGCTGGCCGCCAAGGGCGTTCTTAACGTAAACAGCCGGAACATATTCCTCGCGGCCGTCAAGAAAGTCGTCGCACAGACACACAGGGCCATCGAACATCCGCTCAACCGTATAAGGAACAAACTCGCCCTCTGATAGCAGGCGGCGATGCAGTGCCGTTGCGACCGCCTCGTTAAAGGGACGTTGATCGTCCATGCCGCACCCCTTGACCAGAACGCGAACACCGTTGCGAATCATCCACGATTTAGGGAGCTCGCCCTCGGACGTGTTATCCGGATTATTAAGACCGATGCCCTCCAGCCAACCCGAACGCCCCTCGGGCGCCGATCGCTCAAATTCGTTCTCAAAGTAATTGATGTTTTGCCATTTGAGTTCGTCGCAATCGGCCGGCCGCAGCCAATAACAATCCGAAAGCGATAGGCCCAGGCACCGAACCGGAACCTCGATGCCACTGGCAATCCCCAGTTCACGATAGCGCGAGATAAGCCCAGGGCGAACATCGGGCACCAACCGATGCCCCCACCACGCGTTGAGCTCCCGCTTATTCACCGTTGGAGAAGAACTCGAGCATGTGCCGAACGGCATTCGTTGCGCATCGAGGACCTCGGCGATTTCGAAGGGAAACTCGCGCGTCGGATCAAATGAGACATGCGCGACCTCATGGTCGGCCGACATCAGCGTAAACTTGCGTCCCACATCGGCCGCAGGACGGCGTCCTCGCTTGCGGACCTTTTGATAGGCGATCGCAGAATTGTACTCGACCATCTTCCGGCCGCCCACAATATCGCACACAAGCGTCCCCGATGCGGCAAGTTGCGATATGCGGGCTTTCGTAACGCCCAACAGGTGGGCCGCATCACCCATAGATAAGTACTCAGATGTATTCATATGCCGCATCACCTCGTTAAGTATTCCAAACGTAAAGTTAATTGGTTACATACAGCATAATACTAAAAAGACTGAAGCGAAAAAAGGCCCGAGCAATCGGGCCTTAGAGCAATTGGTCAGCCGAGTCGCAAGCTGCTCCCCTAGCGTTGTACGTAGGCTCGGACCAGCTCGTAGGTGTTGCGCACGCCGTCGATGTGGCTGCGCTCGTAGTTGTGGCTCGCGTACACGCCGGGGCCGATCAGGCCGTGACGGATGTCGTAGCCGGCAGAAAGCGTGGCCTCAACATCGGAGCCGTAGTGCGGATACACGTCGATGGCGTAATCGAGCTCCAGCTCGCGCGCGATGTTGGACAGCGTGGTTACCAGGTCGTAGTTGTACGGACCGCCCGAATCCTTGGCGCAGATTGAAACCATGCGCTCGGTGCAGCCCAGGTCGTCACCCACGCAGCCCATGTCCACGCTAATCATCTCGCGCGTGTCGGCCGGCACAAAGGCACCGCCGTGGCCGACCTCCTCGTACACCGTAAAGAGCAGCGATACCTTGCGCGAAAGCGTCACCTCGCCAGCGGCGACGGCACGCGCCAAGCCCAGCAGAATCGACGCGGACAGCTTGTCGTCAAGGAAGCGACTCTTGATGTAGCCGCTCTCCGTCACCGTGGTACGCGGGTCCATAGCGATGATGTCGCCGGTCTGAATACCCAGCTCGAGCACATCGTCCTTGCTGTCAACGTTCTCGTCGAGCAGGATTTCCATGTTCTTCTCGATGGTCATGACCGGCTCATCGGCCACATGCGCCGAAGGCTCGGTATTGAGGACCACGCCCGTGTAGACATTGCCGTCACGCGTGTAGACGGTGCAGTTCTCGCCATCGGCCGTAGACCACTGGTGCCCACCAAGCGTCGTGGGACGCAGGCGGCCATTGTCCTTAATGGAGCGCACCATGGCACCCAGGGTATCGACATGGCTCGCCAACACAAGCGGCTCGCCCTCGCCACCAAGCTCAACGAGCACGTTACCCTTATTAGAACGCTCAGGCCCAAACCCCATATCGCGCAGGGTCTCCATCAGATAATCAGTCGCCGCACGGGTATAGCCCGTAGGCGAAGCAATCGAGGTAAGCGTCTTCAACTGGCCAGTAATATAGGAGAGCGTCTCCTCTAGAGAAGCATCAATATTAGAAGTCATATGCATCCTTCCAAGTAAAACTAAGACCGAGTCCCGATTTTAACCGTTCTGCACGTGCAATGCCCCAGGAGCCGAGCCGCCTCCAGACGTCCCCGCACCGGTTTTGTGCACGTGCACGGTTTACAATCTCAATCTTGCATAAATCCTATCGGTATTTGCATAGAAATGAGGTATCTTTTTGCTTCGTCTCAGGGTGCCCCACCTTGGACCGTGCAAAAAACGGAGTATTCAGCACCGTGGGCCCCAACGGCCCCATCACGAACGACAAAACGACGCGGTTACAGCAGTGTTGCAGGTCGTCGCAAAGCAGAAACTCAGTAACAACCCCCTCCACTCATCGATAGCCCGCCCACAATGGCTGTCGATGGGCGCCTGCGGGTCACTACCGCCCATTCACAACGTTATGCATTTTTAAGAGCTTGTTGAATACTCCCAAAAATGCACGCAGGGAAGTGCACCACCTATCCGCAGCGGACAGTAAGCCTTGGTTTCGTCCGTCTCGGGGCATCGACGCAGCACAAAAAGCCCCGCCGTGCGTAGCACGGCGGGGCCAGCGGCAAGTCAAAAGACCATACACCTACGGACGAAGGGCCACCAAACTGAGTTAGGCAGCCGGGCAGATCTTCTTGAAGAGCTCGATGACGTCGTCGAGCGTCGCCTCGCGCGGGTTACCCGGGAAGCAGGCGTCGGCCATGGCGTCCTTGGCCAGGACCTCGATCTCGTCGGCCTTCATGGCCTCGCAGACGTGCGGAATGTTCACGTCGGCGGAAAGCTGCTTGACGGCGGCGATAGCGGCGTCGGCAGCCTCGTCGGTGCTCATGCCCGTGGTGTCAACACCCATGGCGACGGCAACCTTGGCCAGGCGCTCAGCGCAAACCGGCTTGTTGAACTCCATGGCGATCGGCAGCAGCATGGCGCAGGCGACGCCGTGCGGGGTGTCGTAGTGAGCGGACAGGGTGTGAGCCATGGCGTGATCGATGCCCAGGCCAACGTTGGAGAAGCCCATGCCGGCGACATACTGACCAAGGGCCATGCCCTCGCGACCGGAGCCGGGCTGACCGGACTTGGCCTCGGCGACGGAGTCACGCAGGTTCTCGCTGATCAGCTTAATAGCCTCAAAGTGGAACATGTCGGAGAGCTCCCAAGCGCCCTTGGTGGTGTAGCCCTCGATGGCGTGGGTCAGAGCGTCCATGCCAGTGGAAGCGGTCAGGCCGGCGGGCATGGAGGCCATCATGTCGGGATCGACGACGGCGACCTCGGGGGCGTCGTTGGTGTCGACGCACACGAACTTGCGGACCTTCTCGGGGTCGGTGATGACGTAGTTGATGGTCACCTCGGCGGCGGTACCGGCGGTCGTCGGCACAGCGATGGTGAACACGGCGTGGTTCTTAGTGGGAGCAACGCCCTCGAGGCTGCGGACATCGGCGAACTCGGGGTTGTTGATGATGATGCCGATGGCCTTAGCAGTGTCCATGGAGGAGCCACCACCGATGGTCACGATAGCGTCAGCCTCGGCGGCCTTGAAGGCCTCGACGCCGTCCTTGACGTTCTGGATAGTGGGGTTGGGCTTAATCTCGGAGTAGAGGCTCCAAGCGATGCCGGCGGCGTCGAGCTCGTCGGTCACCTTAGCGGTAACGCCAAACTTGACCAGATCGGGGTCGGAGCAGACGAAGATCTTCTTGTAGCCGCGACGCTGGAGCTCGCCGGGGATCTCCTTGATGGCGCCGGAACCATGATAAGAGATGGTATTGAGAACGAAACGATTAGCCATTGATAGCCTCCCATCGTGTGCGGGGCACCCATTACGCCCCACGCTATGAGTCCCATCCTAACGCTTTTGAAACGAAAAACGCGTGAGAACGTCAAAATTGTTAAAGCGTTTCAACAGATGATGAAAAATAATGCGGCAAAGGGACAGCCCCTTTGCCGCGTTCGGTTACTTTCGGCAGCCCTCTTTCCAAGCCTCGGCCGCAACCTTCCAGCGTAAGCGCAAGTCGCGCTCGCGGTCGATGAACATGATGGCAAACGCGACAAACAGCAGCAAGCTCGCCACGACGATGGCGTGCAGGCCCATGCGCTCAATGCACCAGTTGCCCAACACGGCGCCAAACACAAAGGTAAAGATCACGCCAAAGTACAGCAGGCCGTTTTCCAAAAAGCCGCGCCTGTGGGTGATGATGTAATCGTCCACGTTTTGCAGCGCGTTGCGCAAGTTGCCGATGCACATGGTCGTAGCGATGCCGTGACCGTGGATCTTGCGGAAGCTCTCGACCTGCATGCCGCAAGCAAACGAGGTGAGGCAGTTGGCGAGCAGGTTGAAATTGCCGCCCGGGATAAAGCTCACGCCCAGCAAGATGACAGCTTCAAAGAACACCGTTACCTGGCGCCAGTGAATCACGCTGCCAAACCGCTCGTGCACCAGGTCGGCAAGCATAATGCCCACGGCAAACGACACCACGGGGAAGAAATAGCGTCCCGCCAGCGCCCAATTGCCCTCCGAGATGCTCACGCCCACCAGCAAGATGTTGCCCGTCTGCGCGTTGGCGAAAACATGGTCGCGCCCAATGTACGAATACACGTCCATAAAGCCACCGGCGAGCGCCAAGATGATGCCCAGCTCGATGGACTCCGATATCTGTTTGGCACGCTGCATCGTCGTGCATCCTCCTTGTTGACGACTCTCTCGTGCGTTGGCGGAAACATAACCGCCGTTCATACTGTAACCCATTGACAACATGGCGTGCGCGCGAGACGGGTTCTCCAACGCGCAGATACACAGTCTGGAAACAAACGATCCTCGCATCGACGCGCCGATCCCCCAGCTCATGTACTCCCCCAGTCTTTTTAGCCCCGTCCCAAAAAGACTGGTTACAATTACGTGCAGCATACAGACACCGGGAGGGATCGTGGCAAAAAAGCCTCAGCACGCTCAGAACAGCCAACGCGGACAGCAGGGCAAACAGGGCCAGCAGCAAAAGCGCGGCGGCAAGGCGCAGGCCACGGTCGCCCGCGCCAAGCATTCCCTAGCGA
>UQIK01000035.1 GCA_900541125.1 uncultured Collinsella sp.
TCTGACTACGAATCAGAACGTCATAGGTTCGAATCCTATACGCCGCACCAATTGAACTTGAAGCCTCCGGCAACGGGGGCTTTTCTTTTATGCCGCCGCTGCATGGATTCGAACCTCGGTCGAGGCGCAGGCGTAAAGCGGACTATTTCCTGTCGACTCGTGTAAGATTTCGAGTAGGTGTCGCGGCCCATCCGTGACCACTCCTTCTTCAAGCGACCGATCAGGGTGATACTTCGTGGCAGAGCGTCCGACATACAAGCTCAGGTTTCTCGATCCCAAGAAGCGCTTTCCGGCGATGCCCGAGCAGCCTGCGGGGCGCTCATATGGCGTGGTCTGGAAACTCTTTGGCGAGGACCAGCATGAATCTTGTTATGTCGTCGAATTCGTTGGCAAAAGCCATGTGTCGCTTTTGGGCTACGTAAGCGTTTCGGGTGAGGTGTACAAGGTGGACCGCCCCGTTAGCGAGGCTCCGCTGCCCAACGATCCCGACATGGAGCTGGTCCTTGACGAGTCGGATTCCAGTATTGGTGAGATTATGGTAAGGGAAGCCAACGGTGCAATGCGTACGTGTGCGCAAACTGCCGGCTCTCCCGAAGGCCCCATGCGCGAGCAGTCCGACCACGAGACATGGAATTCGACCCGCGCCCTTCCTTACGGCGAGTTCATGGCCTCGATGTTCTTGCGCTACGTGATATTTGCCAACTCCGAAAGCGGTATTGCGAACACGGCGGGCGTCGACGGTCTCGATGCGGACATGCAAAACGTTGTCGACAAAATAAAGCTCGTAAAGTTGCCCGAGCCGGTCGAGGTGTTTTTGGGCTTTAACACGGCACCGCTACCTGACGCTATCGAGACGCTGCTCTACCGTGTCGACCATGCCGAGAATCCGAGCGGTATCGAGCGTTATGCGGCCGCCCTTATGAGCGAAATTGACTTGCCCCGACTGCGCACCATCGCCGCCAAGTCCGAGATGAGCCTGGCTCGCATCGATCGCTCAAAGCTTTTCTATCTCAATTTTGATCGTAGCCTGCTGGACCAGGACGAGATTGACATGCTGCTTGCCATCGAGTGCCGTCTCAACCGCCTCTCTGGCATCCTCGAGCGCATCGGGGCCGGATTGGCCCCTGCGGCATCCTCGCCGAGCCTTGAGGGCTGCGCGCTCTTTGATACGTGGCATATCGCCAAGACGACCAACGATGTTCCCCGACTGCTCGATACGGCCTCGAGCGATAACCCGTGGGGCAAACCGGGTACGGTGGCTTGCCAGCCGGGCGGTGAGTGGGATGTGCGTACCCGCTTCGCGCGTATTGTCGAGGCGCTTAACGTGGTCACACGGCTCGACTATACCTATCGGGCAAACGTTGCCGAGGGGATTATGCTCGTTCGGTTTGGGCGGTCTGTCGTGGATGCCATGCCACAACGTGAATACGACGCTCAGGATGACGCCTGGCGCGAGCTGGACGAGGACATGCGCACGATCTGGGCCGCGGAGCACGATGCGCGCGTGGCACTTACGCTTGCGGCAGCGTGTTTTGCCGCGGGCACCTGCATCACGCGCTGCTATGTGCAGATTGCTGCTCCCGACAGTGAGCAGGGCGAGCGCGTTGTCGCAACGTATTTCTTTGGGCGCGCGGCCTATCTGGCCGATTGCGTGCCTGTCGCCAAGGATCTTGAGAGCATGGACATGGACGATATGCCGTGCAAGCGTGTGCTTGAGGCGTATGAGTCAACCGCTCCGGAGACGATTGAGCCTGCGGAGGTTCATGCTCGTCCGCGTGATGACCATCGCACACTGCCGCCGGCGCTGCGCGATCTGCTGCTTGCCGATACGGCTGACGAGTTGGAGGTCATGGAAGAGGACGACGACCCATACGTGGCCCGCGTTGTTGAATTGCGCGAGCAGGCAAAAGTCGACCGTACAGATGCCTTTGAAGGCTTTTCCCGTCTTGTCGAGGAGTTGGAGGCTAAGTGCGCCGTCGCCGAGCTTTTGGCGACAGGTCCGGTTCAAACGCAGTTTTGCGATAACCAGCTGGTACGCATGGTGCTACCGGTGTTGGAAGAAGACCGCTCTGTGCGAATCCTTCGTGCGCCCGATGCGCTGTACTTTGCCCAGCACGAGATCTGCAGCTTTTACGCCGAGCAAGAGGACTTTGAACGAGCACTGCCCGAGGTGCGCCATCTTTACGATCTGGCACGCTCGTCCATGCAATCGCACTTTGCGCTCATCAACGTGCTTGCGCGTCTGGAGCGCTTTGACGAGATTATCGAGGTGGCGCGCCACGGCCTACGTATTGCCAGCGATCGTTCTGCAATCGGCTACCTGTTCTATCGCTTGGCGTTTGCCTATTGGAATTGCGATCAGCTCGACCTGGCGCTGTCTTGTTACCGTCTGGTGCCGCGCGGCGAGGAGTCGGGCAGTAGCGCGCTGGAAGAAATGCAGGGCCTTATGAACGAGATGGGCGTCAGCGAGCCTCCGACGTTCGAAGAAGCGGTTGAGACCATCCACAAGGCTGGACTCGAGCTGCCGCCAGTGTCCGCCGTGACGAATCAGCTGGCAGATGCCGCTGTTCAACTGGTCGACAACGGCTTCTTTTTCCTGGCACGCGGTTGCATCTTCCAAATGTGGCGCACTATGGGCAACGACGAGCTCGGCTCCCTCAACCGCTCGCTGGGGTAGGCGAAGCCTCCAAGGAGGAAAGGATGCTAGGCAATTAGAAAATTTCCTCTTGCCCATCCTTGGCTGTTTGGTTACTATAGAACGGCTGTTACGGAGAGCTGACCGAGAGGCCGAAGGTGCTCGCCTGCTAAGCGAGTATGCCCCAAAAGGGCATCTGGGGTTCGAATCCCCAGCTCTCCGCCAGTTTAACTTTAAAGAAGGGTCCCATCGGGGGCCCTTTTTTATTATCGAGAAAGGGCGCTGGGGATTCGAACCCTCAAAAAAGGAGGCGCCCCGTTGGACGCCTCCTTTCAGCGAGTGTATTGTTCTTCGACCTTACACCTCGGGTGCCTTGGCTACGGTCTCGCTCTCGGCTGTGAGCGGGCGGTTGTCGATGCGGCGGCCCAAGCGATCGAGCTTCACGAGCAGCCATTCAATGGGATTCGGCCCTGCGCCTTCCTCGTCGGCAACCAGGTCCATGACGGCGATCTTGGTGCCGTCCTGCTTGAGCGTAACGCTGCCCACCTTGTCGCCCACATGCACCGTGCCCGAAAGATCGTCGTAGCTAACCTTTTCGGTCACCTCGCCGGCAAGGGAAAACACGGTCGCTTGCGCCGTAGGATCGGCGAGTGTGGCGTCGATCGTCTTATCCGTCCAGTCGGTTTGGCCAATGCGCGCCATAAGCGGGTTGCCGTTGGCGGTCTTTTCCTGCGTGTTGGCGATCGCGACCGTCACCTTGTGACCGTAGTACCAATTGGCAAGGGTTGCGGTATCGGTAAAGCGCTGGTCGGTGGTGGTGGAGTTCAAAACGACGGTGTAGATCTCGTCGCCATCGCGGTTGTAGGCACTCGTAAAGCAATAGCCCGCGTCGTCGGTGGTGCCGGTCTTGCCGCCGATGTTGCCATCTTGGCCCAGCAAATAGTTATGCGTGTCCATGGAATGCGAATGGTCGGTGCCGTCGGCGCCCGTGACCTCGATCCAGGAATCCTCGCTCGCTACGACCTCGCGGATCGTGTCGTTTTTCATGGCCTCCTGCATCATCAGCGCCACGTCATGTGCGGTTGAGTGCATTTCGCCAGCCCACTCATCAAAGTCCAGACCATGCGGGTTTTCAAAAAGCGTACCGGTACAGCCGAGCTTCTTAGCGCGCTCGTTCATGGCCTTCACAAAGGTGGCCTCGGCGTCTTTGGTCTTAGGGTCGATCTTCTTGCCCACATATTCGGCGAGCACGATGGCGGCGTCGTTGCCCGAGGGAATCATCAGGCCGCGCAGTGCCTGCTCAACGGTAAGCTCGTCGCCTTCGAGCAAGCCGGCGGTCGAATTACCCACGGTGGCTGCGGCGTTGCTCACCGTGACCTTCTCGTCCATCTTGCAATTCTCGACGGTTAGGATTGCGGTCATGACCTTGGTGATCGAGGCGATTTTGACCTGCTCATCGGCGCCGCGCCCATAGTAGACGGTGCCGTCTTTGCCCATGACGAGGGCATTGGTCGCATCGATATCGGGCAGGTTTTCGGCCGTGATGCCGCGCGCATCGGCGGTTTTGCCGCAAACATTGTCGGTCGTAAGCACTTGGGCGCCGGCGACGGTGGGCACGCCAGCGGCAAGGGCGATAGCGCAGACAAAGCCGGCGGCAAGCTGGGCTGAGCGCTTTGCAAAAGAGGTGAGGGACTTCACGGATTTCGCTTTCGACGGGATGGTCTCTTCTGGAACTAGAGTATATCGTTTGCCGGCGTCGGCGATCATCGCGTGCGTGCGTGGCCCACATCCGCGCCCGAACGGGCACAAGGGTGCTTAAGGCCGACTTAATCACCCACGCTTGTTGTGTGTGACGGGCGCCCCCTCGGGCATAATGGAGCGCGAGAGGAGCACGCATGAACGAGCGCATTTTGGTAGTTGATGACGAAAAGGCCATCGCCGACTTGGTTGGTATCTACCTTACAAAAGAGGGCTTTGATGTCCAGATTGCCTATAGCGGGGCCGATGCTGCCAAGGCAATCTTGGAGCAGGAGTTCGATCTGGCGCTGCTGGATGTCATGCTGCCCGATATCGATGGCTTTGAGCTGCTGCGTACGATCCGTTCCAGCCATACCTATCCCGTGATCATGCTGACGGCGCGCGATGCCCAGCAAGACAAGATCGAGGGCCTTTCGCTTGGCGCGGACGATTACGTGGTTAAGCCGTTTCGTCCTCTGGAGCTCATCGCGCGCGTGCACGCTCAGCTTCGCCGCTACACCAGCTACGGTAGCCGCGCACAGGCGGCCGAGTCGCCGACCCTCCAGCTCGACGGCTTGGAGATCAACCGCGATGCTCGTTCCGTAACGGTGGACGGTGCACCGGTACGCCTCACACCCACCGAGTATTCAATCTTGCTGTATCTGGTCGAGCATCGCGGCAGCGTGGTGGGCGTGGAGGACCTGTTCCGCGCGGTATGGAACGAGGACTTTATGCCCGGCTCCAACAATACGGTGATGGTGCACATTCGCCACTTGCGCGAAAAGATTGGCGACGACGCACAAAAGCCGCGCTTTATCAAAAACGTCTGGGGCGTCGGCTACATCATCGAATAACGCTTTTCGCTTGTGAGGATCTTGATATGACAAAAGACGATAGGCAGGCATTCGAGGTACCCGATCGGCTCTTTGATTACGTGAGGTCGGTCGTCGACAACCGTGCGCTTGCAACGGTGCTGCTCTTTTTGCTGAGCCTGCTGCTGATTGGCATCGACAACATCGTCGGAATCTTGGCGGTGCTGCTTGTTGGCTTTTTGCTGATCGATCGATTTGAGATCGTGCGCCGCTGCGTGGTGATTGGCGGCGCCGCGTGGGCCATGACGTTGGCGATTGGCGCCATGGCGCTCGGCGGCATTGAAGGGCCGGTGCTGTTCGATGCCGGCTTTGTATTCAACATGCTTGGCTTTGTGCTGGCGCTTGCCGCGTGCGTGCTGTTCTTGTGCGGCCGTGCCCTGTACTACCAGGGCTACGAACAGGGCGAGCAGCATGCCGATTGTGTGCTGGCCGCTCGTATTCAAGATCGCCTGATCGATCACCCCGACACCTGGGACAACATCGACGGCGACTTCTTGGAGGTCGAGGGCGCCCTTAACCGCGTGCGTGACCGTGATCGCAAGGTGCAGCAAGCTCTGCGTGACGAGTCGCATCGCAAGGACGATCTGGTTACGTACTTGGCACATGACCTACGCACCCCGCTTGCGAGCGTAGTGGGCTATCTTTCGCTGCTGCAAGAGGCTCCTGAGCTGCCGGTTGAGCAACGTGCGTACTTTACGGGCGTGGCGCTCGACAAGGCGCACCGGCTCGATGCGCTCATCGAAGAGTTCTTCGATATCACGCGCTTTGACTTCCACGATATCGTGCTCACGCGCGGCTATGTTGATCTGGGGTTGCTGCTGGCTCAGGTGGCTGACGAGTTCTATCCCATCCTCAACGAGCAGCATAAGGAAGCCCAAGTTGATATTCGCGAGGACCTGACGGTGCTCGTGGATGGCGACAAAATGGCTCGCGTGTTCAACAACATCATGAAAAACGCTATTGCCTATAGCTATGAGGGCTCGACCATCACGATCGAGGCCAGACGCCAAGACGATGGCGGCGTGCGCGTGCGCTTTATCAATCAGGGCGATCCCATCCCTGAAGCAAAGCTCAAGGTGATCTTTGAAAAGTTCTATCGCCTGGATGCGGCGCGTGCGACCAATCGCGGCGGCGCTGGACTGGGGCTTGCCATCGCCAAGGAGATCATCGCGGCACACGGCGGTACCGTTGCATGTGAATCGACGCCCGAACACACGATATTCACCATCGAGCTGCCCGCCGCATAGCCAGCGTGCCCTTACAAACACTTGACAATGCGCTCACGTGCATATGAGCCGCGATTTCTACTATCGATACTGCTGAATTGATATTGATGTGGAGGTATGCGGTATGACGGCTGCTGCGGCTGTGGAGCCCACGGAGCTTGAAGAACTCATGAAAGCGCAGGCCGAGGCCGCGCACGAGCGCGAGGTTGGGGATGCGACTCGTCCCACGGCAGAGGATCTTGCCGCCTCGCCGACGCGCATCGACGTCGAGGGCCTCGACCTGTTCTATGGCGACCATCATGCGCTCAAGGACGTGAATATCAAGATCCGCGACAAGCAGATCACCTCGTTTATCGGGCCTTCGGGCTGCGGAAAGTCCACGTTGCTGCGCTGCTTTAACCGCATGAACGACGGCATCAAGGATTGCCGAATCGAGGGCAAGATTGCGCTCGATGGTCAAGATATCCTGGGCGATTACGACATCTGCCGTTTGCGCCAGCGCGTGGGCATGGTGTTTCAGCGCCCCAACCCGTTTCCCATGAGCATCTACGACAACGTCGCGTATGGTCCGCGCGGCATGGGCGCGCGCGATCGCGCTGTGCTGGATGAGCTGGTCGAGGACTCCCTGCGTCGCGCTGCCCTGTGGGACGAGGTCAAGGACAAGCTCAAGGAGTCGGGCCTGGGTCTTTCGGGTGGACAGCAGCAGCGCCTGTGCATCGCCCGCGCGCTGGCCGTGCAGCCCGACATTCTGCTGATGGACGAGCCGACCTCGGCGCTCGACCCCGTGTCGACGCTCGTGGTGGAGCAGCTGGCCTGCGAGCTCAAAGAGACCTGTACGCTCGTGGTCGTTACGCACAATATGCAGCAGGCGGCGCGTATCTCCGACTCGGTCGCGTTTTTCTTGCTGGGCGAGTTGGTGGAGCACGCGCCCACCGCGCAACTCTTCAAGAATCCGACCGATCCGCGCACGGCGGATTATTTGACGGGACGTTTTGGCTGATACCATCTAGTAAAGGTACCTTTAGGGTTAAGATGCGGTCATGCCGGCCGCAAAGGGGTTCAACATGATCTATTACGTCGAGGACGATGACAACATCAGGGATTTGACGGTCTATGCGCTGCGCAAGCAGGGGATCGAGGCCGAAGGCTTTTCGTGCGACGGTGAGTTTAAGGCTGCCGTGGCGCGACGGGTGCCCGATGCTGTGCTGCTCGATATCATGCTGCCCGATACCGATGGTTTGGCGATTATGCGCCGCCTCCGCGCCGACCGCCTGACGGCGACGGTGCCCATCATGATGCTTACCGCCAAGGACACCGAGCTCGACAAGGTGATGGCGCTCGATGGCGGTGCCGACGATTACCTGACTAAGCCGTTTTCGCTCATGGAGCTCGCCAGTCGCTGCCGCGCACTGTTGCGTCGCGGCGGTATGGTCAAACAGGCAAGCGATGTGCTCAGCGTGGGCGACATCGTGCTCTCGCCCAGCCATCGCGAGGTGACCGTTGCCGGCGAGTCGCTTAAGCTCACCCTGCGCGAGTTCGACCTGCTCGAGTACCTCATGCGCAAGCCCGGCGTGGTCTTTACCCGCGAGTCGTTGCTGCAGAGCGTGTGGGGCTGGGACTTCGACGGCGGTTCGCGCACCGTTGACGTGCACGTGCAGACGCTTCGCCAAAAACTGGGCGAGCATGCCAGCGCCATCGAGACCGTGCGCGGCGTGGGCTACCGCTTGGCCGAGCCTTCTGCCGGTGATGGTGCCGAAGGTGACGACACCGCGGCCACCGCATCGGAGGAGTAACCCGTGGTCTTCGCCCCCCAGGGAAAACATACGCTGTCCCACCGCGTTTTTGTGACGATCTTTGTCTGCGCCATGGCGGTTATCGTGGCGTTTACGGTGCTGGGTGCGTTCTTTGTGCAAAACACCTTGGCGGATGCCACGAGTGCCAACCTGGCGCAGGAAACCGAGCTCATTGCTGCCGCCCTCGACGAGCAGCAGGAGCCCATCCCGTTCTTGCGTAGCCTCGATCGCGAGGACTTGCGCATCACGCTGATTAACAAGGATGGATCGGTTGCCTACGACAACGAGGCGTCGCCTTCCACACTGCCCAACCACGGCGATCGCCCCGAGGTCATCGAGGCCTTTGAGAATGGTTCGGGTTCCGCGGAGCGCGCAAGCTCTACGCTCGACGAGATTATGCTGTATCGCGCCGTCGCCCTTGATAACGGCCAGGTTGTCCGCTTGGCGCAGGCCCAGCCTGGCGTTGCGGCGATTTTGCTGTCGATGGTGGCGCCGATGCTGCTTATCGCAGCAGCGGGTGCGGTACTCTCGTTTTTTATGGCGCGCCGCGAGTCCCGTGCCATCATCGCGCCGTTGCAAGAGGTGGATTTGGACCACCCACGCCGTAGCTATGAGCACGCCTATGCCGAGATGGTCCCCATGCTTGAGCGTATCGAGTCGCAGCGCCAGGAACTCAAGCGCCAAATGGCGGTGTTAGCGGACAACGACCGTATGCGCCGCGAGTTCACGGCGAATATCACCCACGAGCTCAAGACGCCGCTTACGGCGATTTCGGGCTATGCCGAGCTCATCGCAAACGGCATGGTCGAGGGCGAGGACGACCTGCGCAACTTTGGCGGTCGCATCTATCGTGAGGCGGGCCGCTTGGCAGCGCTTGTCAACGACATCCTTACGCTGTCTAACTTGGACGAGGCCGAGCGTGCAACTGAGGGCGAGACGGTGCCCATTGGGTCCACGGAGCCTATTGAGCTCTCGCGTGCAATCTACGCGGTTGAGCAGCGTCTTGAACAGGTCGCCCGCCAGGCGAATGTGACGATAAGTCATGAGACCAAGCCTGTGGTCATCGAAGGCGTGTCGCGCTTGATTGACGAGCTCATCTATAATCTGGCAAGCAACGCCATCCGCTACAATCGACCCGGCGGTACGGTTACGCTGCAGTGCGGCACCAACGACGAAGGCCATCCGTTCCTCGCGGTCGCCGACACGGGAATCGGTATCGCGCCTGAAGAACAGGGCAAGGTATTTGAGCGGTTCTATCGCGTGGACAAGAGTAGGTCCAAGGCGCGCGGCGGAACCGGTCTGGGGCTTGCCATTGTCAAGCATGCGGCCCTGTATCATCACGCCACGCTCGATCTGTCGAGCGAGTTGGGCGTGGGAACCACCATTACGGTGACGTTTCCCATACAGCAGGACGAGCCATTCGCATAGCGATACAACATAGATATTGATGCAGACGCCGCATTTGACTTTCGGGTGCGGCGTTGTTGTGCAATTTTACGATTGCTTCCGACATTTTTACAGGAGAGCCTGTTTCTTATGTATAGAGTTTGGTCTCGGTAAAAAGATGCGATAACATACGGACAGTTTTGTCAATCCGAACTGGGGAAATGAAAGGCAAGCTGCATGACCCTTCTCGAACTGTTCCAGCTGCTCAAAAAGCACCTCAAGCTGGTCATCACCCTTCCGGTGGTCTGCGCGATCGCCATGGGCATCGTGTCCTTCGTTGCGATGGACAACGCCTATACCGCGACGACGAGCATGTACATTCTCGCCAAGACCGACGATAGCGGTCAGATGAGCTACAACGATCTCTCGGCGAGCCAGATGCTTTCCAACGATATCGCCACGCTGCTGGATAGCGATAGCGTTAAGAGCGGCGCCGCCAAAGAACTGGGCCTCACCGATCTGGATGACTACAAGGTGTCTGTTTCCTCCGAGACCACCACGCGTGTCATTACGCTTTCGGTTACCGGCACCGATGCCAAGGAGACGGCTGAGGTCGCAAAGGCCATGGCCAGCTCGGTGAGTACGGTCGCTCAGAACGTCGGCGCTGCCCAGAGCATCAACGTTATCGACGAGGCTAAGACCCCCGAAGCCCCCAGCGGCCCCAAGCGCACGCTGTATATTGCCGTCGCGTTCCTCGCCGGTATCTTTATCGCAGTTGCCTATGTCGTTTTGGCAGACATGCTCAATACCCGCATCCGCGGTGCCGAAGAGGCAGAAGAGCTCCTGGGTATTCCCGTTGTTGGCCGAATTCCGGCTATGAAAGGTGGTAAATAGGCATGGCTAAGGCAAAGAACACCGACAAGCTCGTTGTACAGAATGCCGCCAAGACCCTTCTGGCCAACATCCGCTTTGCGAGCGTGGACGACCCCATTCGCACCATCACCGTTACCTCCTCGATTCCCAACGAGGGCAAGTCTACGGTTTCCATTAACCTTGCTCAGGCAATCGCCACGAGCGGCAAGTCCGTGCTCCTGGTCGAGGCCGATATGCGCCGCAGGTCCCTTTCCGATATGCTCGGCGTTCGTTCGCGCGGCGGACTCTATGCGGTCCTTTCCGAGCAGATCTCCATTGACCAGGCAATTGTCGAGACGGGTCAGAAGAACTTTTACTTCCTCGATGCCGAGCCGCACATTCCCAATCCTGCCGACATCATCGTCTCTCACCGCTTTGCCAAGCTGGTAAAGGCACTGTCCGCCAAGTTCCAGTACGTCATCTTTGATGCTCCCCCGGTTGGCACCTTCATCGATGCTGCCGAGATTGCCAGCCTGACCGACGGCACGCTTTTTGTCGTGCGTGAGGATTTCACCAAGCGCGAGGAGGCGCTCAACGCCATCGGTCAGCTTAAGAAGTCCGAGAAGGTCAAGCTCATCGGTACCGTTATGAACTACTGCGAGACCGAGACCAGCGAGTACTACTACTCCTACTACACCAAGGACGGTAAGAAGGTGAAGAAGGGCTCCGACGATCAGGGGACTTCCAAAAAGGGCATCTTCACCAACCGAGCAAACGTTTAGTTGATTAAGGCTGACCTATGCGTGACATTCATTGCCATATCTTGCCGGGTGTAGACGACGGCGCCGCCGATCTCGATGAGAGCTTGGCGATGCTCGAGGCTGCCAAGCGGGCCGGTGTAACCAGAATCGTTTGCACCCCGCACTGTCGTGATCCCTATTTTGATTACGACAAGATGTGGGATGCCTTTGAGCTGCTGCGCGATAACGCTGACGGTTTTCCGCTCCAGATGGGCTTCGAGGTCAACCATCGAAAGCTCGTTGAGCTTGGTATCGATGCCGCGGAGCACTTGCATTTCGATGGAACCAATGAGTTCCTGCTTGAGCTTTCGACGCATGCCGATGCGTATGCGTTTAGAGAGTACGAGAACACGATTTACGATTTGCAGTGCCGTGGCTACCAGGTGATCATCGCTCATCCTGAGCGCTATCGTGCGGTTCAAAAGGATGTAAGCGTGGCGGAGCGCCTGGTCGATATGGGCTGCAAGCTGCAGGCTTCGGCGGACTTTATTGCCGGCGGTCGCTTTGGTCGCGAGAAAAAGCCGGCACAGCGCCTGTTCGATCAGAACCTGTACAGCTTCATCGCGAGCGATGCCCATAACGTGGGTCATTATGACTGCCTGGCGAAGGCTCGCGCGAAGTTTAGCGTGCGCGGAGCTCATTTTCGCTAAAATCTGTCCCTAACGTTCGCATTGAATGAAAGGGCAGCATGGATATCCAAATTAAGACGGGATGCTTTGATGACGCGGCGTTGGTGCGCCGCGTCATTTTTATTCAAGACTTTAGTCTGCTGGCCGCGCAGCGGCCAGCTTTAAACCACCCGCTAC
>UQIK01000036.1 GCA_900541125.1 uncultured Collinsella sp.
TTGCGCAATGCAAGCGTTCATTGCTGGCTATTGCGAAATATCATTGATAAAATCACGAGGTGTTCGAGTCCACGTTCGACCCCGGCTACTGCGACGCGGACATCCCCTCCGCTCCCGGCGTCGAGCGCCTGAACGTGCTGATATTCGGCCTCAAGAACTCGACGCTCATCCCGTACGTGCTCTACGTTCGCAAGAACGCGGAGTCTTCGGGCGAGGAATCCGAGGTCTTCGCCCTGCTTGAGAGCTACATCGTCCGCCGAACGCTGGTTCAGGCGACCACGAAGAACTACAACAGGCTGTTCACCTCGCTGATCCTGAACGAGGTGAAGGACGCGGAGACGCTGAGGAAGGCTCTTGAAGCCAACGAAGAGGCGACGACGTACATGCCCGGCGATGACGAGGTTCGAAGGGCGTTCGAGGAATCGTGTCTGTACAACCTTCAGTCCAAGGGCGTTCTCTATCTGCTGGAAAGCGCCATTCGCCCAGACATGAGCAGCACGGCCCTGCTCGGGTTCAACCAGTACACCCTCGAACACATGATGCCCAAGAAGTGGCGCAACAAATGGGGAGCCCTCGACGATGAGGCTGCCACGCGAAGGGACAGGAAGCTCCTCACGCTCGGCAACCTCGCCATCATCACGCATTCCCTTAACGCCTCCATCCGCGATGCCGATTGGCCCACCAAGAAGCAGGGAAAGGGATACAAGGACGGTCTTGCCCTCTGCGCCGCCGGCCTTGCGACCATGGCCGGCGCCCTGGAGAAGGAGTCTTGGGACGAGGGCGATATCGCCGATCGCGCCGAATGGCTTGCGGACAAGGCGTTGGAGGTCTGGCGTTAAACCTTACATGCGCCCCATCTCGAAGATGCTTGCGGTGTCGGAGCCCGCATCCATGACGGATGTTGTCGGCTCTTCCAAATGCGAGGTTTGCGGTGGCGCTTCCGTCACTGGTGCCTCAACCCCCTCGCCGAGCGCCAGGAAGAACCTCATCACGAGCTCGATCCTCTGCTGCAGGGACTCGCTCAGCTCGCCGTAGGAGGCCGCCAGCCGGACCTCCTTGGCCAACTCCGTCATCGTGTCCTTCAGCGCCTTCTGAACGCTCACAGAGGGCTTCACCTCGACCTTGGTATCGGTCAGCTTGGCGATGATGTAGTCCTGCCTGCTCATGCCGCTCCAAGCTGCCATCTCGCATATGAGCTTGTGCTCCTCGGGCGTACAGCGGAACGCCATCGTCTTGCTGCGCTTGCGGGCGCTGTTCTCGCACGGCATCCTTCTTACCCCCTCGCCCCGTCGAGCGCGGCGGCCATCTCGTCCTGCTTCGTGGGGAACAGGTGCGCGTAGCGGTAGGTGATGTCAACCGCCTCGTGGCCCATGCGCTCGGCGATGGCAAGCGCGGAGAACCCCATCTCGATCAGCAGGCTCACATGGCTGTGGCGTATGTCGTGTATGCGGATGCGCTTCACGCCAGACGCCTTGCACCCGCGCTCCATCTCATGGGCCAGGAAGTGCTTGGTCACGGCGAACAGGCGCTCGTCGGGGGCGACGTCGTCGCGCATCTCGATGAAGTCCGCCATCTCGTCGCGCAGGAAGGCGGGCATGACGATCGTGCGCACCGACTTGGGCGTCTTGGGGTCGGTCACGGTGTCCATGCCGTGGAGGCTCTGGTACGACTTGTTGATGCGCAGCCGCGAGCTCTCCAGCATGAAGTCGGACGGCGTGAGCGCCAGGAGCTCGCCGCAGCGGATGCCCGTCCAGTAGAGCAGCTCGAAGGCGTGGAACGAGAGAGGCTTGTCCATGATGGCCTCGCTGAACCTCAGGTACTCGTCCTTGGTCCAGAACTGCATCTCGCCGCCCTTCTTCGACCCTATCTTGTCGACCCTGCGCACCGGGTTGTCGGTGAGGCCGTAGTAGCGCTCGGCGTGGTTGAAGATGGCGTTGAGCTGGTTGTTCACCGTGCGCAGGTACGTCGGCGCCCAGGGCTTCCCGTCGGCGTCCCGGTGCTCGGTGAGCTCGTTTTGCCACCTGATGACGTCGATCGGCCTCACGTCGCACATGCGCATGTCCCCGAAGAACGGCACGAGCTTGTCGTTGATGATGTACTCCTTGGTGATCCACGTGTGCTCGCGTATGCGCGGCTTCACCTCGGAGGCGTACACCTCGACGAACTCGGAGAACGTCATGTCCATGGCCCCGCCGTTAAGGCTCTTGAACTGGCTCTCCCACACTGCGGCCTCCACCTCGGAGGAGAAGCCGCGCTTCGTCTTGTGGCGCTTCGAGCCGCGGGCGTCGCGGTAGTAGCACTGCACGTAGAACGTGCCGTTGTTGTCATCCTTGTACACGGGCATGTCAGTCCACCTCCGGGAAGTACAGTGCGTCGAAGACGTCGCTTCGGACGCGCCCGCGGATAACCACGCGCCCGCGCGCCTCCTGCTCGGCGTTTATCCTCCTGATCACCTCGTAGGCGCTGCCTTTCTTGATCCTCAGCAGCTCCGCGACCTCGTCGGCGTCTAGCATGTGAGGCCTCGGCGTCTTCGCCACCTTCTCGTCCATGGCTCCTCCAATCAACAGCGTACGTATATGTACGGTTTACAGATTGAGAGTAAACGTACGCATCCGTACTGTCAATAGAATTGCGTACATTTGCGTACGCTGATAAGATGTGCGGGTACGTAATTCCAGGAGGAGGGCGCATGTCCGTAGGCGAGAACATAAGGCGGTACCGCAAGTTGCGCGGCATGACGCAGGCGCAGCTCGCCGAGGCGGTCGGTCTGACCGAGGGGGCCGTGCGCCATTACGAGAGCGGCATCCGCGCCGTCAAGCCCGAGCTGCTCGAGTCCATCTCCGCCGCGCTCGGCGTTTCCGTCAACGCCCTCAAGGATTACGGCGTCGAGACCGCGGGCGACCTCATGTCGCTGCTCGTGCGGCTCGAGGACTCCTTCGGCATCGTTCCCGCAGCCGACGGCTCGGGCCTCTCCCTGAACCCCAAGGCGCCGCACGCTCCCAAAGCCGCGATGGCGATCGAGCTGTGGGCCGAGAAGCGCGCGCAGCTCGAGAACGGCGAGATCGACGCCGACGAATACGAGGGCTGGAAAGCCTCGCTGTAGCGGCTCCCCGCATTTCGCAACCAGCGCAACCGAATCAGGACGCCAGGCTAGGCGGTGAGCTCCGCCCGCTCCTGCGTCTGCTGAGTTTTTACTCCCCATTGCATGTCAAGGCATTTTCGGCGCTCCTGGGGAGTAAATGACGCGGTGGCTTATATGACGGCACGCGACAGCACGCCGCGGCATTTCCCCTGATTACTCCCGTTTTCCTTGAGACGGTGAGATTCTTTACTCCCCATTAACGACCTGGGGAAACGCCGTGCGGAGACCGCCGAAAAGCCTATTGAGTTCGATTTGAGTTTCACGGGCCCCGAAACGGCCTCGTTTCGTCCTCGGGGACAAAAACCGCGCGTCTACTCATTTGGGATGAATCCTTACTCCCATTCCTCCGAATACCGCCCAGTGCTTTGCCGTCTTGAAATACGGGGAGTAAATGGCGAAATCGCAGGTGAAAGGGAGTAAATAGGCAAAGAAAAAGCCTCCGTTCCAACATGGGAGCGGAGGCTAGATTATCGTATTTACTCACCGCCGTCGCCGGTGGCTTTGCCATGACTGTCGTACGAAACGAAACTCAGCGGCACAGCGCGGCACTCAAAAATGCAGGTCAGAACCCTATCGGCCTACTCCCACTCGATCGTCGCGGGCGGCTTGGACGTAATGTCATAGCACACGCGGTTGGCACCCGGGACCTCGGCAACGATGCGGCCGGAGATGCGGGCCAGCACGTCGTAGGGCAGCTTGGCCCAGTCGGCGGTCATGGCATCGCTGGACTCGACGGCACGCAGGATGATCGGGCGCTGATAGGTGCGCTCGTCGCCCATAACGCCGACGGACTTGATGTCGGGCAGGACCGCAAAGTACTGCCAGCAGCTGTGCTCGGAGTTGCGCTCGCCGGTCTGCTCAAACAGGCGCTGGTTGTAGGCGTCGAGCTCCTCGCGCACGATAGCGTCGGCGTTCTTGAGGATCTCGAGCTTCTCCTTGTCGACTGCACCGATGATGCGGATGGCCAGACCCGGGCCCGGGAAGGGCTGACGGAACACGATGTGACCCGGCAGGCCAAGCGCCAGACCAAGCGCGCGGACTTCGTCCTTAAAGAAGTGGTCGAGCGGCTCGATGAGGTCGAAGTGCACGCCCTCGGGGAACGGGATCAGGTTGTGGTGGCTCTTGATGGTGGCCGTCTTGCCACCCGTCTTGCGAGCGCCGGACTCGATGATGTCGGGGTAGATGGTGCCCTGAGCCAGGTACTTGACCGGCTTACCATCGGTCTCGAGCTGCTGCGCCACGGCGAAGAACTCTTTCCAGAACTGCGTACCGATGATGCGGCGCTTCTCCTCGGGCTCGGTCACGCCGGCCAGAAGCTCGGCATAACGGTCCTCGGCGTGGACGTGGATAAAGTCGACGTCAAACTGCTTGGTGAAGACCTCCTCCACCTGCTCGGGCTCGCCTTTGCGCAGCAGACCGTGGTTGATGAACACGCAGGTCATCTGCTTGCCTACGGCGCGGGCGCCCAGCGCAGCCACGACGGAGGAGTCGACGCCGCCGGACAGGGCCAGAATCACGCGGTCGTTGCCGACCTTCTCGCGGAACTCGGCCGTCATGGTCTCGACCAGGTTGTCCATGCTCCAGTTGGGCTCCAGGCCGCAGATCTCAAACAGGAAATTGCTCAACAGCTGCTGACCGTACTCGGAGTGCTTGACCTCGGGGTGGAACTGCGTGGTGAAGATCTTGCGCTCGGGGCACTCCATGGCGGCAACCGGGCACACGTCGGTGCTGGCGGTAACGGTAAAGCCCTCGGGCACCTCGGACACGGCGTCGCGGTGGCTCATCCACACGGTTTGCTCCATGGGCGTGGAGTTAAAGAGCTTGGCGCCGGCAGTACGCGTAATAGTGGCACGGCCGTACTCGCCCACCTCGGAGTGACCGACCTTGCCGCCGAGCGTCACGGCCGTGATCTGATGGCCGTAGCAGAAGCCCAGGACGGGAAGGCCCAGGTCAAAGATGGCGGGGTCGATGGACGGAGCGTCCTCGGCGTACACGGAAGCCGGACCGCCGGAAAGGATGAGCGCAGAGGCGTTCATCTCGCGAATCTCATCGGCCGAGATGTCGCAGGGGACAATCTCGGAATACACGTTGAGGTCGCGGACGCGACGGGCAATGAGCTGACCGTACTGCGCACCAAAGTCGAGTACGAGGACCTTTGCGGAAGCCTTTTGATCCATGGTTTCCCCCTCTTGTTGGCGGGGAGCCGGTGCCCACCCGCGTGAATGAACGAAAATAACCTCCATAGTGTACACGTTATATGGGGTTTCTCGTCCCTCGCAGCCATCAGCGCACGGCAAACGCACGACCCGGGCCCCTATTTGCCAGCAATTGAAGTGTTACCAAACGTTACAGATGATGTAATACGTTTGAACATTGGACGCCCTGTGCCACAATACTGCCGAACGACTCCGCCTCTGCGGCGGCAAATACGATAGGAATACCAGCATGAAGCGCATCCTTCTCATCGCCACGGGCGGCACCATCGCATCGACCGAGGACGGCAACGGCCTCTCCCCCGCCCTGACCGGTGAGGAGCTCGCCCAGAGCGTCCCCGAGATCTCGGGCCTCTGCGAGCTCGACGTCGTGCAGCCCATGAACATCGACAGCACCAATATGCGCCCCAGTGACTGGATGCGTATCCGCGACGTCATCGTCAAGGGCTATGCCGACCACGACGGCTTCGTGATTCTGCACGGCACCGACACCATGAGCTACACCGCGGCGGCGCTTTCCTATCTGATTCAGGACAGCCCCAAGCCTATCGTGCTCACCGGCTCGCAAAAGCCCATGGGCAATCCCTTTACCGACGCCAAGCTCAACCTGTACCAGAGCCTGCTCTATGCACTCGACGAGCATTCGCACGATGTGTCGATTGTGTTTGGCGGCGTCGCCATTGCCGGTACGCGCGCCCGCAAGCAGCGCACCATGAGCTTCAACGCATTCATTAGCGTCAACTATCCGCCCATTGCCTACATCCGCAATGACCGTATCGTGCGCAACGGGCTTCACGGCACGCATCAGGACGAAAACCCGGTGCATTTCTACGACAGCATCGACCCGCGCGTATTTGTACTCAAGCTTACGCCCGGCGTAAACCCGGGCATCCTCGACGCCCTAGCCGATAGCTACGATGCTGTAATCCTTGAGACCTTTGGCATTGGCGGTATCCCCGAGTTTGGTGAGTCGGGCGAGTCGTTCCAGGAGGCGATTTTCCGCTGGGTTGATTCGGGTCGTACTGTCGTTATGACCACGCAGGTCCCCGAGGAGGGCCTTGACCTGGGTGTTTATGAGGTCGGCCGTGCCTACGCCGATCATCCGGGTATTTTGCGCGGCGACGATATGACCACCGAGACGCTCGTGGCCAAGACCATGTGGGCACTCGGCCAGTCACGTGATGCGTCAGAAATTCAGCGCCTGTTCTACAGCCAAGTCAACCACGACCGTATCCCGATGGTGTAACCACCGGTCAATAGGCATCTTCTATTCAATGCCCTCGAGAAGCTCTGACACCGTCATGCCGAGTGCGGGCGCGATCTTAAATAGAACCTTGAGCGTGAAATTTGCCGTCCCGTCTTCGATTCGGTCGAGATAGGGTCGGCTGATTCCTGTCGCCACACAAAAATCGACCTTGGAGATACCAAGGTCCCTGCGTGTCTCTTCGACCCGCCTGCCAAGAATCTGTTTCGCACGTTCGTCCATGCAGACGAGTTTGAAATGGGGCCGAACATAAACGTAAACTATAGTTTACGTTTTGCCGAATACACAGGAGTTTTCTATGTCGGGTTCTTCGGTCCGCATGTACCGAGCCACGCTTCGCACAAACAGCGCACCGCCCAAGCTCGTCGTCGTTGAAGCAGAATGCCTTTCGCCCGATGAGCGCACAGCATTTGCATTGCTATCAAGTCGCGTCGTCGCCGTTCTGGTCCCTTGCCCGGCGCAAGGTGAACTTGCCATTCAATGCCAAACGCACGGCTGCTCGCTCAATCAGGCTGCCGTAATCGCAACCAGCCAACGCGGCCTGCCGCTCCTTTTAGAAGCCGGCATAGCACTCGCCCTTCGCGGCGCCGGATACGAAAACGAGACCGCCGCCGACATGGTCTTTAAACCACGATCGAGCGGCGGCCTCGCAGCAGCCATTGAATATGCGTGCAGGCTCGTTGCCTAAAAGGACAAGCTAGAAACCAAAGCCAAAGCCCGTTCCGGTTATCGCCGAGTACATAAAGTAAACGTTGATCACGTTGAGGAACACACCCGTGATGCAACCGTTGCGCAGGTAGCGCTCGCACACAATGCGCGCCATGGCGGCAGAGTCCTCATTGTTCTTGGCCTGGCGTCCCGCCGTAAAGTACGTTACCACGCTCAGCAGCAGGTTGAGCATCGGAAGCGCCAGCAGCTCGTAGCTCTTGCCCCAGCGCGTAACCTCGCCGGCTGCGTTAAACTTCGTTGCCACCTCGGGACCAATGTTGGGGATAACACACGCTGCAACCACCAGCGGAATCACCGCAAGCACCAGCAGCGCGATGCCCATGTAGCCAGCTTTTTTGCCATATTTAAACATGTGCGTCGTCCTTACACGTTAAAGCGGAAGTGCACGACGTCGCCATCGGCCATGACATAGTCCTTGCCCTCAATACGCAGCTTGCCGGCGGCCTTGGCGCCCTGCTCGCCACCGAGCTCGATATAGTCGTCGTAGCCAATGACCTCGGCCTTAATAAAGCCGCGCTCAAAGTCGGTGTGAATGACGCCGGCGGCCTGCGGGGCGGTCGCGCCCTGACGCACCGTCCAGGCCTTGACCTCCATCTCGCCGGCCGTAAAGAACGACTGCAGACCGAGCAGCTTGTAGGCTGCCTGCGCAAGCACGTCCAGGCCGGGCTGCTCCAGACCCAGGCTCTCCAGGTAGTCGGCAGCGTCCTCTGGATCGAGCTCGGAAAGCTCGGCCTCGATCTTGGCGCAGATCGGCAGCGGCTTGACGCCGTCGATGGGCGCCAGATCGTCGTTGAGCATGTCCTCGTCCACGTTGGCCACGTACAGGATGGGCTTCATGGTGAGCAGGAACAGGCCCTTGGCAGCAGCGCGCTCCTCATCGGTCATCTCCATGGATGCGGCGCGCTTGCCCTCGTTGAGCCAGGCAAGCAGGCGCTTGGCCACCTCGAACTTGGGCATGAGCTCCTTGTCGCGCTTGGCCTCCTTCTCGAGCTTGGGCAGCTGCTTCTCGAGCGTGCCCATGTCGGCCAGGATGAGCTCGGTCATGATGGTGTCGGCATCGCCGGCAGGATCGACGAACTCGCCCGTGCGGCCCACCTCACGCATGACGTTGGGGTCCTTAAAGTAGCGCACGACCTCGCAGATGGCGTCGGTCTCGCGGATGTTTGCCAAGAACTGGTTGCCCAGACCCTCGCCCTCGTTAGCGCCCTTCACCAGGCCCGCGATGTCGACAAACTCGACCGTAGCCGGCACAATGCGGCCCGGGTTGACGATGTCGGCAAGCTTTTGCAGGCGGCTATCGGGCACATCGACGATACCCACGTTGGGGTCGATCGTGGCAAACGGGTAGTTGGCGGCAAGGCCGGTCTTTTTTGTAAGCGCGGTGAACAGCGTCGACTTGCCCACGTTGGGCAGGCCCACGATACCGATGGAAAGGGACACGACAGCTCCTTTTGGTACAGGTACTTCTAACTGCATAAGTATAGCGCCGCCGCAGCATCCGGGCGAATCCGGACACCGCGGCGGCGCAAATGAAGCAGAGATGCGTGAGGTTCGAGACAGTAGTCCTTACTTAAGCTCGGGCCAGAAATCCTTGTTGGCCTCGATGAGCTCGTCCAGGATCTGCTTAGCAACGCTTGCCGAAGGAATGGTCTTGGAGAGCGTGAGCGCCTGCCAGAGCTTCTGGTAGCTGCCCTCGACCCAAGCCTGGACAACGAGCTTCTCGACGGAAACCTGCTGCTCCATCAGGCCCTTCTGGAACTGCGGAATCGGGCCCTGGCAGATCTTCTCAAAGCCGTTGGAACCGACGATGCAAGGCACCTCGACCATGGCCGTCGGGTCGAAGTTGGGCACAGCGCCATCGTTGGGGACGATCAGCAGGAAGCGCTCGAGCGTATTCTCGGCCAGTGCGCAGGCAAGGTCGACTATGTAGTTGGCATGTACATCCGGCTCAAAGCCGCCGTCCTTGGCAGTACCCTTGGCGATGATGTCGCGGCAAGCGCCAAAGACCTTCTTCTCGCGGCCGTCCATAACCTCATTGGCGCGAGTGTAGTTGGGGTCAGACGTCTCGACGACATAGTCCGGGTACAGGTAATACTTGAGGTAGGTATTGGGAATCGTCTCGGGATCGACAGCATAGACATCCTTGGCCTTGCCGAAGGTGTGAATCCAGCTCTCCTCGACGTGCTGCTCCTTACCGGCCTCGTGCTCAATGCCGTCCAAGTAGCCGTTCTTTGCCATGTGCTCCTTGATCTGCGGCATGAGGTCGTTACCCTCCTTGTCGTAGATCTTGCTCCACCAACCAAAGTGGTTGAGGCCGTAGTAGCTGTACTGCAGCTCGCGACGATCCTTGATGCCGCACATACGGCTCATCTTATCCATGAGGTCGATCGGCATGTCGCAGATGTTGATGATGCGGCTGTTGGGGCGCAGCACGCGGCAAGCCTCTGCGACGATAGCCGCGGGGTTGGAGTAGTTGAGCATCCAGGCGTTGGGGCTGTACTTCTCCATGTAGTCCAGGATCTCGATGACACCGCCGATGGAGCGCATACCGTAGGCGATGCCGCCGGCACCGCAGGTCTCCTGACCAACGCAGCCGTACTTGAGGGGGATCTTCTCGTCGAGCTCGCGCATAGCGTAGAGACCCACGCGGATGTGAGCAAGGACGAAGTCAGTACCGGTGAATGCGGTCTCGGGGTCGGTGGTGTAGTTGAACTCAACCTCGGGGGCGTTCTCGTGGAAGTAGATCTCGCAGGCCTTGGCCACGGTCTCCTGGCGCTCGGCGTTGTTGTCGTAGAAGGTCACCTTGTTGACCGGGAAGCGGTCACGCTCCTCAAGCAGCATCAGGGCAATGCCCGGAGTGAAGGTAGAGCCACCGCCGGCAATGGTCACGGCATAGTTTTTCTTGGACATGATGTCCTCCTCATTCTGGCCGCTTGCTCAATCCATCCCCGCACGCGGCCTGTACGGTTTGGAATTGTTACCTAGAAGTGGAGTTTTTTATCTCTAGAATCGGCCTTGCGGTGCATACCGGCTCTGCAAGGCCGATTGTCTCGATGGACGATGGTTTACAGAAGACTCTCGAACTTCAGAAGACTCTCGAACTTCTCGCGAACCTGCGGGACGGTAAGGCCGATGATGACCTGGATTGACTGACCTTGGACCACCAAGCCATGCGTACCGATCGCCTTGAAGGAAGCCTCGGGTGCAACGACGCTCTTGTCCTTGACGTTAACGCGCAGACGGGTAGCGCAGTTAGTTACATCGATGATGTTATCCGTGCCACCGAGCAGATCGAGGATGTTCTCGGCAAGCACCAAGCGCTCATCATCTTTACTCTGGACGACCGATTTGCCAGCAGCAGCACCGCCCTGCTTTTGCTTGTAGTCGGCCTTGGACTTGAGCTCGACCTCAACATCGTCATCCTCGCGACCGGGGGTCTTAAAGTCGAACTTGACGATCAGGAAACGGAAGACCACGACCCAAAGGGCGGTAAAGCACAGACCGACAAGGATGGAGATGGCGTACTGCAGACCGTGTGCGGCCCAAAGGGGCAGCCAGTCCCACGAGAGCATCGAGATGATGCCGCCGTCGAAGATGCCCACGACACCAAGGAGGTTTTGAGCCATGCAGCCGAGCGCTCCGAGCACGCAGTGGACGACGAACAGGCCGGGCGCGATGAACAGGAAGGTGAAGTCAAGCGGCTCGGTGATACCGCAAAGCATAGCGGTAAGGGTGACCGGGATCAGCAGAGCCTTGACGCGCTGCTTGCGCTCGGGTTTGGCGGTCATATAAAACGCAATGGCGACGCCAAGCGAGCCGAAGACCTTAGTCCAACCAGGGCAGGTATAGGCAGCCCAGGGTGCGGCATCCTTAAGAGCAATGCTCGGATCGGCAGCCAGTTGGGGCAGGATGTTGGCCCAAGCAGCAAAGATGCCGCCGTTGACCGCCGCGTTGTCGTAATAGAACGGCGTATAGATAAAGTGGTGCAGGCCTGTAGGGATCAGCACGCGCTCGAAGAAAGCAAAGACACCCACGCCAAACGTACCGGCGGAAAGGATGAATCCCTGGAAGGCGGAGATAGCAGCCTGAACATGCGGCCACACCAGGCAGGCGATAAGAGCGACCGGAACCATAACGAAGAAACCGATCATATAGATGAACACGGAGCCCGAGAACACGCCCAGCCACTCAGGAAGTTCGGTGTCGAAGTACTTGTTGTGAAGCATCGTGGCGATACCTGAAATGATAAGCGCGCCCATGATGCCCATATCAAGCGTTTTGATGCTTGCGATAGTGGCAAGACCAGTACCGCTGCCCGCCTCGACAGAGTAGTCGACCCCAAAGACAGGGCCCCACTGCCCCAAGATTGTGCTTACAAAGTAGTTGAAGGTAAGGTAGATGGCCAAAGCCTCCATGCAGCAGCGAGCGTTCTGCTTGTTCGCGAGCGAGATTGGCAACGCTACGCAAAACAGCAACGGCATCTGGTTAAAGAGCGTCCAACCACCCTGGAGCAGCACATTCCAGCAATCAAACCAAAGATGACCCGCTGTGGCCATCTCGCCAAAGATCGCCTCGGTGGTAAACAACGTACCCAGGCCGACGACGATTCCGGAAGGTTGATTTCCGATCTCAGCCGAACACATTGAGTGAATAGGCCGTTCCCGCAGC
>UQIK01000037.1 GCA_900541125.1 uncultured Collinsella sp.
GCAGTAGAACAGCCTCGTCTCGCCGGGCTCCTCGCCGATGAGCGCGGCGATCGCGCCCTCGTCGGAGAACTCGGCGCCGTTGTCGGTGAGCACGGCGCGGAAGACCCTCCCCGTGCCGCCGGCGCCCAGCACCGAGCGCACGCCCCCGAGCGCCGCCGCCACGCTCTCGGCGTCCTTCGCCGCGAGCGGCAGCGCGAGCTGCAGCCTGCTGGGGCGGTGCAGCAGCGTGAGCAGGCAGGCGCTGTCCTCCCGCGCGCCCTCGACGGTGTCCATCTCCCAGGCGGCGGCGCACGCGTCCTCGCCCAGGCCGAGGAACGCGGCGTACGACCTGCGGGGCGAGTGCCGCGTGGCCGAGGCCGCCGGTGCGCGCCTCCTCGGCCTGTAGCCGACCTTCCTCCTGAGCTCCATGTTGGTCATGCCGTCGTAGCCCGCCGCGACCCAGCGGTAGATGGTCGACGGCGACAGGTCCACCGGGCCGCCGTTGCGCGCCGCCATCTGCTCGGGCGACAGCCCCCGGCGCAGGCAGCCCCTTATCGCCTCCAGCCTGGCCGCCGCGGCGGGCTCGTCGGCGTCTATCCCGCGCCTGGACGAGACGAGGACCGAGTCCGCGCACAGCTGCGCGGCGCGGGCATCGTAGAAGACGTGCGGGCGGCGCTTGCAGCCGATCGCGCGGTACCGCCCGCACCCGTTGCAGCAGCGCGGCCACGCGGCCAGGCGCGGGCATGCCGCAGACAGGTCGGCGGAGGCGTCCACGCGCTCGCCGCGCCTCTCCCTCGGCGCGGTCACGAACCTGTGCGACGCCACCTCCGAGCACACCGTCGAGGGCGACCTGCCCAGCTCCCTCGCGATCTGCCTGCACGAGGCCCCTCGCTCCAGCATCCTCTGGACCGTGTCCCGCTCGTGCCTCGTGAGCCTGCCGTAGGCCCTCGGGGCCGCCTTCCCGGAACCCTTCTTCCTCTTTCCGGACATGCCGTCCTCCGATCTCCCGGGGCCGGCCGGTCCGGCCCTCAGGGTATCGGATTCCCACATTCATCCGTACATGTACGGATGAATGTGGGAAGTGTTCGGATGAAGTTGCCAATCAAGGGGCAACTGATCCCCACCATAAATTACCCTCGGCATACTTGCGCGAACGATTGCTCGTGCTACACTTGCAATTGCTGTTTCAGGGCGGGGTGGAATTCCCCACTGGCGGTAAATCGGGCGGTGTCAAAGGGACGCCGTGGAGCAGGCGAGGTGCCTGCGACTGAGCCGATGAGTCCGCGACCCGTGCGTGTGTTGGTTCGCATGCCGGCTGAACTGGTGAGATCCCAGTACCAACGGTTAGAGTCCGGATGAAAGAGGCAGGTGATCTTATGTCTGAACAGTCGCAGCATATCCATTTTGAGAACACGAATAGGTGGAGCACCAAACAGCTCGTTACCATGGCGCTGATGTGCGCCCTGGGCGCCCTGTTTATGTACGTGCAGCTGCCCATCCTTCCTTCGGCGCCGTTTTTGACCTATGACCCGTCGCTGGTGCCGGCGATGGTGTGCGGGTTTGCGTATGGTCCCGGCGCCGGTACCGCTGTTGCCGCCATGGCTATCGTTATCCATGCGCTCACCACGGGTGACTGGGTCGGCGCGCTTATGAACTTGGTTGCCACGCTGGGCTATATTCTGCCCGCGGCTATCGTTTACCAGAAGATGCACACCTATAAGGGTGCCGTGATTGGCCTGGTGCTCGGCGTCATTGCCGCTACAGCGCTGTCTATGGTCGCAAACCTTACCATTGGCGTATGGTTCTGGTATGGCTCGGTCGATGTGATCGCCCCGCTCATGATTCCTGCCGTACTGCCGTTCAACCTTATCAAGACCGTGCTTAACTCGGTATTGACGCTTGCGGTGTACAAGGCGGTTTCCAACCTCATCACGCCTAAAAAGGACCAGGTCAAAGGCCGCGCATGATTGAGTGTCGGGGCGTTTCCTTTAGTTATGACGGTGCCGCACCGGCGCTCGACGGTGTTGATCTGAACATCGAGGACGGGGAGTTTTTCTGCATCCTCGGTGGCAATGGGTCGGGCAAGTCGACGTTTGCCAAGCATCTGAATGCGCTGTTGCAGCCCGATGCGGGCACGGTACGCATCAACGGCATGGATGCGTCCGACCCCGAGCTGGTCTACGACATTCGTTCGACCGCGGGCATGGTATTCCAGAATCCCGACGACCAGCTGGTGGCAACGCTTGTCGAAGATGACATTGCGTTTGGTCCCGAAAACCTAGGCGTGCCATCGGCGCAAATTGCGCAGCGCGTACGCGAGGCGCTGAAAGGCGTGGGCCTGGTGGGCTTTGAGCACCACGAGACCCATGCGCTTTCGGGCGGCCAAAAGCAGCGCGTGGCGCTTGCCGGCGTGCTTGCCATGGAACCGCGCGTGCTCATATTGGACGAGGCTTCCTCGATGCTCGATCCGCGTGGACGCAAGGGCCTCATGAAGGCTTGCCGCGCGTTGCACGATCGCGGCATGACCATCGTGATGATTACGCACTTTATGGAGGAGGCCGCCGAGGCCGATCGTGTCGCCGTGTTTCAGACGGGACGAGTTGCCATGCTGGGCACGCCCGAGGAAATCTTGACGCGGGCGGACGAACTTGCGCAGCTCAACTTGGATATGCCGGCGTCGTGCTGTCTAGG
Source organism: uncultured Collinsella sp. (assembly GCA_900541125.1). Taxonomy (GTDB): domain Bacteria; phylum Actinomycetota; class Coriobacteriia; order Coriobacteriales; family Coriobacteriaceae; genus Collinsella. The sequence goes on from UQIK01000037.1 coordinate 2,671, forward strand.
TAGGACACTTCGTGAGAAGGGCGTACCCGTTTGCGCACAGGTGCGTGAGGCGGATATGGTCGCTGAGATTGTGCAGGCTTATGCCGAGCGAAGTGGAGCAGGCATCGCGGGGCAGTCTTCCGTATCCCAGTTGGGAATCGCTGACGGCACTGTTCCGGTAGACAACGAGGGCAACGCGTCGGAGCCCGTCATAGAGCTATCCCATGTTTCGTACAGTTATTCGCTCAGTCCGCGCGAGCGCCGCCGCTGGCATAAGCGCTCGGCCACTGCGGGCAAATCGAGCAAGCAGGCTCTCTGGGGAAACGACCCAAGCAGCCCGTGGGCGCTGCGCGATGTATCGCTGACGGTGCGTCGCGGCGAGTTCCTGGGTTTGGCAGGTCATACCGGTTCGGGTAAGTCGACGCTGGTCCTGCATCTCAACGGTTTGATTCGTCCCCAGGAGGGAAGCGTTTGCGCGCTGGGGCTCGACCTATCAAACAAGAAAGACGCCGCCGCTGTTAAGGCCAAGGTCGGCGTGGTGTTTCAGTATCCCGAGCGCCAGCTATTTGCCGAAACCGTGGCGCAGGACGTGGCGTTTGGTCCGCACAACCTTGGCTTGCCGCAAGATGAAGTCGACCGTCGTGTCGAGTCATCGCTCTCGCGCGTGGGCCTCGACCTTTCCACGGTCGGCGACAAGAGTCCCTTTGAGCTTTCGGGCGGTCAGCAACGGCGTGTGGCATTCGCCGGCGTGCTCGCCATGGAGCCCGAAGTCCTGGTGCTCGATGAACCCATGGCGGGGCTCGATCCGGCTGCGCGCAGGGATTTCCTTGAGCTTATCGATCGACTTCACCGCGATGGCCTGACCGTTGTCATGGTTTCGCATAGTATGGATGACCTGGCCAATTGCTGCGACCGCATTGTCGTAATGAACGAAGGCGCGGTGTTTGCCGAGGGAACCCCCGCGCAGGTGTTTGCGCATGCCGATGAGCTCAAGTCGATCGGCTTGGGCGTTCCCGCCGCCCAGCGTATGGCGCTGGCGCTTACGGAGGCGGGCGTGCCGCTGCGTCGCGGCGGGCTCTATACGGTTGAGTCGCTGGCAGACGAGTTGGTGGACCTGCTAATCGGTCGCTCGGGCGGTCCTTCTAACGTCGCGGACATTGCTAAATCCAAGACGGTCGCGCGAGAGGAGGGCTGCTAATGGAGGCGTTTTCGTTTGGCAGCTACTATCCCGGCGATAGTGCGATCCACCGCCTGGACCCGCGAACTAAGTTGCTCTTGGGCTTTGTGTTTCTGATCACGACGCTCACAGTCAGCAGCTTCCGCGGACTGGCCCCGGTCGCAATCTTCGTTGTCCTGATCTATGCCGTGTCCCGGGTGCCGGCTCGTCGCGCTCTGTCGTCGATGGCGCCGCTGCTGGCAATCGTCATCGTGGTCGCAGTGCTCAACCTGTTTTCCGACCAGAGCGGGCGCATCCTGTGGCAGCTCGGCTTTCTGCAGATAAGCGAGGGCTCGCTGCGTTCTGCCGCCTTTATGGCGTGCCGCCTGACCCTGATGATGGCCGGCATGAGCGCCATTACGCTCACCACGCCCACGCTCGACCTCACCGCGGGCTTTGAGCGTCTGCTCGCACCGTTTGCGCGCGTGGGGCTCCCTGCGCATGAGCTCGGCATGATCATGGGTATCGCGTTGCGCTTTATGCCGCAGTTCGCCACCGAGATGAAGCAGACGGCGGACGCGCAGGCGAGCCGCGGTGCGCGCGTGACGGGAGGCCCGCTCGGCGGCGTGCGTATGCTCGGCAGTGTGGCGATTCCGCTGTTCACGGGCGTGTTCCGCCATGCCGAGACGCTGTCTGCTGCCATGGATGCACGCTGCTATCACGGCGAGCAGGGCCGCACGCGCCTGCATGCGCTTGCATTTCGCCGCGGGGATGCACTGGCCGCGGTGGTGACGGCGCTGCTGCTCGCGTGTGTCATCGTCATCAATCTTCAACTTGTTTAGGCGCGATTCGAGCGCAAGAAAGGGGTCCCTATGACCGACAACGACCGCACGGCTCAGCTTGAGCGCGCCTGTTCGTATCTCAGGCGCATTCCGGCGTGGTATCTGGCCACGACCGATGTGGCCGACGGGTATCAGCCTCGCGTGAGGCCGTTTTCATTTGCCATGGTCGATGACGGTAAGCTGTGGTTTTGCACATCGCGCGACAAGGATGTGTGGGCGGAGCTGAGTGCGAATCCCAAGTTTGAACTCTCGGGCTGGAAGCCGGGGGAGTGCTGGATCGTGTTGACCGGCGAGGCCGCACTTGAGGACGACGCAGTTGCGAGCGACAAGGTGCGTCAAGCGGGTTTTAAGCACATGGTGGGCATCGGCGAGGAACACGAGAGCGCCAACGACGGCCGCCTTGCGTTCTTCTCGGTCCGCAACATCGCCGCGCGGTTCTGCGATATCGACGGCAGCGAGGAGCGCCTGGAGCTCTAGCGCGTCTCAAATTAACTACCCGTTCTGAATTAGCTAATGCCAGGAGGACACATGGACGGATTGAATACGGTGTTGGAGTATCTGACGTCGGTGCCGGCATGGTATTTGGCGACGAGCGTTGACGGACAGCCTCATGTGCGTCCGTTTTCGTTTGCGCAGATCCAGGATGGCAAGCTGTGGTTTGTAACAGCGCGCACCAAAGATGTGTGGCAAGAGCTGCTGCAAAACCAGCGCTTTGAGGCCACGAGTTGGTGGCCGGGCCATGGCTGGCTCATCTTGCGCGGGCGTGCCGGCTTGGATGACCGGGCTTTAGACGAAATGCGCGAAGCCGGGTGGAAGCATCTAGAGCACCTGGGCGAGCACTATGAGGGGCCTAACGACCCCACGCTCGTCTTCTTTAGCGTCGAGGATCCCGAGGCTTTTATCTGCAATCACGACGAATGGGTGCCGGTCGAGCTCTAGCCGGCTGGCTCATCCTAACAACTTGGTTTTCGCATGGGCGGGCCCCGTATTGCCCGGTGCCGTTAGGAGCGCCGGTCAATACGGGGCCCGCTCCATTTGTCAATTCCTTCAAGCGAATGTGTCGGGAATGTTTCAATGCATGAATATGCAAGCCATTTACGTATTCATGCATCTTTTGGTGCTAAAGTTTCAACCCACTTCATAACGGCCGCTGCGAAATGCGCATCGGTGCATAAATCGCAGACAAGGAGTCTGATATGTCTTTGAAGGTTGGAATCGTCGGCGCGGCTGGATATGCCGGAGCCGAGCTCATTCGCCTCGTGCTCGGTCATCCCAAGTTTGAACTTGTTGCCATTACGTCCAACGCCGATGCCGGCCAGCCGCTGTCCGCGGTGTATCCGAGCTTTGCTGGCGTGAGCGATCTGGTTTTCACCACGCATGACGCCCCCGAGCTTAAATCCTGCGACGCCGTCTTCTTGGCCGTGCCGCACACGGCTGCCATGGCACAGGTGCCCGCACTGCTTGCATCTGGCGTGTCCTGCTTCGATCTTTCGGCCGATTACCGTCTGAGCGACCCGTCTGTCTTTGAGGCATGGTATGCCGTCGAGCACACGAGCCCCGAGTTGCTCAAGACCCGCGCTTTCGGCCTGCCCGAGCTGTTCTGCCAGGACTTGGAGACCGCCGCATCCGATTATGCTGACGGCAAGTCCGTGCTGGTCGCCTGCGCCGGTTGCTATCCCACCGCAACGAGTCTTGCTGCTGCTCCTGCCGTGCGTGCGGGTTGGGTGGCAGAGAACGGTCCCGTAATCGTCGATGCCATCAGTGGCGTGACGGGTGCCGGTAAGTCCTGCAACGCCCGCACCCACTTTTGCAGCGCCGACGAGAACCTGGAAGCCTATGGCGTGGGCAAGCACCGCCACACGCCCGAGATTGAGCAAATCCTTGGCCTAACCGATCGCGTCGTCTTTACCCCGCATCTGGCACCGCTCAAGCGCGGCCTGCTCTCCACGGTGACGATGCCGCTTACGCCGCAGGCTATCGATACCTTGACCCTTGAGGACGTTGTCGACTATTACAAGCAGTTCTACGCTGGACGCACCTTTGTGCGTGTGCTCGATGCCGGCCAGCAGCCCAAGACGGCTTCGGTCGTCGGCACCAACGCCGCCCAGATTGGCCTTGCGTTCAACAAGCGCGCGGGCGTGCTGGTGGCGACGGGCGCTATCGACAATTTGTGCAAGGGTGCCGCGGGCCAGGCGGTCCAGTGCGCCAACATCGTCTTTGGCTTTGACGAGCGACGAGGCTTGCCCACAGTGGCGTGCCCGGTGTAGCACATTCGATTGTTAACGATTTGGTAGTCGGGTATCGAGTTGGGCGCCACTTTTAAGCTGGTCTACTAATTGCGACCGGTATGGCGTACCAGCCGATGCCCGCTTTTTTGTCTGATATAAGGAGTCGTAGGGGACGATGAATACCGACCTGATTGATATCAAGATTCGCGCCGTCGAGGGTGGCGTTACGGCTGCGGCTGGTTTTAAAGCTGCGGGCATCCACGCTGGGTTCCGCAAGAACCCCGAGCGTCTGGATTACGCGCTCGTCGTGCCCGATAAACCCTGTCCCGGTGCCGGCGTGTTTACTACCAATCGCTTTTGCGCGGCGCCCGTGCAAGTGAGCCGTGCCAACCTGGGCGGTGCCGACAAGGGTTACGGTATCATCGCCGGCGTTTCGGTCAACTCTGGCAATGCCAACGCCGCCACGGGTGAGACCGGCCTTGCATGCGCGCGCGGGACGTGCGGCATCGCATCGCAGGTCATCGGCTGCGAGCCCCGGCAGATTCTGGTTGCCTCCACGGGCGTGATTGGCCAGATTCTGCCGATCGACACGTTTGAGACCGCCATTCCTGCTGCCTACGAGGCGCTCTCCGCCCACGGTGGCGCCGATGCCGCTCGCGCCATCATGACGACTGACACGCACTCCAAGGAGTACGCCGTGTCCTATGTCAGCGAGGCTGCGGGTCATGCGGGCAATGTCTATACGGTAGGCGGAATGTGCAAGGGCTCGGGCATGATCATGCCCAATATGGCCACCATGATCGCGGTCATTACTACCGATGCCCCCGTCGAGCCTGCGGCACTTCATGCCCTGCTGCTCTCGACCGTCAAGCAGACCTTTAACAAGGTAACGGTCGATTCCGACACCTCGACCAACGACACCTGCATCATGCTTGCCTCCGGCGCCGCTGCCGCAGATGCCGAGCCTATCGTCGAGGGCTCCGATGCCTTCGACGAGTTGGCATTTGCCGTGCACGAGGTGTGCGAGAGCCTGGCGCGCAATATCGCCGCCGATGGCGAGGGCGCATCCAAGCTTGTTACGGTCAACGTTACCGGCGCCGTGAACGACGAGGAGGCCGATATCGTCGCTCGCGCCGTTGCCAACTCGCCGCTCGTTAAGACCTGCATCGCCGGCCACGACTGCAACTGGGGCCGCGTCGCCATGGCACTCGGCAAGTGCGGCGTGAAGTTTAATCAGGAAGACGTTTCCATCGACATGATGGGCATGCCTGTCTGTCGCGATGGTCTGACTGTTCCCTTTGACGAGGACGAGGCTCTACGACGTTTCGAGGCGCCCGAGATCGTGATCTCGGCCGACCTGGGCGCAGGCGACGCGGCAACGACCGTGTGGACCTGCGACCTCACGCACGAGTACATCTCCATTAACGGTGACTACCGTTCCTAGATTCCAGGCACGCTGCGCATCTTGCCGCGATTGCGGACAGCGGAGCACGGCGCGATAACGATACGAAAGACGAGGCAGATTATGAAATTCGCACGCGATTGTCGTTCGAGCGAATCCAACGAAGCAACCGCGCAGCTGCTGTTCGAAGCACTGCCGTGGATTAAGAACCTGACCGGCAAGACGGTTGTTATCAAATATGGCGGAGCCGCCATGGTTGATGAGCAGCTGCGCCGCGACGTGATGAGCGACATCGTTTTGCTCAAGATCATCGGTATGCGCCCCGTCATCGTGCATGGCGGCGGCAAGGCTATCAACGAGGCGCTCAGCCACTACGACATCCCCGTCGAGTTTAAGAACGGCCAGCGCGTGACTACGCCTGCCACCATGGACATCGTGCGCGAGGTACTGGGCGGCAAGGTCAATCAGGAGCTGGTCGCGGCGCTCAACCACCACGGCAACCTGGCCGTGGGCGTGTCCGGCAGCGACGCCGGCACCCTTATCGCCGAGCCACTCGACCCAGAGCTCGGCCGCGTGGGCAAGGTCACGCACGTCAACACCGACTATATCGAGCGCCTGCTCGATAGCGAGTACATCCCCGTCATCGCTACCGTCGCGGCGGGGGAGGACGGCGGTTTCTTCAACATCAACGCCGACACCGCCGCCGGTGCCGTTGCCGCGGCGCTCCACGCGCATAAGGCGATCTTTTTGACCGATGTCGATGGCCTGTACAAGGACTTTAGCGACAAGGACTCGCTTATCTCCAACCTAACGCTCGACGAGGTTAACGAAATGCTCTACGGCGGCGAGGTCGATAAGGGCATGATTCCCAAGCTGCGTGCGGCCGTCGATGCGCTTACCGGCGGCGTATTTCGTGCCCACATCATTAACGGTACTACGCCGCATTCGCTGCTCCTGGAGCTGCTGACCGATGCCGGCGTCGGCACCGTGATCCATTCCACCGAGACGGCTTACGAGTTCGATACGCATCCGCATCCGCTTTCGACGTTTGCTGCGCGTCTGACCGAGAACCTTGACGAGGTCGAGAAGCTTCAGACGGTCTAGCTGACCCTCAGCCGCCCCATTCCTGCACCCATAGCCCCGCGCCGTCTGGCGCCCAACGAAAGGCATCTCATGTCACTTGTAGCTCAGCAATCGCTTGAATCCCATTACGTTATGCATACCTTTGGCCGCTCTCCGGTCGAGTTTGTCGAGGGTCACGGCATGAAGCTCACCGGCGACGATGGCCGTGAGTACCTCGACTTTCTTGCCGGCATCGGCGTGTGCAGCCTAGGTCATGGCGACCCGGCTGTGCTCTCGGCGCTCGAGGCACAGACCAAAAAGCTCATGCATGTCTCCAACTATTTCTACATCGAGCAGCGCGGACAGGTCGCGGCGCTGCTGTCCAAGCTTGCTAACGACGACGTAGATGGTGCGCGCGTGCTTGCCGATGCCATTGCCGCCGGCGATGAGACCACGGCAGCTGCTCTTGGTGCCCCGGCTGCGGACGAGCAGGTGTGGGAGACCTTCTTTGCCAACTCTGGCGCCGAGGCCAACGAGGGCTCGATGAAGCTTGCGCGCCTGTACGCCAAGCGTGCCGGTAATGGCGGCAACACTATCGTGTGTATGCGCGGCGGCTTCCACGGCCGTACGCTCGAGACCATTGCCGCCACCATGCAGGATTGGCTGCAGGACAGCTTCCGCCCGCTGCCGGGTGGCTTTGTGGCCTGCACGCCCAACGATGTTGACGAGCTGCGTGCGATCTTTAAGCAGCTGGGGAGCGAAATTTGTGCCGTGATGCTCGAGCCGATCCAGGGTGAGAGTGGCGTGCACCCCATGACCGAGGAGTTTATGACGGCAGCGCGCGACCTGGCACACGAAGTGGGCGCCGTGCTTATCGCCGACGAGGTCCAGTGCGGCATCTTCCGCTCCGGCAAGCCGTTTGCATTCCAAACCTATGGCGTGGAGCCCGACATCATGAGCCTTGCCAAGGGCATTGCCGACGGCGTGCCCATGGGTGCCGTGGTGGCAAAGAAGGAGATTGCCGACGTGTTTAAGCCGGGCGACCACGGCTCGACCTTTGGTGGTAGCTGCCTGGCCATCACGGCGTGTGCCGCGACGCTCTCCGCGCTCGTGCGCGGCGATTATGCCGATCATGCTGCCAAGGTGGGTGCCTATATGGAGGCAAAGCTCGCCAAGCTGCCGCACGTGACCGAGGTACGTGGCCGCGGCTTGATGCTCGGCTGTGATTTGGATGATGCCGCGGGCGACGCGCATGATGTTGTTGCCCGCGCGCTGACCGCCGGTGCCGTGATCAACGCTACGGGTGCGCATACGCTGCGTTTCCTGCCGCCACTCGTCTGCGAGGAAGCCGACGTGGACAGTCTGATCGAGATCCTGTCGGGTGTTTTGGGCTAACGCGCCGCAATAACTCAATTTGGACCGAGTTCCGGACTGCGGACGTGCCCTATGCGGCATGATTCAGCGGTCTGGAGCCCGTTTTGCCTTAGATTTGCTAAGGCAGGGAGACCTGCTGGTCAAAAAACATCAAATATGAGTACTGTTACCGATTTGGTAGCAGCAATTTTGGACTAATAAGGCCAGATGGCAAGTCGAAATGGCGATGAATGCACGATTGTGATCTAACTGTTAGTCCTTATAATGGACATATGTTGCGTAACTTAAGCAAACGCTATCTTTTTATATGTTGCAAGCAAAGTAGCAGTACTCATTTTTGCCATTATTTGGCCACGGCCTTTGTGACAGACGTGCTGGCGGGTTCGAATCCCATGCACTGGGCCCAAAAAAGAAAGGCTCCCATTGCTGGGAGCCTATCAAATCAGTGGTGGGCGATGAGGGAT
>UQIK01000038.1 GCA_900541125.1 uncultured Collinsella sp.
CCTTCCCCGCCACCTTGAATTGACTAGGACCTCTGCAAAGGGGTCCTTTTCTTTTTTGTGGGGTTCTGCGGAAAATGCATCCCATTATTTTGACCCAGAGTGAGATGCGCTTTCCGGCGCTTACTTCCGACGTGCGTGCACATCTCGGCACGCCATCTCGGGCCCGCCCGCTCAGACATTCCTCCCACTTTTGCGCCACTTTGTAGACCGTTCGGTCGTCTGTCCGCACGCGCGGGTATACTCAAAACGATACTTTTCCTATGCAGTACGATGCAGGCTCGGCCTGCACGATCCGAAGGGGGCAGTGATGGAGAGGATACTCGGCGTTAATCTCTCTGGCTGGTTTATTCCCGAGCCTTGGGTGACCCCGTCGCTATACGCGGCGACCGGTGCATCCAATGCGGCCGAGCTGCAGGAGGCCATGGGCACCGCCGCCTATAACGAGCGCATGCGCCGTCATTACGAGACGTTTGTGAGCGAGGATGATTTCCGTCGCATGGCGCAGATCGGCCTCAATGCCGTGCGTCTGCCGGTACCCTGGTATGCCTTTGGCTCGCAGGAGTCCGATGCGTCCTACATCTCGGTTGTCGACTACATCGACCGTGCAATTGAGTGGGCTGCCAAGTACGACATCCGCGTGCTGCTTGACCTGGCGACTGTGCCCGGTGGCCAGGGCGATTCCAACGATTCGCCCGCCACGCCGGAGGCTGTTGCCGAGTGGCATTCGTCCACTAACGGCCGCCATGTCGCACTCGACGTGCTCGAGCGCTTGGCCGAGCGTTACGGCGAGGCCGAGAGCCTGCTGGGCATTGAGCTGCTGGATACGCCGCAGATGAGTGTCCGCAAGAGTCTCTTTGCCATGACGGATGGCATTCCGGCTCACTACCTGCGCAATTTCTATCGCGATGCCTACGAGCTCGTCCGTTCGTATATGCCCGAGGATAAGATCGTCGTCTTCTCATCGTCGGGGCATCCCGGCGAGTGGAAGCATTTTATGCGCGGCGCCAAGTACAAGAACGTCTACATGGACCTTCACCTGTACCATTACCGCGACGAGTATGCGCTCGATATCACGAGTCCCCGCGGGCTGACGACGGCGATTTCCCGTAACAAGCGCGAGCTTAAAGAAGCGATTTCGACTGGGTTCCCCGTGCTGGTGGGCGAATGGTCGGGCGCGGCGATCTTTGCCAACTCGTCGGTTACGCCCGAAGGCCGCAATGCCTACGAGCGCGTGTTTATCGCCAACCAGCTGGCTTCGTTTGCGCCAGCTGCCGGTTGGTTCTTCCAAACGTGGAAGACCGAGAAGCGCATTGCAGCATGGGACGCCCGCGCGGCGCTCGGTACGCTCGAGCGCGGCATGATTGAATAGGTTGATATGACGCAAAACAGCGCCCATATGGGCAAACTCTATGTGGTCGGCACGCCCATCGGCAACTTGGGCGACCTGTCCCCGCGCGTTGGCGAGGCCTTTGCCGCTGCCGATGCCATTTGCTGCGAAGACACGCGTGTGACGTCAAAGCTGCTGATGTACCTGGGCATTTCCAAGCCGCTTGTCCGTTGCGACGAGAATGTGATCGCCAGCCGCGCCGCCGGCCTGGTCGACCGTCTGCTGGCGGGGGAGACCCTCGCCTTTGCCTCGGATGCCGGCATGCCGAGCGTGTCCGATCCCGGCCAGGCGCTGGTCGAGGCGGCGCGTGATGCCGATGTGCCCGTCGAAGTTATTCCCGGGCCCTCTGCTTGCGTCACGGCGCTCGTTTCGTCCGGCATTCCCTGCGAGCATTTTTTCTTCGAGGGCTTTTTGGGCCGAAAGAACGGCGACCGCGTGCGCCGTTTGCAGCGCCTTGCCGTGGTGCCCGGCGCGCTCATCTTCTACGAGTCTCCACATCGCATCGTGGCGACGCTCGAGGCCGTGGCGGAGGTCTTTCCCCAGCGTGAGGTTGCCGTCTGCCGCGAACTCACCAAGCTGCACGAGGAGGTTTTGCGCGGGCCCGCTGCCCAGCTTGTCGAGGAGCTGCGTGCTCGCGGCGAGGTAAAGGGCGAGATTGCGCTGGTCATCGCGCCGCCGAGCGAGGATGAGGAGGCCGGTATCGTGCCGGTTGGCGCCGCGGCAGCGGATCCCGACGAGGCCCTGCGCGAGGATATCCGCGCCGCGCTCGAGGAGGGGGAGCCCGCCTCTGCGGTGGCCAAGCGCCTGTCTCAGAAGTATTCGCGCCGCAAGCGCGATGTCTATGCCATGGTGCTCGATATGCAATAGATGGAGGATATCCAGCCCTTGCGCTAGAATCATCCTCTGTATGCAACGTTTTTCTGGAGGACAAACCCCATGGATCAAAGCAAGCCTTCGTTCTTTATCACGACGCCCATCTACTACGTCAACGCCGATCCGCACCTGGGCACGGCTTATTCCACCATCATCGCCGATGTTCAGGCTCGCTATCGCCGTTCCGCCGGCTATAACGTCAAGTTCCTGACCGGCATGGACGAGCACGGCGAGAAGGTCGCCGAGGCCGCAGCCAAGCACAACATGACGCCGCAGGAGTGGACCGACAGCCAGGCTCCGCACTTCAAGGAGCTTTGGAGCAAGCTCGAGATCTCCAACGACGACTTCATCCGCACCACCGAGCCGCGCCAGCATCATGCCGTGCAGTACCTGTGGGAGCGCATGAAGGAGTCCGGCTACCTGTATAAGGGCAGCTACGACGGCTGGTATTGCGTGCCTGACGAGACCTACTTCACTGATACGCAGGTTCAGAAGGGCGACGAGGAGTACGGCAGCGTCGGCCAGCATCTATGCCCCGACTGCCACCGTCCGCTCGAGCGCGTGCAGGAGGAGTCCTACTTCTTTAAGCTTTCCGCCTTCCAGGACAAGCTGCTCAAGCTCTATGACGAGCACCCCGACTTTGTCGAGCCTGCGTTCCGCATGAACGAGGTTCGCAGCTTTGTCGAGGGCGGCCTTAACGACCTTTCCGTGAGCCGCACGAGCTTTGACTGGGGCATCCAGGTCCCGTTTGACGAGGGTCACGTGACCTACGTGTGGTTCGATGCGCTGCTCAACTATATGACGGCCGTCGGCTACGGTGTCGACACCGACGAGGCGCGTGCCGAGCTGGCCTATCGCTGGCCCGCGCAGTTCCACATCGTGGGCAAGGACATCATCCGCTTCCACTGCGTCATTTGGCCCGCCATGCTTATGGCCATCGGCGAGGCCCTGCCCGAGCACGTCTTTGCCCACGGCTTCCTGACCGTGCGCAATGCCGAGACCGGCAAGGCCGAGAAGATGTCCAAGAGCCGCGGCAACGCCATCGCTCCGCAGGACGTTATCGACATGCTAGGCGTCGAGGGCTATCGCTACTACTTCATGACCGACGTCGTCCCCGGTACCGACGGCGCCATCAGCTTCGATCGCATGGAGCAGGTCTACAACGCCGATCTGGCCAACAGCTGGGGCAACCTCATCTCGCGTTCGCTCAACATGAGCGGCAAGTACTTTGATGGTTGCGCGCCCGCCAAGCCCGCGTCGTTCGATGCGTTCGACAACCCGCTGGCAAAGATTGCCGACGGCCTGGTCGAGCGCTACATGGCTAAGATGGACGTGCTCGATTACGGTGGAGCTAAGGACGAGGTCATGGAGCTCATCCACGCCGCCAACCACTACATCGAGGACTCCGAGCCTTGGGCACTTGCCAAGGACGAGGCCAAGGCTGACGAGCTGGCGTTTGTGATCTACAACCTGCTCGAGGCCATCCGCATTGCCGCTCACCTGCTGATGCCGCTCATGCCCCAGACTTCTGCCGAGGCTCTGCGCCGCCTGTCCTGCGAGGACGAGGCCGCGAGCGACGACCTCAAGGGCATTTGCGCTTGGGGCCTGCTTGCCGGCGGTCAGCCCGTCGAGAAGGGCGATCCGCTGTTCCCGCGTCTGGCGTAGAGACCGCGCGAGCGCCATATCGGCAATTTGCTGTTTAGCTGTAAGGGCATGGCCGCCACGGTCCATGCCCTTTTGTTTCAAGACGCCGCCATCATGCTAAGGAGGCAGCCATGACAACTTCGCCTTTGGCAAACCCCACGGCCACCAGGGAGCTGCTAGAGGAGTTTGGCCTTGCGACCAAGCATCGCCTGGGCCAGAACTTCCTGATCGACAACCATGTGATCGAACGTATCTGCGAGCTTGCCGAGCTTGCGGGCGATGAGCGCGTGCTCGAGGTTGGCCCGGGCGTTGGTACGCTCACGCTTGCGTTGCTGCAGGAGGCGGCGTGCGTCACGTCGATCGAGGCCGATCCCGAGCTTGAGCCGGTGCTTGACGCCCACGCCGCCGACTATGCCAACTTCCGCTTTATCATGGGCGATGCGCTCAAGGTGGGCCCGGAGCAGATTGAGCAGGTTGCGGGCGGTACGCCGACGGTGTTTGTCGCGAATCTGCCCTACAACGTGGCGGCGACGATCATCCTTCAGTTCTTCCAGACGATGCCGGCGCTCAAGCGTGCCGTCGTCATGGTGCAAAAGGAGGTTGCCGATCGCATTGCCGCAACGCCCGGTAACAAGACCTATGGCGGCTACACGGCAAAACTCGGCCTGTACGCGCAGGTGACGGGTCGCTTTGAGGTGCCGCCGCGTTGCTTTATGCCGGCGCCGCACGTGGACTCGGCCGTCGTGCGTATCGACCGTGTTGACGGCGTGGTGCCCGAGGGGTTCGATCGCGAATTTGTGGCCCGCGTGATTGATGCTGCATTTGCTCAGCGTCGCAAGACCATCCGCAATTCCATGAGCGCCAACGGCTTTGCCAAGGACGTGCTCGATGCTGCCTTTGAGGCTTGCGGTATTGCACCCACCACGCGCGCCGAGACGCTTGATGTTGCTGACTTTGTCCGTCTGGCCCAGGAGCTAATCCATGATGCCTAATGCCGAACGTGTGACGTTTACCAAGAAAAAGAAGACGGTTGCTTGTCCCGTGCCCTTGGCACCGCTTGCCGACACGCATGCGCATCTGCTTTCGTTCTGGGGCAAGGATGTGCCTGAGACGCTCGTGCGTGCCAAGGCGGCGGGCGTCGACCTGTTGGTGACGATGTTCGACCCCATCGCTGATAAACGCAGCGTGACGGACTATAGCGACTGGCTGACGCGCGAGATTCTGCCGATGCAGGATATCCCGCAGATCAAGTATCTTGCCGGCGTGCATCCGTATGGCGCGCCGGACTATGCCGACGACGTTCACGCACAGGTCCTTGCCGCACTCGATGGTCCCTTATGCGCCGGTATTGGCGAAATCGGCCTGGACTACCACATGGACTATGACGACGATATCGCGCCGGCACCCCATAACGTGCAGATTGACTGCATGGCGCGCCAGCTCGAGCTTGCCGTGTGCCGTAACGTGCCGGTGGAGCTACATCTGCGTCACGAGGACACGGACCAGGAGCGCACCTCGCACGTGGACGCCTACAACGTGCTTCGTGAGGTGGGCGTGCCCCAGGCCGGTTGTGTGCTGCACTGCTTTGGCGAGGACCGCGCCACGATGGAGCGCTTTGTGGAGCTGGGCTGCTATATCGCCTATGGTGGTGCGGCCACCTTCAAGCGCAACGACGACGTGCGCGAGGCATTTGCGGCAACCCCACTCGATCGAATTTTGTTCGAGACGGATTGCCCGTATATGGCTCCGGAGCCCATCCGCGGTCTTGAATGCGAGCCCGCAATGATCTCCATTACGGCAAACGCGCTGGTTAACGACCGTGTCGATCGCACTGGTGAGGACGCCGAAACAATCGCGCAAGCCGCTTGGGAGAATGCCTGCAAACTTTTTCAAAAATAGTTCTTGCGTTCGTGGTGGCGCTCCGTTATTCTAATTCCTGCACGCGGGCGTGGCGGAATTGGCAGACGCGTACGGTTCAGGTCCGTATGGGGGCAACCCCATGAAGGTTCAAGTCCTTTCGCCCGCACCATTGATTGAAAGAGCTCCCAGCAATGGGAGCTTTTTTGTTATGGGCCGTTTTGGCAGATTTGACATATCGATTTCGCGCGGTAGATGTCCCTGTGGTCAAAAAGTGGCAAATATGAGTACTGACATGAAAATAGAGACATTTCATGAAGCTATTTTTGCTCATTTTGCGCAACAGATGTACGCTAATTTGGCTCAACCTTGAGACAAAATGAAGTAATTTCGATAGACCTCGGGTTCAACGAGGCGATTTTGACCCAAATACGCTGTTACTAAACTGGTAACAGTACTCATATTTGGCCTTTTTTGACCACGGGTCCTCTTGTTGGTGTCACACAGCTGCTTCGTGCGGGTATCCTAATGCCAACGTGTGCCTATCAGAGGAGAGACCATGCTGTTGTCCGGTATCATCGCTGCCCTTACCAGCCTTTTGATTCCCATCATCATTCTGTTGCTGCTGCTTCCCAACGCCTGCTACGTCGTTGAACAGCAGCATGCCGTGATCATCGAGCGTCTGGGCAAGTTTAACCGCATCGTCAACGCGGGCTTCCACATGAAGGTGCCCGTGATCGACCGCAAGGCCGCCACGGTGAGTCTGCGAACCATGAAAAACGGTTTTGGCATCGACGTTAAGACCCAGGACAACGTGACCATCGGCCTTGAGGTCTCTGCTCAGTACCACGTGAGCTATGACATGGGCGCCGGCCCGGCAGATTCGGGCATCTACAAGAGCTACTATATGCTGCAGGAGCCCGTCGACCAGATGCGTGACTTCATCACCGACGCCCTGCGCTCTTCGATTCCCGTCTACACACTCGATGAGGTCTTTGCCAAGAAGGACGACATCGCCAAGGATGTCAACGCTACCGTTTCCGAGCAGATGGCCGCCTACGGCTTCACCCTCGTGTCGACGCTCATCACCAAAATCGCACTGCCGACCGAGGTTGAGAACTCCATGAACGACATCAACGCCGCC
This sequence comes from uncultured Collinsella sp., assembly GCA_900541125.1. Classification (GTDB taxonomy): domain Bacteria; phylum Actinomycetota; class Coriobacteriia; order Coriobacteriales; family Coriobacteriaceae; genus Collinsella. The sequence goes on from UQIK01000038.1 coordinate 6,906, forward strand.
CAGCGCAAGCGCGCTGCGGCACAGGAGCTCGCTGAGGCAGACCGCATCAAGCGCGTCACCGAGGCGACCGCCGAGGCTGAGGCGATGGAAAAGGCGGGCGAGGGCATCGCCAACCAGCGCAAGGCCATCGCGCTGGGCATCAAGGATTCGCTCGAGATCATCCAGGAGACGGGAGTCGGTAACGACGAGGCCAACCAGCTGTTCATGTTTACGCAGTGGTCCGAGATGATGACGGAGTTCGCTCGTACGGGTAAAACCTCGACGGTCGTGCTGCCGAGCGATTTCTCGCAGTCGGCCTCGATGTTCGAGCAGATGCTGACAGCCAGCAAAGTTCAAAACGATTCGAAGGAGTAGACGCGCGTGAAATACACCGTCGTTTGCGTCGGTAAGCTCAAGGAGCGCTTTTGGAAGGACGCGTGCGCTGAGTACACCAAGCGCCTAGGTGCCTATGCCAAGGTTGATATCCGCGAGGTGGCCGATATCGACCCGGCTAAGGCGGGCGGCGTGGATGCCGCCCGCGACAAGGAGGGGGCGGCAATTCTTGCTGCATTGCCGTCTCGGGCGCATGTGATCCTGCTAGCTATCGAGGGCAAGGAGCGTTCGAGTGAGGAGCTCTCGGCGCGGCTCGACGATCTTATGCTGCGAGGCAGCAGCGACATTGCCTTTGTAATCGGCGGTTCGGACGGCGTGAGTGATGACGTGCGCGCACGAGCCGACGAGATGCTCAGCTTTGGACGCATTACCTTGCCGCATAACCTGGCGCGTGTGGTGCTGCTAGAGCAGATTTACCGTGCCTGCAAGATCAGTCGTGGCGAGCCGTATCACAAATAGGTCGGCAATACGAAACAATGGCGTGGGACAATACCTTTCGTTTTGAGGAATGTGTCTGAAAGGACTATGAGATATGAAGATTGGATTTGTCGGTTTTGGCAATATGGCGAGCGCTATGGCCGATGGCTGGATCGCTGCCGGTGTAGCTGCGAGCGACATGTGCGCCTGTGCGGGTCGCTACGACGCACTGGTTGAGCGCTGCGAGGCGCGCGGCATGGTCGCCTGCCACGATGCCGCCGAGGTTGTCGCCGCATCCGATATCGTGGTCGCTGCGGTCAAACCCTACATGATCGAGAAGGTATTCGCCCCGCTCAAGGATGCTCTTGCCAAAAAAGTCGTTCTGTCGGTTGCCTGGACCTGGGACAGTGCCAAGTGGGAGCAGGTCCTGCCGGGCGTCGCGCATATCTCGACGGTGCCCAACACACCGGTTTCGGTGGGCGAGGGCGTCATCGCTTGCGAGAAGTCCTCTACGCTCAACGGCGAGCAGCGTGCTGTTGTGCTCGACCTGCTCGGTAAGCTTGGCGCTGTCGTCGAACTCGATACGAGCCTGCTGTTTGTGGGCGGCACGGTGGGTGGTTGCGCTCCGGCATTTGTCGCCATGGCAATCGAGGCCCTGGGTGATGCAGCGGTCAAGCACGGTATCCCGCGTGCCGATGCCTATCGCATTGTGAGCCAGATGGTGTTGGGTACGGCAAAGCTGCAGCTTGCAACTGGCCAGCATCCTGCGGCGATGAAGGATGCCGTATGCTCGCCCGGCGGTGCCACCATCAAGGGCGTCATCGCGCTCGAGGATGCCGGCATGCGCAGCGCCCTGGTCAAGGCCATCGACGCAACTCTCCAGTAAAACCTGCCATTTAGGGACAGGTTTATTTTGGCAGGTTTTTCCTGCGGTTTTGTCGTATATGCGAAAAGCGCCCCGCAACCGGATCGTTACCGGTTGCGGGGCGCTTGCATTTGCCCAGATAAAACCGACCAAAATAAACCTGTCCCTTTTTGGCAGGTTAGTCCCAGAAGCTGTCTTCCTCATCCTCGGACTTGGGCCCGCGGTCGACGTACATCTTATGGGTGCGCTTCTCCATTACAAAGGCAAGAATCGCAAATAACAGGATGCCGCCGGCGAAAAGGATGGCAAAACCGGTGCGGGTGCCAAACAAAAAGGAAAAAACTGCGTCCATTGGGTGCCTTCTTGCGTAGTTGAGTTGGGTCGTAAACGCTCATAAGTATATACTTGCCCATACATGTACAAGGTTGCAACCTAAATGGAATGTATATCGCCGGAGGATCTAATGCTTGATATCAAGTTTGTTCGCGAGAACCCCGATGCCATCGATGTCGCCATGGCTAACCGCCAGACGTCTTGGGATCGCGAGAAGTTCTTTGAGCTCGACGACGAGCGCCGTGCCGTCATCACCGAGGTCGAGGAGCTCCAGGCTACGCGCAATGCCGAGTCCAAGAAGATCGGCGCCCTGATGAAGGAGGGCAAGAAGGACGAGGCCGAGGCCGCCAAGGAGGCCGTGCGCGCCGTCAACGAGAAGATTGACGGTCTGGCCGAGCGCCGCACCGCTCTCGAGCAGGAGCAGTACGACTTCATGGCTCACCTGCCCAACATTCCGTGCGATGCCACCCCGTACGGTAAGGACGAGGACGAGAACATCGAGCGTCGCCGCTGGGGCACCCCGCGCGAGTTCGACTTCGACTTTAAGCCGCACTGGGATCTGGGCACCGATCTGGACATCCTCGACTTCGAGCGCGGCAACAAGCTCTCCGGCAGCCGCTTCACCGTTCTCGGTGGCGCCGGCGCCCGCCTGGAGCGTGCCCTTATCAACTTCTTCCTCGATACGCACACCAGCCGTGGCTTCAAGGAGTGGTGGCCGCCTATCGTCGTCAAGCGTCAGACCATGTTCGGCACGGGTCAGCTGCCCAAGTTTGAGGACGACGCCTATCACGTCTCGGGCGACAACTTCCTGATCCCCACCGCCGAGGTCGTGCTTACCAACCTGCACGCCGGCGAGGTCCTCGATGCCGACACTCTGCCGCGCCGCTACACCGCCTTCACCCCCTGCTTCCGCGAGGAGGCCGGTTCCGCCGGTCGCGACACCCGCGGCATCATCCGTCAGCACGAGTTCGACAAGGTCGAGATGGTCAAGTTCGCTAAGCCGGAGGAGTCCGACGAGGAACTCGAGAGCATGACCGCCGAGGCCGAGTACCTGCTGCAGCAGCTGGGCCTTCCGTATCGCGTGATTAGCCTGTGCACCGGCGACTTGGGCTTCTCTGCCCGTCAGACCTACGACGTCGAGGTCTGGCTGCCGAGCTACAACGCCTACAAGGAGATCAGCTCCTGCTCCAACTGCGGTGACTTCCAGGCTCGCCGCGCCAACATCAAGTATCGCGACCCCGAGAACTTCAAGGGTTCGCGCTACCTGCACACTCTCAACGGTTCCGGCCTGCCGGCCGGCCGCACCATGGCCGCCATTCTGGAGAACTACCAGAACGCCGACGGCACCATCACGATCCCCGAGGTTCTGCGTCCTTACATGGGCGGTCTCGAGAAGATCGAGCCGGTCGCGTAACTTGGCTGCATAGGGGATATGAAAGGGCGCTCCTTCGGGGGCGCCCTATTTCGTGCGTAGGTCCATACCATGCCGTGCGGACAGCTCAATAGAAAACACACGAACAACTGTTCTGTATACAGCCATCTACCTGCTATGCTTTTGCTAAATAAGAGCGAGAGAAAGGGGACGCGATGGAGCTGTTTGATGATCGGGTGGTTTTGTTTGAGAGCGACGAGGGCGGGGAGTACCTGCTTGTAACGTGTGGGCCGTCTGGCATGGGTGGCTTGGTGGTTCGGCAGACGAGTGAGGGTCCGTTGACCCAATGGTGCTTTGAGGAGTCGCCGCATGTGGTCGAGACCTTTGTGACGCACGAGGGGCTTGTGGCGCTGGAGCACTTCTATGGAGTTGGGACTTCCAACCAGGTCGCGCGCATGCTGAGCATCTCGTTTGCCGATTATGATTGTGCCCAGCGGGTGAGATCGCTCCTGAGGGAACTTGATGCTAAGTTCGACGTGATCGAAAAGCCAATCGATCGTACGGGGAACGGCGGTATATGCGGAGCAGCATGACAAAACTGCGTTCCACAAAAAAGTTTGAGATTGTGCTTGACTCCAATAAGCTAAAGTGGTTTTATATGTCTTGCGCTGCGGCGTTACCTCAGCTGGATAGAGGGTCTGACTACGAATCAGAACGTCATAGGTTCGAATCCTATACGCCGCACCAATTGA
>UQIK01000039.1 GCA_900541125.1 uncultured Collinsella sp.
AGCGGTCGGCGGGGCCATTGTGGCTCTTGACAGCGGATTGGGTCATATGAGCGAAGCCGCAAGCCTCTCCGATGCCGAGAGCGCCACCGCACTCACAAGCATGGGCTACGACGTCATCCAAATTACCTATGACCAGATCAAGGAGAAGAAGAGCTTCGACCACATAGCTGAGCTCATCCATAAAAAGGCGAGGCTCCCCTACATCCCAAAGACCAGTCAGGAACGCACCACCGAAGAAGCCCTGCGACGGGAGCTGTTGGTCAATTGGGATGAGCTGTTCACCGTCAAGCCGGCCGGCTAGCAGCTAGCGATCAGGGGGGCTGCGGGGACGTCAGAAGCGGCAACGCGAGCCGCAAATCCCGCCTCGGTCAGCTCGATGACCTCGGTAAACGTTGCGTCGAAGAACTCCTCGGTTAGCAAGCGATATGGCGGATGATCGGGCTCGCCGGGGTTTTCGCGCACGGTCTCGTGCATGACGCCGATGGTCTTGAGCACATACTCCTTATGGATGGGATACTGCCCAAAACGCGTCGCCGCAGTATACAGGCGATCGGTCGCGCGCGGAATCGAAACAATGCCGAGCGTCTTGCCGAACCAGTCAAAGTCGCCTTGCTTTTTAATGCGGAACTCCTCGCACGGCTTGCCGCCGTGCGCCTCCAGGTACTGATTCACGCGCGTATTCCATACGGTATCGGCCACCAGATGCGACCAGACACCCAGTGTCAAATCGAGCAACGACTGCGCCACATCTTCGGACGCAAGCGAGAACTCACGAGCGCCGGGACCGACAACCGGCTCAGCATCCCTGTAGCGCTGGGGATAGTGCACGCGATTCAGTCGCTCGCGCTCCTCGATAATCGAGGTCGCCGCGGCTGGCGCACCGGTGGGCGAACTTTTAAGCAACGGTGCCACATAGGTATCCCAGAACTCGTGCTCACGCGGCTTAGGGATAGGCTCGGGCTTGGCAAAGTGCGTAATGCGGTACGGGATGGGATCGGCGATGCCAGGGACCATATAGCCCACGAAAATATCCGGAACCACGCAGCCAAACAAAAAGGCATTGCGGTCGCGCACGCTCTTGGCAAGCGCACCGGTGCGCTCCAGCAAACGCTCCGTCTGAGCGATATGAATGTTCCAGCTTGGCATAGCCACCCCCATAAAAAACCTGGATAACTATACCATCACGGCAAAGCCGCGCGGGCGGCTACGCACGCTCTACGCAGCAACTATTCCGCAGCGCCGCTCTCGGTTCCATACGACGACACCGGCGCCTCGACCACATGGTGATATCGATCGATATAGATGGCGCGGGCACCCAGGCGCCGCACCAAATCCTGATGATGTGTGCTCATCAAGACCGTCTTACCCGCCGCGACGTAGGCCAGCAAGAAGTTGACCACGATGTCGCATGAATCCTCGTCGAGCCCATTGGTAGGCTCGTCAAGGACCAAGATATCCGGGTTCATCGACACCACCGCAGCCAGCGCAACGCGCTTCTTTTGCCCGCCCGAGAGCTGATAGGGAGAGGCGTCGGCAAGGTCGGCAACCTGGAACAACCCCATGGCATCGCTCACGCGGCGCTCGAGCTCGTCTGCCGGCAGCCCCATCTGCGCGGGACCAAAAGCAACTTCCTCGCCCACCGTGGCGCAGAACAGCTGGGCATCGGCGTTTTGGAACACGAAGCCCACGCGCTGGTGGAACTTCTGAGCAGCAGCAGAATCCTTCAGATACGCCGCATCGACCACGCGTCCGTCAAACAGGTATGCCCCTGCGTTCGCGAGTTCAAGGCCGTTAATAAGGCGCATAATCGTCGTCTTACCGCAGCCGTTGGGACCGAGCAGGGCAACGAGTTCACCACGATCGACCTGCAGCGACACACCATCGACAACCGTATGACCCGTATAGGAAAACACCACGTCGCGCAACTCAATAAGCGGCGTGTCCTCGGCGCCGCCCACACCGTTCGTGCCCGCCGCACTATTCATATCGATCGTCAAAACGTCGCCCTTCCCTATTTGCATCCCCAGCCAGAACCAGCAGCGCCTACAGCACGGCGCACAACACTGCCAGCAGCGCCACGCCGGCCGCATAGACCGCATCGCGCCAGCCAAAGCCGCTCCGCGCGGGAGCCGGATACGCGCCGGCAAAGCCGCGGCAGAGCATGGCCTCGTCCATCGCGCGGCTGCATTCCATCGCCTTGATAAAGGTCATGCCCATGATACCCGCGATCGAATCGGTACGCGAAAATCCCTCAGGCGCACGGCCAACGCTGCGCAGCATGACCGATTCGCACAGATTGTGCGCCGTGCGACCCAGCACCTCAATGTGCTTGAGCGCCATATCAAACGTAAAGATGACCTCGTCGGGTAGATGCAGCATCTTGAGCGCCGCCGACATGCGGCTCCAGGTAAGCGTCCACGAAACGCCCAGCACCAGCGACGCATTAATGAAGGTCTTGAGCGCGATCTTGAGCATGGCGCCCGTGGCAGACGCGCCCAGCAGCAGGGCAGGCAATGCCAGAACCACCGCAAGCCCCGTGGCGCCGAGCGCCGGTACAATGGTCGCACGCAGCCCGCGTGCGGGGCGCACCGCGACCAGCACCAGCGCGATAGCCGCCATCAACATGAGGTACAGCGGGCTCTGCGTCAGACACACGCACAGGACGCAGACGAACATCCCCACCAGGCGCACCGGAGCCGAAACGCAAGAAAGGGCGCGGTCGACCATCGACCCGCCCTCGTGCGCGCCTCCACCCAGGCGAACCCGCTCAAGCAGGCTCGCCAGGTGCAGGACGTTCTTTTGCATCACACGATGCCGAGCCCCCACGGGCTCGTAACGCTGCTCGACCGCAAGCCAGCTAGGCAGCTCGGCTATTGCCATGAGCACCGCTTTCCTTAACCGTCAGCGAGATCAGACGGAATGCGATGGTGAGCACCGCCACGCCAATCACGCCGGACAGGATATACATGGCAGCCTGACCGGCAAAGCCAAGACCCTGCTCCTCGGAATAGGCCTGCAGGTAATCACCCGTAGGCAGAGCGTCGGCAAAGGTCGGGGTATCAAGGCCGACCGAAGCCTGCAGGCTGTCGTCACCAGCCTCCTGAACGGCGGTCGCGGCGCCCTCGGCGTCCCACTCGCCCCATGCGTCACCTGTGGCAAGCAAGCCGAGCGGCGTAGCCACGACAAGCACGGCAACCAAGATGAGCGTGGGGACCAGCGAGGTCTTCTTGGCAGCAGCGCCCTCGGCAGTAAGCTGGCCATCGACGGCCTCGGGCCCGACGATAACGCTCGGCGCCGTCTTCTTAATGAAACCGTAGATGGCGGCCGTCGCCACGCCCTCGATCACGCCGGCAACCAGCATATGCGGGATCAACATGGCCGGAATAGCCACGGACAGCGGGAAGGGGCAGTACAGCGGCGCGCCCGAAGCGTTGGTAAAGAGCATCGGCTGAATACCAAACTCGATTGCCGCGCACAGGGCCGCCAGGCACAGGCCGACCCAACCGCTCACGACGGCAGAAACCGAGGTGCCCCAGCTCTTGTCGTGCAGGCGGCTGTTGAGCGCACGGAACACGATAGCAGCGACAAACGGCAGCACAAAGGCCATGTTAAAGCAGTTAGCGCCAAACGACAGAACGCCGCCGTCGCCAAACAGCAGCGCCTGCAGCGCCAGCGCAACCGAGACAGCGATAGCCGCGGCCTCGGGGCCTAGCAGCAGTGCAATGAGCGCGCCGCCGACGGCGTGACCTGTGGTGCCGCCGGGCAGCGGCACATTGAACATCATAAGCAGGAAGGAGAACGCGGCGCAGATGCCCAGGAAAGCCATGTGCTCGCGATCGAGCGTGGCGCGCACTTTCTTGATGCAGTGGATCCAAACGGGCACCATCGCCACTGCCATGACGGCATCGGTCTGCGGGGACAGATAATTATCTGGAATGTGCATGTACGCCTCCCGGTTATCGGCGCACGGAATTGCAACGCCGCTTGAATCACCTTGTCAGTGTTACGTATTGTCAGATTCGTAACACGCCGCGGGCTATCATAGCAAAACGGCGCACTGCCGACAAAGCAGCACGCCGTTATGTAATGCGCGTGTCATATATGCAGGCTCAACGGTGCCTTATACCGGGCATAGCAGTCACGTAGGACTCGGCAGCAGCCACCGCTGACCCATACCCCAGCGCAGGACCTAGCCGCGGACCTCGCCGTTTACGCCCTTGCACACCTTGGTGACGATCTTCTGGTGCGCTTTTTCGACCTCTTCGCTGGTGAGCGTGTGGTCGTCGGAGCGATACGTAAGCGCAAAGGCCATGGACTTCTTGCCCGCACCGATACGGATGGGATCGCGGTAGACGTCGAACAGGCGCACGCCCTCGAGCAGCTTGCCGCCGGCGCTGGTAATACGGCGCTCAAGATCCTCGCAGGTCACAGCGTTGTCGACCACGATAGCAAGGTCGTGTTCAACAGCCGGGTACTGCGAGAACTCGCGGTAGTTCTCCTGGTTGCGGGCACCCTTGATCAGCTTGTCCAGATCGAGCTCAAAGGCAACGACAACCTCATCGATGCCCATCGCCTCGCGCGCCTTGGGGTGAATCTCGCCGACCCAGCCCAGCACGGTGCCGCCGGACAGAACCTCGGCCGCACGACCCGGCTGCAAGAAAGCGTAGCCCTCGCCCTCGACGGGACGGAAGCGAACCTTCTCGATGCGCAGCTGGGCGAGCAGTTCCTCGACAATGCCCTTACCAAAGAAGAAGCGCAGCTTGCGGTACTTCATGCTCCAAGACTGCTCGCTCCACTGGCCCGAGAGCACACCCGCCACGGACTTGGTCTCCTTGGGCAGGCTGGCGTTCTCGCGACCGTGGAACAGGCTGCCGACCTCGTACAGATGCACGTTGGGCGTGCCGTGGGCCTCGTTATAGGCCACGGATTGCAGCAGGCCCGGCAGCAGCGAACGACGCATCTCGGTCTGCTCGGCCACCAGCGGGTTCATGAGAACCACGGGGCAGCCGCGGCCCTCGGTGGACATGCCAATCTTCTCCAGGTCGCCCGGGGCGGCAAAGCCAAAGGTCGTGGTCTCGTTGAGGCCACAGGCGCGCAGGATCTCGCCAACCTTGCGGGTAAGCTTCTGCTCGCGCGTCAGACCACCGATGTGGTTCTTGGCAGCCGGAATGGTCGCCGTGACGCGACCCATGCCCCATAGGCGCAGGACCTCCTCGATCAGGTCGATCTCACGCGGCAGGTCGGGACGGAAGCTCGGCGGCGTGACCATAAAGTCCTCGCCGTCGCGCTCGACGGTGCAGCCCAGGCGGGTGAGCGAGCGCTCGATAAAGTCGGGCTCGATGTCGGCACCGCAGATGGCGTGCACGCGGGCCAGGCGCAGCTTGATGCTGTCGATGGTCTTGGGCGCGGGGAACACGTCCACATAGCCGGGGGCGACCTCGCCGCCGGCGATCTCCTCGATAAGCGCGCACGTCACATTGGCGACGTCCACGCAGCCGGTCTCGTCGACCTGGCGCTCAAAGCGGATGGAGGCGTCGGAGATCAGCGACAGGTCACGGCTGGTGTGCGAGGTGCGGCCGGCATTGAAGCAGGCGCTCTCGACCATCACATCGACGGTATCGTCCTCGATCTCGGAATCCATGCCGCCCATGACGCCGGCCAACGCCACAGGGCGCTCGCCGTCGGTGATGAGGCCCATGCCGGCGTCGAGCGTGCGCTCCTCGCCATCGAGCGTCGTGAACTTCTCATCCTGCTGGGCGGCGCGAACCACAACGCGACGATGGCCATCGCGCTCGGCAAAGGTGTCGAGGTCAAAGGCGTGCAGCGGCTGGCCGGTGAGCATCATCACGTAGTTGGTGATGTCGACGATGTTGTTGTGCGGGCGCACGCCCAGGGCGTTGAGGCGCTTGACCATCCAGTCGGGCGACGGACCGACCTTCACGTTGCGCACGATGCGGGCAACGTAGCGGTCGCACAGGCCCTCGTCGGCAATCTCGACGGAAAGCTCGTCGTCGGTCGCGCGGCCGGTCTCGGCCTTGATGGCGGGCAGCTCAACGTGGAAATCTCGATCGAAGATGGCGCCGGTCTCGCGGGCCATGCCGATCATGGACAGGCAGTCGGGACGATTGGGCGTGATCTCGCAGTCGAGCACGGTGTCGCTCGAGCCCACGTACTCGGCAAACGGCATGCCGCAGGGCGTATCCTCGGGCAGGATCATAATGCCGGAGTGGTCGCCGCCCAGGCCGAGCTCGCGCGCGGAGCAGTTCATGCCCATGGACACGACGCCGCGAAGCTTGCTCTTCTTGATCTTGACGTCGCCGGGCAGGACAGCGCCGATCATGGCCGTGACGATGTGGTCGCCGGCCTCGAAGTTCTGCGCGCCGCAGACGATCTGCAGCGGGGCGGGGTTGCCGTCGGCGTCGAGGTTCTTGTCACCCACGTCGACCGAGCACACATACATGTGGTCGCTATCGGGGTGCGGGATCTTGGTGAGCACCTTGGCGGTCACCACGTGGTCGAAGGACTCGCCCACGGTGTCGATCGCCTCGACCTCGGTGCCGGTACGGATATATTCGTCCGAAAGGGTCTTGGGATCCTCCGGAATATCGATCATGGTCTTGAGCCAGTCGTAAGAAACGCGCATCTAACTGGTCTCCTTTCATAAATGCGGCTTTGAGCCGGAAACTGCAACTAAGAAGAAAGCGTTCTAGAACTGGTTCAAGAACCTCATGTCACCAGTCATCAACGTTCGCAGGTCGGGCAGGTCGTAGCGCAGTGCCGCGACGCGCTCGGCGCCAATACCAAAGGCGAAGCCGGTGTACTTCTCGGGGTCGATGCCGCAGTTGATCAGGACGTTGGGGTCGACCATGCCGCAGCCCAGGATCTCGATCCAGCCGCTGTGCTTGCAGAAGTTGCAGCCCTTGCCGCCGCAGACGTGGCAGCTCACGTCCACCTCGCAGCTAGGCTCGGTGAAGGGGAAGAAGTGCGGACGGTAGCGCGTCTTGCGGTCCTCGCCAAACATGCACTTAACAAAGTAGTCGAGCGTGCCCTTCAGGTCGCCAAAGGTGATACCCTCGTCGACGACCAGGCCCTCGATCTGGTTGAACTGCGGCAGGTGGCAGGCGTCGGCCGTATCGGGACGGTAGACGGTGCCCGGGCAGATCATGTAGATGGGCGGCTTCTGCGACTCCATGGTGTGGATCTGTACGCCCGAGGTCTGGGTGCGCAGCAGCACGTCGGACTCGCCATGGGCGTGAGCCTCGGGGTGCGCGACGCTGCCGGGGTTGTTATCGACCACGTAGAAGGTATCGCGGGCCGAGCGGCTCGGGTGATCCATGGGGGCGTTGAGCGCAGTGAAGTTGTAGTAGGAAGTATCGACCATGGGGCCGGACTCGACGGTGTAGCCGATGCCGCAGAAGATGTCCTCGGCCTCCTCGATGATCTGCTTGATCAGGTGCTGGTGACCGATCTGCGGACGGATGCCCGGCAGCGTGATGTCGACGGCCTCGTGCTCGAGTGCGTGCTTGAGGGCGGCGGCCTTCATCTCGGTGGTGCGCTCGTCGAGCATGCCCTCGATCAGCTGGCGCATCTCGTTGGCGCGCTTGCCCATCATGGGACGATCCTCGGGGGCGAGTTTGCCCATCATGCGCATCAGGCCGGTGATACGGCCTTTGCGACCGAGCAGCTCAACGCGCGCAGCCTCGAGCTTGGCGGCGTCGTCGGCGCTAGTGACGAGCTCCTTGGCCTCTTCCTCGAGTTTGACCAGATCATCAATCAGACTCATGTCTTCCCTTTCGTCTCTCGCGTTCCCCGCTTGCCGAGGCGGCTGCCGCCGTCTGACGTTGCGAAAACGCGGCCCGGTTCGGTAACAAAAAACCGCCCTCGGGCATGTACATTGCCCAAGGACGGTTGAATTCCGCGGTACCACCTTGTTTGACCCGGCGGATGTCTGGCCCGCCGTGCCCACTCTGCGCCCCTTGTCGCGAGGCTCACGGCTTCCCTACTGGAGCTTCGCTGCCACCGGCCGCGCGCCCGTTGAGGTCGCTGCTCGGGAGTGAACGCTTGGCCCTTGCCACCGCAGGAAGGCTTGCAGCCCATGACCTTCCCTCTCTTGCCGGCGACACGGCGGGCAAAACCCTCTCCGTCAACGCATTGGGCTATAGGATAACACATTTCGCGAGCGCATCGCCGCGTTCCGTTTTGTTCGCACTGGGTACAAAGCAGGTAGCTGTGCAAACTTGCCGCGCACCCGCCTGCGGCGCTCGGCCTGCGAGATTAAGGATACGGTATGGGAAAGAAACTCGATAAGAAGGCCCAGGCCGCCGTGGCAAAGGCTGCCAAGGGCGTCAAAAAGTTCCGCAAACTCGAGGGCAAGCTGTGGACTCGCGAGTACCTGCTCAAGATTGCCGAGTTCGATGGAGCGACGATCGCTCCTGTCAACGGCGCTGCCGCCCGTGCCGACGCCATGGGCACGCTTGCCGGCGAACATCACAAGCTGCTGACCAGCGAGAAGTCCGTTGAGCTCGTACGCTCGTTAGCGCGCGAGACGGTTGCAGGCGGACACGTAGACGACCCGCAGCTGCTCGACGAGATCCGTGTGCTCGGCCGCGACCAGCGCGAGGCAAGCGCTATTCCTACCGAGGAGGCCGAGGCCTGGACCAGGCTCACCTGCGAGGCCGACGCCGTGTGGCACAAGGCCAAGACGGCCAACGACTGGGCGAGCTTTGAGCCCTATGTGGATAGAATCGTCGCCCAACTTAAGCATCAGGCCGAACTCATGGACCCCAAGCGCGACCCATACGACGTTTGGCTCGACCAGTACGAGCGCGGCCTTTCCGCCAAGAGCTTCGACGCGTTTTGTGACGAGGTCAAGGCCACGGTCGTGCCGCTCGTGCACGCCATCGGCGAGCGCGGCCAGCAGCCGAGTGCCGACTTTTTGCACGCCCACGTACCCGAGGCTGCCCAGCGTGCCATGAGCTTCGACCTGATGAAGCTCGTCGGCCTGAACCTGGACGACACCACGCTTGCCTTTACCGAGCACCCGTTTAGCGAGGGCTTTGCCGTGGGTGACGCGCGCATCGCGACACACATCTACGAGGACGATTGCATCTCCAACGTCTACAGCATCATCCACGAGGCGGGGCACACCATGTACGAGCTGGGCGTCAATCCCGCCTATGCGCGCACCTGCCTGGAGGGCGGCACCTCCATGGGCATCCACGAGAGCCAGAGCCGCTTCTTTGAGAACACCGTGGGCCGCAGCCGTGCCTTTATGGGACCGCTGCTCGAGGTGCTGCGCCGCCACGCACCCGAGGTCTACGGCGACGTCGACGAGGACACGCTCTACCACGCCGTGAACATCGCGCAGCCTTCGCTGATCCGCACCGAGGCCGACGAGCTCACCTATCCGCTGCACGTTATGGTGCGCTACGAGATCGAGCGCATGCTGTTTGCCGGCGAGGCCACGGCCAAGGACATCCCCGTGCTTTGGAATCGCTTTATGGATGAGTACCTGGGCATTCCCGTTCCCGACGACACGCACGGCTGCCTACAGGATACGCACTGGAGCGGCGGCTCGTTTGGCTACTTCCCCACGTATGCGCTGGGCAGTGCCTACGATGCCATGTTTGTGCCGGCCATGTGCCGCGACGGTGTCGACCTTAACGGCGCCTGCGCGAGCGGCGACCTGACACCTGTCCGCGCCTGGCTGGGCGAGCACATTTGGCAGTGGGGCCGCGCCAAGGACGCGCCGGAGCTCATCAAGGGCGCGTGCGGCATGGCGTTCGATGCCCGCTACTACTGCAGCTACCTGCAGGACAAGTTCACCACGCTCTACGAGCTGTAAGGCATAACCGACACGCCAACGCAAAGGGGACGCCGCGGAACCAATCCGCAGCGTCCCCTTTTTTCACCCAATAACTAGGTACCCAATGACTAGTTCGTTGACGCTAATGTCTTGGCAACATCAGCGAAAACGACCCTAAGCGAGCAAGGTGACGTGAAATCAGAACCACCCTTAAAAAGGGTGGTTTGCTCTTAGGGTATAACCCACGGGCC
>UQIK01000040.1 GCA_900541125.1 uncultured Collinsella sp.
CGTAGCGGGTGGTTTAAAGCTGGCCGCTGCGCGGCCAGCAGACTAAAGTCTTGAAGAAGGGGGGCGACCCGTCTGGGCCGCCCCCCTTCGCTTGGTTTATAAACTCCGCTACATCCCATTGCGCAGATCGCACACGCCGGCTGCCGCCATCTCGCGCAGCAGCGTCTCGCGATCGCGCGTCACGATCAAATCTAGCGGGAAGTGAATCTCGTCGAGCATCTTGCGAGCGTAATCGAGCTTACCAATTGCCATGCCAATGTGCGCATCGGTCGAAACGCCAATGCCCACGCCCAGCTCGGCGCAGCGCTCGGCGATCTTGCGGCATACGACCCAATGCTCAGTGTCGACACCGTGTTCAAGACTATGGTTGTTGATCTCGATAATCTTGTGCTTGGCCTTAGCTGCCAACAGCACCTCGTCGATATCGAACGGCACGCCCGAACGCCCCGTGTGACCCAGCATGAACACCTTGGGGTGCTCCAGGGCATTGATATACATCTCGGTCGTCTGGGCCAGCGTCGCGCCTTCAGCAATCTGCGGATTATGCACGCTCGCAACCAAATAATCCAAATTTCGCGTAACCAAATCGAACAGCGAATGCTGACGGCTGTACGAATCACCGGCAATATCGAGCGTGACAGGAGTGTCCTCGCCAAACAGGCTTCCGTCCAGCGAAACGATATCGGCCTCGGCACCACGCAGCACCAGCACGCCGCTCCAAATGCGCGGCCAGATATCCTGGTTGATAAAGAATTGGTAACTGCGCAGGTCATTGGGGCAAGCCGTAACCATAGAGCTCAGATGGTCGGCAGATCCGAGCACCTGCAGGCCACGCTCTGCCGCCCAGTACACATTCTCCTCAATGGTCGAATATGCATGCGCAGAGAATATCGTATGGGTATGAATGTCACAAGAAAGCAGGTAGGGCATCAGGTCTCCTTATTTGGCACGGCCGTCGCTTATATTCATTGTACGCATAGCCTTCGATAGTCGTAAAACCACTCCATCCCAAAGACACAACGTCCATGACAACGGGGCCCGGCTTAACACCAAACCCCGTTTCACGTAAAACATTGTAGGCAGAGCGCTTTACTTTTAACGATACTCGTCCGCCAACTGTTTCCAAGCGGGTAGCGAATTGATAATCGTTTCGTAGCTCACGCAATAGCCCAGGCGGAACCAACCCGGCATACCAAAGCTGTCCGAGGGAACCGCAAGCAACTCATACTTCTTTGCGCGCTCGCAAAACGCATTCGCATCGGACTCCAACGCTTTCACCCATAGGTAGAACGCGCCATCCGGCTCAACATAGGTGTAGCCATACTCCGCTAGTGCGTCGGTAAGCGCGGTGCGGTTACGTGCATAGGCCTCAACGTCACTCGGCTCATCGATGCAGTCGATAATTACGCGCTGGAAGAGTGCCGGTGCGCATACAAAACCCAGCGTACGGGCAGCACCCGCAACAGCCGGCATCAGACGGGCAGCCTGCGGATTGGTGTTGGGAACCAAGATCCACCCCACGCGCTCACCCGGCAGCGACAGCGACTTGGAATACGAGTAGCACACGATGGTGTGCTCGTAGATCGAGGGCACCCAAGGAACCTCGGCACCGTACACAATCTCGCGGTACGGCTCATCCGAGATGAGCATAATCGGATTCTCGGGATCGCGCTGAGCGTTGGCCTCGCGCAGAACATTGGCCAGTCGCGTCAGCGTGTCGCATGTATATACGGCACCGGTCGGATTGTTGGGAGAGTCGATGATGACGGCCGCCGTCTTATCGCTGATCGCCTTGAGCACGTTGTCCACGCTCAGCTGGAACGTATCTTCATCGGCGAGCGCCTCGACACACGTACAGCCGGCCTTCTCAATCCAAACGCGATACTCCGGAAAGTACGGGGCGATAACAATAACCTCGTCGCCCGGGTTCGTAACGGCGTTGAGCGTGCAGGTGAGCGAAGCCGCGGCACCCACCGTCATAAATACGTCTTTGCCCTCATAGCTCGTGCCAAAGCGGCGGTTGAGCGATTCGGCCACAGCGGCACGACATTGCGGCAGGCCCGGTGCGGGCGTGTAGCCGTGCAGCTGGTCGCTCGGCAGCTCCAGGGCCTTCTTAATCGACTCAGCCACAGCAGCGGGCGCCGGAACGCT
Source organism: uncultured Collinsella sp. (assembly GCA_900541125.1). Lineage (GTDB taxonomy): Bacteria > Actinomycetota > Coriobacteriia > Coriobacteriales > Coriobacteriaceae > Collinsella. Next base: position 2,152 of record UQIK01000040.1, read on the forward strand.
CGGATTGCCCAGCGAAAAATCGAATACGTTTTCCGCACCGATCTGCGCCTTGCGCTCAAGGCCATAGCTAAAAATCTCACGGATGATGGAGCTTTCCGCACCGCGAGTATACATAGTTTCGTTGATCATCTGTTCCCCTTTCGCATAGGCGCTATTGTACGCTTTAGCCGAGCAAAGTGCCGCAGCAATGTTGATTGGGGACAGACTTAAATGCGTGAAAACGCTCATTTAAGTCTGTCCCCAATCAACAGACGGCCCCATATCGCTCAAAAGAAAAAGCCTCCGCAGGTTTCCCCGCGGAGGCTTTCGCCACAAAGACTATTTGTCGGCGTCGTCGTCAGCATCATCGGATGCGGCTTCGGCATCCTCCTGCATGGCCGCCTGCGCAAAGGCCGCGGCATCTGCCGCAAGTTCCTCCTCGCTCATGCGAGGCGCACGCTTCTTGGTCGGCATGCCGGCCGCCTTGGCGTTGCGCTCCTCCTTGGCCGCCAGGATATCGCCCTCGCGCTCAAGGTAGGCATCCCACTCGTTGTCGAGCAGGGCGTTCACGGCGTCGCCTTCGACGGTCTCGCGCTCAAGCAGCACCTTCGCCATCAGATCGAGCTGATCGCGACGGGTGTCCAGGATCTCGACCGCACGACGATGGGCCTCACGCATAATGCGCTGAACCTCGATATCGATGCGGCGCGCCGTCTCCTCGGAGTAATCCTGGTGATCGGCGTAATCGCGACCAAGGAACACCTGATGTTGCGCCTCGCCAAACACTTGCGTGCCCAGCTCCTCGCTCATGCCCAGGCGCGTGACCATCTCGCGCGCCATCTTGGTTGCGCGCTCCAGATCGTTGCTCGCACCCGACGTAATGTCATCGCACATGAGCTCCTCGGCAACGCGACCGCCCAAGAACACGGCGAGCTCGTCGAGCATCTCGTTCTTAGTCTTGAGGAAGTGGTCCTCCTGCGGAAGCTGCAGCGTGTAGCCCAGAGCCTGACCGCGGCTGACGATCGAGATCTTGTGGACCGGATCGGAGTGCTCCAGGATGTGGCCCACCAGGGCGTGACCGCTCTCGTGGTAGGCAATCGTGGTGCGCTCGGCCTCGGTCATCACGCGACCCTTGCGCTGCGGTCCGGCAATCACGCGCTCCATCGATTCCTCGACCTCGTCCATCGAGATCACGGAACGATGACGGCGAGCGGCCAGCAGCGCAGACTCGTTGAGCAGGTTCGCCAAATCGGCACCAGTAAAGCCAACGGTCATCTGGGCGAGCTTCTCAAACTTAACGTCCTCGTCCATCGGCTTGTTCTCGGCATGCACGCGCAAGATCTGCTCGCGGCCCTTCACATCCGGACGGTCGACCGTAACCTGACGGTCAAAACGGCCGGGACGCAGCAATGCCGGATCCAGGATGTCAGGACGGTTGGTCGCAGCGATCAGGATGACCGACTCGCTTTCCTCAAAGCCGTCCATCTCGACCAGCAGCTGGTTGAGCGTCTGCTCGCGCTCGTCGTGACCGCCGCCCAAGCCAGCTCCGCGCTGACGTCCCACGGCATCGATCTCATCGATGAAGATGATCGACGGGGCCTGGGACTTGGCCTCCTTAAAGAGGTCACGCACACGGCTGGCGCCGACACCTACGAACATCTCGACAAAGTCGGAACCCGAGATGCTAAAGAACGGCACGCCCGCCTCGCCGGCAACAGCCTTGGCCAGCAGCGTTTTACCGGTGCCCGGAGGGCCAACCAGCAACACGCCACGCGGGATCTTGGCGCCCAGCTTGCGATAGCGATCCGGATCGCTCAAAAAGTCACGGATCTCCTCGAGCTCCTCGACTGCCTCGTCCACGCCGGCAACGTCTTCAAACTTGACCTTGGGGCGTGTGGCCTCGTTGGTCTTGGCGTTGGTCTTGCCAAACTGCATGTTCCTGTTGTTGGCGCCCATCATCTGGCGCATAAAGTAGAACATGATGGCGATCAGGGCGATCGTCGGAAGCACGCTCATCGCCAAGTCGCCCCAAAAATCGGGGTCATTGGTGTTGACGATGTACTTGGTATCGGGGTGCTCCGCCATGAGCTCGGCAAGCGAATCGGAGCCGACATAAGTCGAGGAGAAGCTCTTGAGCTCGCTCGTATCGCCCTTGTCTTTTTTTGTCTTCCAGTAATGACCCGCCACGCTTCCGTCTTGAACCGTATAGGTCAAATCTTCGACGCGATCCTGCTTAATGGCGTTGACCATCTCGCTCGTCGCGAGCTTTACGGTATTGCTGGAATTGGCAAAGCCAGAGCCCATGTTAAAGAAGGCGTAGCCCAGAAGCGCGCAAGCCAAAATAAAATACAGCCAGCCCGTACGCGTGGGCTTCTTGCCTCCGGGCATCCCCGGGATCTTTGGGTCCCGGGGAGTCTGGGAATTGTTATCGTTACGGTCGTCGGGCATCTTACGAATAAACCTCCGGTTTCAAAATGCCCAGATACGGAAGGTTGCGATAGCGCTCGGCATAGTCGAGGCCGTAGCCCACCACAAAGGCATCGGGGCAATGGGTTCCAACATACTTGGGCGTGATGGCCGAGACGCGGTCCTCAACGTCCTTCCACAGGAAGGCGGCGACCTCCAGAGAAGCGGGCTTGCGGCTCTCGAGGTTCTTCATCAGATACTTGAGGGTCAGGCCCGAGTCCAGAATGTCCTCGACGATCAGCACGTCGCGACCGCGGATGTCGATATCCAGGTCTTTAATGATACGCACGATGCCCGAAGACTTCACACCGTCGCCATAGCTCGAAACAGCCATGAAATCGATGTTGGTCGGCAGCTCGATCTTGCGCATCAGGTCGCCCATAAAGACCACGGCGCCGCGCAGGACCGCAATCAGCACCAGATCCTTACCCGCGTAGTCGCGCGTAATCTGCTCGCCTAGGCGAGAGACGATACCGTCGATATCCTCCTGCGTAAACAGAACCTTCTCGATATCCGGATGTTGAGAAGCCATGACAACCCTTTCTTGTGCTTATCGCCCACACACCGCCGTATGGACGCGAACTTCACATTCTAGCAGCGCACGGGGTATATTTTCCAGCCCGTACGCCATCAGCGCGGGAATACCGTCAACGTCGCACAGAACAGCTGGCGTGGGACGCTATTCCGCATCGACCACGCGGAGCAGATATGCCACGCGCGTTGCGGCCGTGCACTTAAAACGCTCGTCCGCGCGAACTCCGGCGACCCATACCACGGCACCTCCCGGAGCCGTTCTCACCACAGGAACGCCTGCGCGCTCAGAAACGGGAATACGAGCCTCGTTCAGCAGGTCTGACACTTTCTTGCTTCGGCCGTTCATCCCCAACGGGCACATCACATCTCCCGGTGCGGGACCGTCCACCCACAGGCGCGCCAATCGCGCCTCGGCAGGGATCTCGCCACGCGAGCCCGCCAGGATCCGCTCACTATCGCTGTCGGCAAAACCCAGGGCAGCCGCGTCTACCAAAGCTGTCACTTCCCCGGCAGCCGCAAGCTCACGGGCGCGGCACACGATATCGCATCCCGGCTCAACGGCTATTGGTTCTGTGACCAGCATACGTCCCCCGCCCAACGGCAAACGACCGGGCACGGTAACCCAGTCCGCAACCAGGCCCTCGCGAGCCACCGGCGCCTTAAACGCCAGCATGCCAAACTCAATGCGTGCGTCAATCCCCGCCGGAAGCGTGACCGAGCCGGCACCCTCGGCAACGCAGGAAAGGACTCGCTCCACATGTCGCATCTCGGGGCGAGCATCCGGATCGATGCGTCTGATCGCCAGTCGCACGATGCGCCGCGCGATTACCACCTCGGCCGCAGCAAGGCGCCTGGCATCGAGCACCAGCGCGCCCGCTGCCTCTTTGCGCAAACAGCTTCGAAACGCCTGTGCCGAAAGCTGAGACAAAAACGCGTCCTCATCACCCAAGATCTCACAGGCGGCGCCAATCGTCTTGCACACGCTCGCATTACGCTGTGCCACCACTGGCATTACCCGATGGCGCACGTAGTTTCGCAGATACGAGATATCCTCATTGCTCTCGTCTTCACGCCACGGCTGACCATGTACCTGTAGATAGCCCACGAGCTCGCCATGAGTTAGGTCGAGCAAGGGACGCACCACGATATTCCTCCGGCGAGGAATGCTCGATAGACCAGCGGGCCCCGAACCCTTAATCGCGTTCATCAAAAACGTTTCCGCGCGATCCGAAGACGTGTGCGCGGTGCAGATACGAGCCGCCGTTCGCGGTGCCCCCGTCTGAGCGCAGAGTTCGCGAACATACCTCCGCGCCGCGGCATAGCGCACCTCGCGGGCCGCGGCCTCAATATTGCCCGACTCCCCATCAAAATAAGCGTGCTCCACACACAGCGGTAAACCATATTGCGCGCAGAGCTCACGCACAAAGGCCTCGTCGCCATCGGACGCCTTGCCGCGCAGATGATGGTTTACATGCAGCACATGCAGGCGCTCGCGAGCAATGGGGGCAACACCGCGTCCGTCTTGGATATCCAGCTTTGATGTGCACGCCATAAGAAGCAGTGCCGTCGAGTCCGCGCCGCCTGATACCATGAGCACGACAGGAGCTGCCTGCTGCCTCGTCCGGGTCTCATCGACTGCCCCAGGCACGGCATGGTGTCCGTAATGCTGTGATACCGTTGGCATTCGCTTCCTCCTTTATTCGTCCGCACCCATTGTATCCTTTGGAATCTTATGTCTTGCCTGCACCTTCATATCCTCGGCAGTGGCTCTAAAGGCAACTGCGCACTCATCGAGGGCCCGCAGGGGCTCATTATGGTCGATGACGGACTGTCTCGCCGCGAGACATTAAAGCGCATGGCAGAACTGGGGCTCTCGGCAGACAACGTCTCGGCTCTTCTCATTACTCATGAGCATAGCGATCACATCAAGGGCCTCGATGTCTGGTGCAAGCACTGGCACGGCCCCCTCTTTGCCAGCAGGGGCACTCTTTCGAGCAAAGAAAATCTTTCGCATCTGCCTGTCGAGGAATTCGATCCCGGTGACACCCTATCCATTGCCGGCATCCACGTGCAAACCTACTCAACGTCACACGATGTCATCAATCCAGTCGGCTATCGATTCGACACCCTCGATGATTCCATCGGTTTTGCCACCGACACCGGAGAGCTATCGAGCCAAGCCATGAACACCCTCGAAGATTGTCGAGTCCTCGCACTCGAAAGCAACCACGATGTGACCATGCTGCGCGAGGGAGAATATCCCCGCTTTCTTCAGGAGCGCATCCTGTCTGCAAGGGGACACCTCTCCAATGGCCAAGCCGCCGAAGCCGCGCGCGAACTTGTTACCGAACGCACCGAACAGCTCATTGCCATGCATATCAGCCAAGATAACAATCGTCCGAGCCTTACCGTCAAAAGCTATGCCAAAGCTCTGACCGCAACCCTGGATGACGAGGTCGGCAGCTCCGCAACCCTTCTCCAAGGATCGCGAAAACTCTCGATACGCCCCGCAAGCCAGCATCGGCCAGTAACCATTCAATAGACTGTCCTAGACAGCAAAAGGGGCCGAGAATCGCTTCCCAGCCCCTTTTGCTGTCTTTTAATAGCGCAGAACACCAACGAAGTTAGTCGATGGAGATCTTCGTAACGTTCTTCTTCTCGACGATCTTGGGGACCGTAACGGTCAGGATGCCGTCAGCGTACTTAGCCGAGAGGCCCTCGCTCGAAGCGTCCTTTAGATACACGCCACGCGTCGCGCTGTACGAGCTGAACTCCTTCTGCAGGAAGTTCTTGCCCTCGTTCTCCTCGTCTTCCTCGACATTCACGCTAATGGACAGACGACCCTCGTTAAGCTCGACATCGATATCGTCCTTGGCGACGCCGGTCAGATAAGCCTTGACCTCATAGCCGTCGCCCTTATCCTCAACGTCAACGGGAAACGCCTTGGAAGCAATCGAGTTGTTTGCAAGGTCAGTCATATCATCAAACAGATCGAACAGCGAGCTAGCAGAAGGACGAACGCCAAAAACCGAACGATAAGGAACCATGCTTGCCATGTTTACCACTCCTTTTAAGGACTGCCGAGTCATCTTCTAGGTGACTGGGACTTCTTTTGACGCTCTTATATATGCCCACCCAGTGCTCATATATACATCGACTATAAAGTTTTTTGAGTCTAGTACTATAAGCATATCTAAGTGTGTTTGACTCAGGTTTTAATAAGGTTAAGGTTCTTTGAACCAGAGCTTAAATAACAAGTATGTTCACAGCTACAAATAGCAAGGGGCTTACAATGAGCGCGTACACGTTGTTGGTAACGAGCTAAAGGGCATCATGGACGACCAAAACCAGAACAAAATGTTTATGCCGACGCAGGGGAAAGATACTTCCACGCAGCCGCCGCGGTTCCATCGCCCCCACATCTCGCAAGAGCCCATTAATGATCCGGAGCCCGAGTATGTGACGAGAAATCGATATCAAACGCTCGAGGATGCCCAAACGGGACGTAAACATATGGGCGTCGCCTCGGGAGACCCTGTATATCTGAAAGACGCACCATTATCTAAAAACAGCGCAGCTAGTGATGAGCCGATGAAAGCATCCGCCACTCATCGACAAAGAGGTCCTCGACCAAAGCAAACCTTGACGCATTCGGCTCGTTATCTCGAGACGCCAAAACAAGGAAAATCAATCTTCGTTTCGTCAAGTAAACGACGCAAGCAACATCGACTGGCAATCCTGCTTTTGATCATTTCGGCCATAGCAGTTGCCCTTGTTATTCGTTTTATTTTCTTTAAATAAAAGCTCAATACCAAAAAGAATTAAATCGTCTGGCGTAAATGAGTCATTTATGCCCCGTAAACGCAAAAAAGGTGGAGGCCGCGAGGCCTCCCCCTTCTCAGTTCAAGCGTACGGCTCGGTGCCGTCCA
>UQIK01000041.1 GCA_900541125.1 uncultured Collinsella sp.
CGGTCTTTCATGCAGCAGGGGCTCTCAATGTTTTTATGTCCTGCTCATATCGTCTATGCCGGCACCCCGGGACACTCCTTACCTAGTCGTTGGGGACGTTCTTAAATGACTAGTCGTTGGGGACAGTCTTGAGCAAATCGACCGACGAAGCCCTTTTTGAGGTCGCTATATAGGGGTTCGCAAATAGCTGTGGTCAAAAAACATCAAATATGAGTACTGTTACCTTTTTAGTAGCATCGCAATTCGGCTTTTTCGGGTCTCTTAGACGTCTCGACGCGTTGAATGAACTAACGTATCTCCCCAAATGTACAATAAAATGGACTCCTAACGAGAAATAATCTCGTTAGGAGTCCATTTTTAGTACAAACAAATGTGACAATCTAGGCAACAGTACTCATATTTGGCATTTTTTGCCCACTGCCCCTTGCGCGAAGGTCCGCAGCGGAAAGTATGGCCCGTTTCGATGCACAAAAATGGGATGAATCTTCCCTGGCAACCGCCCAGAAAGATCCACCCCAAAGCAAGCACTCGCTAGAACGTTCCGCCGCCGCCTCCGCCGACGCCGCCGCCTCCGCCGCCAGAGAAGCCGCCGCCTCCGCCGCCGCCCGAGCTGTCGGAGCTCGACGCCAGCTCACGGATGCTCTCGTGATACACGTCATCGAACGAATCGAGCGGAGACTCGATACCGTAATGATGGTAGTACCACCAGTAGCAGGGATAATTGTCATAGAAGCCGTCGGCCTCGCGCACCTCGGGCGGCACGGCCTCGGCAAGCTGACGCAGCACTTCCTTGGAAACACCCAGCGCCACGCCCATCACCAGCAGCTTGTTCCACAGCACCAGATCGCCGGGGACGGCTTCCTTTAGACGAGTGAAGTCCTCGAGCCAATGCTTAAGTGCCTTGCAGCGAGCCGCCACCTCGGCGCCCTCCGGCGTAAAGCGGCGGAACGTAAGGCCCACGCCGATACCCACCAGCACAATCGGCACCGAGATAACCGCGGCGGTAATGTTCGCCTGCGCGCCATCGGTAAAGAAGATGGATCCCACGGGAACAAAGGCAATCAGGATACCAAGAACCAGGCAAAACACCATTGCAACAATGCCGTCCGAGGCAACGTACTCGCTATCGGCCAGCTTGCCCTTAACGGTGTTCTGATAGTCCTCGAGCTTATCACCCACGGGTGTAGCGTGCTGCTTGACGTAGAGCTGCAGCTCGTCGAACGTGCGCGAGCGATCGCCGTTCTCGTCAGGCTTAGCACCGGCAAAGAAGACCCTGAGCACCATGTGGTCAATGCCCTTGGCCGACTTCCAGCCCGCATCACTCACCATCACGCGATACGTCTGCTCTTCTTTTTCACGCCCCAACAGACCCTTCTTGGCCTTGGTCACGGTCGCCTGCTCCAGCTTGATCACACGGTCGTCAGTGAGCTTCATGAGCGTGGCGATATATGCCTGATCGGGCACCTCGTTCCAGCTCATGAGGGCCGAAAGCACGGCGGGATGGTCGGCCGAAGGCACATCGCGGAAATATTCGTCCTGGAAAAGCGGCTTGGGCTTGCGCTTGCGCAGCTTGAGCATAACGATTGTGCCGGTAAAGGCCACCGCCGCAACAACACTTAGCACGGCAAGTGCATTGGCAATCATGCGAGCGTGAGCGCGGCGAGCGTTAGCTTCGTCGGCCCATTCCTTCTCTTCGCTCAGGATCGTTGACATGCGCTCTTCGCCCGAAGCGGCAAGCTGCGGCACCCAGTCGCTAGGGAAGGCGATGCGTGCCTCGGCGAATTCGCCCTGATGCACGCAGGGAATGGTATAGGTGACCATGGGTTCGTCCGCATCGAGCGATACATCGCCCGTCAGCGGGCCGTGGCCCCATGCGCGGAAGTTATCGCCCTTGACGGCCGCCGTCCCGGCAGCGGCATTTGCGAAGCGCACTTCCATCTCGACGTCATCGGAATCCGCAGACCAGCCGTCACCCACGAACTTCCAGTAGAGCTCGGCGGTATCGGCCCAATTCATGACCGCACCGGTCATGGAATAATTCACGTAGTAGATTGCACTGTCGCCGCTCTCGTGGGGGCTGAACACCTTAATCCTTACGCCGTCACCGGTCTGCTCGACCGTATAGACGCCAGAGTCGCCCTTGTTCGCGCTATCGACTTTGTTAAACGCGGTGTCCTCTTCCTCGACACTCAGCACGTCAACGCCCGCCGTGCCGCCCTGCTGGTTGATACCCGTATTGATCTCCCAAAACACGCCGTTGATGTCGTCGTCGAAATCAAACTGGCGCCCCTCGACAACGGTCAGCGATCCATCGGCCTCGACCGTGGCACTGATGTAGGTTTGGGTCATGGAGTAGCCGTCGGCGTGCGCGGCGGCGGGCAGCAGCAACAACGCAAGCGCAACGAGCGCGCAGACGGAAGCGAATCGCGCAAACAGGTGGCGCTGCCGGCTGACTTTGGCGGCGAGGGTGTTCATAGGCACATCCTTTGTCTGTAAAACCAACAGCGCCATTGTCCCACGTTTGCGGGTTCATATGACGAACATCTAGGTCAGCGGAGTATCAAACGGGACGAAAGTCACGCCCGCGGCCGGCACCTGGGGACGTTCCTTATCTGCCGGCAATCTGGGACACTCCTTGGCATAGCCCGCTCCGGCAATAGATACCACTTCATAGCTCCGTCACAGGTGTAGCGGCTTTGTGTGGGCGCGGCGTGAGCCGATTAAGCCGGCGAGCGAGGGGCATAAAGCAGTTGAGCGAAAACGGTTTGCCCCTTTGCCGTTCGCTTGAGGATCATGTCCCCCTTTTCCGCGGAAACCCCGGCAGTTGCGAAGAGCTGCCGGGGTTTCTGTCGTTTGAGGGGTTGGGCTGGCGGGCGGCGATCGAGCTGGCGGGCCGGTGGTCCGGCACGCGCAACGCGCGGCCACGGCAACTTGCAGGCCACGGCAGCGTCTCCCCCACCGCACCCCGCGCTATACTCGTCCGCATGGATATCAACGCACGCAACATAGCAACACACGCCGCGGACGTACCAGCAACGGCAGCGCCCACCCCCGTCGTGGGCCGCTTTGCCCCGTCGCCCTCGGGCCGCATGCACTTGGGCAACGTGTTCAGCTGCCTGTGCGCATGGCTTTCGGCCCGCAGCCAGGGCGGCAGCATCGTATTGCGTATCGAGGACCTAGACGATCGCTGCAAGCGCCCGGAACTTGCCGCTCAACTGATTGACGACCTGGCCTGGCTAGGGCTTGAGTGGGACGAAGGCCCCTACTACCAGCACGATCGCCTCGACCTGTACGAGAGCGCCTTGCACCAGCTACAAGACGTCGGCCTCACCTACCCCTGCTTTTGCACGCGCGCCGAGCTCCACGCCGCGAGCGCACCGCATGCCAGCGACGGCACACCCATCTACCGTGGCGCCTGCCGAAGCCTTTCGGCCGAAGAAATCGCCCGCCGCAGTGCTCTGCGCGCTCCCGCCACGCGCCTGCGTGTGCCCGCCGTCGACGACCTCGCCGGCGACGTGATCGAATTCGTTGACCGCACGTACGGAGCCCAATGCGAGGCACTCGCCACCGAGTGCGGCGACTTTTTGGTGCGCCGCAGCGACGGCGTTTTTGCCTACCAGCTAGCCGTGGTGGTCGACGACGCTGCCATGGGCGTCACCGAGATCGTACGCGGATGCGACCTGCTTGGTTCCACGCCGCGCCAGATCTATCTGCAACATCTGCTGGGACTGCCCACACCGCGCTACGCGCACATTCCGCTGCTCATGTCGCCGGACGGCCGCCGCCTTTCCAAGCGCGATCGCGATCTGGACCTGGGCGAGCTCCGCACCCGCTTTGGCACACCCGAGGCACTGTTGGGATGGCTCGCCGGGCAAACAGGCATCGCGCCGGACACCACGCCGCGTACCGCCGAGCAACTGGTCGAGCACTTTAGCTGGGATGTTATCCATGCGCATCGGGAGAACATCACTGTAACGGTCGAGTAGCCAGCCACCCCGCCGCTACGCAACATCCCAGGGCTGGAGTTCATCACCCAAGCGAATGATGCAGTCGTAGAGCACGGTATGGCGCTCGGCCGGGTTAGCATCCCGATGAAAATGCCCGTAATACCAGCGTTTGTAGTCCAAGCGGTCTTCCAGCTCATCGAAAAATGCCGTAAGCCGATCAACGGAGGGGCAATTCCAGCCGGGCGCTGGATAAAGCGTGGACGAAAGCATGCGCGTAGAGCAGGTGTGGGTGATCACGTAGTCGACCGTCCAGCCCACGCTGTCGAGCTTTGCCCGCGCCTCCTCAAAGTTGCGCTCGTCCGGCAGCTCCTGCGGCCACCAGCTGGAATACGGAATGCGGTATTCCTTGTCCACGCTCGTGGCGCCGCCCATGGTGAAGACCGTTGAGCCGTCGAGCTCAAAAACCTCGCCGCGCGTCAGGCGCCGTATGGAGGAGGTATCCGACAGGCGCTGCGTCAGCCCACCGTGCCACAACTCCATGGGGCGCTCCGCCCAGTGATCGAAACGCTCGTGGTTGCCGTCGACAAACAGCACGGTGTAGGGGCGCGACTCCAGCCAAGCAATATCGGCACATTCCTCGGCAGAAAAGTCCCAGGGAAAGCCAAAGTCGCCCGCGATGATGAGATAGTCGTCGCTCGCCAGGCTATCCCCAAGCTCCCAATCGCGGAGCTTTTGCATGTCAGCGCCGCCATGGACGTCGCCCGTCACATAGACCGTCATCGGATCACCACTTCCCTGTAAGTCGCTAGCCCACATTCTGCACGATCATTAAGCCAACCGTTCCAGTCCTTCCATCCCTTAGGGCTTACCCCTCGTTCTTCCATCCAAACGGGTCAAACACCCAAAAGACCAGATCGAGCACGCCGCCGGTCATCATGGCACCGGCGAGGGCCATGCAAACATGCAGAGAACTGGCACTTCGGAGCACGTCGAACGGCCCCAAAGCAGCCAGCAGCGCGACCACTGCGCCGGCAGAGCACAGTGCGAGGCACGGCCCCGCGCCCTTGACGCACTTCTTTGCGAGATGCTTGGTGTTGTCACTCATCAATATCGAACTCCTTAGAGGGCCGTTGCTTTGATTCACGCCGCCGCGGCAGACCAAGACGGCAAATTAAGTCTCCCACGCCACGCGGACACAGCTGAAAGCCCTCGCGCAAAAAACAGCGCGCCGCAGAATTCGTATCACCTGCGGCGCGCCGAAAATGATCCGCTTTCCTCCGTCCCCAACTGATCAGCTGAGTTGGTGCCGCTTGACGGAGAGGAAGGAGCCGGCGGCATCACGAGCTGCGGCAATGTCGCTAGGCATAGGAAACAGACGCGCTTCAAACGCCCTAAGCCCCAAGCCTACCCATTAAGAAATCGACTGCAGAAACGATTTTGATGCCGTCGATGTCGGTCGGATGGCTCCCCTGACGAACGACGATGATCTTCTCGTAACCACCGATAATCTTCTCGAGCGACCTGAGCTCGAATGGACGTAGCTCGCGCTTATGCGTTGCCTCCTCGTCAATCGACTCTGCGACTGGACGTCACGAAAGGCTACCAGCTATTCGAGATATTGATTTCTAGGAACCATCTGGTTCTCCATTGCTCGTCCCAATCTGCAAGTTTTTCTCATCGAATGACAAGAACTTGCGAATTCTGCAAGTTCTTCTCACGTAGCGATAAGAACCTGCATATCCGTCCGTGGCCATTTGCAGTCGGATTCTGGCGAGGCCATGACAAGCAGCTTGCCACATGGCCGACACGGAGCCATGGCATGCGCGGAATCTTGGGGGCAGGACTTCTCCCAGCAGCCAATAAGACGAAAACACATACACATAGATAGAGAGAGGCCCAGCAAGACACGGCACCAAGGCCGCAGCCACAAACTTGAGTAGCCGATAGTCTTAAAATCACATACGCCCAAAACACGAACGATCGATCTGTTATCCTGGCGCCAACATAGTCTTTCGAAAGGTTTGGCCAGGATGACTACGCAGCAGCAGATTGATATTGAATTCGACTCGCTTGCACGCGAGAACGATTCGCCCAAGCTCATCGCCAACTCGAAGGCGACAGGCGGAACACTACTATCCGTTATGAAGGAGCAGCTCTCAACCTGCAGCTCTTTTGACTTTTGCGTAGCTTTTGTTGCAGACGGCGGCCTTCAAATCCTGGTCGAGGCGTTCCAGGAGCTCAAGCAGCGTGGCATTAAGGGCAGGCTGCTCACGTCCACCTATCTCAACTTCAACTCACCCGATGCCTTTCGCAAGCTCCTGGAATACGACAACATGGAAGTTCGCGTATTCCAGGGTAATCTGCATGCCAAGGGATACATTTTTGATAAGGGCGAAACCAGCACGGTCATCGTCGGCAGCTCGAACATGACGCAGACCGCCCTCACCTGTAATAAAGAATGGAACGTGCTGTACCAGACTGTCGAGAACAGCCGCCTACTCGGCGAACTGAGGGGCGAGTTCAATTCGTTGTGGAACGACACCTCAACCGTTTTGCTTTCCCAAGACTGGATTGAGAACTATGCCGCATATCGATCGGCACATCCGTCAAAGCCCAAATCGAAACCGACGTTCCAGGCAACTGTTAGCCCAACCACGAACGGCCTCGAAGAAATCAAGCCCAATAAAATGCAGCAGCGCGCCCTTGAGGCGCTCGGCGTAATCCACCGCAAGGGCGAGACCCGTGCATTGCTGGTCTCGGCAACCGGCACTGGCAAGACCTTCCTTTCGGCGTTCGACGTGCTCGCAACTAAACCCCGGCGCATCCTCTTTCTTGCGCACCGCCGACGCATTATAGACGCCTCCCGTGTAAGCTACGAACGGCTCTTAGGTAGTACCTATACGTTCGACACCTATCAAACTGGCAAGAATATAAGCAATGCCACCTGCGTGTTTGCCATGTGTTCTTCGGTCGCCAAACATCTGAGCGATTTCCGTCCCGATGAGTTCGACTACATCGTCATCGACGAGGCCCACCGCACGGGATCTCAGAGCTACCAATCCATCATGTCGCACTTTACGCCTCGGTTTTATCTGGGCATGACCGCTACACCTAATCGCACCGACGGCTATGACGTCTTTGCCCTTTTCAATCACGTCATCGCGTTCCAGATCACGCTGCAGGACGCTTTGGCCGAAGAGATGCTAGCCCCCTTCCATTATTTTGGCATTCACGATCTGGAGATTGACGACGAGACGGTCGAAGACACTGCCTTGTTCGGACGCTTGACGTCTGACGAGCGTGTGCGTCACATCACCGAGAAGATCGAAGAATACAGCGTCACCAAAAGCAACCGCAGGGGCTTAATATTCTGCAATCGAAACGCCGAGGCCGAAGAACTGTCGCGCAAATTCAACGCCCTCGGATATCGAACGGCTGCGATTAGCGGTCAAGATTCCGATGAAGTCCGCGATGCCGCGATCAGCCGACTTGAAGCCGGCGAGCTCGAGTACATTTTCTCGGTCGATATCATGAACGAAGGCGTCGACATCCCCTCGCTCAATCAGATCATCATGCTTCGACGCACCGACTCCGCAATCATCTTTATTCAGCAGCTCGGACGAGGTTTGCGCCTGAATGATGGCAAGGAATACGCACTGGTACTAGACTTTATTGGCAATTACCAGAGCAACTTCTTGGTGCCCATCGCGCTTTCGGGTGACAAGACGTACAATAAAGACCGTCTGCGTCGTCTCGTCCAAGAGAGCGATTCGGCGATCCCCGGATGCTCAACAGTAAGCTTCGATCGCATTTCCGAAGCTCGCATCTATAAGGCCATCGACGGCGGCGACTTTACCTCCGTCAGATTTTTGAAGAACGAATATCTCGACTTGCGTCAGAAACTCGGCAAGATTCCCTCGCTGCTCGAATTTGATCGTAATGGCTCCATCGATCCGCTGCTTATCTTCAAGAACAGCGGCCTGGGGTCCTACCACGCATTTCTTTCCAAATACGAGCCGGGCTACACAGTCCATTTTTCCTCTGATCAAACCAAGATTCTCAAATTTATTTCGCAAAAGCTCGCCGCGGGTAAGCGATTCGAAGACCTCTATTTGCTTCAAACGCTCGTCGAAGCCGGACACGAGGGCTATCGACATATGCGCGAGGCCGCGCTTAGGAACTACCGCGCACAACTTAAGGACAGCGCCGTTAGGTCGGCAATCGCTGTCCTTAAGGGTGACTTTGCCACTCCTAAGGATTTCGTTTCCCTGCTTATTGACGATGGATGCGGACCTCGTCTGACCGAAGCCTTTGCGACCGCTCTGCGCAATGCCGAGTTCAAACGCCAGGTTCTCGAGGTGCTGGATTTTGGCATCGCGCGCAACCGACTCGACTATGCCGAGACGTACGAAAACACAAATTTCGTTCTCAACGCCAAGTACACGTACGAAGAGGTTTGCCGCTTGATGAACTGGGAAAAGAACATCAACGGCCAAAATCTTGGCGGCTACTTCTACGACGAGAAGACCAATACATTCCCCGTGTTTATTAACTATGACAAGGCACCCGACATTAGCGAGTCCATTCAGTATGAAGACCGCTTTGTCTCGCCGAGTAAGCTAGTTGCAATCTCTAAGAACAACCGCACGCTCAACTCCCCCGAGATTCAGCGACTGCAGACGTGGCCAGGAAACGGCCTGAAGACGTATTTGTTTATGCGTAAGAACAAGGACGATAAGGGCGGTAAGGAGTTCTATTTCTTAGGCGAAATGCATCCGACCGGCAAGTTCGAAGCTATTAAAACTAAGAGCGGCGACAACGCCGTCGAAATCGAATATGAGCTCAATGCGCCCGTGCGTCAGGACATTTACGAGTTTATGCTCAGCTATCTTAGTGAAGCCGAGTAACAGACGATATGAGCAGGACATAAAAACATTGAGAGCCCCTGCTGCATGAAAGAC
>UQIK01000042.1 GCA_900541125.1 uncultured Collinsella sp.
CTAAACCCGAAAAATCATCGTGACTAAACCCGCAACAACTAATTGAACACAAACAGCGGCCAGCGTTGCGCTCGAGGCAAGGCGCAGGATCGACGCCATGTTCAAGGTCGACTCCAAGTTCGACGACATGGAGCCGGGCGGCAGGAAGGCCGCCCGCGACGCGGAGCTCCGCCCGCTCATGGAGGACTTCGGGGGATGGGCGCGGGCCCAGCTTCCCCTAGCCTCGCCGAAGCTGGCGCCGCACCGTGCGCTGCAGTACGCTGTGGAGTTCTGGCCCTACGTCATGAACGTGCTCGAAGACGGGGCACCTGGAGCTCTCGAACAACGTCGCCGAGCAGGCCCAGCGAATCTTCGTCGTAGGGCGCAAGAACTGGCTCTTCAGCGATGCGCCGCGCGGCGCGCGGGCGTCTGCGGCGATATACAGCGTCACCACCACGGCCAAGGCCAACGGGCTCAATCCCAGGCTTTACGTCGAGTGGCTGCTGACCGAGATGCCCAACGCCGGCGAGCTCACCGATGAGGTTGTGGACTCGTTCCTGCCGTGGTCGGATAGGGTGCCTGAGTCCTGCAAGCTCGACCCAGCCGCTGCCGAGAAGGCCAAAGAGATGCCTGACGACTTCATAATTAACATCGACCCCGATGCGTTCGACGACGAGATGGCGAACAACGCCGAGGAGGGCCTGTAGCGACATAGCGGCCTAAGGCATACCGCAACGCAAAGATGGAAACGTCCAGGACTTTTCCATCCGTATGCCGGAATGGTCCTGGACGTTTCCTGCTACGCGGTCATTTTGACGCTTACGCTCTAATGCCTCCACCGCTTGTCGCGGGCGGGGTAGACGATCCAGGCGGATGCGTAGCTTGCGATAAGGCAGACAATGACGCAGACGATGCTTGTCTGGAACCCGAATGAGTCATTGATAACGCCCCAGATTACGCTTGCGAAGCCAATGCCGATGTCATTGGCGAGCAGGAACAGGGCGTTTGCGGCGCCCCAGCGCTCTGGCGGGGTGTTCTTTACCGCTACGCTTTGATTAAGTGGCAGGCTTATGCCAGTGGCGAGACCATAGAAGATTCCGGACGCCAGGAAGACAGGTTCCCCGTACGGTGCGGCAAGTAGCATAAGGCAGCAGAGGATGCCGCACGCGACGGCTCCGGTCATTGTTTTGATTGCAGGTACGGTGTCCATGAAATGCTTTGAAATCATGCGAATGATAATCATGCTTACCGCGCTGATGGTGTAGAAGAGACCGGCGTGGGTATAGCCGAGAGTAGTACCGTACAGACCGGCAAAGAAGACGCCAAAGCCAAAAGTGGGGCACATGATCATCTGTGGGATGGCGCCAGGCAATGCGCGCGGCTCGAAGATGTTGAATGAGTCACGCAGGGTTCTCTTGGACACCTGGTCGCCTTCAGGATACTTTTCACTGTTAATTGTTTCGGATGTAGTTACTGTGGTGGGGCTGGGTGCCTGCCCGTCTTTTGAGTCGAGTTCGAGCCGGGTTTCCATTTTGATTCGGTATGCGCTGGAGCTTGGCAGAGTTTGCCATTTACTTTCATAGCGTGCGTTGAGGGCGATTACAAGCCCTGCAAACCCAACCAGGGCAAGGCCGACATAGAGGTTCGTTGAGGGATCGGTTCCTACTAGGTAAAGTGCGAAGGCTGGGCCGATGCTCATGGCGATAGCCTGTCCGAGGCCGTGGTATCCAATGCCTTCGCCGAGCCGTTCTTGCGGTAAGACGCTTGCTGCGGCGGTCGAGGCTGCTGTTGTTGCTGCGCCAAAGCCCACGCCTTGCAGCAAACGGCTGATTGTGAAGAGGGGGATGCCTTGAACGACAGCGGACAGTGCTGTTCCTGCTATGAGGATAGCGATGCCGGCGATGATAACGAGTGAGCACTTGCCGTTGTCGATAACAGGGCCGACGAACAGTCGTGCTAACGCGGCGGCAATGGAGAAGACGAGTGCAAGTACGCCGGCAAGGCTCGCACCGTAACCTTGGCCTGCCAGGAAGACGCTGGTTCCACTGTTGAGTCCTTGGCCCATGACGAAGCAACAGAAGGTCAGCGCGATGATAAGCACGAAAATAAGCGACCACAGCTTCGGATGGTCGTCCTTACCGATATTTGGCATGAGAACCCTCCTTTGATTCCAATACTCGTGTTCTACGTCTGCAAAAGTGAGATGTAAGCGCCAAAATGACCGCGCCTTAACAACCCGCTGGGCTTGAGGCAGAATCATCGCATCGACTTATCCTGGAAACTGCCTGACGAAGGCGACAGGATGCTTATCGGCAAGGCGGCAAATCTTAACGAGAGCCAAATCCAAGAGCTTGCAAAGCTTCAGCGAGGCGTTGCAGCAATATATCAGAACGAATGGACCGAACCTGTCCTCTGTCACATCGAACCGCATGAACGCGGCCTAGAGTACTCGCCAACACAGAGCAAGCACAGCGCGAAGGACAAGGTTTCTTCTGAAGAGCTTCGCTATCTCAACTCTTGTGTGCTTAATCCGTTCAAGCTCGATGAGCCAAGGGAATACAACTTCTGCGACTGTGTGCACAAGATGGACATACCTGACTCCATGAAGGCACGCTTGATTGAGATGGCAGGGACTCCTCTGTTCTCGAGGAAGCCACTGTTTGAATGGTGTGCTTATAGGTATTTCAATATTGGACGCATCCTCGACGACGCCAGGGATTTATCTGCCGACAGCCTCAAAGAGAGGCTTTGCTCCCATCTGCTTTCAAGCTGGAAATTCGAAGATGACTCCTCACCCGAAAGCTGGGGACCAATCCAATACCTGTTCATTCAGTCGATGCTTAACGCTCATCTCAACGAGCTGAGAAAGAGGGGTACCGGCATCGAGACAACGGAAAAGGCCTCAGCACTCGCCGAAGTATCAGCGGTCTTATCTCAAACAAGGCCGGTGATCTAAATGGCGTTTGAAAATATAGAGCAATTAATGCCGGATACGACCGAAACGAGATTGGCCTTTGAGGAGGCGCAACGCACCGTTGCTGATTGTGCAGATGCCGCATGGCGGGATATTTCTTCCGGCGATGTCCTAACCGCGAGCATTTCAACAGTTCAAGAAGCCGCAGATGACGCCTGGAAAGCATGCGAGCCAACACTCAACGCTGCAGGCGAAACTGTCCGCGATGGCGCAAGGAACGGAGCTTATCTTGGCGGCAGGTTCGTACTTGGAGTTGCCGACGTTGGAGAAAACGCATATGTCGGTGTTGAATCGAATATTGAACTACTGGCCGAAGACGAAGAAGCAGCGGTGAAAACCGCGCAAACACACGCTGTTGACGATGCAGCCAACGCCTGGGGCGACTTCATGGAAGCCGATGAGCAGATACGGGAAATCGGAGACTATGTCGAAACTGGAGGCAAAATCGCCACTGAAGTTGCGCTTGGTGCCGTAGCCGTCACCGCTTCTGCCCCTGCAGCACTCGCTGCTGGGTCTGTACTCGTTCTTGACGAAATGGGAAAGAGCTTGGAAGCCGGCGCTGAAGACGGTGAGATATCTCAGGAGGATATCGTCGGAGAAGTCGTTGCGGGAACTGTTACGGCAGCAACGCTTCTTGCCGGACGAGGTCTAAATAACTTTCTTGCCTCAAAGGCAGCAGAATCGGGCGCAAGCTCACGAATTCTGGATGATGCCGGAAAGGCAATTTACGAAGGCGACCGACTGCTTCCCAATAACGAGTTTGCGATCGACGGCGTGAAGTGTGCAACCGACGATCTCGGGCAACTTTACCGCGTTGGCGACGACCTCGTTCCGAACATGAGCTATGAGATCAATGGGTATAAATACGTTACCGATGCAATGGGTAGGGTCGAATCGGCCGAAGGCTTCTTACAACTAAAGACCCACGAAGGTCGTTTGACCATCAAGGACACTATCCAGTCAATCGGAAAAGGGTTTGAAGAGCTTTTTGATCAAAGAGGCCATCTGATTGCCGACCGATTCAATGGATCAAATGGCCTTGAGAATATTGTCGCCATGGGCGGCGAGGTTAACCAAAAAGCCTATGCAGCAATCGAGCAAAAATGCGCCGATGCTTTGGCTGGTGGCGCTGAAGTGTTTTTCAAGGTTGAGCCACTTTATGAGGGCGGGTCATTCAGGCCTAGCTCGTTTGCTATCACGGACATTATTGACGGCGAAGAGACGGTTACGTTTCTTCTTAACACTGCAAAGGAAATGTAATGAGTGAAAAGAAGATGCTACAAGGGATAGCTTCAATTCTTGAGGAAACCCTCCCCGAAGACTGGAGCAAGGTCGTGTTTTACGCCGAGTACGCCGAGGGTGCGTTCTCTATTGAGTATTACGTTGCTGGCAGCGGAAAAGACGACTTCGTTAAATGCTTTGACCAAAAAGGCGTTTCGAGGGCATCCTTGATGAAAAACTTTATGGCTATCAACAAGTTCATTGAACCTGAAAGGGCCGCGCTTAAGCCCGAAAAGAGATGGGGATCGATGACGCTTATTCTCCATTCCAACGGCAAGTTCAAAGTTGATTACGACTACTCCGACATGACAGAAAACGCTTACGCCCGAAAGAAGGCCTGGAAAAAGAAATATCTCGCCTAGCAACGAACGGTCTGGGAAATCACCGCAAAGCCACCCGTGCATACTCTTCGAGCGCACGCGTCGTCGGCAACGTTTCAACCAGCGCGTTTTTGGGAGCCATGCAAACCCCTGTTCAACATTCCTCGGGAGTAATTGCTCTCTATGACGAATGGGATTCCCCATCGGGGAATCCCATTTTTTGTTGCCGACGACGTCCGGTATAATTTTTCCGTTTACGACGTCGTTCGGAAAGGGATGCCGACCTCTATGCGCCAGGGATTCGACAACGAAAAATACATCGAGCTGCAAGCCGCCAACATCAGAAAGCGCATCGCGCAATTCGGCGGCAAACTCTATCTGGAATTCGGAGGCAAGCTCTTCGACGACTACCACGCCTCGCGCGTGCTGCCCGGCTTTGAGCCGGACACCAAGTTCCGCATGTTGGAAAGTCTGGTGGACGATGTGGAAATCGTCATCGCCATCAACGCCAACCATATCGAAAAAGGCAAGACCCGCGGCGACCTCGGTATCCCCTACGACGAGGACGTGCTGCGACTCATCGACGTGTTCCGTTCCCGCGGCTTCCTCGTCGGCTCCGTAGTGCTCACCCAATACGCCAATCAGCCCGCCGCCGACGCCTACCGCCACCGCCTCGAGCAACTCGGCGTCACCTGCCGCCTGCACTACCCGATCGCCGGATACCCGCACGACATCGAACGCATCGTTTCAGACGACGGATACGGCAAGAACGAGTACATCGAGACCACCCGGCCGCTCGTCGTGGTCACCGCGCCCGGCCCTGGCTCCGGCAAACTCGCCACGTGCCTGAGCCAGCTCTACCACGAGCACCAGCGCGGCATCGACGCCGGCTATGCCAAATACGAGACGTTCCCCATCTGGAATCTTCCGCTCAACCATCCGGTCAACATCGCGTACGAGGCTGCCACCGTCGACCTCGACGATGCCAATATCATCGACCCGTTCCATCTGGAGGCGTACGGCGAGACCACCGTCAACTACAACCGCGACGTCGAAGCATTCCCCGTGCTCAAAGCCATGATGGAGCGCATCATGGGCGAAAGCCCCTATCAGAGCCCCACCGATATGGGCGTCAACATGGCCGGATACGCCATTGTGGACGACGATGCCTGCCGCGATGCCGCGCGTCTGGAAATCGTGCGCCGCTACTTCGCCGCCGCCGTGCACTTGAAGCGCACCGGCACTGGCGAGGAACAGGTGGAGCGGCTGCGCTCCATCATGAACCGGGCCGGCGTGACCCCCGATCTTTCTCCCGCCCGCGCCGTGGCCCTTGAGAAGGAAGCCGCCACCGGTGCCCCGGCTGGTGCCATGGTGCTGCCCGATGGCCATGTGGTCACCGGCAAAACCGGCGACCTGTTGGGCGCGGCCAGCGCGCTGCTGATGCACGCGCTCAAGGCCGTCACCGGTGTTGACGAAACCATTCCGGTAATCGACGATGCCGCCATCGAACCCATCTGTCGGCTGAAAACCGAGCATCTCAACAGCGTGAACCGACGCTTGCACTCGGATGAGACGCTGATTGCATTGTCAATCACCAGCGCCACCAGTCCTGTGGCCGCTCGCGTCATCGACGGGCTCAAACAGTTGCGGGGCTGCGACGCCTTCTTCTCCGTTATCATCTCATCCACGGACGAGGCGCTGTATCGCAAACTCGGCATCAACGTGTGCTGCGAACCGAAGTACGAACGGGTGAGTCTGTATCACCGGTAAGCGCCACCGATAAGCGCGGTATGCCGCGAATCGTCAAGCCGGTAATCATGCAGCATGCGGCCTGACGATTCGCTGCTGTCGCATTGTCTCTCCCCTCGGCCATGCTGGGCTTGTTTTCCGTTTGTTGGAGAGAACGGGGAATGCCATCAGCACTACGGAAAGAGAAGGATTATCCGTGAAGCGGTTCGTGGGTTTGATAACGCCCGGTTTGTTGCGCATTTTGGTTGAGGCTTGAGTTGAGAGACATG
>UQIK01000043.1 GCA_900541125.1 uncultured Collinsella sp.
AGCGGTCGGCGGGGCCATTGTGGCTCTTGACAGCGGATTGGGTCATATGAGCGAAAGCCCGCCAGGGCGAGCAAGGTGCCTTGAAACGAGGCGGCATTGACCTTCCGGTCATGCCGCCGAAGTTGAAAGGCAGATTGCCGCTCTGGCGGGCTTGCAGCGTCAACTGGTTACGCGGTTCGTAGAACCGCGTAACCCCCTAGCTCAGCATTGCATCCATCATCTCGGAGTTGACGGAGTCGTCGGCAGACCACTCGCCGTCGTCGTTGCAGGTGTACTTGAAGATAACCGTGGTCTTCCTGGGCTCGGTGGCCTTGGTCACATCGACCATAACCTGACCGGCCATCTTGTACAGCTCGTCATCGGAAGGAACCGTATCAAGCGCGGCGACCTTCTCCTGATACTGGGTGGAGAAGTCCTCGACGATCTTGTTCATGGACTTGCAGGTGATGGAGACCTCGGCGGTCGCGACACCCTTGTCCTCGTCGACCGTCACGTCGCCGATCTTGTAGTCAAAGCCCTCGAGATAGGTCTTGGCATACTCCTTGGGATCGATACCCAGCTGCTCGAACTCGTCGCCCGAAGCCTCCTCCAGACCAGAGAGGAAGTCGTCGCCACCGTTCTTGACCTCGTCAAACTGCGTCGTAAGATCCTCGGTGATGAGCTCCTCAACCGAAGGACCTCCACAGCCGGAAAGCACGACCACGCATGCGACCAAGACGGCCATGAGGGGCGCAAGCAGCAGCTTCTTTTTCATGTTGTTCCTCCCAATGAGCGGCACCGCGCTTCCCGGACGCGGCACACGTTGTAATAAGTAAGCCCATACTATCAACTTATGAACACCCTCGGCAACGCGAAGGCGCGGTCGGTTCGTTTTAGCGTCCGAACGGTTTGCAAGCCCGCCCAACGTGCAGTAAAACGCTTTCCCGCGGTGCAATAAAAAAGGTGGCCGGAAAACCCGACCACCCTCGCACAGCCTTTGGATGCCGCAGTTTACTTGCGGACGACCTTAACGATGGCGTCACCGGCGGCGACGGCAGACTCGGCCTCGACGGCGAGCTCGACATCGGCAAACTCGGCGGTGTTGGACACGGCCACGACGACGCAGTCCTTGTAACCGGCGGCAGCGATCTTGGCGCGGTCGATCTTGAGCAAGGGCTGGCCGGCCTTCACGACGTCGTCAGCCTTGACGAAGCCCTCGAAGCCGTCGCCGTTCATGTTGACGGTATCGACGCCAACGTGCACCAGAACCTCGATGCCGCTATCGGACTGCAGGCCCACGGCGTGACCCATGGTGACGGTCACCTTGCCGTCGCAGGGAGCGTAGACCAGGTCGTCCTCGGGCCACACGGCGCAGCCCTTGCCAAGAACCTCGCCACCAAAGACGGGATCGGGCACGTCGGCCATCTTGATGACCTTACCCTTGACGGGCGAGCACAGCACGTCGGCGCCGGCAGAAGCAGAGATGGAGGCCGGAGCAGCAGCTGCCGCGGGCTCAGCCTTCTTCTTGAACATATCAAACAGACCCATACGTTTTCTCCTCTTGATTGAGCGCAACGTTTTGCGCATGCCTATGGTGATTATAGTGCCAAATGATCAAATTGCTAAGGTGAGGGCTCGAATCGCAAGCCCTTCCAAGCCCTTCCCAAAACCTTTTCCCCAGTGACACTCATATTGTCGATTAATCCAGGCCCTCGGTACCGTTGGACTTGATAATCTTCTGGTATGCGAAGAAGCTGTCCTTGCGGCGGCGCTCGTAGGTACCGGTGCCATCGTCGTACTTATCGACGTGGATGAAGCCGTAGCGCTTGCGCATCTCGCCAGTGCCGGCGGAAACCAGGTCGATGGGACCCCACCAGGTGTAGGCAATCAGGTCAACGCCATCGGCAATGGCCTCGCCCATGGCCTTGACGTGGCTCTGCAAGTAGGCGATGCGGTACGGATCGTGGATGGAGCCGTCCTCCTCGACCTCATCGTAAGCGCCCATACCGTTCTCGACCACCATCAGCGGAATCTCGTAGCGGGCGTAAATCTCGTTGAGGGCGATGCGCAGGCCCAGCGGATCGATCTGCCAGCCCCAGTCGGTGGACTCCAGATAGGGGTTCTTGCCGCCAAAGGTCATGTTGCCCTCGGTCATCTCGTGGTCCTTGTGGGTGCCCACGGTGCCGGACATGTAGTAGCTAAAGGTGTAGAAATCAACCTTGCCGTCGGCGATATCCTGCAGGTCGCCGTCCTCCATCACGAGCTCGACATCGTTCTCGGCCCAGAAGCGCTTGGCATAGAACGGGTACTTGCCGCGCACCTGCACGTCGGAGCAGTACCAGTTCATGGTATTCATCTCCTGCTGCGTGGCGAACACGTCGGCCGGATCGCACGTGGCGGCATAGGAAAGGATGAAGCAGTCCATGTTGCCCATCTTAAACTGCGGGTAATGCTCGTGGGCATAGCGCACGACACGGCCGCTGGCGACAAACTGGTGATGCAGCGCCTGCATACGAGCCTGCGGCGTGGCGTGGACCGCCGACGCCGGACCCTCAAAGCCCTGAATCATGCTGGTCTCAAAGAGGTTGCCCATGTCCTGGGTACCGCAGTTGATCTCGTTGAAGGTGAGCCAGAACTTGACCTTGTCCTGATAGCGGTCGAAGACGGTCTGGCAGTACTTCTCAAAGAAGCCGATGAGCTCGCGGCTCGCCCAGCCGTTGTATTTCTCGACCAGGTGATAGGGCATCTCGTAGTGCGAGAGGGTCACGAGCGGCTCGATATTGTGGGCACGCAGGCAGTCGAAAACGCGGTCGTAGAAGGCGAGGCCGGCCTCGTTGGGCTCAGCGTCGTCGCCGTTGGGAAAGATACGGCTCCAGGAGATGGACATGCGGAACATGGTAAAGCCCATCTCGGCGAACAGCGCGATGTCCTCCTCGTAGTGATGGTAGAAATCGATACCGTCATGATTGGGGTAGAAGCGGTTGGGGTCGATGTCGATCGTAATCTGACGCGGCTCCTCGTAGCTGCCGCCCAAGAAATGATCGTCGACAGAAGCACCGCGGCCGTCCACGTTCCAAGCGCCCTCAAACTGGTTGGCAGCGGTGGCGCCACCCCAATAGAAACCCTCGGGAAACTTGATGTTTGCCATGAGCATCTCCTTTGCATCGCGGGTCGATAAGCTGAGTATCGCCCACGCGCGGGACGGGCAGAAGTGGGCACGCTAAACCCGATACTTCTTTTCGCGCCCACGGACCGCCGCCGCCCCGTCCCTGACACTTCCTGATACCGACCGAAACGTGCCAAAATAAACCTGTCCCTTTTTGGCAGGTTTGGCGAGTGTGGGAGTTCGCATGGATATCAAACGCAAGATCACCGAGGCGCAGGGCCTCACCCCCACCGAGCAGCAGCTCGGCATCTCGGCCCTTGCCATGGGCGAAGACGTCCGCGGGCTCTCCATCAAGGAATTTGCCGCGCGCACCAACGTTTCTGTTGCGAGCGTGCACCGGTTTTGCAAAAAGCTCGGCCTCGAGGGCTTCAAGGACCTCAAGGTCGAGCTCATCCGCCTGGCAACCGAATCGGGCAACCGACGCGACGTGGATATCAACTTTCCCTTCGACGCCGCGTCCACCCCTGCGCAGGTTATGGAGCGCATGGAGGGGCTCTACCAGACTACGCTGGCCGAAACGCAGGAGCTGCTCGACCCCACGCAGCTTGACCACGCCGCCAAGCTCATCGCGAACGCCCGACAGGTCGACATCTACACGGGCTCGCACAACCTCTATCCAGCGGGAATGTTCCGCGATCGCCTGCTCTCCGCCGGTAAAAGCGCAACGTGCCACAACGGTGTCGAGGCCCAGGTGCGAACGGCGCTCGCCTCGGGTCCCGACCATGCGGCAATCGTCATCTCCTACAGCGGCCTTGCCCCCAACCTCAAGGGCATCTTGCCGATCCTCAGCAGTCGGCATGTCCCGGTCATCGTCATCGGCACGCCTTATTGCGCTCGCATTCACCCCGGCTTTGCCGCCTACCTTACGGTGAGTGACCACGAGAGCATGACGCATCGCATCACACAGTTCGCCAGCCACATCGCCGTGCAATACGTGCTCGATTCGCTCTACAGTAGCTACTTCGCCAAAGATTACGACCGCTGCTCCGAATTCCTAGAGCGCTCATTCCCCTACACCCGCCTGCCCGGGCTCAAGTAGCGACGAGCGTGGATAATCTCCCACTTTCAACCCGCACACAGGCCAAAACCGAGAGATTATCCACGCTCGTGTTGAATGATCCGTTTTCCTCTGCGCCCGAGGGACCACTCGACCACCTTGCACCAAAGCAATAACGACTTCTCGTCATTAGATCATTCAAATCGAATCTAATAACTATTTTCGCCATAAACTCGTTATTAGAATTGATATGATTAGCCTAATAACGAGTTTCCGGCACTAAAGATATGGAGGGCGCGATGCAAATCGAGGAGAACGGCCAGGGAACGCTCCGCAATAATCTATCGGGGAAATTGGCTTACTATTCGTTTTTTCCAACGCCCTTGCAATCATTGAGGCAGCTAAACCTCACCGAGGAAACCTATCGCACGCTTTCCGCATGCTCACGAAAGCTTGGAGAGCTTGAAGGCATGCTCTACTTTGTTCCCAACGCCGACATGTATCTGACAATGTACGTGCGCAAAGAAGCACTCCTTTCTTCGCAAATTGAGGGAACCCAGTGCACGTTTGACGACCTACTTAGTCCATCGCAAACACAACTCCATCATAAAGATGTCGCAGACGTCGTGAATTACGTCCGTGCTGTCGACCGCGGCGTAGAACTGCTCAAAAAGATGCCCTTGTGCACGAGACTTCTTAGGCAAGTTCATGCGGTCCTGCTGGACGGAGTGCGCGGAACGGAGAAGAATCCAGGCGAGCTGCGCTCCTCACAAAACTGGATTGGCCCCTCAGGCTGCACCATTGCAACCGCATCGTTTGTCCCTCCAAACATTGAAGATTTGAGTAACACGCTCCAGGACCTCGAACGCTTTATCAATGAGCCTCAAGTCGAAATGGATCCGATTGTGCGGGCGGCGCTCGTCCATTACCAATTTGAAACTGCCCATCCATTCCTAGACGGAAACGGTCGCCTGGGCAGGCTTCTCATTACACTTATGCTCATCAATGATGGCGTTCTTCATTCTTGCTTGTTCTATCCATCGTTCCAGTTCAAGAAAAATCGAAGCGAGTACTACCGGCAACTCACATCCGTAAGGGAGAGAGGCACTTACGAGGAATGGATAGAGTTTTTCTGCAACAGTCTTCTCGAGAGTGCGAAGGACTCGGTAGGGTCTTTAAAGAGTCTCGTTGGTCTCCATAACCGTTCGACGGCAGCCATTACCGAAAATCTCGGAAGGACTGTCGCAAACGGACAAAGGCTGCTGAGCCTTCTTGAAGAGCATCCCATCCTCGACACCGCATTTATCGCTGCCCGACTCGATATCGGCAGGAGTACCGCGAGCTCGCTCGTCAAATCATTTGAAGAATTGGGTATCCTCCGTCCGCTCGACGAGTCAAGACAGAGATACCGGCAGTACGGGTATGAAGAGTATCTTTCGATTCTCAGGGAAGACGCCGAGCCGATTAGATAGGCATCGCAGCCCAGGCAAATTAAAGCGAGCGCGGATAATCTCCCACTTTGAGCCCGCACACAGGCCAAAACCGGGAGATTATCCACGCTCATTCCTGAGTAGTCATTTATGAACGTCCCCGATGACTAGTCCGGCAACGCCGATGCCTTGGCAACGACAGACACTATGACCCAATCCGAGGGCGCTAAAAAGACAGGAGCCC
>UQIK01000044.1 GCA_900541125.1 uncultured Collinsella sp.
CGAGATGAGCGCTAGTCTCGTGGGCTCGGAGATGTGTATAAGAGACAGTTATCATCTTGACCCATGAAGATACGTTAGGAGCAATCATGCCAAACGAGAACAGCTACGAAGTCGCGCTGCAAAAGAGCAACGTCATTCGCGAGGGCCTGACCAAAACGCCCGAGAAGTTCACCATGCTCACCGGCGACCGCCCCACCGGCCGTCTGCACCTGGGCCACTACTTTGGCACCCTCAAGGGCCGCGTTGAGCTGCAGAACATGGGCGCCAAGACCAACGTGCTCATCGCCGACTACCAGGTCATCACCGACCGCGACACCACCGAGCATATCCAGGACAACGTGTACAACATGGTCATGGACTACCTTGCCTGCGGTATCGACCCCGACAAGACCATGATCTACGCGCACTCCGCTGTGCCCGCAGCCAACCAGCTCATGCTGCCGTTCCTGTCGCTGGTCTCCGAGGCCGAGCTGGCGCGCAACCCCACGGTCAAGGCCGAGATGGAGGCCTCGGGGCACGAGCTCACCGGCCTTCTGCTCACCTACCCGGTGCACCAGGCCTGCGACATCCTGTTCTGCAAGGGCAATGTGGTGCCCGTCGGCCGCGACCAGCTGCCGCACATCGAGCTCACCCGCACCATCGCCCGCCGCTTTAACAACCGCTACGGCAAGGTGTTCCCCGAGGTCGACGCGCTGCTGTCCGAGACCCCGCTGCTGCCCGGCCTGGACGGTCGCAAGATGAGCAAGAGCTACGGCAACGCCATCAACATCTCGATGACCGCCGAGGAGACGGCCAAGCGCATCAAGAAGAGCCAGACCGACTCCGAGCGCATGATCACGTTCGATCCCGAGAACCGCCCCGGCGTGTCCGGCCTGCTTTCGACGGCCGCCATCTGCACCGGCCGTTCCGAGGTCGAGATTGCCGAGGAGATTGGCATGGGCGGCTCCGGCCAGCTCAAGAAGTACGTGACCGAGGCCGTCAACGAGTACTTCGCACCGATCCGCGAGCGTCGCCAGCGCTACGAGAACGATCTGGACTATGTGAAGGACGTCCTGCACGAGGGCAACCGTCGCGCCAACGAGATCGCCGATCAGACTCTGGCAGAGGTTCAGGACGCCATGGGCATGGTGTACTAGACCGATTTGCTGGCTTGAGCTTTCGATTGCTTTAGGGCGGGCACTACGACGTCCGCCTTTTTCGGAGCCGGACTGCTTCGGCTCCGCCCATTGCACTCCCCCGACAATCGGGAACGGGCCCGCCGGCAGAAAGTTGCCAGCGGGCCTGTTCCCGAAGTACACCGTTGAATCGCACAGAGGGGAGGAATGCGAATCAAACTCAACAGGGCAGGCTTTTTCATCGCCTATTGCCTGCTCCGTTGCTGAAACCAATATAGTTCGCCGTGGTTTACTTTGCAGCATCAATATCCGCCGCCATAGCTTCTCCATAAGTTAGCCCAAGTAAACTAAACCACCACAAAGGGGTAGGCACCTTTGTGGTGGTTTTGGCCACGGCAGAGCCGTTAGAGTCCGGCAAGCCAGCGACAGGCGGCCAAGTCGACGTGCACGGGATCGGTAAACGTCACACCCTCCCCCATTAAGAGCTCACGCTGAGCATCGGGGCCGCCAAAGGCAAAGCCCTCACAGATACGGCCGTCGGCAAACACCACGCGGTGACAGGGAATCTCGCCGGGGCGCGGATTGCTATGCAGGGCATACCCCACGTACCGCGCACTTCGTGGACGACCGGCAAGCAGCGCCACCTGGCCATACGTGGCTACCATCCCCTCGGGGATCTGCTCGACCACCTCGTACACCCGTTCAAAAAAGCCCTCAGACGCCATTGCTCGCTCCCTTCCACCCTGAAAAGCATAAACCACCGCAAAGGGGACAGGCACCTTTGTGGTGGTTTATGGCAGGTCGGTTAGTTGGCGGGCTGGAAGAAGGCTACGGCTACGGCGCCGGGGCCTACGTGGGTGCCGATGGTGGCGCCGATGGTGTGAACGGGCAACTCGCCCTCGGTGTGGCCAGCCCACAGTGCCGCGCTGTCCTCGATATATTTCTTGAGCACGGCGTCCGAAAGGCCTGTATAGCCCAGCGCCAGCGGCATGGAAAAGTCGACGCCGCCCGCCTTTTCTACCTTCTGGTTGAGCAGGTTACGACCGTTCTTGGAACCGCGCGCCTTGCCCAGCTGCACGATCAGGCCGTCCTCGGCGGCCACAACGGGCTTTACGTTGAGCAACGTGCCCACAGCGCCGGCCGCAGCAGACAGGCGACCGCCGCGCACCAAGTACTCCAGCGTCTCGAGCAGACCGATAACCACCACGCGGTCACGGACTGCCTCGACGGCCGCCGCGATCTGGGCCGCACTACGGCCCTCGTCCACCAAGCGCAACGCATACTCGACCAGGACACGCTCGCCCAGGGTGACGTTATTGCTGTCCACCACGAACACGTCGCCGCCCGGCGCCTCGGCAAGTGCGGTACGGGCACTCTGATTGGTACCCGAAAGCTTGGCGCCCACGGTAATAATCACTGCCTCGTCGCCGGCCTCACGTGCCTCGGCAATCGCCTGCGAAAACGCGTACGGGTTGACCTGGCCGGTCTTGGGCAGCTCATCGCGCTCCACGAGCATCTCGTAAAAGCGCTGATGATCGATGTCGACGCCATCCATATACACATCGGTGCCAAAGGTGACGGACAGCGGCAAAACACGCAGAGCGGGGTGCTCCGCCGGCGACATATCGCTTGCGGAATCGGTAATAATACGAATGGACATAACAAATCCTTTCTTGCGCGGAGCTCGCGCGGGGAATTTTGACAGCAATGCCCCGGCACGGTATACGCGCTCAAACGGGACTATGCAGTTGTTAATGGGAAGCAAATGCCTTGGCGGCCTTAGATCTCGCGCAGGGTGTCGAGAATCGTACGCAGCGATGCATACATCTGCTCGCGCTGCTCCACACCCATAGCCTTACCGGTGGTATCGAGCACCTCGCGAATGATGCGGTCCGCCTCGCTCATGCTCTCGCCGCCCAGAGCGGTCAGGCGAACCGGAGCACGATACTTAACGGCGGCATCGCCCGAATCATCGACTTCGACGTAGCCGCCCTCCTCCAGATGCGCGAGCGTACGCGAGACGGCGGCGCGGGTCACGCCTGCCATGCGAGCCAGGTCGGCACCAGTCAGGCCGTCCTTGCTGCGCTCAAGATAGTACAGGCACATAACGTCGGAGCCCTTGAGACCCAGCCTTGCGCCCTCAGACGTCTTAATGCGCTGGATCTCCTTGTAGAGACCGCTGATCAGTCCGACAAAGTCCTCGAAACGTGTCTCGTCGCTCTGCTGCATGGGAGACGACCGCCTTTCGCTTGCATAATGCTAACGGGTAAACATCTTAGTCGCATAAGGCGACACCCGTACCCAAATACCCCATTTGTTAACCCATCAACATAAAAACCACCACAAAGGGGACAGGCACCTTTGTGGTGGTTTGGGGCATCAATAGGTTCTAGGCGCCGCTACAGCTCCACGCAAGGATTGTCGCGGGTCACAAGCGTCTTAATGACAACCGTCGCTCCCAGATAGCGCTCAAGCAGCTCGGCTAAGCGATCGATCGCAGCCTGGCAATCCCCCATCCGCTCGGGCTCCACGCACTCAATCGCCAGGAACGCATCGGCCGAATCATCGGACAGTGCCGTTCGAACGCCGTCGCGCCAGTTCCAGCAGCGGCACACGGCGCCCGCATCATCGATGTAGGCGAGCTCGCCGGGCAGCGTCGGATCGTCCGCCTCCTCGCCAAGCGGCCAGAACGCATCGCCACCGTCGGTCACCTTCAGGCGAAGGTCTCCCTCGATCGCATGTAGGTCCTCGCCTCCGACGGGCAATGCGTAGGTCAACGACACCGTGTTGTAGATGTCCACCGCGGGCGCAATGTGGCCGACCGGCTTGCCTTTGAGCACGCGCTTGAGCAGGTTCTCAACTGAGCAACGCGCGCCCTTCTTGGTCTTGAACAGGCGATACGCCTCGCGCCATGCCTTAACCGGCGCGTTCTCGCTGATGGTATCGCTTGTCAGGTGACGCTCCGCATCGATATTGACGCGATTGAGCAACGTGGCGATCGCATCCACGTCCTCCTGGGGAATCTGGGCCGCGGGCTTCATGCCCTTTACGACTACGACGCCGACCGCCGCCTGCGGAAACAGCTCCCAAAACGAATCCTCGGCAACGAAACTCTTCATATGCTCTCCCTTCATAGCGTACGCCCGAGCGAGGGCGCCTAAACAAAAAGCGCCCTCACAGCGGCCACCTTCAAAGTCCTACGGTGTCGCCACAAGAGCGCTTACGCTGTCCCCATCCGGAGAAGGGGACGATATGTCAAGCGTATTGTAACCCGAGTCATCCACGCGAGCAAAACCACCATAAAGGCGCCCGTCCCCTTTGTGGTGGACCTTGATTGGCAACTTCATCCGAACACTTCCCACATTCATCCGTACATGTACGGA
>UQIK01000045.1 GCA_900541125.1 uncultured Collinsella sp.
CTCTCCCCTTTGTGGTGGTTTTGATGGTGGCTATTTAGCGCCTTGCATGACCTCGTCGAGAGTAACGTTGACGGCGTGCTGCGTCGGGACCCAGTCGACCTTCAGGAACAGCGCTGCCACCGTGATGGGGATATAGCTGAACATAAAGATCGGGAAGGTAAACAGGTTGGTCACCAGACGCCACTTTTGCGCGCAGTGAATATGCTTGTACTCAAAGATGGTCGTAAGCAGCGCCAGGATAAAGAACGTCTGATACATCATGGCGAAGGTCATAATGAGCGACGCGGCACAGGCCTGCATCTCGACTTCGGTAGCCAAAAAGCCGTGCGAGAGTCCACCCACGATCAGGAACGTCGCATTGGCGAGCATCGAGATGAGCGACAGCAGCATACCCGGGGCGATCGTCATGAACATGTCGTAGGCGGCAAAGCGATGGTAGCGGAAGGTCGACTTGACCAGGTGCTTACCGTAAGTAAAGAACACCTGGTAGAAGCCCTTGGTCCACCGCATGCGCTGTTTCCAGGACGCCTTAAACGTCACGGGTTGTTCGTCAAAGAACTCCGCCGGCGCATAGCCAATGCGAATGCCGTGAATGGCGCAGAACGTGGTGAACTGAATGTCCTCGGTCAGCGTATGGAACTGCCAACCGTGCATGCCCTCGATAACGCTGGCGGAGATGAGGTAGCCCGAACCAGAGACAGCGCAAGAAGTCTTGCAGATGTTGCGCGCGTTATTGAGAAAGCGCGCCTCGCGCAGGTACCAAGTAGCATTAGCTGCCGAGATCCACGAGCTGCCAAAATTCTTGGAGTTACGATAGCTCGTGACCACATGGAAGCCCTGGTCAAAGGCATCGTTCATCTTGGAGACGTAATCGCGGGAGATGACGTT
Source organism: uncultured Collinsella sp. (assembly GCA_900541125.1). GTDB lineage: Bacteria > Actinomycetota > Coriobacteriia > Coriobacteriales > Coriobacteriaceae > Collinsella. The sequence continues at coordinate 889 of UQIK01000045.1, forward strand.
ATCGGCATCGAAGATAAAGTAGCCCTCAAACGTGTCGGGATACTCGTTGAGAATGCGATCGAAACCAAAGTCCATGACCCAGCTCTTACCCTTTCGGGCCAGGTCATTGCGCTCGTAAACAATGGCACCGGCCTCGCGTGCGAGCTGCGCGGTGTTGTCGGTGCAGGCGTCGGCAACGACAAAGACCTCGATAAGCTTGGACGGATAGTCCTGGTCCTTGATGGAGCGTACGAGATTGGCAATTACGGCTTCCTCGTTATGCGCAGCAATGAAGAAGGCATAGCGGTGAAGTTTTTTGGCCTTGGGAGGCGCGACCTCGCCACGAAGAGCGCCAATGACAAAGAAGACCACCTGGTACAGAAAGCAGACCGTGAGCAGCGTGACAACAATCTGGTTGAAGATCACGATGGGTGTGTTGGTTTGTAAAAAGGCGAGCATGCAGGCTCCCGAGAACGCGTTACGTAAACAACCGTATATCTTACCGCAGGCTTACCGAGTTCAAGAAACCACCTAATACTGGCTAGGCTTCGAGCAGACCGAGCTGCGGAACGATTTCGTCGCCGGCAGCGGTGCGGCCAAGCGAGCGCGGGGCCAGGTCGTCAAGAACCGCGGCGAGATCCCACGGTAGCTCGTCGCGGCACTCAATGCGCTCCCCCGTCACGGGATGGTCGAATGCAACACGCCAGGAATGAAGGAATTGCCTGGTCAGACCCTGATCGGCGCGTGCATCGCACTTGCCGTAGAGCGGATCGCCCACGCAGGCGTGGTTGATATGGCGCATATGCACGCGAATCTGATGTGTGCGGCCCGTAAACAGGTGGCACTCGACGAGCGTATAGCCGTCGTCAAAACGCGTGGAATCGAAGCGCTCAAGGACCTTAAAGGTCGTAATGGCCTGGCGCGCGAAAGGATCGTCCGAAACCGCCATCTTGACACGGTCACGGGTAGAACGGGCAATGCCGGTGTTAATGGTGCCCTCATCCATAGCGATATGACCGTGAACGAGCGTGATATAGCGACGGTCGAGCGTGCGCGTACGGATAAGATTTTGGAGCGCGCGCTGGGTGTCGTCGTCCTTAGCCGCAAGCATAAGGCCCGAGGTATCGCGATCCAAACGATGCACGATGCCGGGGCGGTCCTCGCCCTGCACGGTGCCCAAATGGTCGATACCGCAGTGATAGACCAGGGCATTCGCGAGCGTACCGCTCTCATGACCATGCGCAGGATGGCACACCAGACCACGCTGCTTGGAGAGCACAATGAGATAGTCGTCCTCATAGCGAATGTCGAGCGGGATGGCCTCGGGAATCACATCGGTGGGATCGTGCGGCTCGGGCAGGTCGACCGAAATACGATCGCCGGCTCGCACGGCGTACTTTTTGGACAGACAGGTCTCGCCATTGACACATACGGCACCGCCCTCAATCAGATGCGCGCAGGCAGAGCGCGTAGGGCAGCCGTCATTGGCGCCCAGATAGGCGTCAAGACGCTGGCCAGCGGCATCGTCGGCAACAAGGATATGGATGTCGGCCATTAGCGCTCATTCCTTTCGCGAATCTTGCGGGCACGCTCCCCACGTTGTTTAGCCTTGCGCTTGGCGCGGGCCTCGTCACGGGCGTTAAGCTCGGCAGTCGCATCAACTTCGCGGGCCGCAGGACTCAAGAACATGTAGCCGATGAGGGCAAGCACGACGCCTACGGTGATGCCGATATCGGCCACGTTAAAGACGGGGAAGTCGATGAAAGTGGTGGCAATAAAATCGGTCACGAAGCCAAAGGCTAGGCGGTCAATCGCATTGCCGATGGCGCCGCCCGCAACCATAGCCATGCCCACAACCTCAAGACGAGCGAGCTGAGGCGCACGGAGCAAGTACACGGCAATGGCGACAATGACCGCAAGCGCCAGCACAGCGAACGCAACGCCATGCCCCTCGCCCATGCTAAAGGCAGCTCCGATATTGCGGACAAACAGAAAGTCAATCACACCGGGGATAACGGTCATATGCAGGGCATCGCCCACGGCACGAACCGCAAGCTTGGTCAACTGGTCAACAAGCAGCACAACCAGCGCCACCCCACCAGCAACAACCAACCGCCAACGCAAAGGCGGCGTCATATCCGCACCACGACCCAAATCAATCCCCTACCCTCAAGAACTCAAATACCGTTTAACGCAATTAACCATCTTATATTGCCACACGCAGAGCGCACGACATATCCACCAACACAAGCGAAATAACCAGCATAAAACGAAAGCGACATTCCGAATAACGGAATGTCGCTTAATAGCTTTCGACTAAAAGCGCAAGTCGAAAGAAAGCCTCTAGCTCCAGCAATGGAAACGCCGCGTTATCGTCACCAACAGCGAAAACGTCCCTAAGCGAGCAAGGTGACGTGAAAGAGGAGGGAAGCGTACTTTGGTACGCGACCGACGATTGAACGTCAGATTGCCGCTTAGGGGCGTTTGCAGCGTC